>CAKZLI010000056.1 GCA_937125395.1 uncultured Glaciecola sp.
TCAGCTTTAAGAATTGATGTTGATGCACTTAAAACAGTTACTCGCATCAACTATTTCTTTGCGCATTCTCAATCTAAATCAAATGCTGAACATAAGCCATTGCACACTTCGCACAAAACTAATCAGCACTTATCCAATAAGCAATTTGGGGAAAAATAATGTCAACGAATACGAAAACAATTATTGCCGTCATTATTGGGGCAGCACTAGGTGCAGGAGCATTGAGCTTATATCAAGGTGCAGGCTCAAACAGTGATACTGATGAAGCTACATCAGCAGAGAAACAACCGCTGTATTGGGTTGCACCGATGGATTCTAATTACCGCCGGGACAAGCCCGGTAAGTCGCCTATGGGGATGGATTTAATTCCTGTGTATGAGGAAGGATCATCTGGTGATGACTTTGGCCCCGGAGCAGTAAAAATTGCGCCTCATGTAGTGAATAACCTTGGGGTTCGCACTGCACCTGTTGAACTGAAAAATATGCATACTGAAATCTCAACGGTAGGTTACGTTCAATATGATGAAGATAAGCTAATTCATATCCACCCACGGGTTGATGGCTGGATTGATAAACTTTACATCAAAGCAGCAGGTAACCCTGTAGAGAAAGGTCAGCCTCTTTATACACTATATTCTCCTCAGTTAGTTAATGCTCAGGAAGAGCTGTTAATAGCGTTAAAGCGCAACAATAGTTCTTTAATTTCAGCAGCCAAAGATCGCCTAAAAGCGTTACAGCTTTCAGCAGACTTTATTAAAGAATTAGAGCAAACACGAAAGGTTCAGCAAACAATTACCTTTTATTCACCACAAGCAGGTGTTGTCGATGGTTTGAAGGTTAGAGAAGGTTTTTATGTAAAGCCGGGAAACACCTTATTAAGCATTGGCCAGCTAGATCAAGTTTGGGTTGAAGCAGAAGTGTTTGAACGTGACGCAGCCTTAATTAAAAAAGGACTTCCTGTATCAATGACACTGGATTATTTACCCGGTGAGGACTGGGCTGGTGTCGTTGATTATGTTTATCCAACATTGAACAGTAAAACACGCACACTCCGAGTGAGATTGAAATTTGATAACACAGACTATCAATTAAAACCAAATATGTTTGCACAAGTCTCTATTCACGCTAATCAAGCTGATAGCACCATCCTCGTGCCTAAAGAAGCCGTTATTAGAACAGGTAAACAGGACAGAGTAGTACTTGCGTTAGGTGATGGGCAATTTAAATCTATTGAAGTGACTATTGGCCGGGTTGATATCGACAGCATCGAAATATTAGACGGCTTAAATGAAGATGACGTTGTGGTGACATCTGCCCAATTCTTGATTGATTCTGAATCAAGTAAAAGCTCTGACTTTAAACGAATGACTCATGATGAAGTGCCTAACTCTGTTTGGATGCAAGGGGATGTTAATAGTGTTATGGCAGGGCACCGCATGGTTAATATTTCACATGGCCCTGCTGAAGCTTGGGATTGGCCTGAAATGGTTATGGATTTTACTGTGGCTGAAAAAGTCGATATTGACTCATTAAAGTCAGGTCAATCTTTGCACTTTGAAGTGAGCAAAACCGAAGAGGGTGGATATGAAGTTACTGGAATTCATATCATGAGTGAGCCTGCTGATATGAGTGAAGAAGTATCATCAGCAACAGTATCAGGTTTAATTAATGCGATTGATATTGATACACGGATTCTAAATATTAGCCGAGGCCCAATAGAGAAGTGGGATAGACCTGCTGCGACGATGGATTTTATCGTCGCGGACAATATAGAAATAGTTGATTTCAATGTTGGTGATAATGTCACTTTCACTTTTGAGGTTAGGGATGACTTAGTTATCACTGACATTTCTCTTGAATCAGATGAACAACACGGCAAGGAAAATAAGCCGGTCGTTGATCACTCGAATCATTAAGTTGGGAGAAAAATAATGATTGAATCAATTATTAGATGGTCAATTGGCAATCGCTTCTTTGTTATCTTAGCTACCTTAATTTTGATTGGTGGTGGGCTATTTTCAATAAAGAATACGCCTGTTGATGCACTACCAGATTTATCTGACGTTCAAGTAATAATTAAAACGAATTACCCCGGTCAGGCACCGCAAGTTGTTCAAGATCAGGTTACTTATCCACTGACAACTGCAATGTTGTCTGTTCCCGGCGCTGTTACTGTTCGTGGCTATTCATTTTTTGGTGACTCATTTGTTTACGTCATCTTTGACGAAGACACTGACTTATATTGGGCAAGGAGCAGAGTACTTGAATATTTAAGTCAAGTAGCCCCTTCACTACCCGCTAGTGCGCGTCCACAACTAGGGCCAGATGCGACAGGTGTTGGCTGGGTTTACCTATATTCTCTTGTAGATAAAACGGGCAACTTGGATATTAGCCAATTGCGTAGTATTCAAGATTGGTTCTTAAAATATGAATTGCAAACTGTCCCCGGAGTGTCAGAGGTTGCTGCCGTTGGTGGAATGGTTAAACAATATCAAATACAAGTCGATCCCGATAAGTTAAGAGCCTACGGTATACCACTTAGTCACATTCAAATGGCCCTTAAGCGTGGTAACCAAGAAACAGGTGCCTCTGTTGTTGAAATGGCTGAAGCAGAGTACATGGTTACCGCTACTGGCTATATCAAAAGTATTTCAGATATAGAGTTGATCCCTCTCGGTGTGAACGAACAAGGAACGCCGCTTACTATTGGCGATGTGGCAGAAGTTAACTTAGGTCCACAAATGAGACGGGGCATCGCGGAACTTAATGGTGAAGGAGAAGTTGTTGGTGGTGTGGTTGTTATGCGCTTTGGTGAAAACGCACAAAAAACCATTGATGGAGTAAAAGCCAAATTAGAAGAGTTAAAAAAAGGTTTACCCGAAGGAGTTGAAATAGTTACGGTTTATGATCGCTCTGGCTTAATAGGAGAGGCGGTAGAAAACCTATGGAGTAAATTGCTCGAAGAGCTTGCTGTCGTCGCGATTGTATGTGTTGCATTTCTGTTTCATTTGCGATCTTCGATTGTTGCAGTTGTCACTCTACCTATTGGCATCTTAGCTTCATTTATCATCATGCATATGCAAGGTATCAATGCGAATATTATGTCATTAGGTGGTATCGCTATTGCAATTGGTGCGATGACAGATGGCGCAATAGTGATGATTGAAAATATGCATAAACATATGGAAAAGACACCGCTAACAGATGAAAATCGTTGGCAAATAGTCTCAAAGGCGGCAAGTGAAGTCGGTCCTGCATTATTCTTTAGTTTGCTCATCATTACAGTCTCATTCTTGCCTGTATTTATTTTGGAAGCGCAAGAAGGAAGAATGTTCTCTCCTCTTGCTTACACAAAAACATATGCAATGGCTGCATCAGCAGGCTTAGCGATAACATTGGTGCCTGTATTAATGGGGTACTTTATTCGAGGCAAAATTGTTTCAGAAAAGAAAAATCCGTTAAACCGATTGCTAATTGCTATTTACATGCCTGTTTTAAAGCAAGTAATGAAGTTTCCAAAATCGACAATTGTAGCAGCAATATTAGTGACTATCGTCGGTTTTTGGCCTGTTGATAAGATTGGTAGCGAGTTTATTCCTCCTCTAGATGAAGGAGATTTAATGTACATGCCGACTACATATCCGGGGATCTCTATTGGTAAGGCAAGAGAAATTCTACAGCAGACAGACAAGCTAATTAAAACAGTGCCAGAAGTTGAAACAGTATTTGGTAAAGTAGGAAGAGCTGAAACTGCAACTGATCCCGCGCCTCTAACTATGATTGAGACCTTCATTCAGTTGAAGCCTCAAGAAGAGTGGCGTGAGGGAGTTACAACAGAATCTTTAAAAGCTGAGTTTGATAAGTTGGTTAAGTTTCCGGGCTTGACGAATGCTTGGGTTATGCCAATCAAAACTCGTATTGATATGTTGGCAACAGGTATTAAAACGCCTGTGGGTATTAAAGTCGCCGGACCAGAGCTTGATGTGATTCAGGAAATCGGCCAACAAATAGAGCAAAT
>CAKZLI010000057.1 GCA_937125395.1 uncultured Glaciecola sp.
AACTCTCACCATACTAGTATCCAATATCGCTTGAATGCCAAACGCTCGAACAAAACGCCTAAGTTTTTGATGCCTTTTAACGATAGTCACCACAATAACACCGTGCCGTTGCCCTTCGCATTTACCGATTATTTGCAGCTTATCACTGATACGATGAATGCAGAGAGTAATAACGATACCTGCAAAGTCCCAAAGCTTCCTAACCGCTTGCTAAGTAAGCTTGGAATGACAAAAGAGAACTGGCAGCTAGTAACTAGTAATTTTGAAACACTTTTTACTGGGCCTGTCGGTTGCCCCGAGATGATGGAGAATTTCGCCAAATGCTGCCAAAGAGCATGTCGTCCAAACGTTGCAAATGCCCAAAGGTATCTGTCGTGAACCTCTAACGCCATTGCAAAAGTACTTGGCTAAATATCGGCTTGGCGTGCAAGCACATCAACAATGTCCTGAGATTTCGTTAGGCGCCTTATGTCGTTGAACAGAACTTCAGCTTCAGGGTATTGTCTTTTCAGATAGCCGCACCATTGCTTAATTCGGTTGGGGTAATATTTGCCCTTATCACCAAAAATTTCGTAGCCAGAGTACTGAATCAGCAAAGCAGCCAGTTCAGACCATGGCATAGGTGCTATACCCTCTTTAATACTCAGCGCCAAATTAGGCATTGCCAATGCACCTCGTCCAATCATAAGGTTGGTACACTCTGATTGGCTCTGACATCGCTTAGCGTCTTCAGCGTTCCAAATTTCACCATTTGCAACAAGTGGAATATCGGTGTGTTGCTTGATCTTCGCTATCCAGTCCCAATAAGCCGGTGGTTTATATCCCTCCGTTTTGGTCCGCGCATGAACAACGAGCTCAGAAGCGCCCGCTTCAGTGATAGCTATAGCATTCTCGATAGCTAAAGATTTGTCTTCAAAACCTAGTCTGATTTTGGCTGAAACTGGGATTTCTGCAGGAACAGCATCCCTTACAGCTTTCACAATGTCATAAAGGGTTTGGGTTTCTTTCAACAAAACCGCCCCGCCCTTACTTTTATTAACTGTTTTGGCAGGGCAACCAAAATTAAGGTCGACACCAGGAGAGCCCAGTTCTATTGCTGTTTGTGCATTCTCTGCAAGCCACTGTGGATGTTGTCCTAATAATTGAACTCGGACAGGCACACCTGCCGGAGTTTTGCCATCATTATGAAGCTCAGGGCAAAGTCTATAAAACGTTTTCTTTGGTAATTTTTGATCGACAACTCTTACAAATTCAGTAACGCACTGATCGAAACCACCCACGCGAGTGAGCATATCTCTCATTAAGTGGTCGACAACGCCCTCCATAGGGGCAAGCATTACTTTCATTGCAAACGTCTCAGATTAATAGAACATAAAATTGGCGCGGGAGTTTAGCAAAAAGCACTTATATCAGCCAGGCTTTGATGCTTAGTTTTTCAACTTCTGTGACTGTCTATTTAAGGTGCATTTAAGGTGGTTTTAAATTGCAGCTATTTAAATTTAGTAAGTGTCTGTCCGCTAGACACTTTAATTCATGTGGGAGTGATGCAGGCTTCTAATTCTATACGAATAGAAAAACTTGTGTGTCTGTCCGTTTGTAGAGAAATTTTGATAGAAATCCGCACTTAGCCTATTTACGAGGCTGTAACTGGGTAGCGGCTTCCTTTTCTAAATTTTCAAGGCGAGTGAATACGGCCTTCTTTTGATTATCGGTGTATGTCCGCCAATTAATGATTTCTTCAATCGTACGTTTACACCCAATGCAAATGTCTTCTTCGGTTAATTTGCACAAGGCTACACAGGGGGAAATTAAGTTCATAAAGCTTCTGTTTTATCCAGACCGTCTTTTTTACTCTGTACTCGCGAAGCTGCGATAGCTGCCATTGTAGTTTCTGATAGCTCTTTATTGGACCACAAACAAACATGACAACCAAAGCGCGATTCAAGATATGAGGAAAACTCAGTGTCTGTCCCACAGTCATACCTCACTAAATTTTGCTTTTTACCGTCGTAAATAACCGCAGAATAAGTAAACACAAAGAGCCTCCTAAAAAAGAGGCTCAAATATACATCTAGACGTCTAAACGTTCAAGCGTCTAATTTAAATAATCGAGTGCAGCGCAAATTGCGGCCACCTGAGCATCATTGCAATTCTCGGGTGTCGCATTATCGCTATCGGGATAGACTTCTGTGGTTGTGACGTACTTAGCATCTGTCATACCTCCACAAAGGTACAACGACTTCTTGTCATAGCAAATTACACCTTCACTCACCACATCTGCACCTATAATCTTTCCGTTTTCATCGGCCGGTGCGATATGCGTTACTTTTTTCACAGCCTCAATAACTGCTTTTTGAAACTCTATTTGGGGGCTTGGAGTATTAGCAACCGTATAGAAACCATCTGGAATGTTCCAGTTATCATGGATCACCCCATCCCGCGCAGCCAGTGCTGGTCTAAACTCACTATTGTCCGTGTCTGTCGTTTCATGCAAATCAATATGAAGCGTAAGAGATAACGCTAAGTCAGATACTAATTGCATAAGCTGAGCAGACTCAGGTGCAGGAGAATCGCTGTAAAACGAGCGATTCGGATCTAATGCCATTGGGTTCCATCGATTTATCGACTCGTATCCCCAGGGACTTACACATGGCACCACAACTATATTTACTTGCTCCGCGTACTGAGCCAACTTTGTTTCAATAAATTGAAGCGCTCCTTGCACACCACTGGTTTCATAGCCGTGAACACCGCCTGTAACGAGTGCAGACGGCTTTTCAGCGTCAAAACTCTTGGGAATGACAACATATAGTGGGTAACGCGCTGTATCATAAGGAAGTGCGCCATACTGCTTTAACTCAAAGCCTTCAGGGATAATGTTGAAGAGTTTATTAAGTACTTCTTCCTGATAACTTCTTTTCACAGTCTGCTGTGCTTTCCATTGGGCTTTTTCTTTTTCGCCCCACGGCTCACCAGGAGTTCCAATTGGATAATTCTGCATATAACACCTCTTTTGTATTTTTTAGATCATAACAGTTCAACAAGCTCACGTATCTATCACACAAAAGTTTCTTAAAGGGTTGTGACATGAGTTCTTTACGCATTGAACCTCTGAAAAGTACTTGCGCGAAGGTGTTGACGCCTCTTTTGTAAGAATTGCAAATTCCGATAAAAATGATCGGTGTATGTCTAGGTAGATGGTTTAAAGAGGGAAAGAAGAGTGTCTGTCCACTGAAGCTTTCTTAAGATGGCTTTGCATCTATTTGCTTACAGATTTAATTGCAGTGTCTGTCCACAAAGTTTTAAGCCAGAAACAAAAAAACCAGCCGAATGGCTGGTTTTTTCGAAATGGCGTCCCCTAGGGGATTCGAACCCCTGTTACCGCCGTGAAAGGGCGGTGTCCTAGGCCTCTAGACGAAGGGGACAGAAACTTTTACATTCCTGTTAGATTATCAAGGTATCTATATAGATACTAATTTAATCCAACCTAGGGCAAACACGAATGCTTGCGATGCTACCGGCATGATTTGGTGGAGCCAGGCGGGATCGAACCGCCGACCTCTTGCGTGCCACGCAAGCGCTCTCCCAGCTGAGCTATGGCCCCATCATGTAAACTGGAGTACCATATTTAGTGCTACAGTTCCGTGACAGCGAGCGCATTTTAGGCAGAGAGCCGTTTGATGTCAACGCTTTATTTAAGAATTCTCTCTGTTTGCTATAAATTCAAGCGCTTTGTCGATTCTTTCACCTATAACGTGCTGTTCAAGCAATACTAAGGTGACATCCAAGGACGGTGAATTACCAGAACCGGTCGCAGCAACACGCAATGGCATCCCTACTTTGCCCATACCCACTGCTAATGTTTCGGCTGTAGCATTAATTGCTGCTTGAATTGCATCTGATGACCACTCATTGAGTGCTAATAAATTATCTTTTACTAACAACAGGGCTTCTTTAGCAACTGGGCGTAAATGTTTTTTGGCCGCATTAGCATCAAATTCAGCAAAATCTTGATAAAAATACGTACTGATTTCTGCCATTTCTTTTAATGTTTTGACTCGATCAGCTTGTATCGAAACAATATCGGCTAATGCCGGTCCTTGGTCGGTATTAATCTGCATTTGCGCAAAATGCCATGCTAATGGATCTGTCACTTCTTGTACCGGCAACGTTTTCATATAATGTTGATTCAACCAGACGAGTTTTTCGGTATTAAAGGCAGACGCAGATTTACTGATATTACTCAATGAAAAATGCTCAATCATCTCATCGACACTAAATACTTCTTGATCACCATGTGACCAACCCAAGCGGACCAGGTAATTAAGTAATGCTTGCGGTAAATAACCTTCATCGCGATATTGCATGACGCTGACAGCGCCATGACGTTTAGAGAGTTTTTTACCATCATCACCAAGGATCATAGAAACATGCGCATATTCAGGGATAGGAGCACCGAGTGCATGCAGTATATTGATCTGACGTGGGGTATTGTTGATATGATCTTCACCACGGACCACATGCGTAATACCCATATCCCAATCATCGACTACAACACAGAAATTGTATGTGGGCGCACCATCAGTACGCATAATAATCAAATCATCCAGCTCAGTATTACTAATAGTAATATCACCGCGGATATGATCATTGATCACCACCTCACCCTCTAGCGGGTTTTTAAAACGCACGACATAAGGTGCAGCAACAGGATGATCAGTCCGATCTCGCCATGTACCTGGATAACGTGGTTTTTCGCCTGCCGCTTCTTGAGCTTCTCGAATACTATCTAGCTCTGCAACACTCATGAAGCATTTATAAGCCTTACCTTCGTCTAAAAGTTGTTGCACTAACGCTTTGTAACGATCAAACCGGTCTGTTTGATAGATTGGGCCAACATCATGGGTTAAACCTAACCATGTCATGCCATCCAAAATCGCTTGTTTGGCATCATCTGTTGAGCGTTCAATATCGGTATCTTCAATTCGCAATACGAATTGACCGCCTTGGCTTTTGGCAAATAACCAAGAATATAATGCTGTGCGCGCGCCGCCCACATGGAGATAGCCGGTAGGGCTAGGTGCAAATCGAGTAACTACAGACATGGTGCTTCCTAATGACAAAGTTTGATGGGGCGCATTTTAACAGAATACAAAGCGAATTAAACAAAGATATTAAGCTACTTTAGGTCTGTATGATTAAAACTAAAGCAATTGGATTAAAATATACACATTTAAAAGAAATTATTGACACCCGCTCTTTGATCCCTATAATACGCCTCACTTGCTCTTCAGCAGCAAGGTTTTTAAAGATACGGTCGCTTAGCTCAGTTGGGAGAGCATCGCCCTTACAAGGCGAGGGTCACTGGTTCAAGCCCAGTAGCGACCACCATCTTACTCACACATCATCCACTATTAATACGACACACACTGGTTCAAGTCTTTCCGACCGAGCCGCAGTAGCGACCACCATCTTATCCCCTTATAAATCAAATACATTTCCCTAACTCAGTAATTTATACCCGTATTATCAATCGCTAGTAAAAGTCACGTTGAAACAACGAACCTTGTGCTCTGTAGTAATTTTTACTTCACTCTTAACTTTAGATACTATGCTCTAAAATAAGACGCAATCTTGAAATATTTCAACATAGGCAGGACTCATGTCACAAACTACTCGCGGACGCATTACGACTCGAACGATAGCAATGCCGGGCGATACCAATCCCTCAGGCGATATTTTTGGTGGATGGGTGTTATCGCAAATGGATATTGCGGCTGGTATCTGCGCAGGTCAGCGCGCGCAGAGTCGAGTTGTCACTGTATCCGTTGATAAAATGAGTTTCATTCGACCGGTTAAGGTGGGTGATATCTTGGGTATATATACCGAAGTTGATAGTGTCGGCAAAACTTCCATTAATGTGCATATTGAAGCATGGGTTAGACGTGATCGCATTGGTCTTCGTGAAAAAGTCACCGAAGCTAAATTTAAGTTCGTTGCAGTCAATGATGATGGTAAGCCTATTCCGTTACCGGTATTTGAAGATTTACCATCATATGTGTCGCAGATACAATAATACTTACTTTAGGATGCACTATGACACCATGGGTTAAACTCGGCACAGCACAAATTCCAAACAATGGTGGTGAGTTAAATTTTTCACGACGCGGCGAAGAGTTTTCGATCCGATTATCCGGTATTCGCGGTGAACTGATGAATAGTCGAGTGTATAATTCTGAACAAGAACTGGCTCAATTAGGCTGTGCTTATCTCAAATCCACACCTAATGCACATGTTTTAGTTGGTGGTTTGGGTATGGGTTATACGCTAGCAGCAGCGCTCAAAGCAGTGACACCAAGTTCAACTGTCACGGTTGCAGAACTTATTCCTGAAGTGCATCAATGGAATCAAGGACCACTCGGAAAATGTGCGAACAATCCATTACAAGATCCTCGCACCAAAGTACAAATTGGCGATGTAAAACTACTTTTGAACACGCAAACCCCCACTTATAATGCGATTTTATTGGATGTCGATAATGGGCCTGAAGGGCTAACGCATTCAGATAACAATTGGATCTACTCAGAAGCCGGATTAAAGGATATATACCAAGTACTTCGCCCCGGCGGCATGTTAGCGATTTGGTCTGCTGGGCCGGATTACTTGTTTACTGTCCGTCTCAAAAAAGCGGGGTATGAGGTGCGTACACAAATTGCACGATCTCGCAAAGGTAAAGGCAGCAAGCATACTATTTTTTTAGCACGTAAGGTTTAACAATTGTAGAAAGTACCAGAAATATATTCATGTATGAAAGTTTCTTCCTCAACATAAGGTCTATATCTACTCAATCACTCTCAATACATGGATTTATTATGCAACGCTTACTCGCTCTGACACTATTGCTGTTTTCTTTTACTACCTTGGCCAATGATATTTATCCTCAAAAAGTTAATTTTTAAAAGCAATCCGATTGTGCTGCCACTGCGTATAACTATTCATTAAAACCAACTTATTGGATATTAATTATGCGTAGTTTTCTTGTTTCTTTTTTTATAATGTTAGGTTGTATTCACACTATGAGTATCGCGTCTGAGTCTGAAGTAGATAACTCTGCACCGCCTATGTACAAAGGTACTGAAACTCTTGCCTATCGTGTTATTGAGCAACTCAGTGATGATATCGAGATCCGTCAATACCCTGCAACGGTAAAAGTCTCAGCGCTTGCTAGCGGAGAAAATAACGCTTTTCGTCAATTATTCAAATACATCTCTGGCGCAAATACAGTCAAGACTCAGATTGCAATGACTGCACCTGTAGAGATGTCCAAACAAACATCTACCGCAATAGCCATGACGACACCGGTTGAAATGCAACAGCAAGATGGTCAACAGCTCATGAGTTTTTTCTTGCCGGCAATGTATGATGCAGCCACTGCACCAAAACCAACCGGACCAGGTGTGTTTTTAACGCCTGTACCGGCTAAGAAAATGGCCGTTATTCGCTTTTCAGGTTTACGTGGCGATAGTAAAGTCGCTAACAAAACCGAACAACTGCGTAGTGCATTAAATACAACCAATTATCAAATTATTGCTGCGCCTGTCATCATGGGCTATGACGCTCCCTGGACACTGTGGTTCAATCGACGCAATGAAGTGATGTTCGAAATTCAATAATCATAACATCCTCGGCCTTTTATAAGACTAAAGGCTAGGATGCCTTCACCGCGCCTTATAGGTAAATTAAACCCCTTGCTAATTCTATTTCATAATACGTAGCCATTCATGCCACAACGTTTTCAATATTTAATTCCTTGGTTGTTTTTACTCGTGTGGAGCTCTGGTTACTCGATGGCTAAACTGGCATTGGAGTTTACCCTGCCCTTTAATCTGCTTGCCTACCGATTCTTGGGAGCCGCATTAGTAGTCACGCCTTTAGTCTTCATCCTGCGCTTAAACTTGCCTACTTGGTCACATGCCAAGAGTCTGATTGGTACTGGGGTATTTTTGCATCTAGGGCATTTTGGCACTATGTATGTAGGGATGAAACTGGGTGCCAGTGCTAACATCATGGCGTTATTTGCCGCATCACAACCGGTATTAATCATATTAACCGGCGCATTAATTGCCAAACAAATGCCATCGTGGAAAATCTGGTTAGGTTTGATGATGGGCTTAGCCGGCGCGGCGTGGGTGATTGGTGTCGATATGCAAGGTGATACGGGATATGTGTTAGGTGCAGTATTAGGTTTTGTTGCGGTTGTCGGCATGTCCATAGGACAGGTAATCGAAAAGCGTCGCACCCTGCCCTTACATCCTTTGGTTGCGACATGGGTGCAGTATATCTTTGCGGCAGTGGTCAGTGTGCCTGTGGCGCTGTTTACTGAAGGACTGTATTTTGAGGCGACCCCAGCTTTCTTCTTTTCCGTTGGACATTTAATTGTCGTCAATACGGTTATTGGGATCATGCTAATGTTTTCTATGGTACGCAGTGGCTCTATGTCCCAAGCTACCGCTATTATGTTTTTGGTGCCCGCAGTGGCGGCAATTATTGCTTGGCCGGTGGCGGGTGAAACTGTCCCCTTATGGGCTATTCCAGGGATGTTATTAGCGATGGCAGGGGCAATTTGGACGCGTAAATTTGCGCAAAAATAAACATATATTTCATAAGTTTTTACAAACTGTCAGAATAAGGTTAATCTCTATAAATTGACATTAAGTGAATTTATGATGAGATGTAATGTTTTTTTAATTTTTATTTTACTGATAACTTCACTGCTTTCATTTAATACAAAATCTGAAACTCTTTTAATTTTAGAACGTTCGGGCACTTTAACTTTCACCCATGCCATTACTCAGGATCTGCAGGAGCAAAAATTTAATACTCCGGTTCATATTGCCTATATTGATGCTATTTACGCATCATTATCCCAAGAAGACAAAATCGAGTCGGCAAATCTATTTTATAAATCAATATTGCTCTCATCCGGCATTGATGAAAACACCCCCATTACCCGCATTATTAGCCAAGGTTCTGCGGCTGGTTTATATTTAGACAATACACCTGAGTTTTTTGCATCAGCAGAACGCATTTTCACTCATATTTTGTGGCAACCCAAAACCGGTACGCTAATCCCGTCAGACTTAAATATTAAAGATGTAATAGACCATATATTAACGTTATTGCCCAACAAATCACAATTATTGGTCGTGCGTAACTACAGCGCTTTTTCGCAGTATCTGATTGATTTTGTTTACGAAGCGAGTAATAAAAATCCCGCTATGATTGATATTGTTGATCTGGAATATAACATCTCTTCAGCTAGCAATAGTATACCAAAAGAGATAATACCCGATACTGTTGCACTGCTAACTCATCCACCTGAAACACAAGACGAATTACAAACTTTACTGTGGTTACAACAACAAAATATCCCTATTTTATTTATGTTTGCTAATGAATTTGATTTGCTTGAGCATCAAAGCGTGGGCGGTTTGGTGGTATCGCCAATAAAATTAGCGTCTTTAATCAAAAAAATCATTAATCATGAAACACTAACAGCGGTCGATCAAAATGTGACGTTCCCCTTGTACCATGCGAAAGCACTCAACAAATATAATCTTAATCCAGGTTTATTTGCCGATGATTATAAAATAATTGGGCGACATAATTACTCTTATGAAGAAGTTCAATTAATTATTCAATTGAGCTTAGTGACGTCTATCTTACTCCTCATTTTGTATATTCTGGTGGGAATAAAAAACCGCAGATTGCTTAGAGAACGAACCCAGCTTGCTGAGAAAACCAATCAAGACAAAGATAAATTAATGGCTAATATCTCTCACGAATTAAGAACTCCCTTGAATGCAATACATTTAGCGTTTGAAGCGTTAAATGACACTGCAGTGTCACAATCAACTAATATTATTAGTGCAGGTCAACGTGCCACTCAACACCTTAAAAGTATCATCAACACCATTCTTGAGTATCAAAAATCATCTGTCGGTGCATTACAAGTCGACCTTAACTGGGTCGACAAAGAACATTTACTCCAAGCGTTACAAATACATCAACATCATGCCCTCAATAAATCGTTGAAGTTTGAGGTCCATGGAATAGACGAGCTACCCAATTTTGTGTATTCCGATGAAAAAATACTGATGCAAATATTACATAATATTTTATCCAATGCGCTCAAATTTACTGAGCAAGGTGCTATCAACGTCGTGCTGTTTCATACAAAGGATAGCTTATTTATAGAAATCACCGACACAGGCATCGGTATGGCACAATCTACGTTGGATGAATTATTTGTGCCATTTAAACAAGCCAATAATGGGATTAATAAAAAGTATCCAGGTACAGGTTTAGGCATGTCATTATGTAATAAACTAGTGTCCCTGTTAGACGGTCATCTATCGTTGGACTCTGAATTAGGTAAAGGAACCAAGCTGTCCTTGCAATTACCAGTCCTCTGGCAAGCCGACTTCGATAACATAAACACACAAGCAGAGCCCGTTGACTACTTACCCTTATCGGTGTTGATGGTGGATGATTGTTTGTTAACTAGCAAATTAATGAATATTTTACTTAAAGATCGTGTTCTTTCATTATGTATTACAACCTCAGGCAAAGATGCATTAGACAAAGTGCAATCAACTGATTTTGATGTGGTGTTAACTGATATTCAAATGCCTGAAATGGATGGTGTTGAGTTATTTCAACAATTACGCAAACAGTTTCCAGAATTGATTATCATTGCTGTGACCGGTAACGTCTTAGAGAATGAACGAGCAGCATATTTACGTTTAGGATTTAATGCGGTGGTTGCAAAACCGATTGAAATTGGTGAAATCATGCAATTACTTAACTCTATTAGTAAATCGAACCGCAAAAGTTACTTAATTTGAATAATATTTTTTTATGGGTTGACTCTCACTTAAAGTTCCCTATAATACCGCTCCATTGCTTACACAGATAAGCAAGTTACACCAAGTAACATTAAGATATACGGTCGCTTAGCTCAGTTGGGAGAGCATCGCCCTTACAAGGCGAGGGTCACTGGTTCAAGCCCAGTAGCGACCACCATTTCTTGTTTCATCATCCACTATTAATACGACACACACTGGTTCAAGTCTTTCCGACCGAGCCACAGTAGCGACCACCATCTTATCCCCTTATAAATAAGTATGTGAACTAAATATCCAGACGCAAGTTTTCTTGTATTTCATCTATCAGTGTTGTCGGTACATCCCACTCTTCAGCAAGTTGACGCCAAGTTGATACGTGTTCAATTGTTGTATCAATAATATCGTCGATCTTTTTCTTGTTAAAAATAGGACTCAGTTTCTCTAAGCTATAAAAATCACTTCGTGTAAAATTATCTCTTTTACCATTCAAGCTCATCCAATGGCTGTTTACCCATTTACTTCCTGGTTTATAGCTATAAGCTAAATCGTAAGCTGGTGCGAGAGACCATTTATCTTTTCTCAGAATAAATGCAAAGTTTTTTGAATGGTCGTCATGATTTCGAGCTATGATATTGAACGTCATGCGTTTGAATAGTTGCTCAGCTTCAACAGCAGAAAGCTTCAACTGTCTGGCAATGCCAAATAACTCTGCATAAGAAAATGCCCCCGGCTTTTTATAATCAACGTGGGCAAGCCCGTTTAGCGTTTGAACGTGTACCTTGCTGTTGTTAATTCGATCAAAGCGCTGTGTAATAAAGTGTCGTCGATTGCCTTCATGGAGTAAGCGGCATGGCATCATATCGACACCGCATTTGTTCGCCATTAAATGATAAACAAACTCCATTGCTCCATAACCTAATGGGTCACCAAAGGTTTCTTGATTTTTGTTATGCTCACTTACCCCATCAAATTTCATCAAATAATGAGTAAAACCACTTGGCGCTTTGGTTTGGCCGGAGCGGACTTGGGTAAAATCTTCATTAAATGCTAATACTGCTTTCGGCCTTGCTCCTCCCGCACTCATGCCAACAGATAATAAAGACATCATTGCTTCTCTATCGTCTCGACCATTTTGTTTGAGCTCTACTTCAAAATTACCTCGTAAATCTAAGATTTCTTGTGCAATTTTAACAAGCGATTGGATTTCTACTTGTTGTGAAGCATTTAAGCTACGTAATTTTGTAGCTGGTGCATACTCTAGAGCTCCCATGCCCCGCTTACCTGTATATTGAAGGCGTTGCAACGGTGTAATGTCATTCGGTGAACGCCCCTGACCTGCAACCCATGCGTTGAGAACTGCGTTACCAAAATCATCAGGTAAGGAGTCAGCAATTAAACCTGGTAATCCTTTAAAGGTATTGAAATCCAGCTCGGGAAAACTATAAATACGATTTGATAATGGCATTTTGATCGGGGACAGCTCGACACCATTTTTTACAAAATCTTGAGCATATTCAAATGACGCTAGTCCCTTTTCAGTGTCAAAACTAACTGCGCCAATAACATCGTTTTGGTAAGTTATTGTTATCACTTCCATTACCATTCTGGTGTTTCCTCATGTTTGTTACTGCGCTTGCCAGAGGCTCTCTGTCTTTTTTTTCCTTGCAGTTTGGCCAGCTGTATAGGAGAAATTTCTTGTTTAGGAATAAATAGATCAATCTGCTGCGTGAGGTCTAATGCCATTAATATCGCAATCATGGTATCGAGCTGCATTTTCCCTTTTTCCGCATTCAAAACCGTTTTGCGGGCAATGCCAGCAAGCTCTGCAACTTCAGATTGTGTTAGGTCTAGATTTAGTCGAGCTTGCTTCAACCTATCGCCGATCTCTTCTGCTAATGCAGTCGCTGTTATGTCTTTCAATATAAAGTCCTAATTTGGTATCATTATTTACATTTAAATTAATTAATGTCCTTAATTTAGCACCTTAAACTAGTATTATCAAGATTCAAGTCTTACCGACCGAGCCACAGTAGCGAGCACCGTTTTTACTTCATATATCAGTTTATTTTTCCAAATATACTCCATCAATATCATACTAAACATTATCATTGATTTTTTGACATGATGTTTAGTGGCGATTCAGTGTCCTCTAAAGCGACTAATACATCGGTATTTTTTTCCTTAGGAATTTGGAGACCTATTAACAGGTCATAAAAATCCTAAGGAATTAATCTAGTGTATATCCTTCCATCCTTCCATCCTTCCATCCTTCCATCCTTCCAATATGTACCAATTATTTTACTAAAACATTGGTTATTTATTGCTCATGACAAATGAATTTATTAATCCGTTCTATACTTGCATAGGTACTAATATAAACTGCCTTAATGCGTCTATTCCATCACGTTTGCTGGCCCATAGAATCAATGAAACATAGCTAATGTAAACATTAAAACACGCTGACCAAAACTAAATAAATTTTAGTCTGATTGGACGATGTTCACTATTGCATTCGATGGGAATATTCAACAAGACCAAGGTATTGTCCTTGTGATGAACAGCTTGTTTTGAGCAAGCCTATCGAATCGGAGAAATTTTCTATGCTAACCGTAAAAGATGATTATTTAACACCAGAAGCTGTTGCCGTTATTCAGCGTGCCAAAGACCTAGCACCGCGTTTAGCTGAACGTGCCAGAGCTGCTGAAGATGCAGGCATTATTCCACCAGAGACAATTGCAGATATGCAAGAAGCTGGTTTCTTTAAAGTATTGCAACCAAAGCGCTGGGGTGGATATGAAATGGACCCTCGTGTCTTTTACTCCGTACAAATGGAAATTGCAAAAGGCTGTATGGCGACAGCTTGGGTATATGGTGTCGTTGGCGTGCATAATTGGCAAATTCCACTTTTCCCTGAACAAGCTCAGCAAGATGTATGGGGCGAAGACCCTACAACACTTACTGCATCAACTTATATGCCAACAGGCAAAGCTGAACCAGTAGAGGGCGGGTATAAATTTAGCGGACATTGGAGTTGGAGCAGTGGCTCTAAGTATTGTAAATGGATCTTGTTAGGTGGTCTGTTACCTAAAAAAGACGGGTCAGGCGAACTCGAGCACTGTACTTTCTTACTACCTCGTTCTGATTTTGAAATCGTAGAAAATTTCGATGTACTCGGCCTTCGTGCTACTGCAAGTCATGATATTCATGTGACTGACGCGTTTGTGCCAGAGCATCGTACACACCGTACTAACGACCATAGTGATGAAGGTTGTCTGGGACGCGAAACCAATCCAGGTTGGTTGTATAAGATTCCGTTTACACAAGTATTCCAACGTGCGGTATCCACTGGATGTATTGGTGCTACCGATGGTGCGATACAGAATTTTAGAAACCGTGCTGCAACATTTGTTGGCAAACACGGCTCTAAAACAGCAGAAGACGTTAATTCTCAACTGGTTGTCAGCGAAGCTATGATGCTAACAGACCAGCTTAAACTTGTATTGTTACGTAATTTTCAACGTATTGTTGATGTTGCAAAGAGTGGCGAGAAAATGCCAGTTGAAGAGCGTTTAATGCAACGAGCTCAAGCAGCTCAAGTACCTAAACTGTGCGCTGAAGCTGTCAATGAGATCATGCGAGCCTGTGCAGCGAATGGTGCATATAAGTCAAACCCGATTGAACGCACCTTCCGCGATCTACATGTAGCGCGTGGACATATTGCCAACAACACCGACACCTATGCTCGTAGCCATGGTGCTGTTATGCTAGGACTACCTAATGCGGATGCATTTGTGTAAGTAACCTTTCAATCCAAGTCATAAAATAAAATAGGTGCTGTTTAGGCACCTTTTTTTTAAAAAATGATGTATTACATCCCAAACACACATTAAGGAATTATTATGCGCGAAGCAGTCATTGTATCTACCGCAAGAACCCCTATGGGTAAAGCCTTTCGCGGCGCTTTCAACGATACTGAAGCCCCAGCATTATCAGGACATGCCGTCGAGCAAGCTGTCAAAAAAGCCGGTATTGATGGTGCTGAAGTTGATGACGTTATCATCGGCTGTGCTGCACAGCAAGGAACTCAAAGCTATAATTTAGGTCGCTTAACTGCCACTGCCGCTGGTTTACCTAACAGTGTACCAGGTATGACTCTAGACCGTCAGTGTGCATCTGGGTTAATGAGTATCGGCTTTGCCGCACAAAGTATTATGACAGGCTCCATGGATATTGTTGCCGCAGGTGGTGTTGAGTCCATTTCAATGGTACAAAACAAACACAAAAACACTTATCGCAACGTCTCCAAATTGGTGTTATCTAAATCACAACATGCCTACATGCAAATGATAGAAACAGCAGAAGTCGTGTCTAAGCGCTATAATATTTCTCGCCAAGTGCAAGATGAATATAGCCTGCAATCACAACAGCGCATTGCCAATGCTCAACAAAACGGTTTATTTAACGATGAAATCGTCCCACTGGCATCGACCAAATCAGTATTTAATCGTGAAACCAAAGAAGTCACATTTGAAGACGTCTTGTTAAGCAAAGATGAAGGTAATCGTCCATCAACAACACTTGAGAGTTTGCAAAGTCTTGAGCCGGTATTTAAAGACGGATCGGTAATCAAACAAGGCGAATTTATTACCGCGGGTAATGCCAGTCAATTATCGGATGGCGCCTCAGCTTGTATTGTTATGGATTCAGCTTTAGCTAATCAAAAAGGCTTAACCTCAATGGGTATCTTTAGAGGCATTGCAGTGGCCGGTTGTGAACCAGATGAGATGGGTATTGGTCCAATTTATGCCATTCCAAAATTATTAAAGCAACATGGTCTGGCCATCGATGATATTGGTTTGTGGGAAATTAATGAGGCATTTGCATGTCAATTAATCTACTCACGTGATTATTTAGGTATCGACAATAACAAACTCAATGTCAACGGCGGTGCCATTGCTATCGGTCACCCTTTTGGCATGAGTGGTTCAAGAATGGTCGGTCATGCACTGATTGAAGGTAAACGTCGTGGCGTTAAATACGTCGTCGTGAGTATGTGTATTGGTGGTGGCATGGGTGCAGCAGGCTTGTTTGAAGTATGTTTATAAGGAAATATCGAGATGAATAATATACTTGACCGTTTTCGTTTAGATAACAAAGTTGCGATTGTCACGGGCTCAGGCAGAGGTATTGGTGCAGCAACAGCGATTGCTTTTGCTGATGCCGGTGCGAATGTGGTGGTTACCGCCAGAACCCAAGAGCAGTTAGAAAATACCGCCGCTGAAATCCATAAACGCGGCCAAAAAGCCTTACTCGTCGTGTGCGATGTGATGGAAGCCGCGCAGCGTGAAGCGCTAGTGGAGCAAACCTTAGCTGAGTTTGGGCGTATTGATATTTTGGTTAATAATGTCGGCGGGTCTGGGGAGATTAAACCTACCTTGATGACCAGTGAAGAAGAGTTAGAAGCGTGCTTTAAATTTAATACGACAACCGCTTTTGCTATGTCGCGTTTGTGTGCACCACACATGGCTAAATCACCCGATACAGGTGCGATTATCAACATATCGTCAGTAGCAGGTCATCTTGCTCAACCTGGTTTTATTAGCTATGGTATTGGTAAAGCGGCAATGAATTTCATGACTCAAAATCTAGCTCAAGATTTTGCACCTAAAGTACGCGTCAATGCAATCAGTGTTGGTTCGACGCTTACTGATGCGCTCGCGGGAGTAATGAACGATGATCTAGAAAAAGCCATGTTGAAAAACACGCCAATGAACCGGCTAGGTCAACCTGAGGATGTCGCCGCTTGTGCTTTGTTTTTAGCAGCGCCAGCCTCTAGTTATATTACCGGAGAAATTTATGGCGTTAACGGTGGATTAACCAAAACGCCAATGGAAATGCCACGTAGTACTTTTTAACTAAACAGAATTCTCAGCATTAAGCTGTATAGCTGCCTGAATGCTTTACTGCCACAGAGTACTCATTTGGGTACTCTGTTGGGTACTCTGTTGGGTACTTTGTTAGGTACTCTGTTCAGCAGCATGCTTTGCCGCTCTTCTTCCTGAAAACACACAATCTGCTAATGATAAACCACTCATATAAAGATTTGAAGGAATACCTACCGCGGTTCTACCTGCTGCATATAGACCAAGTATAGCATTCTTGTTTGCATCAACCACCTGACCAGAGCGTTCATCAACATCTAAGCCCCCCATCGTTAACACTGTACAAGGCAACAAATGTTGAGCTAAAGAAATATCAATCACATGATAAGGTGCTTGAAATTCCACTGCATCGTCTTTAGTTTTGTGAAACATATCGTGTATCTCACCCTTAGCAACACGCGCATATTGTGTTAATTCGGTTTCTATCGTTGCTAAATCAAACCCATAATGGTTACACATTGCTTCGACTGTTTTAAATTTCTTTTTCACGACAATATGATTTAATGCAGCTAAGAGTTGCTGAAATGGTAGGACTTTACCTGGCGCAATTTCCCGCCATGCTTGTTTAACTAACCGAGAATCCAAGATTAACCATGCTTTACCCTTATTACGCTCAACCATTGCTTCACCTATGGTTGCGCCATAACTTGACTCATTGACAAATCGCGCGCCTTGTTGATTTACAATAATGCCTTGTGACCATGCTTGAGGCGGATTAATAAAGCGCCAAGCTGTGGCATTTTTCATTAATTTAGTAGCCCCGCCAGCTGATTCCCCTAGACGGATACCACTTCCATCATCTGCATGGGTGCCTAGCGGTAAACCAGGTAAGTATTTGGGACAGTAATGCTTGACCATTTTTCGATTAAAAATGAAGCCACCTGCACTAAGCACGACTCCAGAACGAGCACGATAGAAGACCACGTCTCTTTCATTCTCTTCGATACGAATGACTTTTTTACGGAAATATTGAGCCAGCTTCCGCATCGATTTGCCACCGGGCAGCATATTAGGAAAATATGTCGCAAGGCTGGTCGCCAATGCACTATAACGTTTATGTCTTTTTTCAGCGTCACTACCAGCAATGAGCTGCAGAGCTTTGAGCCCGATCACCCGTCCAGTTATATCAAGAACGAGTTGCCGCGCTTCAGTTTGGGTATCAACCTGCACTCCGATTTTCCGAGCAGATTCACGCATAGGCCAAAATAATGCACCGCCTAGATTAACGGCTGAGTTACCATTTTTAATAACCCCTCGATGGCCTCTTGCTGCAGGAGGATGAACACCTCGATGAGATGGCAATAAAGAATTATCCGAATGGTATAAAAAATATTTTACATTAGGATAGGAGGTTTTTTTCTTATATACAGGGCCAGAGAACTTGACACCATGACTCATTAACCAATCAATATTTTGTGCACTTTGTTCACAAAAACGCATTAAGGTTTCGTCTTTAACGACACCTTGAGTTTCTAAATTTAAATAATCAAACATCGCTTGTGGCGTATCTTGCTCACCCAGAGAATCTTGAACTGTTGTTCCTCCACCAGCATATACTACTCCGCCACTTTTAACCGAGGCGCCTCCGCCTGCAAATCGATCTAAAACGATAACATCTAAGCCATTTTCACGCGCTTCCAATGCTGCAGAGGCACCAGCAGCTCCGTATCCCACTACAACGAGATCGGCTTCATGCTGCCATGTAATATCGGTTTCACTATCAACAATTAACGCTTGTTCAACGTTTGAAAACCAGTGTGATGGTGTCTGTGATGTGGACATGAATTTCCTTAATGTAACTGCAGAAAGCGTTAAAAAAATCTTAAACGTTCGGACGTGGCTCTTTGGGCATACCTAAACCGCGCTCAGCGATAATGTTACGCTGTATCTCATTGGTACCACCATAAATGGTGTCAGAGCGCACAAATAAATACAGTGCTTGCATTCGGGTTAATTCATAAGGCGCAGCGGTAAGTATTTCAGCTTCAGGTCCAATGACATCCATCGCTAGTTCACCTAAATCACGATGCCAAGTCGCCCAAAACAATTTGTAGATCAGTGCTTCTTTTTGTAATGAACCATCATCACCATTACCTGATAACATCCGCAGGCTGTTGTAGCGCATTATTTTTAAACCAATGTGCGCATCCGCAATGCGTTGACGGATCGTCGGATCTTGGTGTGAGCCATTGGCTTTAGCCGCAACAATCACTTCGTCCAGTTCATTTTGAAATTGCATTTGTTGACCAAGTGTGGATACCCCGCGTTCAAATCCAAGTAAACCCATTGCTACCGCCCAACCTTCGCCTGGCTGACCGACTATATCTTGCGCATCACACTCGGCATTATCAAAAAACACTTCGTTAAACTCACTCGTACCGGTGAGTTGCTTGATCCCTCGAACTTCTATGCCCGGTTGATCCATGTTTAATAAAAAGAACCCTAATCCTTTGTGGCCTTTTGAGCCTGGATCAGTGCGGGCAATCACAAAAACATAATCGGATTCATGCGCTAAAGACGTCCATACTTTTTGTCCGGTAATCAGCCATTTACCACTAGCCTCATCAAAGACTGCTTTGGTACGAACATTCGATAAATCTGAGCCTGCACCGGGTTCTGAGTACCCTTGACACCACAAATCCGTACCTGAAATAATGCCGGGTAAGTAACGTTGCTTTTGTTCTTCACTACCAAATGCTATCAAGGTGGGTCCGGTTAAACCTTCACCGATGTGTCCTACTCGACCCGGTGCTCCAGCTCGGGCATATTCTTCATTAAATATCACCTGTTGCTCAATTGAACAGCCCCGTCCGCCATATTCTTCCGGCCAAGCAATACCTATCCAACCACCTTCAGCCAGTTTGGTTTCCCATTGTTTACGCTCTTCTGGAAACATATGTTCATCTCCAGGTCCGCCACGAAACTTCAGCTGCGCAAACTCCCCAACCAAATTATCATTTAGCCATTGTGCTACTTCGGCACGAAATGCCTCGTCTTTTTCACTAAAGCTCAATTTCATAAATGTGTACTCACAATCGTTAAACGGTGTTTGCCGTTAATCTAACAAGATGCTGGCGATACGCTCTCGATGGTACGCCCCATTACCTAAGAAGACCTGTGATGACTTGGCTCGTTTAAAGTACAAATGCACATCGTATTCCCACGTAAACCCAACACCGCCATGCAGTTGGATAGCATCACCGGCATTTTTAAAATAACCATCAGAACAATACGATTTGGCGACACTGGCTGCTTCTTTAAGCTCTCCAGCCAATTCGTCGCCGTCAAACACAGCCTGCCCGACACACGCTGCATAATACACTGCTGAGCGGCCTACCTCAGTGCGTAACATCATATCTGCTGCTTGGTGTTTGACTGCTTGAAAGCCAGCTATTGGACGCCCAAACTGCACACGTTCCTTACCGTATTCGACACTCAGATCTAACACCTGTTGTGCACCACCGACTTGTTCTGCCGCAGTCGCAATCGTTGCTAAATTGATAATTTTGTCTAGCAATGGCCAAGCATTGGCATACTCGCCCATTAATGCTTGCTCACTCACGACAACATTTTCCAACACAATTTGTGCTTGCTTTTTGGTTTGATCCATTGTGGGTAGATACTCGCAAGACACTCCTTGAGTGTTCGCATCTAACACAAATAAGCTAATCCCATTTTGGCCACTGGTATCTGTATTGCGCGCCGCAACAATGATCACATCAGCAGTGTGTCCATTGGGCACATAACGATAGGTTCCATTCAGAACGTATTCATTGTCCTTGACTGATACAGTGGCATCAACGGCATTAGCATCCCAGCTACCTGAACTTCCGGTATAAGCGAGGGTCGCAGTAATGCTACCTTCACAAATTTGGGGTAAATAGCGCTGTTTTTGTGCTTCACTACCGGCAATCAGTAAGGCATTTGCACCTAAGCACACCGTCGAAAAGAATGGCGAGCAAAACAAATACTGTCCCATTTGCTCGAGCATGATCACCAATTCAACGTAACCCAATCCAAAGCCACCGTATTCTTCTGGGATATGTGTCGCTTGCCAACCCATTTCCGTGCATAAACGTTGCCATGTATTATCGTTAAAGCCACGCTCAGACTCCATCGCATTACGGATGGCTGATGATGTAGAGACCTCTTTCAAAAATGACTCAGCAGTATCTCTGATCATTAATTGTTCTTCGGTAAATGAAAATTCCAATTCAATCCCCTTACTTCACACAATCGTTATCAAGTTAGCTAGATACATTAAATAAGTTTAAATAATTCTGCTTTGACTATTTTGTTTGATGCATTGAGTGGCATCGCTGGGATAATTTCAACGCGTCTTGGCACACGATAATTCGCCATGCGTTCTTTGCACCATCCGATTAAATCTGCTTGATTAGTTGTATGGTCCGGCTTTAGAGTGATAAAAGCGCACCCTACTTCACCCATCCGCTCATCGCTAATACCCACTACTGCAGATTGTGCAATTGCCGGATGCTGAGCGAGTACGGCTTCAATTTCGGCAGGATAACAATTGAATCCGCCGGAAATATACATATCTTTGAGTCTGTCAGTAATACTTAAATAGCCGTTTTCATCAACATGCCCCACATCACCGGTATGTAACCAACCTTGGGCATCAATAGCTTGAGCTGTCGCTTCTGGTTGCTCAAAATAACCTTTCATAACATGAAATCCGTGTATACAAATTTCTCCAGTCGCACCGGCCGGTAAATGCTCACCATCTGCTGACATAATCGCAACTTGCGTTCCCGCAATCGCACGCCCACTAGTATTGGCAATGGTCTCATTGTCAGTGCTGGTATCACAAATAGTAGCAAGGCCACCGCATTCGGTTAATCCGTAGGCCGTTGTTACCACATCAAACCCTAATTGAGACCGCATACGTTCAATCAACACCGGAGGAATTGTAGCAGCACCAGTGACAGCCACCCGTAAACTACTCAAATCTGCAGTCGCCAAACTTGGATGTGCCAACAAAGATAAGTACAAGGTTGGAGGACCCGGTAACACCGTTATTTTATCGTTGCTGATGCGCGAAAATACCTCATCAGCATCAAAAACAGATTGAGGTAAGATTGTCGCACCGGCTAATAAACAGCTAACCCAGCCCGCTTTGTAACCAAAAGAGTGAAAGAAAGGATTAATCACTAAATATCGATCACCAGGGACAATACCCAATGTCTCAATAAACACACTAAAAGCTCTTATCATACTCCCGTGACGACTCATGACCCCTTTGGGTTTGCCCGTCGTGCCTGAAGTAAACATCAAGTCTGACAAATCGTCCCCAGTAATACTCATCGCCAAATCAAGCGTGCTATCTAAACTAACGTTATTGCCTTTCGATAAAAACGAAGTCCAATCGCAGCAAGATCCAAGTGGCTCGCCAGCTCGTGGTGTTAATGTCACAATCGCAAGCTGCGACGATTCAAATAACGCTGATAGCTGTGCCGGAAAATCGTTATTAAGAAAATCCCCTTCACTAAAGACCAGTTTGGCACCGCTTCGCTGGATAATATCTGCAGCCTCTACTGCTTTCATGCGTGTATTAATTGGCACTAACACCGCTCCAGCCATTTGTAAGCCAATCGCAGCTAATATCCAACTCGCTGAATTACAGCCCCATATTGCTACTCTGTCACCAGGTTGAATACCCTCAGCTATTAACGCTCGACACACATCGATACTTCGTTGTGGTAAGTCGCGATAACTAATGTTGATGTCACCATCTTCAATTGCACACAGGTCGCCGTATTTTTTGGCTGCCGCAAATACTAATCGAGGTACACTATCGATGACTGTCATTCTACATTCTCGACTGGTTGTGGCGTAGATGCGCGTTCTTTTGTAATATGATTGGCAGCAATATAACCAAATGTCATTGCTGGGCCAATCGTAGAGCCCGCACCTGGATAGCTTGTTCCCATCACTGACGATGACGCATTTCCAATCGCATATAACCCTGCTATCGGCTCACCAGAAGGTCGCACCACTTGACCATGATCATTTGTTAATAACCCACCTTTTGTTCCTATATCGCCTGGATTTATCATCATGGCATAATATGGCCCTTTGGTTATCGGTGCTAAACAAGGATTAGGTTTGACTTTAGGATCACCATAATAGCGGTCAAAGACATTATCACCGCGTGCAAAGTCTTCATCAATCCCAGTCTTGGCATAGCCATTCATCTTTGCAACGGTTTCAGCAAGGCCCGCAGCATCAATATTGATTTTTTGAGCTAACGCGTCAAGTGAATCTGCTTTAAAATACACGGTATCTAACCACGATTTAGACGCTCGGCTATCTGGCATGATTTTGCCCGGCATCAACGGTCCCATCGCATATTCATATCTAAAGTGCGCATCAAACACGACCCATGCAGGCACAGAATTACCCATTTTTTGATGATTTTTGTACATCGCATCACCAAACTCTAAATACGGAGCTGCCTCATTAAAAAATCGTTTACCAGATCCATCAACGACAATCGCACCAGGGAAAGATCGCTCAGCAAATAACCCTCTTGAGCTAGGCTCTTTAGGTACTTTAATGGTTGGCGTCCACCAACACCAATCTAATAAATCTGTCGCAGCACCAAGCTTTTGCCCAGCCTCTAACGCCGCACCCGTGTTACCGCCTTTAGGAGTTGCACTCCAAGCTTGTTGTGATGGTGCGGGTAGATATTTTTCTCGTAATGTTTGGTTTTGCTCAAAACCGCCACTGCCCATAATTACACCATGACGTGCACTCAGCGTGATCTCTTTGCCGTCTTGCAAAACAGTAATACCAGTCACTTTATCATCCGTGGTCACAAAATCGGTAAACTCGGTATTGCGCCATAACGGTACATTACGATCAATTAACGACTGACGAAGTGACGCCACCAAACTGGCACCTAATCCCGCTCTACGATCTCTGCGACCTTTTTTACGTTGTTTAAAATCAAACTTATAACGCAGCATCAAGCCCAATATCATAAACATCCAGCCACGCTCTTTGGAAACAGCTTGATGAGCTTGGCGAGCAGTCCAGGCCATTTTACCCATGAGAAGTGTATTACCCGATGCGGGTTGTTGGTGTTCTATTTCATCGCCAAGACAAGTCGTATCAAAAAGCTCAGGATCCATCGTACGCCCGCCGGCAAGTGATCCTTCTAAATGCGGATAATAATCAGGATACTTATCCGCAACTGCAAGCTTCACACGAGTATTGGCATGTAATTCACGTAACATTTTTGGTGCATTATCTAGGTACGCACAAATTCTCGATTTGGCTACACTACCGTTACTTGCCGCTTCAATATACGCCAGAGCCGATTCGTAACTATCTTTACCACCTAACGCTTTGAATTCATCATTATTAGGGATCCAAATACCGCCACCAGAAATAGCGGATGTCCCACCGTATTTATCACTTTTTTCAACAATTAAGACTGAATGACCATTGTCGGCTGCAATGATAGCCGCTGTCATTGCTCCGGCGCCTGAGCCAACGATAATGACATCGTATTGATTTTCATTGTTGGTGTTCATCTTATTTCTCCTGATTTGATGTGGTAACACATATGCCAATGATTAAATTTATTGATAAAACCGTTTTTTTAACTCGTTTTTCAGCAATTTTCCAGCAGGGTTACGGGGTAACTTGCTTGTTACTAGGTGCACATGAGCTGGTATTTTGTATTTAGCAAGATGTTCTGCAACATGTGCCAGCAATCCCTCTTCAGTCAATGCACTATTGTCAAATAAATGCACAACTGCGACGATTGACTCACCGGTTTCCTCATCAGGAATGCCAAATACTGCGGCTTCGTCTACGCATGAATGTGCTAGTAGGCAACTCTCCACTTCTGCGGTTGAAATGTTCTCTCCGGATCGAATAATCACATCTTTAATTCGGTCGACAATAAACAAAAAACCGGCATCATCTATGTATCCAATATCTCCACTGTGTAACCAACCTGATTTAAGTGCCTCATTTGTAGCAACATCATTATCTACATACCCATCCATCAAACACACACCACGCATACAGATTTCACCTAACTCATTATTGGGCAGCACGTGCCCTTCAGGTGAGCGAATTTGAGTTTCCATAATGGGCGATAATAACCCTGAACTTTTGGGTTTATGACGAAATAACTCGCCCGCCATCGCTGCACACACACCGTTGGTTTCAGTCATCCCAAACCCGACACCAATCATGTGTTCATCTAATGTAGATAGGGCTTTATCGATGAGACTTGCCGGTAAACCTGAACCACCGAATCCTAATCCCCCAAATGTTTGCATTATCTCAGGAGTATGAAAATTAGGATCTCGTAACAATTGCATAACCATTGACGGAGCACCGTTAAATTGGGTGACTTGTTCTTGCTTAATTAATTCTATTGCGGTAGATACTTCCCATTTATGCGTAAATACCAAACGTCGTCCAGCTCGAAGGGCGCTAAATAATTGCGCATGTAACCCACTAACATGAAACAAAGGTACTGCGGTAAGTAATGTCGGTACTAACGCTTTTTCTATTATTTTGGCAACCGCATCTGGGGATGTCAGCGCCGATATTGCACTTATATAATCGATATTGAACAGCGATTGACATACGGCTAAATGACTCGATAACACAGCTTTCGCTTTGCTGCTAGCTCCGGAGGTAAAGAGGATTAAAGCCGGATCGAGCTCGTTTATTTCTAACGCAGGTAATGGCGCAGCTGCACACGCAACAGCATCATTAAACAACGTCACATCGGATTGCGGATTGATATCAACATGCGTATCATTTAGGAGTACTGTTTGACCTGCCCAACATGTTTTTTCATTTATTCTTGACCACCGAGCACTATCACATACCACTAATTTGGGTTTTATAATTGAAATTGCCTCGCACAACTCTTGTTGTGTTCCAAAACTATTTAATGGCGCAGGCACTGCGCCTATAAGAACGGTCGCACAAAATGCAATAATCCATTCGGGACGATTGCGCATTGCAATTACAACATGATCACCTTGAACTACACCTTGTTGATGCATCCACGTTGCCATACTATCAACATCATTAAAAAATGCGTTAAAACTCCAACGCTGATCTTGATAAACTAAAAAATTTGTTTCGTCAGTACGGCGTGAATCATTTATCACTTGAGACAAATTTAACGGTGCATTTGCATACACTTTTAAAGCCTGCTCATTCACCTGCTTCTCTACGATTTCAAAAGGCGCACCAGGCGCCGTAAGCTGAGATTTAACCTCTGCTGTTGCATCAACTAAATTCATTCCATTATCCTGTCTAGTTTTACTGATTGAGTCGTACAATATGTCGAAATACCGCCAGCTGGCTGGCGTTGACACTGTAAATCTTCATTCGCTTCAAGCCAATTCAAATGTGCAAGAGTTTCTCCTACAGCCATCAGTTTGTCTATGGGTGAAAGCTCGCGATTAAACAAATGTTGCATTGCCTGATAAGCGCTAAACTGCTGGTGTTCATTGGCAAATTTTCGAAGGGTCGATAAGGTTTCAAAATGATGATCAATAAGCTGTTGTGCTCGGACATGCATTTGGGTAAATATCGGTCCATGAGCAGGCATCACAAGCGTATCGGCAGCGAGTAATTGAATGCGTTGCAATGAATCTAGCCAATGTTGTAGTGCTTGACCATTAGGCTCTAAATCGGTAACCAAAATATTTGAACTAATATGAGGTAATAACTGGTCGCCGGCGAGTAATAGCTTATCATCTTGACAATATAAACAAGCATGTTCAGGCGAATGCCCCTCGCCAATCACAATACGCCATTGACGCTTACCAATGGTTAAGACATCATCTTGGCGAAGCCGGTTAAATGACTCTGGACTGTGTACAGAAAAGGGATCTTTTTTACATGCTGCAACAATTTTTTCGATCTCGGCTGTGGGCATGCCTGCTTGCTGAAAAAAAACACGTTGATTGTTTCTTTCTGTTGTTCCCATGCCACGACTAAATGCTTTGAGTGTATAAAATTCACCATAAGTCATAAACAATGGTACATTAAATGTGTCCATCAACCATGCTGCTAGGCTACTATGGTCATAATGAAAATGTGTACAAATCAAGCCTTTGATTGGTTTGGTTTGACAGTATTGCTCCGCTACAATTAACCATAATTTTTTGGTTTCTTGAGTATGCAAACCTGTATCGACGATATACCAGCCATCGTCATCTTCAAGTAAGTACAAATTAATATGATCCAATGACATCGGCATCGGCATTCTTATCCATAAAATGCCCTCTTTAACAACTACCGCTGTACCATTGGCATTCGGAGCCGATAACGGATAGTCTAGAGCACTATTACGTTCTTTGTCTGTGCGAATTTTATTTGCCAGCTTAGGTTTCATCAGGTCTCCAAAATAAGTGCCATAGTCAATCTATGGACTCACTTTATTAATAAGAAAACATTTAGTGATTTGGTAATACGTCCAAAAGGACGATGCCGTAATTCTTACTGAGGTTAATCTGTTGTTAATTACATGTAACCAGAGGTGTTGTAAATGCAGCCCAACCATAGCGCACTTAGTCCAGCAAGAACAAGAATAACGCTATTCTTGCTCGCATTAATATATGTTTTTTCGTATATAGACCGTAATTTGATTGCGATTGTAATTGAACCCATCAAGCAAGAATTTGGTGTGTCTGATACCGTGATGGGGGCAGTAAGTGGTTTGGCATTTGCTTTTTTGTATTCCGTTTTTAGTTTTCCTCTTAGCCGTCTAGCAGATAGTGGTGTCAATCGTAAAAATATCGTGGCTGTATGTTGTGGACTATGGAGTCTCGCAACAATGGCAAGTGGTATGGTGAGTCAATTTTGGCAATTTGTTATTTTTAGAATGACCGTTGCTATTGGTGAAGCTGGTGGTACTTCACCTTCCATATCAATGGTTTCTGATTTATATCCCCCTCACAAGCGTTCATTTGCCATTAGTTTGTACATGCTTGGTCCACACGTGGGTTTACTTGCAGCTATGGCATTAGGCGGTTGGGTTGCACAAGAATTTGGCTGGCGTGCAGTATTTATCTTTTTTGGTGCTCCAGGGATTGTTTTGGCCGCATTATTGTATTTTTTGGGTAAAGACCCTGGTATGGGTGTCTTTGACACTGAAGCAGAGCAAAAAGTAAGATTACAACCCAAAGGTAAGTTTTTAACTGATTTGCAAGACATTATCAAAATCAAAGGTTTCTTATACATCTGCATGGGTACAGCCATTGCCGGTATGGTCGGTTATGGCTATGGTATTTGGGCCCCAACCTTTATGGTCAGAAATTTTGACATGACATTGGCTCACGCAGGATTGTCATTTGGTCTAGCCAGTGGGATTTTTGCTGCAATAGGATCAATGTACAGTGGATATTATTGCGATAAGTTGTGCCAAAAAGACACTCGTTGGCAACTACGTATGCCTGTTATTGGAGTCTTGTTGAGCATACCGTTTGGTTACGGATTTTTATTCTGGCCTACAGATGCCATTTGGTTACTTGGCGATATCAAAATACCCCATGCAATTGTCTTTGCTGCCGGTTTTAGTTTCTTTAACAGTTGGTGGCCTACATTGGCTTTCGCCGCTGTTAGTAAATTGGTAAACAGTAAACAACGCGCAACCAGTATTGCGATGTTATCGTTGTTTTTAACCTTATTTGGTGCCGGTATCGGTCCATTACTGACTGGTACTTTTAGTGATATCTTTTCACAGACCGATGCAGGTGATGGCCTACAATATGCCATTTTATTGATGTTGGTCACATTAGTATTTTCAGCATTGTTTTACTATAAAGCTATTGCGCCATATCATAAACATATGACCGAAATTAGTGCTAACGAACAGTTAGCTGCACAGAATTAACACTACACTCTCGCTATTTAATTTATATTTAATTGTAAGACCATTAATAACAAAAAGGAGTATTTATGGCCACTACACAAGATTATCGCCTCGGTGATTATACTTTTCCACGCGGTTGGTTCATGATCGCTACTGCTGAAGAAATCAATACACACAAGCCTGTGGCTGTACGGTTTTTTGGTAGAGACTTTGCCTTGTATCGCGGACGAGCGACCGGCAGAGTCGTCTTACTTGACGCATACTGCCCACATATGAAAACTCACTTGGCTGCCGACAATGATACCTCTTATGTTATTATCGATGGCGGTGGCACTAATATCGAAGGGGATAGCATTCGCTGTCCTTACCATGCTTGGCGTTTTGGGCCAGATGGTCAATGCGATGACATTCCTTATCATGAAGGACCTATTCCTAAAACTGCATGTATTAAATCCTGGCCTGTGGCTGAGAGCATGGGTGCAATTTGGATCTGGCATGATCCGGAAAATGGTGAGCCAGAATGGGATCATCCAAGTTTACCTGAATGGGACGATAAAGCCTGGGTACATTGGCGTTTTGATGATCTAGGCATCCTTGAACAACATCCTCAAGAAGTCATTGACAACATTTGTGACTACGGTCATCTTAGTCCGATTCATGGCTCTACGGTTGAACGTTACGAAAATGAATTTAGTGGTCATTTAGCCACACAGCGTCAATGTGGTCCACATCGAACCTTAGTGAGTGAAGATGGCGAAAGTCCAGTATTGCATACAGTGACGACTTACCATGGTCCTGGTGTCTTATTATCTCACTTGACAGGGTTTTATGAGTCTCACTTAATGATAGTCCATACCCCAGTTGAAGATGGTTCGGTCAAAGTGTGGCATGCCCTCTTGGTTAAATCACCAGGTGGTCACGCTGAAGCTACAGTTGAAGATGGTATTGCTGCGCGTCAATTCCAAGATGCAAGTAAAGCCGCTTTCATGCAAGATTTTCAAGTATGGGTGAATAAAGCACCGTGTCTGAATGGGTTGTTTTTACCTAGCGACGGCCCCTTTATGAAAGCGCGAATTTGGTACAAGCAATTTTATAACCCTAGAGCGCGTAAAGAAGAATTCCAGTCAAAAGTAGATGGAGTGTATGTACCAAAAGGTACGGTAGCTTATACTCAAGATTAAGGATTTCTTTTTATCCATAAACTGGATATACATTTGTTAAAAAAAATGCAGCTAATTAGCTGCATTTTTTATTTAAAGTTAATTGTTAGAAGGTATAACTAACATCAATACCAAATGTTGCGGGATCTCCGTAATAGTTGATACCGCCGATAAATGCCCCTGTCGCATCCCCCATAGGTACACCGTTAATGCGATATTCTTCATCTGCTATGTTCTTACCCCAAATTGATAGGTTCACGTTACTACCAGCTACCTCTTTTAACGAAATGCGTGCATTGAGTACAGCATAACTTTCAACTCGCGTAAAATCAGCTGAAGGTTGATTATGATAGATAAAATGATCATCCACATAACTATAGTCAGCACCAGCGGTCAATTCACCTAAATCCGTGGTCGTACTGTAATTAAGTCCGATTGATAATTTATGCTCTGGACTGTATGGAAATTCTGCGCTATTAGTTAAATCATTCGGCTCACCGGTAGTGACATCACGGGTCACAAATGAGTCATATTTTGGTCGCAAAAATCCATAATTAATATTTAATTGTAAATCATCAGACAGCGCTGCTATTAACTCTATTTCGGCACCAGTGACGGTAGCGGATCCGGCATTTTGAATATCAGAATAAGCGCCTAAAAACTCTGACAATTGCATGCCCGTTATATCATTATAAAATAACGCGATATTAGTTTGTAAGCGTTGATCTAACCATCTTGACTTAACACCTAATTCATAGGCAATGACTTCTTCTGGATCATATGGCTTTACCGCAATCGTAGCAGACGGTGCCTCACCATTAAAGCCCCCGGCTTTCCACCCTTGCGATATTTTAAAGTAGGTTTGCATATTATCATCTAGTGCATAATTTAATGAAGCCATAGCTGAAGTATTATTCCAAGTATCACCGGCAGTTGTTCGCGGCAGAGGAAAGAAAAACGCAAAACTAAAATCATCTGGATGTTCTATATAAAAGGTCTTTTCTTCGGTTGTCCAACGTAAACCACCTGCTAGCACTAATTTATCAGTCAGATTGTATTCAGCATTAGCATATGCTGCTAACGAAGTCGCATCGACACCATAAAAATTATTAACCGTACCGAAGCCTAAAATAAACGGATTATCTACATTTGACTCTTCATTAAGATAAAACAAACCGGATATATAATTTACATCATTAATATTACCAATGAATTGTAATTCTTGCGACGTTTGTTGATGGTCAACGCGGCGTATAGTGTGAAAGCCCAACAAATCAAAGCCGTCATAATCACTACCGTCTTCATAATCAATTTCTCGTACTGCCGTAATTGATTTAATCGTCAGTTCATCATTATAATCCCAAGTCGCTGTAACCGCGTGACCAGAACTTTGTGAACGGTCAAACTGCACACCGTCTAATGCGGCGCTATTTTGCCGGCTTTTTGTATCATCAGGCATAGTCGCAGGAATATTAACCTGGCCCATCGATGGGGTATTATTTTTATCACTGTTATCATAGGTATAATAAAATTCTAAATTATCGCTATGTTCATACAAAATACCTAAACGCATAGAACTTGAATCAAGAGTTTTAAATTTTTTGACAGGTGCCGTGGGTGATAAGTTGTCATAAAAACCATCACGATCTTTAATGTTACCAGTAAAATTAGCACTTAATTTATCGTTAATTTGATTAGAATCAACCGTGGCATATAATTCTTTCATGCCATAGTTACCGGCTCCTAAACGCACTTCACCATTAAACTCACCACTGGGTTTGCGGGTGACAATATTCAGGGCGCCACCGATGGTGTTTTTGCCGTATAGTGTCCCTTGTGGACCACGTAATACTTCAACGCGATCAATAGCAGCAACATCAAACAATCCCCCCACATTTTTAGACACAAACACACCATCGACATACACGCCAGTTGTCGGTTCCCAAGTGATGGCAGGGTTAATTGTCACCGAACCACGAATAGCAATGGTGGCTCCCGTGCTTCCTCCAGGTGTTTCAGAAATTTGCATATTGGGTGTATAAACGCTGAGGTCTTCAATATCTGTGATCCCTTTATCGGCAATTGCCTGACTATTAAATACAGACACCGCAATGGGTAGTTTTTGTAAATTTTGCACACGCTTTTGTGCGGTAACTTCTATGGTTTCTAAGCCTTCTTGTTTATCAATATTTTGTGATTGTGCTAAAGCTGGATAGGCCATATGTAATAATGCAATCGAAATTGCTAGATTTAATGGTTTTTTAGTATAGTGCATTGTGTATTCCTTTTATTAATATTAATTTGATAGTGACAAATTAATTTAACAATCACATAGTCCTGATTGACTAGTACAAAAAATAATCAAAAAAAAAGACGCTCATTTGAGCGCCTAAATATAAAACATTCACTATATAAATTAAATAATTAATCTGCGGTAACTTGAGCAACCATCATATCTTTAAATTGATCATGGTGTGGTGGTAGTAAACCCCACTCGCCTCGAGGATCATGTTGTGGAGCGACAAATACCGTTCGAGCATGACTCAGTGCTTTAAAGCCCTCTATACCGTGATAATGTCCCATTCCAGATGCGCCTACCCCACCAAAAGGTGCGTCATGCATCGCAGCATGCATCAAACAATCATTAATTGATACGCCACCAGATGTTGTGTTAGCTAGCACAAGGTCTAGCTCGGCTTGATCCTCGCCAAAATAATACAAGGCAAGCGGTTTGTCACGTAAGTTAATATCATTAATCACATCATTTATATCATCATAAGGTAACAACACCGCAGCAGGACCAAATATTTCCTCTTGCATAATACGCGTAGATTTATTCGGTGCGATAACTAAATGAAGCGGTAGTCTTTTGTCTTGTGAGACACATGCTTGTAAATTATCAACGCTATGACTGACACGTACGTCACTCTCAGCCTCTTGTGCTTGACTAAGCACATCAACAATTCGCTGACAATGCGCGGTATTAACAATAGGGACAACATCCACATTATCAGTAATTACTGGAAACAAACTTCGATATGTATCTAGCATCAATGTCGCGGCTTGTTCTATGTGCGCTTTGGGGACATAAATAATGTCAGGACTGATACACAATTGTCCACCATTGTTGCTTTTGGCAATGGCGATGCGTTTGCATGTTTCGGCTAAATCACAACTATTACTGACTATAACAGGTGATTTGCCACCAAGCTCTAATGTCACTGGGACTAAATTCTGTGCAGCTGCTTGCATGATTTTTTTGCCCACTGAAGTACTGCCAGTAAATATCAGGTGATCAAATGGGAGGTGACTAAATTCAACGCCAACATCAACCCCACCGATAACCACGCCGACAATTAATGGGTCAATTTCATTTGCAAAGACGGTTGCAATGGCTGCTGCAGTCTTAGGCGTAACTTCTGACGGTTTAAGTATTGCACGGTTACCAGCTGCAAGTACGCATGCTAACGGTGAAAGTAACGTATATAAAGGTGCATTCCATGTACCAATAATGCCCACACTCCCCTTTGCTTGATATTCAATTCTTGCGGTACTTCCCAACTGGTCATATGGAGAAAATACTTGGCGATTATCACTCCCCATCCAGCTATCTAGATTATCTCGGGCATATTTTAAACTCGCTAACGAACCGAGTATGTCATTCATGACAGAGAAACCTTGACTACGTCCTGCAAAATCGTCCTCCATTGCTGCGACAATAACTTGGTAATTAGCTACAACAACATCTATGATCTGCTGTAAACGTGCACGCCTTTGTTCACTACTGACATGTCGGTGTTGCATATGCTCTTGCTGTTGAGCATGTAATAATTCTGCCATTGAGCCAATCTGTTGGGTCATAAGTGAGTTCCTTTATATAAATAGTAATGACACTGGTATCATTCATTATCCACACGCTAATATATATATTAACGTCTTACCTCGTCCGATTGGACGAGCAAAATATCGCATTTTTACTAATACCCATTGCTTAATGCTAAATCAATTAATTTAAGAGAGTCAAACTGCAGTTTAGTCCATAAAGACGATGATGCGACAACGCCTAGTTACGATACTTAGCAGACACAAATATGTTAATGAAGGTAACTTACCATGGCGCAAGCAGAATTTGATACTATCGCTTTTAGAAATGCACTGGGCAGTTTTACAACTGGTGTCACTATCATAACGGCCACCGCACCCGATGGCACCCCTGTCGGATTAACCGCAAATAGTTTCAACTCGGTATCTTTGGATCCGCCCATGGTATTGTGGAGCTTGGCTAAAACATCCCTAAGTGTGGAAGCATTTAATGAGACAAAACACTGGAATGTGCATGTGTTGTCGCAAGATCAACAAGATTTATCGAATACGTTTGCCGCACGCGGTGAAAACAAATTTGAAGGAATTGCATTAGATAACGGCATTAGTGATGCGCCTTTATTACCCGATTGTAGTGCGCGCTTTCAATGCAAAAATATCGTCACGCACGATGGTGGTGATCATCTAATCTATATTGGTGAAGTACTCAAATTTGACCAACAGACCTTACCACCATTAGTTTTTCAGCAAGGGCAATACGCCATGACTGCGCGTAAACCTTGGGAAGGTGTGGCAATATCTTCAGAGCCTAGCTCACCACAGTGCAGTTACAACGAAGATTTATTGGGATATCTGCTTGGTCGATCTCACTTTCAGATGCTGTTTCGTATGCGCAAAGTATTTGACGAACAAGCCCACGAAGACTCACATTTTTTTGCATTGTCCGTGCTGAACATTCAAGCAAGCCTAAGCTTGGAGCAGCTCAACGACCACATTGAATATACAGGCCACAGTTTAGCCGACAGTGATATTGAATTTTTACTTAATCAAGACCTTATTGAAATTTGCGATGGTGACCAGTATCAATTAACTGATCATGGACGTGAAACATCGTTGGTCCATATTGCACAAGCAAAAGCGATTGAAGAAGAGCTTATCGAAAAACTTGGTGCAGGTGATGTCATGGCATTGAAACTACTGCTTAAGCGTTTGATTACTAGCACGGATCCAGGCCTTCCTGATTTATGGAAAACTCAGGAGCATACAAAATGAGCGGAGTATATGAAGAGTTAGCAGCTGAGCTGGTTACAGCTCAACAACAAAGGCTAGCTGTTCCCCCCTTAATTCGTCGTTTTCCGGATTTAACCATCGATGATGCTTACCAGATATCACTCGCTACCTTACGGCTTAAAACCCAATTAGGTGAAAAAGTCGTTGGCAAAAAAATTGGTGTCACCAGCGAAGCTGTACAAAAGATGCTAAATGTACATCAACCTGACTTTGGTTTCCTCACGGATGTGATGCACTATGCAGACGGCAGTAGTATTAGCCTAAAACAGGCTCAGTTGATTCAGCCTCGCGCTGAAGGTGAAATCGCATTTTGTTTAAAGCATGATATCAAAGGACCAGGTATCACCGCGCAAGATATTCTTGATGCTACCGAATGGGTCGCACCGTGTTTTGAAATTGTCGATTCACGTATTGAAAATTGGAATATTAGCATTGTAGATACGGTTGCTGATAATGCGTCATGCGGCGTATTTGTGATTGGTAAAGAACGCATTGATCCTACTTCCATTGATTTAGCGGCTGCACAAATGCACATTGCACATAACGGTCAACCGGCAGGCTCAGGTGTTGGCGCCGCAGTTCAAGGACATCCGGCACAAGCTGTTGCTTGGCTAGCGAATACCTTAGGCGAATACGGTATTGAATTTAAGCAAGGTGAGATTATTTTATCAGGCGCTCTTGCACCACTGATTGATGCACAAGCAGGCGATGAATTCAGCATGACCATTGAGGGTTTAGGCTCTTGCTCAGTCAGCTTTTGTGATTAACTTTCAACCCATTAGGGAAAGATAGAGATGAAAAAAATTAAATGTGCCTTAATTGGTTCGGGCAATATCGGAACTGATTTATTATACAAGCTGCAACGCAGCGATATTTTAGAGCCTGTGTGGATGGTAGGGATTGATGAAAACTCAGAAGGTCTAGCCCGAGCCAAAGAACTTGGATTGAAAACCACCGCTGAAGGGATTGATGGCTTGATCCCGCATATAGAATCAGATGATATCAAAATTGCATTTGATGCGACTTCTGCATATGTGCATGCTGCCAATTCAGCAAAGGTCAATGCTAAAGGCGTACTCATGATTGATTTAACGCCGGCTGCGATTGGTCCATATTGTGTACCTCCTGTTAATTTAAGCCAACTAGATAGTGCGGGCTTAAACGTCAACATGGTGACTTGTGGTGGCCAAGCTACAATCCCTATGGTTGCAGCAGTATCACGTGTGCAAGCTGTCGAGTATGGCGAAATCGTCGCCACTGTATCCTCTAAATCAGTCGGTCCGGGTACGCGGCAAAACATCGATGAATTTACCCGCACCACGTCAGGGGCTGTTGAACAAATCGGCGGTGCCAAAAAAGGCAAAGCAATTATCATTATCAATCCGGCAGAGCCCCCACTGTTGATGCGTGACACTATTCACTGCTTGACTGAGGAAGACCCTGATCAAGCAGCTATCACTGAGTCAGTGCACCAAATGATTGCTGAAGTACAACAATATGTACCTGGCTATACACTTAAAAATGGTCCGGTGTTTGATGGCCGAAAAGTGTCTATTTTTCTAGAAGTAAAAGGCTTGGGCGATTATTTACCAACATACGCTGGCAATCTTGACATTATGACAGCAGCAGCTGCGCGAACTGCAGAAATGTTTGCCCAACAGATACTCGACGGAACTGCGACTAATAATCAACAGGTAGGAGTAAACTAATGAATTTACAAGATAAAAAAGTCATCCTGCACGATATGTCGTTACGTGATGGTATGCATGCGAAACAACACCAAATTAGTATTGATCAAATGGTCGCTGTGGCGACGGGATTAGACCAAGCAGGCATTCCGTTAATTGAAGTTACCCATGGCGACGGTTTAGGTGGTTCATCTTTGAATTATGGATTTCCAGCACATACCGATGAAGCGTATTTAAGTGCGGTTGTCCCCAAAATGACAAATGCAAAAGTTTCTGCATTATTAATACCAGGCATAGGCACTGTTGACCATTTAAAAATGGCTTATGACCACGGCGTTAGTACCATTCGTGTGGCGACGCACTGTACTGAAGCCGATGTGTCTGAACAACATATCAGCGCAGCACGTAAAATGGGTCTTGATACAGTTGGCTTTTTAATGATGGGACACATGATCAGCCCAGAAGAGCTACTTGCCCAAGCAAAACTGATGGAATCATACGGTGCTAATTGTATCTATTGCACGGATTCAGCAGGTTATATGCTACCGGATGATGTGACACAACGCATTGGTTTACTGCGCAGTGAGCTGGCAAACGATACAGAAATTGGTTTCCACGGACACCATAACCTAGGTATGAGTATCGCCAATTCACTTGCTGCTATCGAGGCTGGTGCAAAACGCATCGATGGTTCAGTCGCTGGACTAGGTGCTGGAGCGGGTAATACACCGCTTGAAGTATTTACTGCCGTTTTAGATCGCATGGGCGCGGATCATGGCATTGATTTATACAAAATAATGGATGTGGCTGAAGATCTCGTTGTACCTATGATGGATCAACCGATCCGTGTTGACCGCAACTCGTTGACCTTAGGTTATGCGGGTGTTTATTCTTCGTTCTTGTTATTTGCTGAGCGCGCCGAAAAGAAATACGGCGTCCCTGCCAGAGATATTTTACTCGAACTGGGTCGTATGAAAACCGTTGGCGGACAAGAAGATATGATTGACGATACCGCGATGACAATGGCAAAAGCACTTCAGGCCACGCAGGCTTGAACATAGCCACACCAACTTGGCGTCAGCATCTGTTGTTATTGATGTTGACGTTATTTTATATTGAAGCATTTGTCGGTCGGCAAATAATGGCCGTTATGATCGAGCCAATTAAAACAGAATTTGGTGCTAGTGATGGGCAAATGGGCTTCTTAACGGGCTTGGCATTTGCGATTGTATTTGCCTTAACGGGTCTTTCAGCAGGTCGTTTAGCTGATCGCGTTAGTCGTACAAAGTTACTCGCAGCAAGTGCGATATGTTGGGGAGTTTTTACTGTTATAAGTGGTGTTGCAACTGGCTTTATCATGTTACTGATTATGCGTATGTTGATTGCTGTCGCCGAATCCCCTATCACCGCAGCATCATTATCATTGCTTGCTGATACCTATCCGATAGAGCAACGTGCATTTGCAATCAGTTGTTTCACTTCTGGCGCAACGATCTCCGCTATTATCGCTTTAACCGTTGGGGCACATTGGGTAGAACTCTATGGCTGGCGTGATACGCTGTTTATAATTTCGTTACCTGCAGCATTCATTGCATTTATCTTTTATTTTTTCATGCCCGACCCTAGGCATGTTAAGGTTGCGCCAACTGAAGATTCAATATACGCGCAATCACCAATTGATAACGCCGGCAACTTTAAAGAGTCAACTAAATCACTGTTTAAGTTAAAAGACTACCGATTACTGATTTATGCAAGCTCAATTGCAACCATCAGTGCCAATGCTTTTGGTATGTGGAACGCTACATTTTTAGTTAGGAGTCATGATTTAACATTAACTCAAGCCGGTATGATGGCTGGATTCTTTGGCGGGGGTGCTGCCGCAATAGGCATTTTATTGAGTGGCTATTTGGCAAATCGAATAGCCCGACGCAAAGGCCCTCTGTGGATGCCCTTGACAGGTCATCTGTTAGGTTGGTCATGTATGATGATCTATCTTTTATGGCCTCAAGGATTGGGAGATAGCTGGTTTTTTACGAATGTTCCTTTTGCTATGATTTTTTGTGGATTAGCGAGTTTTTTTTCGGTGTGGTGGTTTAGCCCAAGTATTTCATTATTAACTGAAATCGTTCCAAACAACCAACGAGCACTGGCTATTTCAATTCAAACAGTACTTGTCACTCTTTTAGGCCTGGGTGTGGGACCAATGTTAGTCGGCTTTTTAAGTGATATTTTTAGCGCTGTAGCTGGCGGCGAGTCTTTACGCTATGCCTTAGTTGTGACAAGCTTATCCACGCTTATTTCTGTTGTTATATTGTTTCGCCTTAAATCGTATCAAGCGAAACAAGCATTACTAAACCATCACCCTATACACCCTTAATGATTAATTATAACAATGTGTTCTTAACAATTAATTTTTAACAACCAACAAATATGTTTCGGAGTATTTATGACAATTACAGCAGTTACAGGTTCAGCCTCAGGCATTGGCGCAGCAGTGTGCAAACAGTTGCAAGAAGCGGGTCATACAGTATTGGGTATAGATAGACAAAATGCAGATATCATTGCAGATTTATCCACCGTCGAAGGACGTATTAATGCTGCTAACCAAGTAAAAGCATTGTCTAACAATAAACTCGATGGCTTAGTTTGTTGTGCGGGTTTAGGCGTGACAGCGCCGAGTGCAAGCTTGGTCATATCTGTTAATTATTTCGGTACTACTGAGCTCATCGCATTATTACAAGATACCTTAGCACAAGGCGAAAATCCTGCAATTACGATTATTGGCTCCGTGGCTGCCGTTCAACAAATTGCAGAGCCCCATGCAATGACCGAACTCATGCTCGAAAACAAAGAAATCGATGCACGAACAATGGCCGACGAACTAGGCCAGCCGCATATTGCTTACTCTGCATCTAAATATGCTTTAACTGTGCATGCTCGTCGTCTAGCCGTGCAAATAGGCAAAACGGGTGTCCGTTTAAATACTGTGGCACCGGGCGCAGTCGAAACACCATTACACGAAGCGTCTAAAAACGATCCACGCTTTGGTGAGGCTGTGCGCAATTTTGTCGCCCCGATTGGTCGCAATGGCGAGCCTAGCGAAATTGCTGATGCGGTGACTTTCTTACAATCTTCCAATGCTTCATTTATCCATGGCAGCGTCCTATATGTCGATGGTGGAATGGATGCGATGATGCGTAACGGCAACTTATAAATAAACTCAAGGGATGAATCATGGCTAACGAACCATTTAGATTACACGGACAAGTGGCATTGGTTACCGGTGCGGGTCGCGGTATGGGTGTCGGCATTGCCCGAATGTTAGGTAAATTAGGCGCCCAAATCGCGGTCAATGATTTTTATCCAGAGCGTGCCGATGAGACAGTGCAAGCGCTTATAAATGAAGGTATTGAGGCGTTTTCAGCTTGCGCAGACGTCACCGACCACACTGGCGTTAGACACATGGTTGATACGATCCTCGAGCGCACTGGCAAAATTGATATTTTTGTTGCTAATGCCGGTGTACCTACTGATGGCATGGGCTATTGTAAATTTTTAGATTCCGCACCAGAAGATTGGCAAAAGTTTGTTAATTTAAACATGTTTGGTCTCATGAATTGTTGTCATGCTGTTGTACCTGGTATGAAAGCACGCGGCTATGGACGAGTTATTGCCATCACCTCAGAGTCGTGGCGCGCAGGCCTACCGATGGGCATTGCTGCCTATGCTGCCTCAAAAGCAGGTGCTGTTGGATTTATTCGCCATCTTGCTGCTGAAATGGGTCGTTCAGGGGTAACAGTAAATGCATTGTCATTAGGTACCATGAACAATTGGGATTCTGAAGCAATGGCCAAAAAAACCTGTTTTGTCCCTCGCGCAGGCAGTCCTGAAGACGTAGGTGCGGGCGTTGCCTATTTTGCATCGAAGGAAGCCGAATGGGTTACCGGTCAAGTACTCCCGCTAAATGGGGGGTCTTTGACCGCTTAACGGCTACCTATTTTTGTTATTGATAGTCAAGACGAATGTATTAACTGGTTTGTATAAGTAGGGAAATTATGTTTTTTTATTTTGAATTTAAGACTTGGCTCACTATGATGCGTTTAATCAATAAAGAGTCAAATAAAGAAAAACGCCGAAAACTGTTCAAACTCGTTGGAGTAAAGACACCATTGCGTGCAATTGGACACAGTGTTTGTTTTTTACTAGATGTAATTTTATTTCCTAAACTCTGGTTTATCAATGTAAAAGAACCCGTGTTTATTATTGGTCACGCACGAAGTGGAACGACATTAGCTCATCGATTAATGAGCGGCGATGAGCGCTTTTCGGTATTTCGTTACTATGAGTTATTGTTGCCTTCATTGTTACAAAAAAAATTCGTGCGAATGATCGCTTGGCTAGATAAGTGTTATTTAGGTGAACGCCTAGAAAAACGGCTTGAAGCTTGGGAAACACGTAAGTTTGGACCGACTCAACATATTCATAAAATGGGTCTAACTATTCCTGAGGAAGATGACTTAATGTATATGAGCTCATGCGCATCTGGTTTTTGGGCAACTAAATTACCCTATATGGATTCGTTGGATTTTTTTCATATTGATCAACGTTCAGCTAAAGAACGCAGCAAAATGATGCGGTTTTATCGCAATTGTGTTCGTCGGCAACTTTATATTAATGGCGACAACAAAATACATTTGAGTAAAAATCCAACCTATTGTGGTCGGGTTGGTGCATTAATTGAAGCATTTCCAGACGCACGATTCGTATTATTGTATCGCAACCCTTATGAAACCATACCAAGCTTACTAAAATTGCTGCACGTTAGTTGGAAGCTACAAGGTAATACTTCCCAGAGCATGCAAAATTCGACCCGGGTAATGATAAATCTATCCTATGAAAGTTATTTGCATCCACTTACTGTGCTTGAGCGCTATCCATCAACACGCTTTGCTATTATAGAATACAGCTCGCTAATTAGCGCCCCAAAAGCCACTATGGAAGCAGTCTATAGCGATCTTGACATCCCGATTACAACAAAATTTGCGACATTTTTAGACGCTGCGCAAGAAAAAAGCCGTAAACATGAATCAACACATACTTACAGTTTGGCTGAGTTTGGTCTAGATGATCATGAAATTTATAACCAACTAGCGCCGTTATTTACCCGTTTTAACTGGCCGCAACCACAGCCTTGTGTTGACTCAAAGGAGCAAGTCAATGTCTAATTCTCCACTTTATGATCTAAGTACTGAACACGCAGCTGCTTGTTTACGAGAGGCATGGGATGATTTGTTACAGAGGCTCAGCGAAACACGCAACGCCATAGATGAACCTGCATTATACGCCCCCCCCTCGACTCCTAGAACACTTGCTGAGGGCTATCGCTACATACTCGGTTATCTATATGGTTCGATTGCTCGTGGACTTGGTCCAAACGTAGAAAACCCTTACTTTGTCCGTGCTATACAGCCGCTCAATCGCACAACTATTGATAATGCAGACGCCATTTATTTAACAGCACCTATTGACGGTAATTTTACATATACCATTATTGGTCGAGCTCGTGATACCAGTGCATGGCGTGGTGAACAATGTGCTCCTGGTCAGCGTAAAGCACCCCATTATGTCATTTTTGAGACCCCCAGCGGATTTTCTGGAGATAGCGGTAGTATAAAAGAACTTAAACCTGGTACTCGCGCAAACTGCGATGTATTAGATTCATCTAAACTGAAAGTGGATGACAATGGTCGCTTTGAAATCCTCTTAGCTCCTGAAAAACCTGAGGGTTATACGGGAAACTTTATGCGCACGCGCAAAACGCGTCAGCGGACTTTAGAGGATGGTAGTGAAGTAGAACGGACTTTCGTAGCTCAACAGGTCATGTTACGTGAACTCTTTTGTGATTGGGAGAATGAAGACCTATTGGATTTGTTTATCTATCGTAATGACAGGCTCGGCAAACCGATCCGTCCATATGATGTTGAGCAAGCAGACGCCCAAATACGTAAAATTGGCGAACTAACGCGTAATCAGGTGCATTTTTGGAATGAATTTTATGCAGTTGTATGTGAAGCATACGGTAAACTTCAGGGCGAAGGAGAATCCTTTATGCCAACTAATAACTTCAACGTCCCTAATGCAGCCTCATTAGCAACTGCAGGAGGCATGGCTACCAATATTTATTGTGGTGGCATGTTTGATTTGGGTGAAGATGATGCATTAATCTTAACTCTAAACCAGCCGATCGAGCCACAATACATAGGCTTTCATTTAGGTAATTTGTGGGGAGAATCTCTCGAGTTTGCAAGTCATCAATCTAGTTTAAACGGGCTGCAGGCTCATCGTGATGCAGACAATGTCTATCGTTATGTGGTTGCACACCAAGATCCGGGTATTGCAAATTGGGTTGATACGACTGGTCAGCCTCAAGGATATATGTCAGTCCGCTGGGCATACTCAATACGTCCAAGCGAAAACTTACCATGGGCAACTGCTACACTTGTCAAATTTGATGAGCTAGAGAAATATTTACCTGCAGATACCAAACGTATTACCAATGAACAACGCTTGCAGCAAATCGCGATCCGTCAGGAGCACGTACAAAGACGCTATCGTCACCACTAAATTATCAACACTAAAATAAGCAGGGTTAAGGAGTAAATCTGTTGAATGCATTGCATAATAAGGTCGCTATTATTACTGGTGCGAGTCGTGGGATCGGCGCAGCTATTGCTGAACGTTTTGCTGCTGAAGGTGCGTATGTTGTAATTACTGCTCGAACAGCAATACCAGGTGCGCGTTTACCTGGGTCTTTACAAGAGACCGAAGCCCGAATAACAGCACGTGGTGGGCAATGTCTAAGTATTGTAGGTGATCTAAATAAGGAAACTGATAGGCAAGCAATAGTTACTCAAGCAATTGCCCATTTTGGTGGTATTGACATATTGGTTAATAATGCTGCATTTGCTCGCTTTGGCCTAAGTCTGATGCAGCAGCCAAAGCATATTCAGCTTTCTCTTGGTATTAATTTTGTGGCACCTATTCACCTGAGTCAATTGGTTATACCATCAATGATCGAACGAGGCGCAGGCTGGATTTTAAACCTATCGAGTGATACCTCAAACAAACCTGAACCTGGCCCATATGCTGAAGACTCTAGAGCATTTCAATTTCATAACACTGCATCGCCAAGTCTTTATGGTGCAACTAAGGCAGCACTGGAACGTTTAACGACCGGCTGGGCTATGGAAATTGCTGACAGCAATATTGCGATGAACACACTTGCACCAGTAGAGGCCGTTGCTAGCGAGGGGGCATTAGATAGTGGCAGTATTGACGCTGTTGCTTTTTTTGAACCGATAGAAGCTATGGCCGAAGCCGCGTTAGCACTTTGCACACAACCACCTGAACTCATATCAGGACGAACTGCAATAAGTCTTCATTTGTTAGAAGAGTTGGGAATTGATGTGCGGACTATTAATGGCGAGCAGCTTGTCGATAACGTCCCAAAAGCAATGTTAAAATAATATAGGTATTCAAATATAACTGATCGACCAATTAGTCAGGCCCGGTTATTGAAGGCCTGTTTGATTGAATTAGTGTTGGTTTGTCAAAATAACTTATTTACTTTCGAGTTTAGATTGATCACCAGCACCGAGTTTAGACTTATTACTTAATCCGACTTTAGAGCCTGCCAATAACTCTCCTGTATTAAAATCGTACAAACGGTTTGGGGTTAATTTGACACCAGGAGGCGGACTCACATCTTGAGGCACCATATAATCTTCTACTAACGCGCTACCAGGGACCATCGAATACTGTTCTAAATCAGTGCAGCCGCGCTCATACAAAATACTATCATCGAGACAATGATTCCCAGTGAACTCACGACTGTTACTAGTAACAATTTCATAAGCTGCATCAGCCATTATCTCAGGCTTGCGAAACTCTGAGACCAACTCTTTACCACCATGTAATTCAGCAGATGGCGTATAGATACCACAACGAGGCCATATTGTATTAGCTGCGATCCCCTCTGCTTGCCATTCTTTTGACCAACCTAAAGTATACAAGCTCACTGCAAATTTGGATACTGTATAGGCTGACGAATTCATGAACCAAACAGGGTTGAGATCAAGCGGTGGCGCTAAGCCTAATATATGCGGGTTTTCTGATTTACACAGATGCGGATAAGCGGCTTTTGCGAGTAAAAAATATGCTCGTTCATTAATATCGAATACTAAATCATGACGCTTAGTGGTAAATTCTGCGGTAGGCTGTAACCAATATGCACCTGCATTATGTACTAATATGTCAATCCCACCAAAATGCTCCACCGTAGTCGCAATAGCCGTATTGATGTCTCCTTCATTTCGTACATCTAATTTAATAGCGAGTCCTTTACCTCCCGCTTCTTCTATCGCTTTTACGGTTTCATGAATAGTCCCTGGCAAAAATTTATGGGCTTCATCAGACTTTGCTGCGACAGCGACATTAGCGCCATCAGCTGCAAAACGCAATGCCATTGCAAGACCAATGCCTCGAGAGGCACCAGTGATAAAAACCGTCTTATTTTGTAAGCTCATACTACACCTATGTTATTTGCAAAAAGTATATCGACTTATCGTATCTACCACACAAGCTGGACGGTCTTGTCCTTCCACTTCAATGCTTATTCTAGCGGTCACTTGAATGCTATCTTTAATTTGTTCGACCTTGATGATGTCACCCGTGCCACGAATTTTACTACCTACTTTCACAATATTCGGAAAACGGATTTTGTCGCAACCATAATTCACGCCCATGCTAATATTTTGCACTTCCATGAGTTGTGGTAAAAAATAATTGACCAACGACAAGGTCAAATAACCATGCGCAATACATGCACCGAAAGGACCTTGTGCCGCTTTGACTGGATCAACATGGATCCATTGGTGATCGCCCGTCGATTCGGCAAACATATCAATCCGTGTCTGATCGATCACAATCCAGTCACTCACGCCTAGATGAATATCCGTTGCAGCAAGTAACTGTGCTTGAGAAGTAAAAACCTGATTAGCTGTTGTCGTCATAAGTCCTCCTATGCGCGCTGTGAGCTAACAGAGATCGTCTCACCGGTCATGTACGACGAATAATCACTGGCTAAGAACATCATAACATTGGCGATTTCCCATACTTCAGCAGCACGACCAAACGCTTCTTTAGAAGCCAGTTCATCGAGCATTTCTGCACTGGCTGCTTTTTTCAAAAAATCATGTAAGGCAATCGATGGAGATACTGCATTAATTCGGATCCCGTCATCTGCGGCTTCCAACGCACTGCAACGCGTAAATGCCATCACACCCGCTTTTGCTGCTGCATAGTGGGCTTGTTCTTTTTGTGCGCGCCAACCTAGCACTGATGCATTATTAATGATGACACCGGCTTTGCGCTGCTGCATAAAAGGTAACATGGCGCGGGTCATACGAAATGTGCCAGTAAGAGTAATGTCAATGACCATATTCCATTGTTCATCAGTCATATCTACCACAGAGGCTTGACCACCCAAACCCGCATTATTAATCAGTACATCGACACCATTTAACTTTTCTTCGGCCTGATTGATCAGCGCTTGTACTTGCTCTTCTTTGCTGACATCACATAATTGAGCAAACACGTTTTCTAATCCTGTTTGTTCTTTTATTGCATCAACGGCTTTTTCTAATCTACCAGGGTGAATATCAGAAATCATCAGAGCACGACAGCCCTCTTCAGCTGCTCGAAGGGCTGCTGAAAAACCAATACCTGCACCGGCAGCTGCCGTCACTAAAACCGATTTTCCTTGTAACAGGTTATGACCTTTTACGTATTCAGGTGCAACGTTCATATTATTCTCCAAAAATAGGGGGTTGTTTATCAGCCCAAGGTGCGGCAAGTTCTAATTGACTTGCAAGGCTTAATAATTTCGCTTCGCCACCAAATGGGCCTGCAAATTGCACCCCAATTGGTAATCCTGCTGCGTTGATATGTAAGGGTACTGACATTGCAGGTAAGCCCGTCATATTAAACAACGCAGCAATCGGCGACGCTTTGAGTATGTTTTGTACGAATGTATCGTAAGGTTGATTCAATGCTAATTCACCAATAAGCGGCGGAGGCGCTGTCGTCACTGGTGTCAGGATAAAATCATATTCTTTGAGTAACCCGTCAAACACTTGACCACCTTGGTCAAATGCAGACCGTGCTGCGAGCATTTGTTGAGCCGTAAAGCCTTTGGCTTTTTGTAAATGTCCCCACACAATGGCTTCAAATTCGTCTTCGCGAGCCGCCCTACCCAAGAGACTTTCTCTTGCTTGAACCGCTTTTAATAAACTACTCGATGTCGCAATCCCCATCCCTTTAAACATCCCCTCTAAAGGAAGGACAGGGTTAACAGCCTCAACTTGATGACCTAACGCTTCGAGTAACTTGATGGTCTTGGCTAGCGCATCCTTACAATCTTGATGGACCGGATAACCAAACGGATGCGAATCCATTAGACCAATTTTTAATTTTTTCGGTTGTTTCTTGATAGCCCCTAGCATGTCATCATTAGGCAAACTGATTCTTGCACCTAATTCTGCACCTTGGGTAAGTTGCAGTAATAAAGCTGAATCACGTACACTGCGAGTTAGAGCATGATGCACCGACAACCCCATCGAGCCTTCTAGTGAAGTGGGTCCAAAAGCAACCCGTCCTCGGCTAGGTTTTAAACCAAATAATCCACAATGAGATGCTGGAATGCGGATCGAACCGCCACCATCAGTGCCGTGCGCTGCCGGAAGTACACGTGCAGCAACGGCAACAGCAGAACCACTTGAAGAACCACCACTACTATGGCGTGTATCCCAAGGGTTGAGTGTATCACCATGCAGACTTGATTCCCCTGTAGCTGTTTGACCAAACTCCGGACTCGTTAGTTTGGCAAGGATATTAACCCCAAGGGCTTCGTAACGATTAACTAAGGTTGAGTTCTTGGTTGCGACATTATCTTTAAAAAATCGACACCCATTAGTCGTGATTGTGCCAGCCATACTCACGCCTAAATCTTTAAACGCATAAGGAACACCTAATAATGGTGCATTGTTCATGTGCTCCCTGCGCGCACTTGTACTCAATTTACTTAGCTGAACAGCTTGGTCTCGGGCACGTTCAAAATGGTTAACAGCAACCATGTTGAGTTTCGCGTTGGCTTCAAACCGGCTAATCGCCGCATCGGTCAGCTCCAAGGGTGACACATCGCCTTGGCGCAATAAATCCGTCATGGCAGTCATATCCCATTGTTCATAATCAGACAATGACGTGTAAGCGGTTGATGTCGCAGCGTGCGTCTTTAATGACATACCTAATACAGCGGCACTGCCTAATGCTCCACTTGCTTGAATTAATCGGCGTTTTGCAACATCAACCTTTTCCATTATTTCGTTCCCCATACTTTTTGTGGTGCAATAGCTTGAGCGTTTAAATCTGCAATAATGTCAGCGATCTCATCTACCTGTAATGCCGCTCCTTTATCAAAAGTAGGGCCGGTTCGCCAACCGTCACACAAAGATATACGACCGCCTTGTGATTCAAATATTTGTCCGGAGATATCACTGGATGCCTCGCTGGCAAGCCAGACGACTAACGGTGCTACATTCTCTGGCGCCCATGCATCAAAACTATTATCATCGGGTTTTTTGACTACATCAGGCATTGCTGATTCTGTCATTGCAGTGCGCGCGGCCGGTGCCAATGCATTAGCCGTAATGCCATAGCGTCCGAGCTCGGCAGCTTGCACTAAGGTTAAACTAGCGACTGCGCCTTTGGCTGCTGAGTAATTTGATTGACCAACAGAGCCTTGTAAACCTGCACCAGAGCTTGTATTGATAATACGCGCAGCGACCGGTGTACCTGCTTTGGATTGGTCTCGCCAGCGCTTACTCAGGATATTGGCTAAGCAAAAATGCCCTTTTAAATGCACTCGCATCACCATATCCCAAGCATCTTCGTCACTATTAACAAACATACCATCGCGTAACACGCCGGCATTATTAATCAGTACATGCACCTCTCCAAATGCTGCAAGCGCTTCATCTACAATAATTTGAGCGGTCGCAGTGGTAGTAATGTCACTGCTATTTGCAATGGCTTTACCGCCTGCGTTGTTAATTTCGTCAGCGACGGCTTGGGCAGCCTCTGCACGGATATCGTTAACGACGACGTTGGCACCTTGTTGGGCAAATGCGAGTGCGTAAGCACGGCCTAAGCCACCACCACTGCCAGTGATAATTACAGTACGTCCTTGGCAAATTGTCATAAACTTTCTCCTCAATTATAATCGTTCAATAATGCTGACATTGGCTAAACCACCGCCTTCACACATTGTTTGTAAGCCATAACGGCCCCCACTTCGTTCTAGTTCGTGCAACAACGCCGTCATCAAACGCACGCCCGTTGCACCTAACGGATGACCCAGTGCAATTGCTCCACCATTGACATTCGTTTGTGCATGGCTGTAGCCAGTTTCTTTAAGCCACGCCATCGCTACCGATGCAAATGCTTCGTTGATTTCGACTAAATCGATATCAGCCAATGTCAGACCTGCTTTTTGTAAGGCCGCTTGGGTTGCAGGGATAGGTGCTCGTAGATGCCAGATAGGATCATCACCCAACACACTGATATGGTGAATACGCGCTCTGGGGGTTAATTGATATTTTTTGAGTGCGGCTTCTGAGACAATTAACATCGCTGCAGAAGCATCACACACAGAACTAGAAACCGCGGCAGTAATACTTGGATAAGCTGGGTCTACCGGTTCCAGTTCTGCCATTTCTTCAAGTGTACTGACGCGTGGCGTTTCATCTTGAGTCAAACCTTCACAAGCAACTATTTCCCGGTCAAAGCGTCCTTCTGCAGCCGCATGTAACGCACGGCGATGGCTTTCTAACGCAAAGGCTTCCATATCTGCACGGCTAATCCCCCAATGATCGGCGATGCGTTGTGCCGCATAAAATTGATTCACAGGCGCGTCACCAAAACGTGCATCCCACAACTTACTCTCGGCAAACGGTGTGGTAAACCCTAACGGCTGCCCCGCTAGCATTGCCGATGAAATAGGCACTTGTGTCATGGTTTGGACACCCCCAACTGCAATCACGTCTTGTGTGCCACTCATGACTGCTTGGGCTGCAAAATGCACCGCTTGCTGGGAAGAACCACATTGGCGATCCACCGTTGTACCAGGTACGTTCATCGGTAGGCCTGCCGCCAACCAACTCGTTCGTGCAATGTTTCCGGCTTGAGAGCCGATAGTGTCGACACAACCAAAAATCACATCGTCATAATCTTCAGCAGGAATCGCATTACGCTCAACCAATGGCGCTAATGCTGCTGCCCCTAAGTCGATTGCATGTATGTGCGATAAACTGCCTTTACGTCGTCCAGTTGGAGTGCGCAGGGCGTCAATAATATATGCTTGAGTCATTTATACCGCCTCAAAAGTGTTAGATGGAGCATGATCGATATCAGAATTAAGGACATAATCTTGAACACGTGCACGATGCATAATGCTATCGCCCCAGGTGTTATTTAACGCCCAGGCACGCTTAACATACATTTGTAAATCCACTTCCCATGTATAGCCCATCGCACCGTGTACTTGGATACCTGCTCGGGCTGCTAACGCAGCAGCATCACTACAAAAATTGCGAGCTTGAGAGATATGCATATCACTGAGTGGGTGATGATTCTCTAGCGAGCAAGCTGCACGATACAAGACCGGTTTGGCAATTTCTATTTTACCTGCCACATCGGCTAGTTGATGTTTAACAGCTTGAAAACTACCAATTTCTTTGCCGAACTGCTTTCGTTGTTGGCTGTACTCTACCGATAAATCTAACATACGTTGCGCTAAACCAAGGAGTTGTCCAGCTACTGATATGGACCCGCGATTAAAGGTATCATTCCAGATTTTACCACCTGCTTCGCCGGAAACAATGCAAGTTTCAGGGTTCGCATTCCAACTAACCTGTGCTAAGCGGCGTGAAAAATCAATGCTCGGATTAGGCACTGTTTGCACGTCTGCAGCACCTAACAGATGGAGCTCATCAGCGTGTTGCAGCAACAATGTGTCAGCGCTATCGGCATCCGCAACCAGTGGACTGCATGAATGACCAATGGCGAAACCTAAATCTCCTGCACAAATACGCTCTAACAACTCCGCTTTTTGGCTCACACTATCATCTAGTGCAGTCAATAAACCGGTAGCCACATAAGCAGAATTAGCAAATACATCGGGGATCGCATGATAACCAAGCTCTTGGGTCATTAATGACCAAGCAACGTCGCCCATCGCTAATCCACCCTGCTCTTCTGGCACTGATAACGCACTCAAGCCTTGTTCAGCTATTAAGCTTAATAATGTGCTTGCGTCTGTATCACCACTCCAGATATCACGCAGTGTTTCAGGGGATGCCTCGGTAGCCAAAAAACGGTGAATGGTTTCTCGAAACAACAACTCATCTTCAGAAAATGTAAAATCCATGCGTCAGCTCACTTTTTAGGTAGGCCAAGCATACGCTCAGCAACTATATTACGTTGAATTTCGTTGGTACCGGCGTAAATCGGACCCGCTTGTGCAAACAAAAATGCATCGAGCCAATAGGCATGCTCTTGAGCCAGTGTTGCTGAACCAAGCAACTCACCGGTCGCACCTAAAATATCCATTGCGGTTTGGCTGATGAGTAAGTCCAGCTCAGACCAAAAAATCTTATTTAGGCTCGACTCTGCGCCAATTTTTTCACCATTATTAACGCGCCCAACAGTATTGTATGCCGATAATGCATAGGCCTCTGCATCAGACCAGCATTTGCTCACTGCTACAGCTATCGCTGGATCACGATCCGCGGCAGCTTTGTTATCACGATATAACTGCACTAAGCGTCTTGCCGGCTGTTGAAAACGTGCAGGTGAGCGCAATAATAAACCACGTTCAAATCCAGCTGTGGCCATCGCAACATGCCACCCTTTTCCGTCATCACCAATGCGATTAGTGATAGGCACCTTGACATCGTCAAAGAAGATTTCGGCGAATGCCTCTTCACCATCTAAGGCTTTAATTGGACGGATTGTGACGCCATCAGTATTCAGCGGCACGAGTAAAAATGACAAACCATGATGCCGTTCTGAGCCTGGTTGTGAGCGAAACAAACCAAACGCCCAATCAGCGTATATAGCGCGGGTTGACCAGGTTTTTTGCCCATTAATGATGTAATGATCACCGTCAAGCGTTGCTTTGCTGCTAATATTGGCCATATCAGAACCCGCATTAGGTTCTGACCAAGCTTGTGCCCACATATCTTCACTTGAAGCCATGCGCGGTAAAAAATGCGCTTTTTGTTCTGGCGTACCAAAATCAAGCAATGTCGAGCCTAATAGTAACTGACCATTTTGATTCACTCTACCCGGCGCACCCGCACCATAGTATTCTTCTTCAAAAATGAGCCAGTCAATTAAATCACAGCCACGACCGCCATATTCTTTAGGCCACATGACCATTGAAAAACCCGCTTCAAACAGCTTCTGTTCCCATTGACGATGCAACTCAAAGCCTTCTTTGGTGTCATATGTCGGTAATTTTTGCTTAGGCACATTGGCTGCAAGCCATTGGCGCACTTCTAAACGAAATGCATCTTGTTCAGGAGAAAATTGTAGTTTCATAATCGCCTCAAAATTTAGCGTCGCGTTTATCGACAAACGCACGACGAGTTTCAGCAGAATCTGGGCTGGTGTAAGCTTGTAAGGTAAACCCTTGTTCCCAGCGATACTTGGCTTCTAAGTCGCCATCTTCAATGCCATTCAGGCTTTCTTTAGCAATACGGATCATATCTGAGCTTTTCGCTGCAATCTTTGCAGCAATTTCTAAGGCCGTATCGCGTAATTGGTCTTTTTCGACAATGCGCTCAATGAAGCCATATTTATCGGCATCTTGCACCGAAATCGTCTCACCGGTGAAAAACAAATAACGGACTTTTTGTACTGGGAATAAGCGTTGTAGATGTGCTCCGCCCCCCATTGCACCGCGATCAACTTCAGGTAATGCAAATGTGGTACAGGTTGACGCAACGACAATATCAGCGGCACCAGTAATACCAATGCCGCCCCCTAGCACATAACCATGCAAGGCAACGATGACCGGTATAGGGCATAAATGCACGGCTTTGAACGTCTCGTAATTACCGGCGTTCACGGTCACGATACGCTCTGGATGCTGATCTAATTCTTTAATATCAACACCGGCACAAAATCCACGACCTTGCGAACGAATAATCAGTACTCGCGCGTCAGGATTTTGTCCAATCTGATTAACAAGTGCAGCTAGAGCATGCCACTCATTACTATCTAGTGCATTGACGGGTGCCTTGTCGATGACTATCTCGGCTATGCCGTTTTCTAAATGTGTTGTAAATGCTTGAGTCATAATCACAGGGCTCCTTGTTTAATTTATTTAGTTGATTTACCGGATCGTCGCGCAAGCATCTGTTCAATACATTCGTCAGCTTGCGTTGCTATTTGTGCGAGCAATTCGGCGACACTCGGTAAACTCTCAATCGCAGTAGCCACTTGACCACTTGGCATGATGCCTGATTCAGGCTTACCTTCGACCATTGATTTTTGTAATAAGACGGGCTGGTTTGCCGACATAATTAACGTTGCTGTGGCAGATGGATCTTCACGTAATCCTTTAAAAAACACCTTGAACATGTGTGTCATGCTCATCCCTGTTTCTTTTTGCCATTGTCGAGCACTACTCATCGCGATCCACAAACGTTTGATACCGCTAGCACGCTCTAATTTATCGACAAACGGCGTATTGAGCATGCGATGACGCATCCCATCGACGGCAGTAGAAACCCTGACATCACCACCTTCTTTGGCATCTAAATAACATTGTTGAATATTGGTTGGAGTAGGTGCATCTGAGGTCAACATAAAACGCGTCCCCATTGCCACGCCTGCTGCGCCAGAAGCTAGTGCTGCGGCCAAACCTCTGCCACACGAATAGCCCCCAGCACTGATCACCGGAACCGAGACCGCTTCTAATACTTGTGGCAATAAAATAGTCGTTGGCACACTCCCCGTATGACCACCACCTTCACTGCCTTGTATCGTGATCATATCTGCGCCCAAGGCTACGGCTTTGACCGCGTGCTTAACTGCGCCAACTGTAGGAATACATAACACACCGGCTGCTTTTAAGCGGGCAATCGTGGCTTGATCTGGGCCACGACCATAGCTGACTGCTTTTAATTTGTACTCAATAGCCAACTCAACACACTGCATCGCATTTTCTTGGAACATGTGAAAGTTAAGGCCAAAGTTACTTGAGCCTGTGGCCTCTATTACTTTTTTAACTTCCGCTTCAATATCTTCGCTCGGGATCGTAGCGCCAGCTAAAAAACCAAACCCACCAGCACGTGTTGTCGCAATGACAAGATTGGCATCAGATACCCAACCCATTGCAGTTTGTACAATAGGGTAACGGCAACCGAGCGCTTGGGTGAGGGGTGTGTCCCAGTGTGTTACAGTATCTAGTGTATCAGTGGTTATGTCAGGCGCACTCATGACTTGTTGTCCTTCGCTGCTGATTTATTGGCTTGGGCCATGGCTTTAGCATCATAGCCACCGAGGCGGTCACCTGATATGGTTTCATTATGAGCGTGGGCAAAATGATGTAGTCCAAATGCCATATCCATAGTCGAGCGTTTACCCATCAGATCTTCAGCATTATTAATGACTTGTTTAGTCAACTGCAAACCTAATCGTGGCATTTGTGCAATACGACCTGCCATGGCTAAGGTTTCTTTACGCAGCTCATCAGTCGCTACTACACGATTGACCATGCCCATTTCATAGGCGCGCTGAGAAGACATGCGCTCACCAGTAAATAAGAATTCTTTAGCGATGCGAGCATTGAGCTCATGCACGTGCGCAAAATATTCCACTCCCGGAATCCCCATGCGAACAACCGGATCAGAGAAAAAAGCACGCTCATCAGCAATCACCAAATCACAGACCCACGCCAGCATTAAGCCACCAGCGACACAAGCACCTTGCACCATCGCAATAGTTGGCTTAGGTAATTCACGCCAGCGCCTGCACATACCTAAATACACTTCATGCTCTCGGGCATACAAAAACTCGCCACCAGGCTTGTTGACATGATCATACCAAAGGTGGGTGCGTTCAAAACTTTGATCAACATCTCGACCTGGCGTACCGATATCATGTCCTGCAGAAAAATGCTTGCCCTCACCGGCTAGCACAATGACTTTAACGTCATCATCATTACAGGCTAATTGCAGTGCTTTATCAAGCGCATAGGTCATTTGTGAGTTCTGCGCATTGTTGTATTCAGGGCGGTTCATTGTCACAATCGCGATTTGCTCTTGGACCTCGTAAAGCACCACTTCATCAATTATTTGTTGATTACTCATTGTTAATCACCTCGACTTATGAAGCCACTGGGCGAACGCCCGGAGGATTATCTTTAAGTTGCTTGGCACGCAGGTTATGCGGATCAAATGTTGCGATTAGCGCCAATTGCTCAGCTGTTGGTGCCGAAGTCGTCGGCGTGTTCTCTTGTATATGGATCTCAAAACCTGTTTTTTCGATGACTTCAGCAACCGTAACACCTGGATGTACGCTTACTAATCTGAGACTATGATTAGGGCCTTGCCAATCCATTACACAAATATCAGTAATAACTAATCGAATATCAATATCGTCATTGTTGTAACCTTTTGGCATACGCTCTGGGTTAAAACCAATTGAACAGACAACATCACATTCGCCAGCAACAAATACCCGAGTGCTATGGTTAGGCACAAAAAACGAGTTGGCATGACTAATTGAATTGCCCGGTAAGCCTCTGACTCCTAGCATTTGGATTTTTGGCTGACTGTAATCACTGCCTAACGCAGAAATATTGCTTTGTCCGAAACGATCAATCTGAGTGGGCCCTATCATCGCGTGACGTTTACGACTCCAGACATTATCAAAAATACGTGAAAACCCCATCCATGTTTCGTTGTGCTGAACGAAATCTTCGCTGCGAGTACCAATGGGGTTAGGCTCGCTAAGTAAATACGCTTCAGAGTCGGTCATCATTAAATCGGGGTTAGTTGTGCTCATAGCTAAGCTGGCACCCAAACGAGGGATAACCCCGATACCTGTAGCTAATACTTCACCATCATTCTCAAACGCGGTTGCAGCTACACAGATCATGAGTTCTGCCAAGCTATATGATGTTGCTGTCATAATCATGTCCTCTTTAGTAACTAGTTTGTGGGATTTGGCGTAGCGCATCAATACCACCGAACAGGGCTTGATATTCTTGTTCGGTTTTGCCATCAATGAACTGCTCACAGTAAGCAGTAAAACCACCATCTTTGGCGGATTTGTTATATGCCAAGAAATGGCTATTATCAATACCATAGAAAGGGGCACATGAACTTGGATGCGCGCCACCTGGAATATGACATACCGCTGTTGTTAGACTGCGCTCCCAAAATACTTGGCGTGATACTTCTGGTGCATGAAAATGGTCACTTGTCACCAGCTCATCGCATGTCACATAAGCTTTGTTAGCTGCGCGCACAAACCAATCATCCATATGATGATCCGGCGCTGCAATACGACACACGCCGCGCTCATCTGCGCGATCAACATGGACCAATGCAGCATCTAATTTAAGTGCAGGCATCGCTACCCATTCTTTATCGTCATAAGGACTATCGATAACTTTCAAATCGGGATTATTGGTAATGACATCAGTGCCTAAGCCCACTTGAGTCGGAATAAAAGGACAGCCCCATGCCGCTGCGCGCAATCCCAGTAATAACATACCTTCGTCTATTTCCGTGACCTCAATCTGCCCTTGTTCACGTGCTTTGCGAAAATACGGTTCCAATGGAATAAAATCTAGCGACACAAACGCAAAAATAACTTTTTTGACTTTGCCCGCAGCACACAACATCCCGACATCGGCACCGCCATAGCTGACGATGGTTAGATCTTTAAGATCTGAGCGTATAATTTCACGGATCAAAGCCATCGGCTTACGTCTTGGACCCCAACCACCAATACCAATGGTCATACCATCTTGTAGCTGTGCAACAATCTGACTAGCTGTTTGTAATTTATTCATCTATTTTTGTCCTACTGAAAAATCATGGCCCCAGAGGCTCACTCGGCTAAACTCAAACGCACAATGCTCTTCCCAATTATCGACCTGTAATCCGTCATAACCATATTCAAGATCAAAACCTGAAGGTGTTTTCATATAAAATGAAATCATCTTGTCATTTAAATGCTGACCCAACGTCGCTGATAAATCGACGCCATGCGCTTGTTGACGATCATGTGCACGACCTACTTCAGTCATACTGTCAACTTCAACCATCGCATGGACGCAGCCACTCGGCACTGGAAATTCACAAATAGCTAAACTATGATGACGTGCATTAGCACAATGCATAAAATAAATTCGGACGTTAGGTGCATCTGGAGTCGGTTTAAAATTGAATAGATCAGATAACTCAAACCCTAATACATTAGTTAAAAATTCATAGGTTTCGTCAAAATTGGGTGCAGGTAACACAGTATGACCAAGACCCATATCACCGGTGACAAACTGCGGTACACCCTGCGGTGAAGTAAAGGGCTGGCAATCTGACACATGGCCCCAATACAGCTCATGTCTGTTACCGGCAGGATCATTGACGATTAAAATTTGTTGTGCGCCACGCACTTTACAAAATGCACTATCCGCTTCTTCAAAACTGACCGATTTGTCCAACAAAGACTGTTTAGCATCATTAAACGCCGCTTGACTAGCTAATTCCCAGCCCGATGCGACATAACGTTTTTCTTCTCCTGGGATAATCAGCATGCGATAAGGACGGTCATCCATTTTTATGTACAAGCCGCCTTCATCTGTAGGAGAGGTCATCATGCCGAGGACTTGTTCAGCATATTCTTTCCATTCATTGATATTATCAGTTTGTGCTACAAAATAACCTAATGCGCGAATATTCATAAATTTCCCTTAAGATATTGTGATGATAATCATTATCAGAGCAAAGTAGGTTCCCTTCATCGTCCATAAAGACTAAAGCGGCTGTAGTTTAAATTCCAATAAAATCAAGGATTTACATGATGATAAAAAAGCGCTTTATAGGATTAATATAAAGCGCTTAATATTAAGAGGTGAGACTAGCGGTAAAGAATAACTAAGTCGTTGATGACACTCGGTTTATCGTTACCTAACACATGAATGTTCATTTCAAGGGTGAGCTGGATACCTTTGTGTGAGACACTGATATCTTTGACTTTACTGCGACCATGAATGGTTGAACCCGCCGGAACTGGCGCTGGAAAGCGTAAGCGATTGGATCCATAATTCACCATCGTTTGAAATCCGACAATTTCAAAAGGTAGGGCAATGGTCAAGCGTGATTGTAATACCTGAACCAAAGAGCCATGCGCAATGGTGGTTTTAAATGGACTGTCTGTTTTTGCCTTTTCAACATCGGTATGTAACCAATAATCATCACCAGACAAATCAGCAAAATCATTAATCAAGGCTTGATCAACCACATACTCATTACTCCACGGTGTAAACGTGTTATCAGCCAAAGCGTACAAAGCACTTAAGTTATCGACAGGCACTTGTACTTGACCTGCTGCATTTCGCTCAAGATTAAGCAGAGGGTCTTGGTAGTCACGCACACCGCCTTGGTTAGCTGCAGAAGTAAAACGAAGGAGTGTTTTTCCATCACTGCTCACTTTATCAAATACCGGTTTAACTGCCATACCGATCTCAATATCTGATTCCGCTACATCGATCAACGTCGTATTGATGCGGACACCTTGGCTCAGCTCAACAACCGCCAAAGCTTGTGGCATCTCGTCACTAAACTCTGGCATAGTCGGTATTCTTGTTAAGGTATACGAGTACAAAGTACCTTCACCATTAACAGATTTAAACTCAAGATCATGAGCAAGACAATGTGTACAATGTTTACGTGGAAAAAACACCCAACCATCACATTGATTACATTGTTGAATGTGTAACTCATTTTGTTCTAGCGCTTGCCAAAATGGAGCTGAAATAGTTGTCGCTAGTGGCATAGGTTTAGACGTTGCCATACTATCCTCCTTGTAAGATCAGTGCGCCCTGCTCACTCATGACACCACCCGTACCACTGACAAACATATTGTCACAGGATTTTAGTTGGCGTTCTTGAGCAGAGTGCGAAATTTGATCAAATGCTTCAATAACTTGTGAAAAACCACCGGCAGAAGCTGATTGACCGAAGCTTAATTGTCCACCGTGCGTGTTTAATGGAAAATCACCTTTGAAAGTCAAATTGTGCTCTTTAATAAAACGCTGACCTTCACCTTTAGGCACAAAACCGGCATCTTCAAGCGATAACAACACCGTAATGGTATAGCAATCATATATTTGCGCTGCATGGATGTCTTTAGGCGTCAAGCCTGACATCGCAAACGCACGTTTGGCCGCTTCAGCAACGGGCGTTACCGTCATTTCTTTTGCATATGAAGGAGATTTAAACGACAAACGTTCACCAAATCCAGTTACAAAAGCTGGGCGTTTTTTAGCACGTGCAGCTAGCTCTTTAGAAGCAACAATAACTGCAGCCCCACCAGCAACCGGCATGACAATCTCTAGTACATGCAATGGATCAGCAACCAATTTTGAAGCTAACACATCTTCAATACTTAATGATTTACCATTAAAAATAGCATCTTTATGATACTGAGCGTTAAAACGCTGATCGACAGCAATTTTTGCCATCGCACTATTGTCATAGCCATACTGTGCTGCATAGCGTTGGGCAATCATGGCATAGCCCGTGTTTTGTCCCATGTGCCCATATGGCAAATCAAATTCGGCTTCAGGCGCACCAAATGCCGTACTATGCCCACCAAAGCGCATAGCTTGAGCCATCCAAGCAGGATCTTCTGTGGGCCCTAACGGCGCCATTCGAGCAGGGATCACACACAAGACAGCCTGACAAAGTCCCATTTCAATTGCCATAGCTGCACGCCATACCTGTGCTACTGCTGTACAACCACCCAAATCGACGACTTCGGCAAAATTAACTTCAATACCCAAATACTCTGCTGCCATTGCAGGTACAAATACGGATGCTTCATGAAACTGAGGGCCATTTATTACTAGTCCATCAAGATCACTCTTATTCAATCCTGCATCCACCAAGGCCTGGTGAGCAAGATCGGCTACTTGCTCTAAATGAAACATTTGTGGTGCAGTTTGATATTTTTCTGGTTTATATTGCGCAGCACCTACTATCGCTGCGTTTCCACGTAATCCCATAAATAATCCTTAAACGGTGGCAAAAGGTGGATAACCTAATGCCGTTAACACATTCTCACTATACAGCTCATAACAGCCTAATTTATCATTGCGAATATAAATCGGTTCACCGCAAGCGACCGGGTCATAACCTTGTTTTTGTAAATCTACTTTGCGTAATTTGTAAGTGGACGTCATATCTGCTGCGGCACTAACCCTAATAAACTGCGGAGCAGCATAATTAGGAACCTTTTGGATGGTCAAATCATAAAAAGTCACAGGATCAAACTCGTAACCAGGCTGCATGACAATCGCTGCCATCCCAGCACGCCCCTCATGTTCGGGAACTTGTATACCATAAATATTGATTAATTCGGCACCTTCGTAATCAGCTAATGCAATCGCCACTTCTTGTGATGACACATTTTCGCTTTTCCAGCGGTACGTATCGCCGATACGATCAACAAAATAAAAATACCCATTTTCATCATATCGTAATAAATCACCTGAACGCCAATACGCATCGCCTTGTTCAAACACATTACGCATTATTTTTTGTTCAGTGCCCTCTGCAGAAGTATAACCTTCAAAACGACCACCACCAAAATCAGGATGATTGATAATCATGCCTAATCCTTCACCCACTTCACCGGGCTGACACAAAACACAATGGCCATTATCATCTTTTAAGTGTGTTTCAGACTCCGTATCAAACTTGACTAATCTAAAGTTAGTTCTATCCCAACGAGGGATCCGGCCCACTGAACCAATATAGTTATCAATGTTAATGAGATTGGTATTTGCTTCGGTAGAGCCCCACCCTTCATAGATATCCATCGGGCCAAAATACTCTATCCATCGACGCCAACTCGTTTCTGTCAAACCCGCCCCAAGCATACAGCGAAGAGAATGATCTTTGGGTTTGTGATTGTTGGCATGTGCACTGTTGAGTAGATAGCGACATATCTCACCAATATATTGACATATTGTAATGCGATAAGATGCGATATCCTGCCAGAACTGGCTCACGCTAAATTTACGTCGAATGACAATACTCGCTCCCGCAGCAAGTGCCGTCGAAGTGACCGACGTTGCAGCAGCGCCATGATATAGCGGCAGACAACAATAAAATACATCATCAGGCGTAGCATCAATTGTCTCGACCATCACATCACCGGAGGTTAGCCAACGCATGTGGCTGTAGATGGCAGCTTTAGGTAATCCAGTAGTACCTGAGGTAAAAATCAACAAGGTTGGTGTTTCGCCATCAGTAGCACCACGAGCCAGAGAACATGACGTACCATTCCGACTGGCTACATCTGCATCAAACGTTGCGTCTATCCAAGTCGGTAACGTCGGTTTATCGATGAGTTCGGCATCACTCACTAGCCATAATTTTTTATTTGCTAGTGACGGCGTTTGGATAAAGCGCTCAGCACATTCTTCGCCGACAATGACCACATCACTGTTAGTCGACACAATTGCATGCTCTAACACCGCTCCTTGCACCTGTGTGTTGATAAACGCCACCACCACACCTAGCTTAGTCAAACCAAACCAGGTAAAAAAGAACTCCGGCCGGTTTTCTAGTGCCATTGCACAACCATCACCCTCTTTTAAGCCTCTAGCTTGAAAGACTTCAGCATATTTATTAGCTTGAGTATTCACGTCAGCATAACTAAATGTTTTGCCTTTATAGATTAAAAAATCAGCATTAGGGAGAGCTCTTGCCTGTTCTTCCAATCGGTCTGCAATACTGTATTTTTGTGACGGACTAACCGAACGGGATGCCGCAGCACGGGCATCCATTTTGGCTTGTGTAACGGCTTTAGGGACTGGTGCATTATCAAGTGACCCAGCGAAAGGAATACTGGTATTATCCATTGTAGAATCTCCCATTTTTTTAATCAACGAACGCGAATTTTGGGGGCTGGCGTGTCACCGCGCATCGTGCGAAGAAACTCGTCTAACGGAGCTGGCGCAGCGACTTCAGGTAATACATCAGCCTCAGGCCGGTTTTGCCAAAACGCTTGCCATGATGGAAATAAATCATGAAATGTACCGGTATAAGGCTCCCTGCCTGGCCAACGCATTTTCATATCACCGGTAGGCACGGCATTAAGATCGCTCGCGTACCAATAACATGGCAAACGACGTCTAAAATACCAAACACCATCAATTCGTTCATAATCATCCCAATACAGCATTTGCATTAGGACCCATTCACGTCCAGTTTCATGTTCATTTTTGGAATACACGACCCCAACAGCATGATCAGGGTCAATAAACTCAATAATATGTTGCCCTAAATGATGTGAAGTACCGGTAAATTGATCGCGTAGAGTCGAATCTACCCATGCTTTTAAATGTGCTCGTCCACTCTTACCGCCACCAACCCGCACATCTGGCGCAAATAAACCTACATGAGCATCAATATCACGCATATCAAGCGACAAAGAATATTTACCTGCCAATTGACGAATGGCCTCAATCGACTCAAGCCTATCGATACGTTGTTCTAAATTGTTGAGTGTATTAGTCACAATTAAAATCCTAAATGAATGCCATGCCGCCATTTACGGCAATGTTTTGACCGGTAATAAAACCAGAATCATCACAAGCTAAAAAGCTTGCCACTTTTGCAATATCGATACTTTCACCCATACGACCAAGCGGAATATCATCAATCATTTTTTGTGTCCATTCATCAGGCACATCTGCCATCATCGGCGTATTGGTCGGTCCTGGAATAATAGTATTAACACGAATACCATGGCTCGCAAGCTCACGCGAGATACTGCGAGTAAGCCCCATAACGCCCGCTTTGGACGAGCAATAATGACTAGGACCTTCACCGGTTAATGCAGCTGTGCTTGAAATGTTGATAATGCTACCACTACCTTGTTTAGCCATGACTTTGCCCGCTTCACGACAGCAATAAAAAGTACCGTTGAGATTTACACCAATAACTTTATCCCAATGCTCATCAGGAGTTTCAAGAAAAGTATCAAACGACCCTACGCCAGCACAGTTGATAATCACGTCCAGTCGACCAAACTTTGCGACTACATTATCGATAGCGGCTTTGACTGAATGACTATCAGCAATGTTGGCTGTTAAACCAATCGCTTTGTCACTTGAGAGTAAACTGATTGTTTCATTTACCGCATCAGAATTAATGTCAAGCGCAGCAACCGATGCGCCCGCTTTAGCAAAGTGCTGGACTATCTCTTGGCCCATCCCTTGTCCCGCTCCTGTAACTACTACCACTTGATCTTGATGTTTCACATTCACTCCCTAAGAAATCGGTTTCCCAAACTGAACAACATGAATGGGATTTGTAAATAAGTGTTTGCAATAATGTTCTAGCAAGCGAGTGCTAACATCGTCCAACAAGACTAAATGATGGATTGGTCTAAATGGACGATGTTTTAAAAGCCCTTGCATCGCAATCTAAGCTAAACATAAATGTTTTTTTAATGTAAATATCATGTACAAGCAGAATAAATATTGAGTAAATGCTATGTATATGCACTTAACCATTACGCGAACACTTGCACAGTGAGCGTCATTACGGGAGTATTGATTTGAATATGCGCACAACATCACAAGATTTACCATTACCAACTGGAAAGTTTGTTCAAATAGATAATGGATTAACATTACATTATCTTGAAGAAGGTTCAGGCCCAATCGTAATTTGGTTGCACGGAAGTGGCCCTGGCGCTAGTGGGTTTAGTAATTTTAAAGGCAATTATCCTGAATTTGCCACTGCCGGCTATCGTAATATCGTACTTGATTTACCGGGTTTTGGACGTTCAGATAAACCCGATGATGTAAATTACGATTTAGATTTTTTTGTTGCTGCGTTAAATGGTTTCATAGCAGCACTAGCATTACCAGCCGTCACGTTGTTAGGTAACTCGTTAGGTGGTGCTATTGCTTTAGGTCAAGCCTTGGCGCACCCCACAACAGTTGAACGGTTAATCTTAATGGCACCCGGTGGCGTTGAAGAACGTGAAACGTATTTTAACATGGAAGGTATTCAACGGATGGTTGAAGTATATAGCCGAGGTCCTATGGGTGTTGCAGAAATGCGCGAAGTGATGTCTTTGCAATTGTTTGATGCTAGCGGCTTGTCTGATGATATATTAGCAGAACGCTCAGCTGTAGCTGTGACTCAGCCTGCAAACTTATTTAGCACCATGATGGTTCCAAATATGACTGAACGATTACATGAATTAACTTGCCCTGTGCTTGGTTTTTGGGGAACTAATGACCGTTTTAATCCTCACCAAGGCATGCATAAATTTTTAGATAACTTACCGCACGCACGCTTTATTATGCTTAATCGTTGCGGTCACTGGGTACAAGTGGAACATCAACGTTTGTTTAATACCACTTGCATTGATTTTTTACAGCACGGTTAGGTAGCCTAACTTTAGAATAACCCAACTTAATTTCAATATTATTGTCGAAAAGGTGTCGCTATGTCAGATTATCAGCATTTACTTAAACCTGGAAATATAGGCGGTTTGTCGCTGCGCAATCGCATCATAATGGCACCTATGGGCTCTAATTATGCCGAAGCAGATGGCCATTGTGGTGAGCGCATCCAAGCGTATTATGAGGAACGAGCTAAAGGCGGTGTTGGTTTAATTACGATGGGGGTTGTGTCTATTGCATTTCCTGCTGGTACGGCTGAACCTTATCAAGTCGGTATTTCAAAAGATGAATATATCCCTGGCTTGAAGGCTCTTACGGATCGTGTACACAAACACGGCAGCAAAATATCATTACAACTTCAGCATGCAGGTAAAACCTCGACAAGAGATATGGCTGAGGGCCGAGAGGTGTGGGTGCCTTCAATGCCCCCCCCGCCACCTGCTAATGATATGATGAAATCAGTCACGCTCAAAGAAATCAGTACCTTTGTCCGTCCAAGTAAAGATGTACCGGTCACCATGCGGGTAATGGACAAAGCCGATATTCAGCAAATGGTGCAATGGTTTGCCGATGCAGCCAGACGTGCTAAACAAGCAGGGTTTGATGGTATTGAAATCCACGCCGCCCATACTTACATTATTGCTGGCTTTTTATCCTCGTATTACAATAAACGTGACGATGAATATGGCGGTAACTTGCAAAACCGCTGTCGCATGTTAATTGAAATTATTCATGCTATTCGTGAACAAGTTGGCGAAGATTTTCCATTATGGTTACGTTTAGATGCGGCGGAAGTTGGTAAAGATGGTGGTATCACTATTGATGATTGCATAGCTGTTAGCAAAATTGTTGAAGCAGAAGGACTGCATGCAATCAGTATCTCTGCATATGCTAATTTAACGAGTGGTGCAGCCTTTACCGAAGCGCCTATTGTCCATAAACCTGCTGGATTCTTAGACTGGGCGGCACAGGTAAGTGCAGCGGTTTCTATACCAATCATAGCAGTAGGTCGTCTAGAGCCTGATGTTGCTAATGATGCGATTGGGGCTGGCAAATGTGATTTTGTTGCCATGGGACGCAAGTTATTAGCCGATCCTGAGCTACCGAATAAATTAATTGCGAATAGGCCTGACAATATTCGTCCTTGTATTTATTGTTATGTTTGTGTCAGCCAGATATTTATTAATCAACGGGTTAAATGCGCCGCCAATCCGCGCACAGGCCAAGAATCAACGCTGCAAGTGATTATGACTGACAAGCCAAAAAACATCGTCATTATAGGTGGCGGTCCTGCAGGTATTGAAGCAGCTGTCACTGCCAGTAACCGAGGACACAATGTCACACTGATAGAGCGTAGTCAGCGCCTCGGCGGTACGTTGTTTTTTGCTACCCTCGCCTATCAAGAAAATGGGAAGTTACTCGATTATTTAACCAATCAATTACATCAATCTAATGTAGTGGTTAAACTTGGTACGCTCGCTACTCCTGAGTTAATATCCTCATTAGCCCCTGATGAAGTATTTGTTGCTACCGGTGCCAGTCGAGAGATGCCAGATATTGCAGGTGCAGCATTGCCGCATGTGTGGTCTGGCGAACAATTACGACAATTACTCACCGGTGAGGTCAGCCCTAGTACTAGAGCACAACTTAAACCGTTGCAACGCTTGATGGTCGGTAGCGGTAACCTGCTTGGCCTGACCAAAAATATCAGCGCGTTACAGCGTCTTTCTCATGTATGGATGCCATTAGGAAAGCGAGTCACTATTATTGGTGGTGGATTGGTGGGACTAGAATTAGCCGAGTTTTTAGGTGAACGCGGTCGCATTGTAACGGTCATTGAACCGAGCCGTGATTTGGGTGTTGAGCTGAGTATTGTTCGACGCTGGCGTGTGCTGCATAACCTTGCGCATTTTGGTGTGGAGCTAATTAAAGAAGCGCAAATTGCCAGCGTAGATAGTAACCATGTACATTACACTATTGACGACGAACAACACAGTATTGCATCAGATACCGTCGTCATGGCCACGGGCATTGCCGCTGATCGTAACTTAGCTGATACCTTAATTGAAGCTGGGCATAATGTACAAGTTATCGGTGATAGTCATGCTGTTGGATATATTGAGGGCGCATTAGATACAGGATATCGAGCAGGTTTGAGCTGCTAGCCAGCTCTAACAATTTATACCACAGCATCACGTAATTTTGCTTGATATCATTAACGACCGGGTAATTGGCCACCATCAATACTGATGAGTTGACCACTTACCCAAGCGCCTTGTTCACTGCACAGGTATACGACCATACTACCGACCTCGGCAGGTTGCCCAGCTCGCTTGAGAGGTATATAGGTATCAATAATACTATCCCATTGCTGTTCACTCATATCATCTAGACGGGATGTCATTACGACACCTGGACACACTGCATTAACACGTATACCAAACTTTCCTACTTCGCCAGACATTGCTGCTGTCATCGCATGCAAACCCGCCTTACTCGCTGCATAAGCTGCGCTGTTGGGGGCCATTAACTTACCACCAATCGACGAAATGTTAATAATCGCACCACCATGATTTTGTTCTATTAGCCGTTGACCAAATACATGACTCATATAAAAACTACCATTTAAATTCACCGACATCACATTATTCCAAGCCTCAGGATCTAGCTCCACTACCGGAACCCTGTCCCCAGCCCTTGCCGCCGCTGCGTTATTGATGACAAAATCAATGCGGCCAAACTCTTGCATTACTGTATCAGCCAATGATTGAATTGAATGTATATCTGTGACATCACATATCACCGGTAATGCTTGAGTACCTAATGCGCGTATTTCGTCGGCAACAGAATCTATATCTCGCCAAGAGGCGGCTTTTTCGTCTTCTGGAAATAACTCTGGCGATCTCCCTGTACCGGTAATAACAACATGGCATCCCGCTTTTGCTAATTCAAGTGCTATTGAACGCCCAATACTGCGCATTCGTCCAGCACCGGTAACAACAGCAACTTTACCGTGCAAACCTGTTAATTCATAACTCATACAAATCACCTTAAATTAGTAGTAGAGATAATCTAACGTACCAGATTCACAGCAATTTAATATAGTCCCTATAAACGATGAACCACAGTGAATACAGCCTTAGTCTGGTCAAATTTAAGTTAAGTTTTTGCGATATTACTAATAATGATTTATTACACAAATTATAGACCATGGTGGTTCTTGCACGGCATAAGCTGATGCGCGATGATGCATGGCAGTGTCTAGGGAATTACAAGGAGATACCTTATACATACCGATACGCGATATATGATGTGGTTGCTGGACTTTCTTTCTAGTATTGGCTTGGACAGTCAAGCGATTGCTGCTAAAAATGGGATAGATGACACCCAACATTATGGACACGATAGCTTAATTAGTGCTCAACAGCACAAATGTGTGCTACTGGATGCGATGCATGCGTACGCAGGTACTGATTTAGGACTGACACTAGGCCTGCAACGCTCAATTGCAACTCATGACCAGCTAGCATATTTAATGCTCAGTAGTGCCACTTTGCGTGAAGCGAGTAATGCAGGATTAACATATCAAAATTATTCAGGACGATTCTCTGGCAATCTTGTTGTCACAACGTTTAGTGAGATCCAAGCACAAGGTTGCTATCAAATTAATGCTAAAGACGCGCTTGGCGAATTGCGCTTATTGGCTATTGAAGATATTCTAGCCAATATCGTAACGACTGCTCGTTGGGTGCTGGGTCAAGCTTTACCCATCACTAAGCTGCGCTGCGACTATCCTGCGCCAGCGCATATTGCACGCTATGAATCTATTTTCCAATGTCCAATTGAATTTGATGCACCCGCCACACAACTATTTTTTAATGCAGAGATCCTCGATAAACCCTTGCCTCAAGCAAGCCCGCAAAGTGTCATGCTATACAAGAGACTGTGTGAAGAAAAAAGTATCACTCATAGCCATGGTGATATTGCATGGCAACTTTCGCAAATTATTGTTGAAAACCCTGCCTCACCGCCGTCGTTACATGATGCAGCGATGCGATTACATTGCAGTCCACGCACATTGAGTCGAAAACTGTTAGCACAAGGCTGGCGCTATCAGCAGTTAATTGATCAAGTCAAAGAGATCCATGCTAGACGCCATTTAAGCGACCCTACCTTATCGATCACCCGTATTAGTCAACAGCTTGGATATGCTGATAGTGCAGGTTTTCATCGAGCTTTCAAAAAATGGACCGGATACTCTCCACGTGCATTTCGTCAGGCCTTATTTAATGGCCATATTAGATAATAATTTGGCTAAATAGGACAAGCATAGTCAAGGTATTTTGCGTAATATTTTAACTAAATACTAACACTTACTTAATACTAGTGTTCTTTACTATTTATCTTCTATGGTTCTTCAATAAGGAGTCAATTGTTTATGAAAAAATACGACGGCGTTAACCAAGCAATGCTTGATCGTTTTGCAATCCGACCTGGGCGTAACCCGCTCCTACCAGAGCTGAGTGACAAAGCGCAAGTGGCACTGATGTGCCGGATGCTTGTTCGCGAAGGCTGGGATGATCATATTGCTGGACATATTACATATCGCTTAGCCAATGGAAACATTCTAACTAACCCTTGGGAGCTTGCGTGGAGTGAATTAACGGCCAGCGATATCGTGACTTTGGATCCATCCGGTAAAGTGATTGACGGCGAATGGAATGTCACCCCTGCAATTGGTTTGCATTTGCAACTCCACGCAGCTCGACCTGATGCACATGTGGTTATTCACAATCACCCACATTACAGCGGTATTTGGGCTTGTATGCAAAAAGTCCCCCCAGTCTATGATCAGGCTAGCGCATACTGCGGGGTAGACTTACCACTTTATAACGAATATGACGGCACTTTTGAAGATAAAGCCGTCAGTATTTCAGCAGTTGAAGCGCTTGGCGATGCTAAATGGGCATTATTAGCTAACCATGGTTCATTGGTCGTAGGTAAAGATTTACGCCAAGCACATCTGCGTGCTATTACCCTAGAGTGGCGCAGTAAACGGGCTTACCAAGTTGAGTTAGGCGGAGGCGGTATTCCTCTGAGTGAGGAAGAAGTCAAGAAAGTGTCGATTGCCGATGACAATGGTTTTCCGTTTATATGGGAAGCGATGGCCCGCAAAGAACTGCGCCTTGATCCAAGCTTAGTTGAGTAATAGAGGAATATACTATGTCACTTACCGTTACCCCTCTTGATAATGTTGGCGTTGAAGTGTCAGGTTTTGACATTAATGCGCCTATGACTGATGCGATGAAAGCTGAATTAAAGGCATTGTGGTACGAACATGCCATTTTGGTATTTCGTGATCAGGACGTGACTCCTGAAAAACAAATAGAATTTAGTCGGATCTTTGGTCCTTTAGAATTGCATCCACTTAAAGTAACGCAAAACGACGAACATCCAGAATTGTTTGAGTTGAAAAATGGCGGCCCTATGGATAAATTCCAAACGGCGTTTTATAAGGGCAAAGAAATTGTCGGACGCTTGGATTGGCATATGGATTTGCATTATACCGCTCGGCCTAATCATGGTGCGCTATTACGTGCCGTCGTGGTGGCAGAAGAAGACGGGCTTACTGGATTTGGTGACTTAGCCAAGGCCTACGATGCACTGGATGATGAAACCAAAGCAATACTTGAAAAGTTAGAAGTTGTCTATAGTTTTAGTATGCAACGCCGGCACATGCGCTATGTTAATCTTGATGGTTATGAACCAGGCCCTAATAGTCCAATGAAACCAACAGACATCGGATTCCCAGACTTTGCTGATGCGGCCTATCCAGCGGTTGTCACGCACCCTATCAGCGGACGAAAAGTCCTTGAGGTGGTAGAGCAATTTTTGGACAGAGTCATCACTCCCCAACAGTTTGGGTTATCCAACGATGAATCCATTGAACTGTTAGAGCGTTTGATCAAACATGCGACCAGTCCAGAGTTCACTTATTTTCACCAATGGCGTGAAGGGGACATGGTCCTATGGGATAACTGGCGTGCTATGCACTGTACAACGGGTACCAAAGTCGGCGTTAATCGCGTTATCAACCGGACCACGATCAAAGGTGATGTAACGCTTGGCCGGGTCTTAAAAACAGAATAACCAATCTATTTACTGATAGAGATAGAGATAGAGATAGAGATAAAGATAAACATTGAATTCACAGCTGCAGAAAAAGAAATCCTAGTCGGCAAGTTACAACAATATATGACAAGAGAATTGGATATAGAAAAGCCAACATCATTACGCTAACGACGTTGGCTTAGCTTGCATTGAGAATTAATGCTAATGTCAGAAATGAATTACCGTACGAATACTTTTACCGCTGTGCATTAATTCAAATGATTCATTAATGTTTTCAAGCGCCATAGTGTGCGTTATAAAGTCATTTAACTGGAATTCACCTTGCAGATAACGCTCGACATAATCAGGTAGTTCTGTACGGCCTTTTACCCCACCAAATGCAGAGCCGCGCCATACTCGTCCGGTCACTAATTGAAATGGGCGCGTTGAAATTTCTTGGCCTGCGCCTGCAACACCAATAATGATAGATTCCCCCCAACCTTTATGACAACACTCTAACGCTGAGCGCATCAAGTTGACGTTACCAATACATTCAAACGAATAATCAACCCCACCATCCGTCAATTCAACAATCACGTCTTGGATCGGTTGGTCGTAGTCTTTAGGGTTAATAAAGTCCGTCGCACCCAGTTTTTTTGCTAACTCAAATTTACTTTCGTTAATATCAATGGCAATAATCCGACTCGCTTTGGCCATCGTCGCACCAATTACAGCGGATAAGCCAATACCACCTAGTCCAAAAATGGCAACGGTTGCGCCCTCTTCAACTTTAGCGGTATTCATCACGGCACCTATGCCAGTGGTGACACCACAACCGAGTAAACAGACTTCTTCGAGTGGCGCGTTTTTATTGACCTTAGCTAGTGAAATTTCTGGCAAAACAGTGTACTCAGAGAACGTTGAACAGCCCATATAATGAAAAATTGGCTGCCCGTCTTTATAAAAACGAGTAGTGCCATCAGGCATTAAGCCTTTACCTTGAGTTTCACGAATTTTTTGACACAGGTTGGTTTTGCCCGATAAACAGAATTTACATTCGCCACACTCAGGTGTGTATAACGGAATAACATGGTCGCCAACACTGACACTAGTCACCCCTTCACCGATTTGTTCTACAATTCCTCCACCCTCATGTCCTAAAATAACAGGAAAGATACCTTCTGGATCGTCTCCAGATAAGGTAAAAGCATCGGTATGACAGACTCCTGACGCAATGACCTTAATTAATACTTCGCCTTTGCGCGGTAACATCACATCCACTTCCTCAATAGATAATGGCTGTTTAGGCCCCCAAGCAATGGCGGCTTTGGATTTTATAAATGTATCTGACATGTTTATTCTCGTTATTAATTATAGGGAGTTGCATGAGTAATATTGTTATTATCAATATTATAGTTATTTCGTATAAAATGATAATATACCAATTTGGTAAAACATTTATACCCAGAGGTAACAATCGTGCAGTGGGATGGAATTATTGAATTTGTTCATGTTGCTGAGAATCAAAGTTTTACACTCGCGGCAAAAAAATTAGAGATTTCTACGGCTCAAGTTAGTCGTCAAATAAGCGCACTAGAAAAGCGCCTTAATATTAAATTATTTTATCGGACAACTCGAAAAGTATCATTGACCGAAGAAGGAAGTGTTTTTTATCAGCACTGTCGCAGTGTACTTGATGGTTTAGATGAAGCTGAACGCGCAATCACCAATTTGCAGTCTAAGCCCAAAGGTAAAATAAAAATCACCGCACCCGTAACCTATGGTGAAAAACAAATTTTGCCTCTGATCAATGACTTTTTGCAACAATATGATGATATAGAAGTCTCTGCATATTTGAGCAATCGACAAATTGACATCATTGAAGAAGGCTATGATCTCGCGATCCGAGTGGGTAAATTACATGACTCAACCATGATTGCAAAAAAACTAGCAAAGCGCACCAGTTATGTGTGTGCATCACCTAGTTATCTAAGCAAACATGGTATGCCTAATTTTGTATCAGATCTTAAACATCATCATTGCTTATTGGGGACGAATGATTCTTGGCATTTTAAAGAATCAACCAGAGAAAAAAGTATCAAAGTGACAGGAAGGTTACGCTACAACAGCGGCTATAGTTTAACGGATGCGGCTTTGAAAGGCTTAGGAATAGTGCAATTACCTCATTATTATGTGCTACCCCACATACAAAGCGGCAACTTAGTGACGTTATTAGATGAGTATCGGGCCGACGACGAAGGGATATGGGCGGTATACCCACAAAACCGTCAATTATCGCCAAAAATACGATTACTGGTTAATTATTTAACGGAACAACTCGTTTGAGCGAGAAAACAATTTCAGAGCTTATTTTGGGTCAATTTGTGCAACCGCAATACTGAATCCGAACTGGGATGTCGAGTTAAGAAAAAATTCTTGATATTTTTCAAACATCCCGTCCAAATGACTGTTAATTTCTTCTTGAGTATAATCAACCGAATGAAAAGCAAGGACGCCAGCAGATTCTGCTTTGTGTTTTGCCTTCAGCGCATCTTCAACACCCAGAATAACACTCATAACCCCTTCACCATTGTTAGCTAAAAAGGCTGACACTGCACTCGTATCCTCACAGCCTTTGATTGGGGCGCAGAGTTCAATTCCTGCGTCCCAACTAATAGCGACTTCAATACCAAACGCCTCTCCAGTCCAGTTTGCTTGACGAAATGTTGCACCAAAAGCCTCCGAATAGGATTTTTTAGCTTCCTCAAGATTATTTACTGCTACAACTATCCGATTTATGCCACGTAGTTCCATAATGTGTCCATTTAATCCAGTTAACGGTTGCGATTGTTGCCACCCTATTTGGCTTAAGAATTGTGTCGTTTTAAGTTTATATAACGGGCTTGATGAAAATCAGCATCACCAAACAGCATTTGCGCTACACGAATACGTTTAAGATACAGACCAATATCTAACTCATCAGTCACCGCAATACCACCGTGCATTTGAATTGCTTCTTTGGTAATCAAATCTGCAGCTTTTGAGAGTTTCCATTTTGCTAAACTAACACTTAACGCAAGATTCTCTGGATCCGTGTCTGCGGTAGATAATGCAGACATAACACATGATTGCGCGAGTTCTAATTCAACAAAACAACGCGCAGCTCGATGTTGTAAAGCTTGGAATGTGCCGATTTTTACGCCAAATTGTTCACGCGTTTTGAGATACTCAATGGTCATAGTAAACAACGCTTTAGACGCACCTAGTAACTCACAACTTAAACATAATCGGCCCAAATCTAACGCAAAATCGAGTGCTTTTGCGGATTCAGCCGGATCCACTGATTGCCCTAAACGCGCTTCAGCAGGTAACTGAAGGTTATTGAACGACAAGGTGGCATAGTTACGAGAGTCAATTAATGATGTTGCTGCCACGCTGACATCCGCACTAAAAGGCACAATAAACAGATTAACTGCACCGTCGTATTGCGCTGCCACTAGCCACGCATCCGGACTCACGCCATCGATTACAATGGCTTTTTCACCCGAGAGGCTATAACCGTTAGAATTAGCAACTGCTGTGCAATTAATCGTGCTAGGGTTATGCCTTGCATGTTCATCAATGGCTAATGCTAAGCGTTTTTCACCGCTTATAACGTTATCAAGCCAAGCTAACTGGGTCTCATTAGCTAAATGTTGCAAAATCGTACCACTGAGCACCACTGATGAGAGCATGGGCGCTGCGGTAAGGTGTTTACCCATGCTTTCAAATACAGCACCTAATCCTTTATAACCAAAAGCTAAGCCACCGAGTTCTTCAGGAAAGGTAATCGCACTCCAGCCCAGTTCAGTCATTTGCTGCCAGATCTGTGGATCGTAGCCTGAAACTGACTGGTTATCTCGCAGAGCGCGTTGTGCTGATACTGGACTTTTTGAGGACAAGAACTCTTCAGCGGTATCCGCTAGCATTCTGTCATCTTCAGTGTAAACCATACTCATGCATTGGCTCCTTTATTTTCTGGCAGTTGCAGAACACGTTTTGCAATCACATTAAGCTGTACTTCCGATGAACCGCCAGCAATGGTCTGCGAAAAACTGTTTAACCAAGCTCTGTTAACTGCCTGTTCTTGTTCATTAAAACTATCGTCTTCCCAGCCTAGAGCTCGATAACCCATCGCATCCAGTAATAGTTCAAATTTCACAATTTCTTGTTCCGTATGAACCAATTTCATGATCGACATTAAACCAAAGCAATTTTGCCCAGCTTGCATTTCTTGAGTTAAACGTTGCACAGTTAAATGATATGCGTGCTCTTCCATATCAGCATCATGGGCTTTGTGCAATAATGACATTTCACTAGCACTATGTGGTTCAGGCAAATATTCATGCACTAACGACATCAAATCAAAATGTGTCGGCAGTTGAAATTCACCAAACTTAGACATGGCACTTCGCTCATGTTGCAGTAGCTCTTTGGCTAGTTTCCAACCGTCGTTAATATCACCAATCAGGTTTTCTTTTGGCACACGCACATTATCAAAAAAGACCTCACAAAATGAAGACTTACCACTGATAAGATCAATGGGGGCTGTTTTGACCCCCTCACTGTGCATGTCTAATAACAACAAACTAATACCTTGGTGTTTCGGTGCTTTAGCATCGGTACGAACTAGCGCATACATCCAGTCAGATTTGTCACCATAAGACGTCCAAATCTTACTGCCATTCACTAAATAATGATCTCCCATGTCCACAGCACTGGTGCGTAAACTTGCCAAATCAGAACCGGCATTGGGTTCACTAAAACCTTGACACCAACGCACTTCACCGCGAGCCATAGGCTTAAGGAATTGTTGTTTTTGTGCTTCACTACCGTGTTCTAATAGCACCGGACCCAACATCCAAATACCTAGATTAATTTGCGGTGGACGACATTTAATCTTACGCATTTCTTTTTCAAGTATGCTGTTTTCTTTTGGGGTTAAACCTGCACCACCATATTCTGTTGACCAGGTTGGACAAAACCAGTTTTTGTCTCGCATGCGTTCAAACCACACACGTTGGTCATCAAAAGTGAAATTTGGCTCACGCCCACCCCAAATTAGCTCACCATCAGGCGTAGGAGTGCGCAATGACATTGGGCAATTAGCCTCAAGCCACTGACGGGTTTCTGTCTGAAATTGTTGCAAATCACTCATACATCACTCTCCGACTAACGTACTGCTCGTGGCATATTAATACCAAATTGTGCAATTAACTCACGCTGTATTTCGTTAGTACCGCCACCAAATGTTAATGTCACTGATGCACGGACTTCGTATTCCAACTCACCTAACAAAAACGACGCTGCAGAATCACCTTTGACCATGCCGTTTAATCCGACAATATCGATCAGTTTACGTAATATATCAACCGCACTTTCAGAACCATATACTTTGGTAATCGACGCCAAGGCAACGTCCATATGCCCCGCTTCTAAATCAGCTGCGATCCTAAAGTTGATTAAGCGCATCGCTTCGAGCTTGGCATAGCATTCTGCCAACGCTGAACTGACCCATTGATTATCACTGGCACGTTTGCCATGCTCATCTGGGGTATTTGCCCATAAATACACGCGTGTAAACAAACTTACCACTTTGTCCGACCAAGAGCCCAAACCTAAACGTTCATGGTTAAGCTGCGCTGTAATCAGGTTCCAGCCACGGTTAAGCTCGCCGACTAACATGTCTTTGGGTACCTTTACGTTATCGTAATAGGTCGCCGCTGTTGGGTTAGAGCACGTTGGGATAACAGTACTGCTAAAGCCTTCACTCTTGGTATCAAGGATCATAATAGAGACCCCTTTGTGACGCGGAAGGTCTGGATCAGTGCGCGCCGCTAACCAAATATAATCAGCTGAATCAGCACCGGAGGTCCATAATTTATTGCCATTAACAATAAAGTTATCACCTTCAAGCGTTGCTTTGGTTTTGAGTGTTGCCAAATCAGAACCGGCATTCGGCTCTGAATAACCAATCGCAAAATGAATATCACCACTGGCAATACCCGGTAAAAACATGTCTTTTTGTAACTGTGTTCCTGATTCCATCAATGCAGGACCAACAGTACTGATTGTGACGAATGGTAACGGTGCACCCGCAATATTAGCTTCTTCAAAAAAGATTAATTGCTCGGTCGCTTGATACCCTTGGCCACCGTGTTCTTTGGGCCAACCAACCGCCAACCAGCCGTCTTTACCCATTTGCTTGACAACTTTACGAAATGTATCGCCGCCCTCTTCGCCTCTTAATGCTAATCGCAGTTCAGGCGTCATTAATTGTGTGAAATAATCACGTATCTCTAGGCGCAAGGCCCTTTGTTCTGGTGTTAAATCAATGAACATAGTGTACTCCTTAATCGCTACCTAAAATTAAACCGCTGGTGGGAACACCTGTGCCAGCTGTGACCAATACGTTTTCAACGTTATCGACTTGATTCACGGCGGTGCCACGGACTTGACGAACCGCTTCGGCGACGCCATTCATGCCATGGATATAAGCTTCGCCTAATTGTCCACCGTGCGTGTTGATTGGTAATTTACCACCACGAGCATGATGCCCTGCACGAATAAACTCTTTAGCTTGACCACGCTCAGCAAAACCAAACTCTTCGAGTTGTGGTAAGACAAACGGCGTAAAGTGATCATAAATAATCGCAGTTTGAAAATCATCCGGACCAAGACCCGATTGTGCATATAATTCTTTGGCGACCACACCCATTTCAGGTAAGCCCGTAATGTCATCTCTGTAATACGAGGTCATGATTTGCTGACCTTCGGCAATCCCTTGGGAGCCTGCTTTAATCACAACTGGTTTTTGTTTGAAATTTTTAGCTCGGTCAACACTGGTAATAACCATGGCCACCGCACCATCTGACTCTTGGCAACAATCCAGTAAATGTAGTGGCTCACAGATCCACTTGGATGCTTGATGATCCGCTAAAGTAATGGGTTTTTCATAGAAAAATGCAGCTGGATTGGTCGCTGCAAAATCACGCGCAGCAACAGCAATCTTACCAAAATCTTCCGAAGTGGCACCGTTCTCATGCATATAACGCTGAGCAAACATCCCCACCCAACTTGCAGGGGTATGAAAACCGTGCGGCATATACCAACCATAATTGGTATTTTCAAAAATAGGCGTTGAGCCAAAGCCATATGTGCCAGTGCCAAAACGATACCAAGAACGTTCATTCATCGCACGGTAAACCACGACAGTTTTAGCTACACCACTCGCAACAGCCATCGCAGCATGCATGATAGGAGCACAAGCCGCGCCACCACCATGCGGTATTTGCGAAAAGAATTTCACTTCTTTACAACCCAACAAGCGGGCAATTTCATATTCAGGTACTTTGTCGACAGAGTAGCTACTAAAGCCGTCAACTTCACTTGGATCGATGCCGGCATCTTTTAATGCCTCTAACGTCGCTTCCATAGCAAGGCGTAATTCAGTGCGTCCTGAGTTTTTTGAAAATTCTGTGGCACCTAGGCCAACAATGGCAGCTTTGCCACTGATTGATTCATTCATCTTTGTCTCTCCTAGGTTATGGTAATACTAAACGGACAGTACCGTTAACGTGCATGCCATATTGATTTTGTCCCGCTAAACCCACTTCAATCGTGTTAGTTTGCGCATCAACAGTCGTCACTTCACCTTTAAAGGTCATCGTATCACCGGGATAATTTGGCATACCAAGCTTTATATCAATATCCTTAAACACACTATCTGGACCGCTCCACTGCTCAACAAAGCGCTGTACCAAACCATTGGTAGTCAGAATATTCATAAAGATATGTGGCGAACCTAACTCAATCGCAGCATCTTTATCATGATGCCCCGGAAAAAAATCACGCGTGGCTATCGCACCGCTGGTAATTAAAGCCACCGTTATAGGAATTGCTAACTCAGGTAATTTGTCGCCCACTTTAACCTGGTCAAATTGTAGTGTTTTATTTTGCATTAGATTCATCCAAATTATATTTCCAACCAATGTTATTGTTTGCACTTAGCACATCACCAAGCTTAGCCAACAATGCAGGACTGCCACCTAAGTTCAGGCTGATTGCTCGGCTCCAATATAAATATCTGAAAATAATATAGCTCACATCGACCCCAAAGCCGCCATGTACATGTTGGGCTGTGTGGCCTATCTTATGACCAGCCTCACACGCATGCCATGCAGTAGCATAGGCTTCGTGCTCACAGGCTAAATCGTTATCTAGACGATAGCAAAGTTGCCATAAATTACTGCGCAATGCTTCCAATGCAATTTTGGTATCAGCCATGCTCATTTGTACTGCTTGAAAGGTACCTATCGCGCGTCCAAATTGTTGACGTTCGCTAATATACTCAACTGTCTTGGCTATTTGCACCTCACTGACACCTAACTGTAAGGCCGCAAGACAGGCAAAGATGCGCGGCGTCAACCAAGAACTGACCTCACCGCTCAGAACAAAATCACTCTCAATTATCACATTTGTAAGCTGAACATCAGCCACTTCTTCGCCATGGGTCATTTGCCCACTGACTAACGACACACCGCTGGCTTTACTGTCTACGACAACCCATTGCGTGTCATCGTTAAGGGTGCATGGTAACAATAGATAATCAGCATTATTAGCTACTGCAACAGCTTGCACTAAGCCGCTTAGGGTTAATCCATTATCTGTTTGCACAGCATGGATACCAGTGCCGCTGGTAGTATCGACCAAATTAAATGCTAACGTCAGTAGGTTTTCACCTTGAGCAGCCGACTCAACAATCGAAGCCAGTGCATTGCTACCAAATTGAGCCAGTGCTGTAGCGACTAATTGATGACGCCATAACGGGACTTGTGCCAGTGCACCGCCTTGTGCTTGCAAAACTAAGCTTAGCTCGGCCATGCCTAGAGCTATACCGCCCTGTTCTTCAGGAATAATCACGCCATGCAATCCAGTCTCGACCGATTTGTTCCACAAATCTGACATGGTGCCTTGACCTGCTTCATCATAATCACGTAAATATTGATCTGTACAGGTATCGGAAAATAAACTCTGTGCCATCTCAGCAATGGCTAGCTGTTCTTCGCTAAAGGTAAAATTCATGATGACTCCTTCATTGGCATAAGTCTAAATTGCGGGATGGTTAAGTCGCCTTCAAACGTGTTAAATTCAACTTGTACTGCTTGACCAATCTCCGGTGCTACACCATCGGTTACGCCGACTAGGCCAGCAGCAATACGGACACCTTCTTCCAACTCAACCAGACCAATTGGATTAGGATTGTCAAACGGTGGCACATGCGGATGATGCATGACGACAAACGAATATACTTCGCCTTTACCACTGGCGACTGTGTAACCTAAATCAAATGAATGACAATGCATACATACGGGCGCAGGTGGATGCTGTAATTTTTTACAACTATTACATTCTTGTATTCTCAGCTCACTTTCTTCACAACCTTCCCAAAAGAAGCGGTTATCATCGCTGATCCCAGGTTTAGGTCTGAGCATTTTAGGCATCTTAGCAGGTGCATCTGAACTGTCTGGTTTTTTAGCTGGCTTGAACTTGATGACTCTAAAGAGTAATTCACCGACCTTCTCATCAGCTGCATCTCCAGCATGTTCTGAAAAGAACACCATTTTGAGAGTGACAAAAAATCCTGTGCCTAATGCCGTTGTTTTCTCTTCACTAATACTATCAAACGTAGTGGTGTAATAAAGCGTTTCGCCAATGCCGATATATCGGTCAAAGTGCAGGTTTGAGTTCACTGCGACCACAGCAGGGTAACCTTGCTCTTCCAGCAATTTAAGCACGCCGTACGGATTTTCTGTTGTTGAACCAGGCGCCAAAATATCGTTAAAACCGGCTAAACACCAAGCTTGTAACATTGCAGGCGGAGCAACTAACTGTTTATGCTGACTCTTAGCCGCATAATCGGCATCAGTATAAATAGGGTTATCAACGCCCATCACTTCACACCATTGCCTAACCATTGATTCGTTTACTTTATCCCATGCATAGATGCGACCATATTGCTTACCTACCATCGCTTCTATCTGAGCTAACCATTCATATTTAGCCAACGTTCGTCTCCTACATTTATAAAGATGTATGCTTATTAAAAATTAATCGTTACTTGCTTTCGCTAGCATTAAGAAAGGCAGGCATTTCACCACCGCCATTGAGCAGTAAATTGCAACCACTGGAATAACTGGCTTGAGGCGATGCTAAATACAAACAGCCATTTGCCACGTCATCCGGTTCAGCCATCCGTCCTGCAGGGATGGTTTTACTTACCTCTGCAATACCCGCCTCGTCGCCATAATGTAAATGCGAATTCTCGGTTTTAACTAACCCAGGACTTAGTGCAGTCACCCGTACTTTGGGTGCCCACTCTACCGCTAAGGTTTGGACTAATGATAATATTCCGGCCTTAGCTGCACCATAAGCGGCGGTACCTGGTGATGCACGCATTGCGCTGATACTACCGATAAAAATAATACTGCCGCCATCTTCTTGCATCAGCTGATTTGCCTGTTGGGCAACATTTAAAGGTGCAATCAAATTGAGCTTTATAATCGACTCATGAAAACGCGGTGACGCTTTATCAGCCAACGCAAATGGACTTCCACCTGCGTTATTGATTAATACATCAAGCTTACCGTGTTGTATTTTTATGGTTGAAAATAACGCGTCAATACTATCAGTGTCTTTTACATCAGCTTGGATAAATTGTGCTTGAATTAACTGATCGTTAACTGATATCTGCGGCAGTGATTCAGGTTCTTTACGACCACAGATTATAACCTTCGCACCAGCTGCCAGAAAACGAGTTGCAATCGTAAAACCGATCCCCTTGGTACCACCGGTGACCAGAACAATTTGATTATGGTAATTATGTAATGGATTAGTATTGTCAGTCGACATGGACATATTATTTTTACAACCCTATTTTAAAAACTTAATAATCAGTTTACATTGCACAATAGAAAGGTAACTTCGTCTATATGGACGATGCTGCCATTTATGCCTAAGCGTCACAATAGCCATGTGTACACAATCCTTGCCTAGCACAGGTCAAAACATTTTTGGAGATACGAATGCCCGATTCACAAGCGCCTGTTGTTATATTAAGTTTTCCTGAGGAAGGCGTCGCGGAATTAAGACTAAACCGCCCGCATGCTACCAATGCTCTGAGCTTAGAGTTGCAAACACTCTTATCAGAGCATTTTTTAGCACTGTCTCACAATCCTGAGGTGCGCTGTATTTTGTTAACCGGTGGTGATAAAGTATTTGCCGCTGGCGGAGATATTACCGGCTTGATTGATGCTGATCCTATTGAAATATTCCAACGCCATACTGAACGTTTGTGGGCACCGATTGAACAATGTCCAAAGCCTGTTGTCGCCGCGGTGAATGGTTATGCGTTTGGCGGTGGCTGCGAACTAGCTATGTTAGCTGATATTATTATTGCTGGAAAGAGTGCCAGTTTTTGCCAACCGGAAATCGCCATAGGTATTATGCCTGGAATTGGTGGCACGCAGCGTTTAGTTCGAGCAGTCGGTAAGGCTAAAGCAATGCAAATGGCATTGACCGGAAAACCTATCAGCGCACATGATGCATGGCAAGCGGGTTTAGTCAGTGAATTATGCGAAGATGAAGACGTGCATGCACAAGCATTAGCTAATTGTCGACGTATTGCTCGCATGCCACCTCTTGCTGCCGAACAAATTAAAGAAGTTATCCTAGCTGGGATGGATGCGCCACTAGCCAGTGCAATGGCACTAGAACGTAAAGCCAATGCCATTTTATTTGCGTCACAAGATCAACGTGAAGGCATGCAAGCATTTTTAGAAAAGCGCCACCCTAAATTTGTCGGAAAATAATCCTTTATATTTTTTTTCACGGGTAAAATTGAGTGTACCTTGTGCCAGCGTTTGCTGGCATTTTTTATGGTCGATTAATCATTACGTGGTATGTATTGAGCTAATCTCAGCAGTTGTAGTTTGACTTTGCATACGAGCCAGAGGCCCAAGAAAACACCCTACAGTAATCACACTTGCAAGCAACGCCAACATTAATATGTAGTCATAACTAGTTACGGCTAGCCAACCACCTAGTGCAGGACCTATCATGGCACTTAAACCAAATGCAGCTGGAATTAACATAATAGCCCGGCCTTTAGCGTCCAATCGAGCAACCGCAGCCGTTTGAAACACACAACCCCATGTAAATGCGACTTCCCAAATCCATGCGCCCAGTGCAAACAACACAAATTGATTGCTCGCACTATCAAAGGATAACCACATCAAATATACACCAATCGCTAACACCCCTAACACAATGATGTAGGGTAAACGTAAGCCCAAACGAGTACCGACTAACGCAACTGAAAACGCCGCAGCACCGCCCAAAAGTTTTAGCACAGCAAACACCGTACCCATTTGAGAAGGACTTAACGCAATTGCATTACCCATGCGCTCCAAAAAAGCCCACAAGGCAATATTACCTGTCGCAAACACCAAAAAAACGAGCAAAGCAAACCATGCGCCTTGAGGAATATTTAATTGCGATTTAATCGTGTTATCGGTTGACTCTAAATGCGTATCTTTAGGTAGCCAAAATACACTAAAACTCAACAAAACTATGATTAAGGATAAACTGATTGCCGCACCAGCATAACCATAATGACTGATTACGTAAGCAGGTAGTATAAACAAAACTAACGCAGTAACTCCTAATTCAGTTCCCTGCCTGACACCTAGCGCACGTTCTTTATTCGCCATTTGACCAATAATACGAAGTCCGAGACACGTCATCAAGGCGGCAAAAAAACCAATCATTCCCCATAACGGCATTTGCAATGTCGCATCAGATGCTGACGAAGCAATTAACAATAAGATTGAAAACAAGGAACAAAACAATGTGAGTTTGCGCAAACAAAATCGACTAATAATTAAAACCGATGACAGTGTACCTAATAAATAACCAGCAAAACATATCGACCCTAATAGTCCAACAGTTTGTAACTCAAAACCAAATGTATCCGCCAGAGAACCGAGTAAAATAGGTAAAGAATTAAATGGTAAACCACCAATTGTTGAAGCAAAACTGGCTGCGATTATTACCGCTGCAGTTTGTTTGGTAGATGTGTGCATAATGACCCTAGTAAAGATAAATATCAGCTTGCTATGAAGTTCAGCCTACTGATTTGTAATTTTACTAGAATCAATGAATATTTAACAAGATACATGGTGCAGATGGACTATTTAATCTTCTGGTGACTCATCATAACCAAGTGCAGCTACGCTATTTAAAAATAAACGCACCAATTCGGTTTGACGGCGTACACCCGTCTTTGAAAATATCGAACGTAAATGCGCTCTTGCCGTATTCCGTCGAATATTCAACGCTTCTGCAGCCTCTTCCAAGGAAAGACCATTGGTAAGTTGCAATGTTAAGCCTGTTTCTGCAGGGGTTAGCCCAAACAGTTTTTTAGAAATATCGATGCTCGTCATCGATTTACCTACCGCATCACGAATATAGACAACCGCACGTTTTTGACCTTTACCTTCCCCCCATTCAAGGGTTGGAATAACTTCAATAACCAGACCTAACGCAACTTCCCCAGACGGTCTTGAAATGGACATTGCTTCTGGCATTGTCTTGATATCATCAGTATGTTCAAAAGCCGTTTTGATAAGACGTTTGAGTTGACTGTTATCACTGTGATGTTGAGCTGTAAGCTTACCAGAGGTGATCTTTAGCCCATCGGGTTCATCCAAAAGATGGCTGGCAAAGACGTTTTTATCGAGCACCTTACCGGTTTCATCAATCGTTACAGTGGCAATTGATAGACGACCAATGGCCCTAGAATACAAAGAGCCTAGTGAAGCACTACTGTGCAATTGTAGAAACGTCGATAATGACCGACGTAAATGCGGGATTAGGAATTCACATAAGGTTTTATCTGAATCGGAGAAGTTCCCCCGCGCCTCTTCTCGCGTGACTCGAAATCGAAAATTACCTAAATCAGGAGTACTAATATCAACGCTCATAACATGATAAACATCGTTCACTGCACACCAATGCTGACGATAAGAGCTCGCTTGCCACTCTTTATCTGTCATGTAATCACTAACCGTAAACACCTTATCTAATGGTTGGTCAGTGAATGGCGTCAATTTATAATGATAAGGTAGATTTTGAACACTGTGACCGCCCTCAATGTTCTTGCCAACTGCAACCATCAAACCCAAATTGTCTTCTTCTGGCACTTTTAATATCAGCGTGACATAGTTCGCATGAAAGATATCTTGTAATATTTTAAGAGGTTGACTCCAACTTTCAGAAGTTGCGTCTCCTGCCGCATCATACAATAAATTAATAAAATCATTGTATTGTTCAAGCTTTATATTTTCTACTGCCATAATCCGTTTAGCCTGTGTTGATTTGTTTAAATAAAGTAAATATAGCGTTTATTATTCAACAATATCATAACTTTCATACTTAATTCAGCATTCTTTTAACAATCTTAAGGTATAGACAAAAGTGTAAGAAAAAAGCGCCTAAACAAATTTACATTTCAGCATTAGGATAGTCAGAATAACCCGATGCTCCTGGCGTATAAAGCGTTTTTCGGTCAAATTTAGTCAACGGTAAATCTGCAATGATTCGCTTTACAAAATCAGGATTACTTACATAATGACGTGCAAAGGACACCGCGTAAGCCTGCTTCTGTTCAATCGCTTGATTAGCTAAATTAGCATCAAAACCATCATTAATGATTAACGTACCAGTAAACTTTTCTCTACCTATTTTAAAAGCATCGATTGATTCGATTGGGGCGCGCATCATATGTAAGTAACCGATGTTAAGATCGGCGATGGCTTCGAGTAACATAATGTGACTTCCAGCTGGATCTGCATCTTTAGTATCATTAAAACGGTTTCCTGGATTCATGCGCAAGCCTACTCGACCTGCACCAAATACCGAGGCCATAGCCCGAATGCATTCAACTGCAAATTTTACTCGTCCTTGCACATCCCCACCAAACTCATCGCTGCGTTGATTCGAGTCTGAACATAAAAATTGCATTGGTAAATAGCCACTAGTACAGTGCAATTCAACTCCGTCAAAGCCTGCTGCTAAGGCATTTTTAGCAGCTTGTCGATGTTCTTCAATAACTTGCCAAACTTGCTCTGTGCTCAACTCTGCAGGCACGTCATAAGGTTGCATTCCTGCACTATCGGTATGTACTTCACCGCGCGCTTGAATTGCTGATGGAGCAACCGTTGCAACATCACTGCCTTTTATATGATGCGAACCAATCCGGCCAGCATGCATAATTTGTAACACAATTTTACCGCCAGCTTGATGCACCGCTTCGGTAACAGCAGACCATCCAGCAATGTGCTTTGACGTTTCGATACCCGGTTGACGGTTATATGCTTGTCCAGCCGCTACTGGCCAAGTGCCTTCAGCAACAATTAACCCTGCACTCGCTCGCTGGGCATAATAATCTCGCATAAGATCGTTTGGCGTACCATCTGGATCCGCACGATTCCGAGTCATAGGCGCCATAACAACTCGATTCGCTACGGCTATATCACCGATATTACCGGCGCTTAATAGTGCATTTTGCTTGCTCATATTCATTCCTTAATCTAGTGCTGTTACCAATACACATGCGCGTCCACCATCAACTGGCAGACTCGCACCAGTAATATATGACGCATCATCGCTGGCTAAAAATGCAATCGCACTGGCAAGCTCCTCACTGCGCCCTACTCGGCCCATAGGGATAAGTCGGTTAGTATTATTTAACATACCCTCATCGCTTAGCATTCCTGCAGTAGCCGGAGTTTCAACAACAGCAGGTACCACGACATTAACACGGATATTTTGGGCTGCACCTTCGGCTGCTGCTGCACGTGAAAAATTCACCACCGCGGCTTTTGAAGCACTATAACCAGACATCATCGGCGTACCTAGTTCACCACAAATAGAGGATATATTGACAATCGAACCACCCTTTTCTTGCATTAAGCGCATCGCTGTACGAGTGCCCCAAAAGGTGCCATCAACAGAAGTAGTGAAATTACTATGCCACTCTTCAGTACTGGTATCGGTGATACTACCATAAGAAAATGCCATTGCATTATTGACCATGATATCGAGACCACCATGCACTTTTGCTGTTGTTTCAATAGCACTTACAAATGCTGCTTCATTACTAACATCCGCTTGCACCGCAAAGGCTTTCCCCCCGGCGCTTGTAATTGCTGCGACAACATTATCAAGCGGTGCTTGACGACGGCCACAGATAATAACTGTCGCGCCCTCAACCGCAAGACGTTTTGCGGTTGCCTCACCAATGCCACTTCCGCCGCCAGTGACAAAAGCGACTTTATTGTTAAAACGTGCCTGCATAAATGACTCCCTTATTCGTTTGATCTGTTCTCTAGATTATTTGTTAAGTGTATTTAAGACGTAATTCACTGGTTAGTGGCACAGCCTGACAACTCAACGTTAAATTATTATTTAAATCTTTATCATCTAAAACATCATTATTGTTAAGCTTAACTTTACCTTCAATTATTTCACACATACACGAGGCGCACATTCCTTCGCGGCATGAGTAAGGCAGTTCGATGCCTATTTTTTCGGCGGCATCCAAAACCGTTTCACCTGGTGTACAAGAGATCACATGATGCACACCATCTAGTTCTACCTGAACCTGTGCAGCGGGTAATTCATCAAGATCGTCATGCGACTCTAGAATGCTATCAGAAGCAGATGCATCTGATGTCGCAGTAGGCGATTTGGTAATCACAAATCGTTCAATATGGATACGCTCTTTTGGCATCTTAACTTGGTGCAAGGCGTTTTCCATTGCATCCATAAATGGCCCCGGACCACAAATAAATGCCCTGCCTTGTTGCATACCGTCAGCCAGAGAAGATAACAATGTAATAGATGGAATACCTTGCAAAGAATCGAGCAAATGAACAATTTGTAAACGTTCTGGATACTCTGCGGCAAGTGTTTTAAGAGTGTGTTTGAAGATAACCGACGATTCATCTCGGTTAGCATAAATCATACGTACCTTTCCCGTACCGTTAACCAACACATTACGTAATATGGACAAGACGGGTGTAATACCACTGCCACCTGCACACAACAGGTGATCTTCAGATAAGTTTTTGCTTGTGAACAAACCAGCAGGTTGCATTACTTCAATTTCACTACCGGCTTGCAAATTATCACATAACCAATTAGAGCCTCTGCCATCTACTACACGTTTTACTGTGACTCGTAAATGATTGTCAAGGTCTGGAGTACTCGACATGGAATAACAGCGTTGTAGGGGGTCTTCGTTGTATTTAAATCTAAGTGTAATAAATTGACCCGACTGATAAGTAAATTGTTCTCTTAGGGCTTGTGGAATATCAAATAAAATGGAATGTGCATCGGCGGTTTCTTGTACCACTTGGGCCACTTTAAGCATGTGATATCGCGCCATGTTGACTCCTGTAAAGACGATTTGTTAATTGCTTGTTACATTTTCACATATATCACTGTGACTTCATCGTCAATATGGACTAAGCATTCTTATGCTAGATCGTAAATATTAGTGTTCAATAATGGGAACAGGAGATAGACATGCAACGATTTCACAACAAGGTTATTTTTATCACTGGAGCAGCCTCTGGCATAGGCCGCGAAACAGCAATCCGGTTAGCTTCTGAGGGAGCAAGTGTGTTTTTATGTGATATTGATGAAGTTGGCTTAGCCGAGACATTACAGGCATGCGATAGAAAAGATACGGTTGCATCCGTTTATCAATGTGATGTATCTAACTTTGATGAATGTACTAGGGCAATAGATGCATGCATTACCCAGTTCGGGCAACTCGATATGTTATGTAACATTGCAGGAATTGCACAACTTCAGCATTTTACAGACATTACAGCACAACAGTGGCAAAAAATACTTGGCGTCAATTTATCTAGCGTATTTTATTTGTGTCAAATAGCGATGCCCCATTTAATCAAAACCAAAGGCAATATTGTCAATATGGCCTCTTCAGCAGGTTTAGTCGGTCAGGCATATACATCCTCTTACTCTGCAACTAAAGCTGCGGTTGTGAACTTGTCTAAATCATTAGCCATTGAATATTCATCCCAAGCAGTCAGAGTCAATGCGTTGTGCCCCGGTAACGTTAAGACTCCTCTAGCATCAAAACTGAACATCCCAGAAGATATTGATAAGCACTTACTTGGACGTATGTTGCCATTACTTGAAGCAGCACAACCCTGTGAAGTTGCAGCTGCAGTTGCGTATTTAGGGTCGGAAGAAGCTCGGTTTATTACCGGAGCAGCATTACCTATTGATGGGGCACAAACGGCGGGCTAATCCTGCTTATGTACATTACTGCTCAGCCTTAATTGTTTGTGCAAGCTGCTGTGCATCGATAGTATTTTTGCGTAATGTGTCGGCTTTATCATTGTCAGCCAACCATACAAGTACTTGTGCAATTTCCTCTGGCTCAGCCATAGATTTGCCAAGTGCTTTCACCCCTCTATCACCCAATGTTGCACGCAGTGTTTCAGTATTAACCACGCCAGGATTAACGGTAAATGCACGTATCCCTTGCTTGCCATGCTCGATATCAATGATCCCTGCTAAGCGAGAGACAGCAGCTTTACCTGCTCCATAAGCATATCCCCAACCACCATTAATAGCTGCGATGGGCGGATTGGTCTCTCCAGCCCCCGAAGTAATATTAATAATACAACCATCACTGCGCTCAAGCATGTTAGGGATTATATGCTGGACTATTTGTACCGGAGCATAAATATACCCTTTTGCTACTTTTTCAAGTGTTTGTGGTGTCAGCTCAAGCAAAGGAACATTAAGATCAGGACCTTGATAAATAGCATTGTTAATTAACACATCTACTTGGCCAAAATGCGTGAGGACTTGTTCCATTGCAGCTTGAATAGAATCAGGATCAAGTAAATTCATGCGTATCGCTAATGCTTCACTGCCACAACTTTCAATCGCTTTAACGGTATCCAACAGGCTGCCGATAGCATAACTTGTGTTAGTTATTTTATGTTGCTGGTGAGTGTTATTATCAAACTCCCTAGCAGTAATAGCAACGTTATAACCAGCTTGGGCGAAAGCGAGTGCGGTAGCACGACCAATTCCACGACTGGCCCCAGTAATAAAAGCAACTTTTTTCATGTTTGTTTCCTTTTTTTATGATACTTATATTTTCATCAAATAACTAACCAAGCATCGTTCAAATGGACATAAAACAAACAAAAAAGTCAAAAATGTGTGTTTTTAACTAAATTGACTAGTCCAAATAGACGTATCTGCAATTCTTCTTTTGTACAAAACTCGATACAACAAAGTAACAAAATAATAACAAACTGTTGATCTATTTATCGATTTACATATTGGTTCACACATTAGCTGTTAAACTGCACGTATTAGGAGAATAACATGAAAAAATTTAGCAATAACGCAAAAAAATATTCAATTAAACCATTAGTGTTTGCTGTAACATGCGCATTAACCGGAAATGCTTATGCACTTCAGGAGCAAACTCAAGAACAAGAATCACAGGATGGATTTGGAGTTGAGCGTATTTCAGTCACAGCACAAAAACGCGTGACCCCTCTACAAGAGACGCCAATTGCTATTTCTGCATTCAACAGTGAAAGTATCGAAAAATTAGGCATCGAAGATGTCTCGGACCTAAACAATTTAGCTCCAAATACACTTATTGTCGCCCCTATTGGTAGCTCGTACAACGTCGGTGTGACTATCAGAGGGATTGGAACTGCTTCCCCTTCATTAGCCATCGATCCTAAAGTAGGGATTTATGTTGACGGTGTGTATTACGCTCGTAATGTGGGTGCAGTACTAAGTATCATCGATTTAGAACGCGTTGAAGTACTTCGCGGTCCACAGGGTACATTGTGGGGCAAAAATACAACCGGTGGTGCAATCAGTATGGTTACCCAAGGGCCTGCTGATGAGTTTGAATTTAGCCAGCGTTTTACAGTTGGTAATTTTGGACTAAAAAGCTCACTGACTTCTATAGATTCAGGTGAGCATAATGGATTTTCTGGTAAATTCACATATCTGAAAAGTGAAGAAGATGGCTGGGCAACAAACGTATTTGCTGGTGCCACAGAAAAAGATTTAGGTGCCAAAGACACAGATGCGTTCCGTATTGCATTGCGTTATCAAAGTGATAATTTAAAGCTTGATTATGCATACGATAATACTGATGGCAGTGCAGTATCAATTCCTGTGCAAGTCAGTAATGTGCGTGACATGTTTACCGACCCCACAGTACCAACGCGTCATATGGGTACAGGCGTGTTCTACGGTGGTAACGTGTTTGCTCAAATGTCTGAGAATGAATTCACCGGTGGTCGACAAGAAGTGTTTGAGCTGGACCAGCACGGTCGTGAATACATTGAAATTTCAGGTCATAGCTTAACTGCCGAATGGGATTATGCCGAAAATCATCGCTTTAAATCGATAACAGCAATGCGCGAATATTCATCAGATATTCCAGATGGTGTCGATTCAGATGGCGGTGCTTATTTTGGTGCAGAACTAGATGCGACATTCCAACCAACGGGTAATTTTGCACCTATTCCGGCTTTTCATTTCTATAATGAGAAATCTCAAGAACAAACGTCACAAGAGTTTCAGTTCTTAGGTAATTTCATGGATGGTCAACTTGAATATGTAGCTGGTTACTTTTATTTCAGTGAAGAAGGTCAAGAGAATAATCCTTGGGAAATTGGTATTTTTACCGGTCAAGGGGCAAATTTATTGTTTGATACTCCTCTAGAGTGGGGTGGTTTTTATAAAACAAAATCGGATGCTCAAGCATTATTTGCGCAAGTTAATTATGATGTTACCGAGAAGCTGAACATTGCTGTAGGTATTCGTAATACTAAAGATGAAAAATCATTAACACAACTTGCCGCTCCCGATCCAATGCTTAGAAACGACAAGAGTGCAAAAGAAGATTGGAGTAAGACGGTTGGTTCAATTGTCGCTAACTATGTACAAGACGAAAATACCACTTACTATGCTTCTATCGCTCAAGGTTATGCCGCTGGTGTGTATAACCCTGGAACAGTTGATCGTTTTGCGTACTTAAATCCAGCTAATAATGGCGAAGCGATTTATGATGGCAGTTTAATACCTGGTAACCCTGAAGATACTACTGCTTATGAAGTTGGCTCAAAAATGTTTTTACTAAATGATCGTTTGATGCTAAATACTGCGATCTTTATGAATGACAATACTAACTTACTAGTGACAGTATTTGACGGTACTATCCAACGCGCTTTGAATTCAGGTGAGTCTGAAACCATTGGTTTTGAAGTGGACGCACAATTTGCTGTGACTCCTGAACTTTCTTTGAGTGCTAGTTACGGCTACCGTGATACAGATTACTCGCTTGAAGAATTTACTGACGTAGATACCTTCTCAGCTACATTAGGATTGGATTGGAATATTGCAGAATTCGAAAACGGCACAATGAATTTGAATGTCAATTATGTAATGAACGATGACAATCAATTTAATAACAACGATCCAACACTTGTCGGTGAAGCATATAACTTACTCAACGCTCGTTTAACCTTGTCGGATATCCAGGTGGGTGAAAGATCAAGTATTAAAGTCTCACTGTGGGGTCGTAATATCACAGATGAAGAATATACTCTTCATGGTGCTAACTTTAGTTTTTATGACACGCATGTGTATGGTACACCAGCAAGCTATGGTCTAGATGTGACGTTTAATTATTAAACAATAATAACTACAATTCTAATAAGGCCTTAATGTTGTGTTAAGGCCTTTTGTCTTTACAAATAACTTCTCATTACATAAATGTTGACCGATGGAGAAAACATGAAAATATTAGTACCGGTAAAACGTGCTATCGATTACAACGTCAAAGTGCGTGTAAAAGCTGATAATTCAGGACTGGATTTGGCGAATGCAAAAATGTCAATTAATCCATTTTGTGAAATCGCTGTTGAAGAAGCAATTCGCCTCAAAGAAAAAGGCATTGCAACTGAAATCGTCGCCATTTCGATCGGCGATAAAGCATGTCAAGAGCAGATTCGGACGGCCTTAGCATTAGGCGCTGATCGTGGTATTCAAATTGATACACCAGAAACGTTAGATTCACTGCAAGTCGCTAAGTTATTACAAAAAGTAGTCGAAGAAGAATCGCCTGATTTAGTTATTTTGGGTAAGCAGTCGATTGATTCGGATAATAACCAAACAGGTCAAATGCTAGCTGCATTATGTGGATTGCCTCAAGGAACTTTTGCTTCTGTGGTCGATATCAATGATAGCAAGGTGAATGTGACAAGAGAAGTCGACGGTGGATTACAAACTGTCGCGCTGACATTACCAGCAATAGTGACGACTGATTTACGCTTAAATGAGCCACGTTATGCCTCATTACCGAATATCATGAAGGCCAAACGTAAACCACTTGAGGTCAAATCTGCAGCCGATTATGGCATTGATTTAAGCTCTAAACTGACCGTGTTAAAATATGAAGCACCCGCTCAACGAAAAGGTGGCGTCAAAGTGGCTGACGTAGCAGAGTTAGTCGAAAAGTTAAAAAATGAAGCAAAGGTGATTTAATGACTATTTTAATTTATGCAGAGCATGATAATGTTCAACTCAAATCGGAAACCTTAAAGCTAGTAACGGCAGCGCAAGCCATCGGTGGAGATATACATATTCTAGTTGCAGGTAAAGACTGTGCTGATGTCGCTAGCAAAGCAGCCAATATCAATGGGGTTAGCAAAGTATTCATTGCAGATAATGCTGCTTATGAATATCAATTAGCTGAAAATATCGCAGAGCTTGTTATTGAATTGGGCAAAGACTACAGTCATATTCTCAGTGCTGCCACTACCACAGGCAAAAACTTTATGCCGCGCGTTGCAGCTTTACTCGATGTTGCACAAATTTCTGATATTATTGCAGTGGTTAGTGCCGACACATTTGCTCGCCCTATCTATGCAGGCAATGCAATTGCGACGGTGCAATCGGCTGACGCCATTAAAGTCATCACTGTCCGTACTTCAGCATTTGATAGCGCAAGTGCAGGAAATAATGCATCTATTGAAGCCCTTGAAAGTGTAAAAGTATCGGCTAATTCTGCCTTTGTTTCCGCCGAATTAACCGTATCAGAGCGTCCTGAGTTGACAGCTGCAGAGGTTATTATCTCTGGTGGACGAGGTATGCAAAATGGCGAAAACTTCAAACTACTAGACGGGATTGCCGATAAATTGGGCGCAGCTATGGGTGCATCTCGCGCGGCTGTTGACGCAGGATTTGTACCGAATGATATGCAAGTCGGCCAAACCGGTAAAATTGTTGCTCCGCAGTTATATATCGCTGTGGGTATTTCTGGTGCGATTCAACATCTAGCTGGTATGAAAGATTCAAAAGTCATTGTTGCCATTAACAAAGATGAAGAAGCACCTATTTTTCAGGTTGCCGACTATGGATTAGTAGGTGATTTGTTTGATGTATTACCTGAATTAGAAGCGGCTTTGTAAGTTTAATCGAGTCTTTGATTCGCTACACTATACATTGACTGATTTCCCTTATGATTTTTGAGACCTATTAACAGGTCATGAAAATCATAAGGGGTTAATCAAGACGTTATGCCACCGTAAACACACCATCAGACGCTAAAATATATACTTGATGATCGATGTCATGCTCAATCGTCGTTCCTTTGCTAATTTTACCAGCATAAACCCGCGCGTATTGAGTCATAAATAACGCTTTATCTTTATCCTCTTTCCTCAGCGTGAACTATAATTAAATGTATTAGTTTATTTATAGTTAAAGGGGGCTTATGCGTATTCACAACCGATTCATGTTATGCACGTGTATCATCCTTTTATTGAGTATTCAAGGCTGTGCCAGCAAATCACATGCTCCGCTTGCTTCCGTTACTGCCATTGCCATGACACCTCAATGGCATGATGCGCATTTTTATTCCAGCGAACAGGTCATTGATATTCCCTCTCCCGATAGTATTTTTGGTTTAAATAAAGCAGCAAAGGCATTCGTAAACCAACAAACGCGTAGTCACACGAGCATTAATCAGCAACTTCGTGCATTAAGTTATGGCATTCTAGATCACACTCAACTCAACTTATTATACGCAGCTGATGCGAATACCGACGCTAGCACTACGTTTCAACAACGTGCAGCAAATTGTCTATCGCTCACCATCATGACTTATGCAATGGCCGAATATGCTGGTTTTAATAGTCGGTTTCAACAAGTTGTCATCCCCGAATATTGGACGCAACGCGCAGGTCAAACCTTGATCAACGGGCATGTAAATTTACGTATTACTGCCAGTGCTTATCAACAGCGCCAACAGTTATTTAATACCGCCATCGTAGTGGACTTTGATCCGCAACGAAACCTACGCTCGTTACCGACCTATACCTTGTCTAAACAACGTGTGACGGCCATGTTTTATAATAATGTTGCTGCTGATGCACTGTTAGTTTATGCCCACACTAAAGCGTACGCGTTTTTGCAAGCAGCCTTGACTGTTGATCCGCAATTTAGCGATGCTTGGATTAATCTAGGGTTGTTATATCGTCGTGAAGGACACATTAATGATGCGCAACTCGCCTATAAATGGGCTATCGAACTGGACAGTAACAGCGACCATTTCCCCAACAAGCACAACAATACCGCATGGGAAAATCTAGCACATTTGTACAGTAGTATTGGAGAAACGGATAAAGCGTCCAAAATATTTGTGCAATTAGAGGAAAAACGCAAACACAATCCTTTTTATCATTATATGTTGGCGCAACAAGCTCAATCACGTCAGGAATATAGACAAAGTATCCAGCATTATCATCGCGCTATCGCATTGGACAAACGCCATCATCAATTCTATTCAGGATTAGCTGTTGTCTATGCCCAGCAATCTGATTTTGATAAAAGCGCACGATATCTGCGCTTAGCCAAACAACGTGCCCCTTATCCTGATCAAGTAGCACGTTACAAAGCCAAACTAGCCTTGTTGGCAAACATGTGATCGCCAAAATACTTGGTTGTGATCACATTACTATCACTTGTCACACGGTGTGAGTATAATGCGAATACTATGACTTAATTCCCAATAAGATTATCCATGCGTGCAAGCCGTTTTGAAGTAAAAGATGACCAACCGGTCTCTTGGTCTGTTTTTTATAAACTACTCCCCTACCTATCCGAGTTTAAACAGCGAGTCGCACTAGCTATACTGTGCTTAGTCTTTGCTAAAATAGCGAGTGTTGCGCTCCCTTTCACCCTAAAGTACATTGTTGATAGTCTTAATGACCCAGCCACCATTACTCCTTTATTATTAGCCCCGATAGGATTAGTGGTAGCGTATGGTGGATTTCGGTTTTTGAATGTGATCTTAGGTGAAGTCCGTGATACGTTGTTTGGACGTGTCACAGAAAGGGCGATGCGCCGTCTGGGCCTAGAAGTCTTTGACCACTTGCATCGTTTAGATTTGCGTTTTCATTTGTCCCGGCAGACAGGTGGTTTATCCAGAGATATAGACCGGGGTACCAATGGCATTAGTTTTTTAATGCGTTTTATGGTGTTTAATATCGGTCCTACTCTACTAGAAATAACCTTTGTGGTGGGTATTTTATTCACTCAATATGGTGCTAAATTTGCACTTATTATTTTATGTTCAGTGATTACGTATGTGTTTTTTTCAATGAAAGCCACCGATTGGCGCACTCGGTATGTTCGCGAAGTAAACCAAGCCGACAGTCAAACCAATACCCGAGCGGTGGATAGTCTACTCAATTACGAAACCGTAAAATATTTTAATGCTGAAGCACATGAATCTCAGCTGTATGACTCAAATCTTGCACGCTGGGAGAAGGCACGTCGGCAAAACCGACTATCATTATTTGCACTTAACGGTGGTCAAGCCTTGATTATTGCCAGCGCAATGACCTCGATGTTATTACTATCAGCAATCGAAGTACAAGACGGTACAATGACAATTGGTGATTTTGTATTAATCAATGCCTTTACGATGCAGATCTTTATGCCGTTAAACTTCCTTGGGTTTGTCTACCGAGAGATCCGGGGTGCGCTAGCCAATATAGAAAATCTCTTTACGCTCCTCAAAACGCCTGTTGGTGTCCAAGACAAGCCTCATGCCACACCAATCAATATATCTCGCGGTGAGATCCGAATAGAGCAGGTTAATTTTCATTATGACCCAAAGCGCCCTATTCTGCAGGATGTATCGTTTACCGTTCCTGCTGGTGCTAAGGTAGCGATTGTCGGCCCGAGTGGCAGTGGTAAATCAACCTTAGCCAAATTACTGTTTCGATTTTATGACCCAAGCTCAGGTCAAATCATCATTGATGACCAAAATATTAAAGATCACCTGCAACTCTCCTTACGCAGCAATATCGGTATGGTGCCACAAGATACTGTGCTCTTTAATGATACCCTCAGATCGAACATTCACTACGGTGATATTGCTGCCGATGATGTAGCGCTGCAGCAAGCTATCGAGATGGCACAATTAACTGATTTTGTTGCGCAATTACCAGATGGTTTAGATACCACTGTGGGCGAACGGGGATTAAAATTATCAGGTGGCGAAAAACAACGTGTCGCCATCGCGCGGACTATTTTAAAAAACCCACCCATTGTTATTTTTGATGAAGCCACATCATCACTCGATAGTCATTCTGAACAAGGTATCTTAACCGCGCTTAACGCACTGGCTCAACAGCATACTGCCATCGTAATAGCGCATCGACTATCTACTATTCAAGATGCAGATAAAATCATTGTATTGCAGGATGGTCAAATTGCAGAGCAAGGGACGCATACAGAGCTGTTAGCACTGGACGCAGTATATGCCAGCCTATGGCTTGCCCAACAAAAAGCCTAGACACAAAAAAGCGGCTAGTGAAAACTCAGCTAGCCGCTACATTTTGTGTATTAATATTATTTAGCTTTAATGTAATCCGATACCAAAAACGCCATTTCTAATACTTGGTCAGCGTTTAAACGTGGGTCACATTGTGTTTGGTATGCTTGGGCAAGATCGTCATCACTGATTTTGTAAGCCCCACCAGTACATTCAGTCACATGTTGTCCAGTCATTTCTAAGTGAATACCACCGGCATGTGTTCCTTCTTGTTTGTGCGCCGTAAAGAACTGCTGGATCTCACGCAATATCGCATCAAAGTTTCGCGTTTTGTAACCACTTGATGCGGAGAACGTATTGCCGTGCATTGGATCAGAACTCCATACCACATGACGCCCTTCAGCTTTCACGCGTGCTAATAAGCGTGGTAGGTTATCGGCTAACTTATCAGCGCCCATGCGTGTAATCAAGGTTAAACGTCCAGGGGTATTGTTAGGATTAAGTGCATCAATCAACGTGATTAAGTCATCAGGAGTCATCGTTGGCCCAATCTTAACGCCGATTGGATTATTGATACCTCGGAAAAATTCAACATGCGCATGATCTAATTGTCGGGTACGCTCACCAATCCATAACATGTGCGCAGAGCAATTGTACGGCAGTCCAGTAAGGGTATCGATGCGAGTCAATGCTTGCTCATAATTAAGTAGCAGCGCTTCATGTGAAGTAAATAACGTCGTTTCATGTAACGTATTATGGGTAGCACTGTTGATCCCAATCACATTCATAAAAGCAAGGGTTTCTTCAATACGATTAGCCATATCTTGATATCGCTCTTTGAGCGGGTTATTTTCAACAAAGGCCATATTCCAGCGATTGACTTCATGCAAATCTGCCAAACCACCTTGCGAAAAAGCACGGAGCAAATTCAATGTTGCTGCGGAGTGATTGTAAGCTTGAAGTAATCGCTGAGGATCCGGACGACGCGCTGCTGCGGTAAATTCGAAGCTATTGATGATATCACCACGATAGCTTGGGTGGGAGACACCGTTAATTGTTTCCATATCAGCTGAGCGAGGCTTAGCGTATTGACCAGCCATACGTGCGACTTTGGTTACCGGACAACGACCACCATAGGTTAAGACAATCGCCATTTGCAGCATGACTTTGAATGTATCACGGATTTTGGGCGCATTAAAATCAGCAAACGATTCAGCGCAATCACCACCTTGTAACAAAAACCCTTCACCTTGTGATACATTGGCAAGTTGTCCCAGCAAAGTGCGTGTTTCAGCAGCAAAGACTAGTGGCGGAAAGCTCGCTAATTTACGTTCGACGTCTGCAACTTCATCCGCATCGTCATACGTGGGTTGTTGTAAAATGGGTTTGTTGCGCCAGCTATCGATACTCCAGTCACTCATTGCTTTGGGTTCCTAACTATATAAGGTGTTAATTATTTATGAATAGTCAGAAATACTATCATAGTCAGCGACTACAACCCACCGGCAATTGTGCGTTACGCAGACTTAAATGAAAGATAACTGGGGATGTCATATTCACTTAATGCAAAATGCTGCGTTAAGCATGTCTTATTCCATACTCGACTAATCTGACCATGCTCAACAATTTGTCCCGCATTGACAATAATCACATCGTCATCAGGGCAGTCTTGTAATAAGACTAATTGATGATGAACAATCACTATCACATTGCCGCGTTGTTTAATTGTATGTAACCAATTCATCCATTTAAGCTGATAGGCTAAATCCAATGCATCGAACGGCTCATCAAATAACAAAATCCCTTCACCACGCTGCACTGCATCCCAAATTTGCATCATACATCTTGCTAAATGCACCCTTTGGCGCTGACCGGTAGATAATTCATCCATTGATCGCAACAAAAATTGATTCACCTCAAGGATACTATCTAACTCAATTGGCGCTTGGGTATGCGGCGTATAAAATGCAAATAGCTCTGCGACAGTCAAGACAAATACACTGTGATTGGCCTGCGTCAAACAACACCGATATTGCGCGACCTGTGCAGCTGGAGTATTGGGTAATATGGAAGATGTTGATGCACCCGTTGACCCAGTGGCAAGACGACTTGTGGTATTAACTGATAATAAGCCTGCCATTACCTCGAGTAAGGTGGATTTTCCTGCGCCATTTTGCCCGATAATATGGGTTATTGTTCCGCCAAACAGTGCCAGCTGATTGACATATAAACGGTCCGCAATATTGATATTATCTAATTGGATATATGGTGTGGGCATCATCATACCCTTATCGGCTAAGGCTGTGATTAGTACACAGCACATAAATAAAAATAGGCCCACCAATACTGGCCGTGAGTAACGATATAGGCAATACCGTGCCTGCCAGCAACATATTAATATTAACAATCAATAACATTAAGCCAGCACCAACCAAGCCACTTAATGGAATAATGAGACGATTATCATTTCCCCATACCCGCCTCAGAATATGTGGGACTAATAAACCAACAAATGCAATGGAGCCTGCTATCGATACACTGACTCCTACCAATAATGCACACAAGATTAAGATGTGACGCGTTAATTGCTGCGGATTGATCCCTAACAACCGTGCATTTTGCTCACCTAGGTACAGACTATTTAATGCGCTGCGTTTACGATATAAACCGACAATACCCATCACAATTAAGAGACCGGCAACAAACAATATAGGGTAGCTGGCATGTTGAAAGCTGCCCATTAACCAGAACGTTAAGTTACGTACCGACTGCGCATCACCCAAAATATACAACCAAGCTAATATTGCTCCGCACATGGTGGAGATAGCAATACCGGATAAGATAACGGCGGAATGCGACAAATGAAGACGTTTAGCTAACCAATAAATCAGCCCACTACTGAATAAAGCACCAACAAAACAAGCCAGCGGTAAGCCCCAAATCAATGCCGATGAAGGTACAAATTGGCCAATAATAACCACGCCAGCCAGCAGACTTGCACCACTACTTATGCCGATAATACCTGGATCCGCTAATGGATTATGCAAGACAATTTGCAGAGACGCGGAGCTCATCGCCAAAGCAGCCCCGACTAACATCGCAGTGATCAGCATCGGCAGTGATAATTGCACAAAAATATATTGCTCTAAAGAGGCTGTTAACAGATTGGGATGAAGGAAAACATTGATGAGCAAGGCAACAACTACAAATACAGCGGCAAGCAAAATGGGGTTGGATGTGAAGTTACCCCGCAAGAAAGACCGGACAGGTGTTGCATGTGACGTCATCGACAAAGGTGTTCCTATTTGATTAGACTTTTACTTTATTTAATTTAGTCAATGCTTGGCAATGTGTTACCAAACCATCACTGGCTTGCTCAATCAGGTCAAGGACCAAAGAAAAACCTTTTTGCCCACCGTAATAAGGGTCAGGTACTTCACTAAACTCGGTGTCAGCATAACTCATCATTAACTGTACTTTTTGTTGATGCTCTTCTGGGCAGCGTTTGCGTAAACTATCCAAATTGGCGTTATCCATTGCCAAAATCAAATCACATTCAACAAAATCAGCATCACTGACTTTACGGCAACTGATCCCATTAAAATCATAACCCTGCTCCCGGGCTACCGCCATTGAGCGTTTATCTGGCTTAGCGCCAACATGATAACCCGCCGTCCCTGCTGAATCGATATGCAAGTGTAACCCCGCTTTTGATGCTTTGTGCCTAAACACTGCTTCAGCCGTGGGTGAACGACAGATATTGCCAAGACACACAAAAACTATTCGCAACATAAAATCTTCCTTGTAATATGATGAATTACTATGACTTTGTGTATACTAGCGATAATTCTTAACAACGTGTACTTATTTTTATGCAAATATTAATGCTCAGCTCGTCACGAGTAAATAACTGTGCTTATTTAGCCGATGCAAAACCCATGATCATGGCACATCTTTCAACCATTACTGACTGCTTGTTTATTCCTTACGCTGGCATCACCATGAGCTATGACGAATATACAGATACCGTACAACAAGCGTTACCTGATTTATCCATTACAGGGATCCATACCTATGCGGATCCGCAACAAGCGATTCAAACTGCTAAAGCGATATTAGTAGGCGGCGGTAATACCTTTGAGCTACTTCATCAGATCCAAACTCAAGGCTTAGTCGAGGTAATACAAGATGTGGTCAAACACAATACGCCTTACATTGGCTGGAGTGCAGGCTCTAATATCTGTGGAGCAACCATTCGCACCACCAATGACATGCCAATTGTTGAACCTGCTTCGTTTAGCGCATTGAATTTTGTACCTTGTCAATTAAACCCCCATTACACTGACGAGCATCCGGTTGGTTTTCATGGCGAAACACGTGATCAACGCCTAAGCGAATTTGTGACGTTACAGCCGCATATTCCAGTCATTGGTATCCGTGAAGGCAGCGCGTTGTTGCTAGATGAAACGGATCAGAACCAGCCTCGCTTAACCTTAGTCGATGGGCCTGATGGGATCCTTTATTCGCATGCTCACGGTAAGCAAATTATTGCTAGTGGCAGTGATTTATCCGCTTATTTAAAATAACGTCACTGATGCGTCTGTAACATTAATCCAGTAGGCTGATATCAAGATATTGTGCTGCCGCTTTGGCATTAGATACATTTGGGATTATGCCTAACAAAGGCGCATCGATCCGCGCGGTTAATGTCGCTAGGTTCTCATCCATACATAATTGTGGATGAGGTGCATTGGCAATCCATCCTGCAATCTGACAACCTGATTGCTCGATAGCTTGTTGCGTTAACAACGCATGATTTAGACAACCTAAGCGCATCGCGACGACTAATATAACTTGTATATCGAGTTGGCTGACTACCTCTGGTAATAATTCAGAATCATTAATCGGTAAACACCAGCCCCCCGCTCCTTCACTGATCAATACATCGGCATCGATATGGTCAAGTTGCGCGTAGTTGGCTATTAATTCTGCGCTGGTGATAGTTTGATGACATTGGGCAGCTGCGATATGCGGCGCAATCGGTTCACGCAATGCGATTGGATTAACTAAATGATAGGGCATGGTCACATTACTTTGTGCAATTAACTGCAAAGCATCATCATTGACGAGTCCTTCTGGAGATTGCTCACACCCTGCAGAAATAGGCTTATGCCCGATAACACGTTGGCCTTGTGTGACAAATGCATTGACCAGTGCAGTTGATGCCACGGTTTTACCCACATCGGTATCTGTACCTGTTATAAAAAATCGACGCAACATTTCTTCCTTCTGATTAATACCGTATTCATATCATTTTGCCAGGCGTGTCAGATCACATTGTACAACGTGGTAATCCAGACTAAATTGGCCACCATTAAGGGCTAAAAAAACTTGTTGTGCATGCGCAAAATCTGATTTTGTCAGTATGGTTGACGCAGGTTTGTTAATCGAGTGAGTGTTGGCTGATGAGGACGAAGCGCCAACATCTTTGATTGAATGCAACATACTCGAAAAATCAGCAAACGCATCCACGAATACCTCGATATGATAATTCCCGCTGAATCCAGCTTGAGAGGCAGCTTGTTGCCATTGACTGACACTACAAAATTGATTGACTGCTGTAGCGCGACCGATCTGCGACCATGCTTGGCGCAATGTCCCAAACGAGGGGGAGACTAAGATAGTCAACAATGCCCGACCGTTTGGAGCAAGCACATCAGCAATTGATTGTAGTGCAGATAATGGATCACTTGACCATTGCAGTGCCATCGATGAAAAAACACAATCTATCGGTGCTGAAATTTGCGGTTGAGCATGCGCTAATGCATCAAAATCAGCACAATGATAACTAATATTGTGAAACTGACGGTGTTTATCCTGCGCCATATTTAACATGGGTTGAGCGATATCGACGGCAACGCAATGCTGATGTCGACCGGCAAGCTGAGTTAACGCTCGTCCCGTTCCACAACCCAAATCCATAACCTGCGAATATGATGGTAAGTCAATGCGCAGTGACCAGTCTAGGATGCGTTGCTGAATGTGTGCGTTACTATCATAGTGTGCCGCAGCTTTACCAAAACGATGAGCGACGGATGTTTTGAGTTCATCGTTAGGTGTGCATGATGTTGCTGGTGTTACTATTGGTGTTGTCATGCTAATTTTGCTCGCATCATGACTAACCCATCCACTAATGACTCTATATCTTTGGTTTGGTGCGTCGCATTGATTGTAATACGTAAGCGGTCTTGGCCTTTGGGAACGGTTGGCGAACGAATAGCATTGACCCATAAACCCATTGCTTTTAATCCCGCACTTGCTGCTAAAGCCTGCTCAGGATTGTGTAACATATAAGGCTGAATTGGACTATCTGAAGGTAATAACGGTAAATCTTGTGCCTGCGCCAACTGTTTAAAATAAGCGATATTCGCTTGTAACTGACTTCTGGCCCCACCCGCTTGCATTAACTGCAGACTGGTAAGAGTTGCTTTAGCTTGGGCGGCACTGATAGCAGTTGAATAAATGTAATGTTTGGCATGATTCAGCAGATAATCAATCAACACTTGCGAGCCGGCAATAAATGCACCACCAGTCCCAATCGCCTTGCCAAATGTTCCCATTACAATAGGACACTGTTGCTGATTTAATCCATAGGCTTCGACACTGCCTAAACCATTGTCGCCTAGTACACCAAAGGCATGTGCATCATCAAGCATGAGCCAGGCATCGTGCTGCTGACATAACGCGGCAAGACCGGCAGCATCAGCGCAATCGCCATCCATACTAAACACACCTTCAGACACACACAACACATTACCTGAGGCACGTTGCAGCTGAGCCTCAGCATGCGTTAAATCATTATGTTTAAAGCGTAAAAAATTTGCCGGTGAATGCATCGCCGCATCCACCATCGACGCATGCATCAATTTGTCACTAACCAAAGTATCGCCTGATTGTAACAGTGCTTGGCACACCGCTTGATTAGCTGCAAACCCAGAGCTAAATAACAACACCGCTTCGCGTTGTAACGCCTCGGCGAGATGGTCTTCTAATGCTTGGTGACATGTCGTATGACCGGTGACTAACGGGGATGCCCCCGAACCTGCACCATAGCGAGATAACCCTTCAACATAAGATTGTAAAATATCCTGATGTTGGCGATGACCTAAATAATCATTACTCGAAAAATTAATATAATGACGATCATCGACTTTTATTACCGCATCATAGTCATCTGCCACCACCGAGCGAGCACGCAACAAGCTTTTATTTGCTAATTGCTGTAACGCCTCTGGTAAGTGATCAAATGCCATGTTTATTTTGCGCTCAAGACAGTATCAACCGTTGAATCTGTACTGACTGCGACACTAGCATTGGTACTAGCACTACCATTACCACTAGCATCATAAAACATTGCGTTGTCCACAGACTGGGCTTTTGCTTGTTCGGTTTGTATTTCATCACGCAATGCCGCAGCATGAGCTTCGTCAGAATAAGCTTTAGTTTGGTGTGAGTTGATACCGAGTTTTTTAAATAACATGACATCTTCGTGCGTATCAGGATTAGAAGTCGTTAACAGCTTGCAACCATAAAATATCGAATTAGCGCCAGCCATAAAACACATCGCCTGCATCTGCTCATTCATTGCTTCACGTCCCGCTGACAAGCGAACAAACGATTGTGGCATCATGATCCGAGCGATCGCAATAGTACGAATAAATTCAAACGGTTCAAGATCATCCACACTGTCTAATGGTGTCCCTTCGACTTTTACTAGCATGTTGATTGGCACACTTTCAGGATGACGTTCCAAATTGGCTAAGGCCATTAATAAACCTGAGCGATCATCGCCTGTCTCGCCCATTCCTACGATCCCACCAGAACAGACATGCATACCCGAATCTCGTACATTTTGTAACGTATCCAATCGGTCTTGGTAAGTGCGAGTGGTAATGATGTCACCATAATATTCAGGTGAAGTATCTAAATTATGATTGTAGTAATCCAACCCCGCTTGTTGCAATGCAATAGCTTGGTCTCGCGATAACATCCCTAATGTCATACATGTTTCTAGGCCTAACGATTTAACTTGTTTGACCATATCAACGACATACGGCATATCTCGTTCACGTGGATTACGCCATGCTGCCCCCATACAAAAACGCGTAGAACCTGCTGCTTTAGCTTCTTGTGCACGTTGAATGACTTTTTCTATTTCTAACAAGCGTTCTTTTTCTAAACCGGTATCATATCGCGCAGATTGTGGGCAATAAGCACAATCTTCAGGACACGCACCCGTCTTAATCGACAATAAGGTACTGACTTGCACGTAATTAGCGTGAAAATGTGCACGGTGCACAGTTTGTGCCTGAAACATCAAATCATTAAAAGGTAGCTCAAATAAGGCATTCACCTCATCCAATGTCCAATCATGGCGGATATCTTGTTGCATCTGCGCCGTCATCGGCTTTGGCTGACTAATTGAATGTGCTGTTTCCATTTTGCGTTGTACCCTTTACTTAACATATTTAGAGGGGTAGTCTATGCGCTCGACAAGCATTGTCAACCATTTAGCGATACACAAGTTTACGAGTGATTGAATTTTGAACAATATAGAATACGATAAGCGCCATTTATGGCACCCATATACCTCCTCTACCCATCCTTTACCTTGTTATGAAGTCACTGGCGCAAAGGGAGTCGAGATAACGCTTGCTGATGGCGAGGTACTGGTTGATGGGATGTCATCATGGTGGGCCGCGATTCACGGCTATAATCACCCGCATATTAATCAAGCAGCGAATACTCAAATTGACGCATTTGCACATGTTATGTTTGGTGGATTAACGCATGCACCCGCAATACGATTAACCAAGCAATTACTGGCTATGGTGCCGGATGGATTAACCCGCGTATTTTTGGCTGATTCTGGTTCTGTCTCCGTCGAAGTGGCTATCAAAATGGCCTTGCAATATTATGCTTGCCAAGGCCAACCCAATAAACACAAAATCATCACTCCGCGCAACGGTTATCACGGTGATACCTTTGCAGCGATGTCAGTCTGTGATCCAATCAATGGTATGCACTCATTATTTAAAAATGTACTGGCGGAGCAAATTTTTGCCCCCGCTCCGCAAACACAATTTGGCCAAACTTGGAATGAGGACGATATTGCTCCGTTAGCAGATTTGATCAAAACGCACCACAACGAACTCGCCGCCTTAATTTTAGAGCCGATTGTTCAAGGTGCTGGCGGGATGCGTATGTACCATCCGATGTATCTAAAACGCGCGCGTCAGTTATGTGATCAATATAATATTTTGTTAATCGCTGATGAAATTGCGACTGGCTTTGGTCGAACTGGTAAATTATTTGCGTGTGAGCATGCAGGCATCGCACCGGATATTATTTGTTTAGGTAAAGCCCTAACTGGTGGGTATATGACAATGGCTGCCACTATTTGTACGGACGATGTTGCTCAAGGTATTTGCCAAAATGCGCCTGGCGTATTTATGCATGGCCCTACCTACATGGCCAATCCCCTTGCCTGTGCGGTTGCTTCAGCTAGCTTGGATTTAATTGCAACTGGTGATTGGCACAAACAAGTTACCGACATTGAACAGTGGTTACAGCAATACTTAAGCCCATGTGAAGCGCTCGATGCAGTCGCCGATGTGCGTATCTTAGGTGCTATTGGCGTGGTTGAAACCAAAGTTGCAGTTGATGTGGCACGTATTCAAGCTAAATTTGTGGCCAGTGGTGTGTGGATCCGTCCCTTTGGTAAACTGGTTTACATTATGCCGCCATTTATCAGTCAAGAAGCGCATATCAAAAAACTTTGCCATGCCATCCATGCTGCACTAACTGACTAATTCACAGCCGATTGTGTATTTTTCCCTTATTTAGGCGACTGCACATGCATTTCCGGTGGAGAAAGTCACAAATTTGGGTATAATTCGCTTTTTATCCGCTTATCAATAATTTAATGGAGTTCACTATGGCGTACGCCTCAGTTGTCGACGTGCTAAAAGGATCTTACGAGATCGCGCAAACCGTGACTATCAAAGGATGGGTTCGTACTCGCCGCGATTCTAAAGCCGGTTTATCTTTTATTGCGCTACACGATGGTAGCTGTTTTGATCCCGTTCAAGTCATTGCGTTAAATACCTTAGCAAACTACGAACAGATTACGACATTAACGACAGGTTGTTCATTGTCGGTCACTGGTGTCGTTAAAGCATCACAAGGTCAAGGCCAATCAGTCGAAATCGAAGCAGCAAATGTTGAGATCATTGGTATGGTCGAAAACCCAGACACCTACCCTATGGCCGCTAAGCGTCATAGTATTGAGTATTTACGCGAACATGCACACCTTCGCCCACGTACTAATATCATGGGTGCAGTCACTCGAGTACGTAATACCTTGTCACAAGCGGTACATCGTTTTTTCCATGAGCAAGGGTATTTTTGGATTTCTACGCCCATTATCACCGGTTCCGATACCGAAGGTGCGGGTGAAATGTTCCGCGTATCCACCTTAGATATGATGAACTTACCGATGAATGATGAAGGCCAAGTGGATTACTCTGAAGACTTTTTCGGTAAAGAAACCTTCCTAACCGTATCCGGTCAATTAAACGTTGAAACTTACGCAACAGCCATGTCCAAAGTATATACCTTTGGCCCGACGTTCCGTGCAGAAAACTCAAACACCACGCGTCACTTAGCTGAGTTTTGGATGATTGAGCCAGAAGTCGCCTTTGCTGATTTAGCAACCGTTGCCCAATTGGCTGAAGACTTACTCAAATATGTATTTAAAGCGGTGCTTGCAGAAAATGCCGATGATATGGCGTTTTTCGCTCAGCGCGTGAACAAAGAAGCGATTTCCCGCCTTGAACAAGTGGTTAATTCAGAGTTTGTACGTATGGATTACACTGATGCGATTGAGATATTACAAAATTGCGGTAAGAAATTTGAATTCCCAGTAACCTGGGGAGTTGATTTATCATCAGAGCACGAACGTTATTTAGCAGAAGAGCACGTTGGTGCTCCAATCATCATGCAAAACTACCCCAAAGATATCAAAGCCTTTTACATGCGTATTAACGATGATGGCAAAACCGTTGCAGCAATGGATGTATTAGCTCCGGGTATTGGTGAAATCATTGGTGGCTCACAGCGTGAAGAGCGTTTGGATGTATTTGATGCACGTTTAGCTGAAATGGGCTTAGACCAAGCAGATTACAGCTGGTATCGCGACTTACGTCGTTACGGTACTGTGCCACATGCTGGTTTTGGATTAGGTTTTGAGCGACTAGTTGCGTATGTAACAGGTGTTCAAAATGTGCGTGACGTCATCCCATTCCCACGTACACCAGGCAGTGCTCCTTACTAAATAGCATCGCTGACTAACAAGCGCAGCGAGCTAAAAAAGCATCATCGGTAATATTTAAAAAAAGTAATCAACTGTCATGGTTGGTTACTTTTTTTTGCCAAAGATCTAGGACATGATCCAAAATTAGTTAATCTCTTGCTACCTCGAAAGTTAAGGTCAATTACACCACAATTTAGGCTATCTCACACTAATTGTGTCAAACACACAACAGTCTTTATTATGATCCTCCTAAGTCGTTGATACTTATAAGCTTACAATCTGGAACAACTATTGCAAAAAGTTATCCACGGCTATGGTAATTCTCAGCCATCGCAATGCATATTAACGAGCATTAACTGACAATTACAACTCGTTACATTTGACAACAGATCTGTACATTTAGGTCAGTTATCATTTACTTATAAAAATGGACATTAAGGCAACACACATGAACAGCACAATAAAAAAAACAGGCTTAGCACTAATCATCATCGCAGTCGGTGTCGGCGGTATGCTAGGCATTAAAGCTAGCGCAGAAGATAAACCCGAAAAAGAAAAAGTCGATACCCGTCCCTCTGTTAGTATCCAAAAAGCAGAAGCGATTGATTATGATGTGGTAATTAAATCCAATGGTGAAGTTCGACCGTTTGAAACCACGGCATTGTCTGCACAAGTATCGGGAGAAGTCATTTCTTGGCATGCTAACTTTGTCGAAGGCGGCTTAGTCAAACGTGGTGATGTGCTGTTCACCATTGAAGCGGATCAATATGACGCTGCTGTGTTGCAGGCTGAGTCTGAAGTATCACGTGCTCAAGCAACATTAATCGAAGAACAAGCCCGAGCAAACGTGGCCAAACGCGAAGCCAAAAACTTACCTAAATCCTCAGTCACCGATTTATATTTGCGCAAGCCCCAATTACTGAGCGCACAAGCATCCTTAAAATCAGCTCAATCTCGCCTCAAGCTTGCCAATCGAGATTTAAACAATACCGTGATCACTGCACCATATGATGCATTGGTTATCTCTCGTGATGTAGGCGTTGGCCAATTTGTGAATAAAGGGGTACAAGTAGCCCGTGTTAATAATATCGAAAAAGCCGAAATTATTTTTCCCATCGCCGGTTTTGATGCTCCTTTCTTGCCGCATGACATTGCCAATACTGCGGCGACAATCGTATCTCGCGGTTTAGATAAAACTGTCCGTCAAGGGCTTATCGTTCGCGATCTTGGCCGCGTCGATCAAGCTACCCGGATGACCCATTTAGTCGTGCAAATCGATGATCCATACAGCCTTAAAAGTAACGCACCTAAGATTAAATTTGGTACGTACGTAGAAATTAACTTTAATGGCAAAACTATCACCAACGTGTTTAAAGTCGCACAATCATTAATTAACAAACGATCAATCTGGTTATTAGATGCCAATGATGAAATGGTCGCAAAACCCGTTAATGTTATCCGTGAAGAAGGTGAGTATTTTTATATCAATGAAGGATTAAATACCGATGATCGCATGGTTATGACCTTACCGGAATACCCGCAAAATGGCATGAAAGTCAAAATCATTGGCGCAGATGAGCCATTAGTAGCGATCAATAAGGAAGCCTACCCATGAGTGAATCACACATAAAGGATGAGCAATCTAGTATCACCGAAGAGGTGGTTGATTTAAACAAACAAGAGTCAGGGTTAATTGCGTTTTTTGCTAACAACCCTGTTGCTGCAAATCTATTGATGGGTTTTATCATCATCATGGGACTCTTGAGTTACAACTCAATTCAACGTCAGATGTTTCCCAATGTTGAAATTAATTTTATCAATGTACAAGCGACCTACCCTGGTGCAGCGCCAAGAGAAATTGAAGAAAGTATCTTAATCAAGATAGAAGAATCACTCAAAGATATTACCGAAATAAAAGAAAGTGTATCTCGTTCATTTCGCAATGGCGGGCGCATCAGCTTACGTATTCATCAAGGTGAAGACTTAGCGAAAGTGCTTGATAAGGTCAAACAACGCGTTGATAGTATTGGTACTTTTCCTTCAGGGATGGAGCCTATTCAAGTTACTCAAGCTGAGTTTCAACAAGACGTGATTGAGATGTCATTGGTGGGTGATTTACCACTTGAACAACTCAAACCTATTGCTAATCAAATCGAAAATGAGTTATTGCAGCTTAGCAACGTTTCATTGGCTAATGCACAAGCCCCTAGTGATGAGATTGCGATTGAAGTACAGCCAGAAACGCTTAAACAATATAATCTCACCATCAATGATATTTCAGCCGCCATTCGTCGTTATTCTGCGAATTTTTCTGCAGGACAATTACGGACGGATGCAGGTATTATTGCAGTGCGTGTCGAAAACCAATTTTATAATGGTGAAGAATTTCGTCTGATCCCGGTCAAAATTGGCGAAAATGGCGGTCGCGTGTTACTCCAAGACGTCGCTATCATCAAGGATGGCTTTACCGAAGGTGAACGGTATTTTAGATATTCAGGTCAAAATGCGATTTTTATTGATGTCAAAGCGACGAAATCACAAGATACTATTCCTGTGGCTGAATCCGTCAAAGCCTACATCGCAGAAAAAAATAAAACCCTACCACAAGGCCTAGAAATAAAAATCTTGGTTGATATGACCTACTACCTAAATGCACGTCTGGATATGATGTTAGGTAATTTGATGCAAGGCGCTATTTTGGTGGCCTTGATGTTGACCTTATTCTTGCGCTTCAAATTAGCCTTGTGGGTCATGGTTGGCTTACCAGTGTGTTTCTTAGGCGCCATGATGATGATGCCTGTGTTCGGTGTCACCATCAATATCTTGTCACTGTTTGCCTTTATCATGGTATTGGGGATCGTGGTCGATGATGCCATTGTGATAGGAGAATCATCGTACAGTGAAATAGAAAAATACGGCGGCGGTGTCAACAACGTCGTGCGCGGTGCAAAACGAGTGGCTACCCCAGCAACCTTTGGTGTCCTGACCACAATTGCTGTATTTGCACCGTTTACCCAATCTAGTGGATTTAAAGGCTCGTTTTTCTTTAATATTTCAATGGTTGTGATTTTATGTTTAGTGTTCTCATTAATTGAATCTAAATTAATCTTACCTGCACACATTGCTCAAATTAAGTTTAGTCCGCTTAAAAAAGGAGGCTTCAGAGATCGCTTTAATCAAGCATTCTTTGGTTTCGTTAATGGCACCTATCGCCGCTTCGTTGAACGCTGTGTCGAATACCGCTGGGCCGTTTTCGCGTTTTTTATTGCGATGCTGTTAGTTAGTATTGGCTTAATTCAAGCTAACTATGTGCGCATGGTGCCAAATCCCAAAGTCCCACATGATTTTCCGTCCGTCAGTATTGAAATGAGTGAAACTGTGTCAGATCAAACCACGATTGATGCACTCAAAACAATTGAAAAAATCATCTTGGATGTCGATCAAGAAACGATTGATGAATTTGGCAGCGGTATGATCCGTGATATCCTCGCGTTTAATCGTGGTCGTACAGAAGCGCGTATTGTAGTGCCCTTAGTCGATGAAGAATTACGTCATTATGATACCTTTGAGCTCGCCCGACGCTGGCGCGAACGCATCCCTGAAATTGCCGGTATGAAATCATTTTCAGTGCAGGATGATGTCAATGGTGGCAATGATGGTGGTGAATTTGGTTACTTGATTTATGGTAGTGATATCACCACTCTTAATGCGGCTGGCCGATATTTAATTTCTTTGTTACAGCAAGAAAATGGCTTGTTTGATATCAGCTCGACCATCGACCCTGCCAGTAAAGAGATCAGAATGTCATTGCTAGCTGTAGCCGATGATTTGGGCTTAGATATGTCCAATATTGCGCGCCAAGTTGGGCTGAGTTTTTATGGTGGTGAAGCACAACGTGTTATCCGTGATGGCGAAGAAGTAAAAGTCATGGTGCGTTATCCGCAACTCACCCGTGAACGTTTTGCCGAACTTAAATACACCATGATCAAAACGCCATCTGGTCAAGAAGTCATGTTAGGGGATGTGGTTGAGTTAACCGAAGAACCTGGGATTTCGTATATTCGTCGTGAAGAAGGATATCGCACGGTGTATGTCTGGGGTGCCATTGATGAAGAAGTCGTTGAGCCTAATGAGGTCATTGAACAAATCAAAGAAAACCTGTTGCCACAAATGAAGGATGCTTTTCCAGCCGTCAAAACACAACTTGGTGGCACAATAGAAGAACAGCAAGCACAGCAAGATGAACAAATTATGTTCTTCTGGGCTGGCATGATCATGGTCTTCATATTGTTAGCGGTACCGCTTAAAAGCTACGGACAACCGTTGATTATTATGTCGGTAATCCCGTTTAGTTTGACTGGAGCAATCTGGGGGCATTTCTTCATGGGGATTGATTTATCTATGATGTCGACCTTTGGGCTAATTGCTGCTGCTGGGGTCGTCATCAATGACTCATTAGTAATGACTGATTTTATCAATCAACGTCGCAAACAAGGCTATGATGTTAAAGCAGCTGTATTAGAAGCAGGGTGTGCGCGCTTTAGAGCAATCACGTTAACCTCTATTACCACCTTCGCAGGTGTACTGCCGATCATGTTTGAAACCAGCTTACAAGCCTCGTTTGTCATTCCAATGGCCGTCGCGTTAGGGTTTGCTGTGTTATATGCAACCTTGGTGACGCTAGTACTTGTCCCTTGCTTGTACATTATCTTACTTGATCTTAATCGCCCGTTTAGTTGGATCAAACGCAAAATAACCCGGCAAGATAGCACGGAGATAAACTCCGCGCCGCAAGGTGAATTAGCGGGCAAATAAGTCTTTGCACAGCACACATCAAATCCCTATTAATGTCAATTGATAGGGATTTTTTTATGTCTGCACTGAATTGTGCAGGCTTATGTCCGATACAAGGATACTAAGCGCTGTCATAAAAGAGCCAATATGAAAAAAGTAACGATGATTGATAAACCACTCAACACGCACCTCGTTGAACCGCATCCAATGTTTGAACTAACTGCCGCGCCGAGCTGGCTAAGCCAACTACATCATGAAGCGCGTCGGGTACTGTATCAACAGCTTAATTATGTGGACCAACACCTCACAATTGTGATGTATCAACCTGATAAGGATTGTTTTATTCGCGCTGATGACCCGGTAAAGTGGGCACAGCAATGTCCTGATTTGATATCGTTACATATGGAGCAGAGATCGGTGATTGGGAATGACGATGCCACGCTGGACCCAATGATGTGTCAAATTGTCTTTCATTTATGTACGACTGCTGAACCCAATCAAGTGATTACTTATTTTGCCAAAGCAGAGCAAGCCATTACCTTATATCGACTAAACCGACAGTTCTTGGCATTCCCTGAAGGAGAATTTACCCCCACCGATGCATATAAATTGTTTATTGATGACGTCAATTTTAGTGTGGTTAATCAGCTATGGGATAAATATACCTATCAAGTTCGAGCTATGAATGCTGTGACCGCAACCGCACCTTATCAACAATCCATTATTCAATGGTTGGTATCATTAAGCCATGAAGCCAAACCCAATATTCGGATCATCAAGGCATTGTTAGAGGCCTGTGACAATGGCCAATTCTCACTAGAGGATGATATACAACGTGCAAAAATTGACGCATTGGCATCATTCACTCCGTTATCACAGGCATTACAACAGTTACCCAAGCAATCTAACCCATAATTTTATACTACATTAAATCTATTGGAGAATACACCCATGTCGATTGAATTTACTCACACCGTGGCCGTCTTTCATCAAGACGCGGGGCTAGATGAAGCCGAACCTTTATTTAACTGGCTATTAGAAAACCCCAATCGAAAAGTTAACCTACATGCATTAAAACATGCCCACACTGCGGTTATCCAAGTGCTTTTAGCCATTCGCCCCTGCGTATCTAATTGGCCAGCTGATGGGCCGTTGGCACAACTATTACGACAACATTTACAAAACCCAGCGACAATAACAGAGTCAACTGACTCAACGATCACTTATTAAAGGCTAATAACAATGAAACGGATACTACTGGTGGATGATACTCCTGCTATGCTCATGAGTATGGTAGGAGAATCATGATGTCATTACGTATTTATGTTTTTATTAGTATCCCCTTACATTTTATACTCAACAAAATACATCAGTTGTGTATACTAACTATGCACAACAATATAACTATTTTTTGAGACCATACTGATGAAATTAACTCCCCCCTACGCGGTTTTTTTAGGTGATGCTGATGATAACCTTGGCCTAAAAATGGCTAACAGTATTGCCACATGGCGGCCTGAATTATGTGTTGGTGAAGTGGCATTGCCCGAGTGCAGTGTCACAACAGGATTGCCACAAGTCAGTATCGCTGCCGCTGCACAACAAGGGGCTAAGTCGTTTGTTTTGGGCTTTAATAATGCCGGCGGACACATCGATAATAAATATACAGCTCAAATCAAAGTTGCCATCCAACATGGCCTACATATCATTAACGGTCTTCACGATAAGCTCACTGATATCCCTGAATTAGTCGCGTTAGCGCAGTTGCATCAGGTTGATTTAATTGATATTCGCCACCCCACTACCCGATTTAAGACGGCGAATGGACAAAAACGCACCGGTAAACGCTTATTAACTGTCGGCACGGATTGTTCCGTAGGCAAAATGTACACCACATTAGCTATCCATCAAGCAATGTCTGAACAAGGCTACAACGCGACCTTTCGAGCAACGGGGCAATGCGGCATCCTGGTTGCTGGTGAAGGGGTTGCAGTAGACTGCGTTGTCGCTGATTTTATTTCTGGTGCAATTGAAGCATTAACACCTGCAAATGAGCCTGACCATTGGGATATCATCGAAGGACAAGGATCTTTATTTCAACCGGCTTTTGCGGGCGTCACCATTGGATTAATTCATGGAGCACAACCCGACGCGCTCGTTATTTGTCATACCCTGAGACGTGAATTTATGCGCGGTATGCCTAATTATCGCCTGCCGAGTATTCAACAAACAATTGAGACCAATTTATTGCATGCTCGCTTAACCAACCCAGCTTGTAAAGTCATTGGGATTAGTGTCAATACCAGTGCTGTCGATGAGCAAACAGCCAAAGAGACCTGCTTACAGATCTCACAAGAAACCGGACTGCCATGCTCTGACCCGATTCGTCATGGCGTTGCCCCGTTACTACATTTATTATAAGTTGTATTATGCCATCGCCAACTGTCACACTTACTACCATCATCGACACGCATGCTCTGCCATTAGCACGCGAGTTTCGTATTTCTCGCGGAGCAAAAACACATGCTGACGTCGTACGTTTGACGTTATCATGCAATGGCGTATTAGGTCGCAGTGAATGTGTGCCTTATGCACGGTATGGAGAAACGACCGAATCAGTTATTGCACAGATTGAGCATTTTTTTGCTGAACACTCAGCCATTATCAGTCAACTACTCAATGCAATGAGTCCAAAGACGATCTCTACAGACTCGCCCCTTTTTGCACTGATTATGGAACAGGTGCCAGCGGGTGCCGCTGCCAATGCCATTGATTGTGCGATGTGGGATTGGCTATGTAAATATTGGCAGATACCGATTAGCCAACTGTTATCTTTACCTGCCTGCGACTCAGTAGTTACTGCGCAAACCTTGAGCCTTGATTCATTAACCAACATGCAAGCCCAAGCCCACGAGATGCAGGGTGCGCCACTGATCAAAATAAAATTTGATAATCAGGATGTCGTTGAAAAAATGCAAGCCATTGCCGCAATCTGCACGACGTCACGTTTTATAATAGATGCAAATGAGGCTTGGTCGATTGAACAGCTCAATGCCATAGAACCCATGTTAGTTAAGGCCAATGTAGTTCTGATTGAACAACCATTACCAGCAGCAGATGATGATGCATTACTTAGCTACACCGGTGCGATTCCATTATGTGCTGATGAATCATGTCATACGGTATTCACCCTAGCCGATTTGCTAGACAAATACCAAGCCATTAACATTAAATTGGACAAAACGGGTGGATTCACCTCTGCATTAAAGCTGATCATGGCAGCCAAAGAAAAAAATCTACACTTAATGCTAGGTTGCATGGTCGGTTCATCATTAGCGATGGCGCCGAATAGAGTGCTAGCAGGCTATGCTGACTTTATTGATTTAGATGGACCATTATTAGTTCGTCAAGATATCGACAATGGGTATCACATTCATAATGGCATTATTGAGGGACACAGCGAGTTATTATGGGGTTAGTGACGGGTGAATAACGACACCCGTACTCTTTGATTTTTTTAATTCGTTGTATTTATAACTGAGAAGGATCGATCAAACCGTAAATAATAGCAAAACGCATGATTTGAAACGTATTTTTAAAATCAAACTTATTCATAATATTTCGTCGATGAACGTGTGCTGTTTTAACTGCAATTTTTAATTCATTAGCAACTTCTTTTACTTCATGACCCAATGCTAGTAATTTAAACACTTCTTTTTCTCGGGTCGTTAATTCCATGTATTCAGCGTTGTTGTCTGCTTGTTCTTCTAAGGTATTACTAATTGACTCACTGAAATACGCATGCCCTTGAATAATGTGTTGTAACGCATCAATCAGTACATCAGCGGCATCACGCTTTGAAATGTACCCTGCAACCCCCAGCGCTTTAGCCGACATGATGTAATGCGTGCTTTCATACATGCTTAATACAATCGAACGTAAATGAGGGGCATGTTGATTAACATACTCGACAAGATCTAAGCCATTTTTACCCGGTAATGATAAGTCAGTAATTAAAATATCTGCTTGGGTTAACAAGGGACTTTGCATCGCTGATTCAGCAGAAGAAAATGTCGCTATAATTTCAAACTGGACCTCGCTTTGAATTAATTTTACGAAGCCATCTAAAACTAAATCATGATCATCAACTAAAATTATTTTTATTGTGACAACAGAGTTTGTATCGGTTGTGGTGGTGAATTTTTCAGTAACATCCATGCGGCTTTATCACATCTACTTTAAATTTATGGCATAGAGCCATTCTAATGATTTAATAGCGTAACACAATCAACTTTATCGGAATTTATTTTTTATATGATGTAATCACTATACTTTTGTGATTTTTGTGTGAGATTTACCCGTCATAGTCTTTATTGCTCGTACCTATTTACATATTTATTAAAGGAAAAAATAAGAATGAAGCGTCACCTGGATATCAACCTAAATATTTTGTTACCCGCCAACTCAACCGAACAAAAAGCTCAAAGCCATAGCCGTTACCACGCCATTAACGCACAAGGCTAAAGAAGCAAATGCGCCAGCTTGTTCACTCAGTAATACGGCTTTAGATGTACCAATACCATGACCAAGTACACCAAGCATTAACCCACTTGCTTGGTCTCCATGAATACGTAATATATGGTTCACCATCGGCAATGTCATGACCACGATGACGCCGGTGACAATATTAAATACCGCAGCTAGCCCTGCGATACCACCCAGCATTGTTGCAGTATCCATAGCAAATGGTGTCGTAATCGATTTAGTCAACATCGTCATTTGCCAGGCCACATCTGTACCTAAAAAATACAACACGCTCCACGCACTTAATGGCGCAAATATACCACCAACCATAATCGGCAAGACCACTTTAATCCCCATGCGACGTAAGACTGGTAATTGCTTATAAACCGGTAACGCTAAGCCTACCGTCAGCGGGCCAAGTAGCCATTGGACTAAGTCAAGATGCCCCATGACTCGTGCAACATCCGGTTCAATTATTTGAGTCAAGACTAAGAGTAAGATGGTCGTGACAACAATGGGATGCAGCAATACATGCTGCTGACTGGCACTTGCTATGCGCAAGGAAATACCATAACAGAGCACCAATAAACATATCCATACTGCGCTTTCAACGAACACTGTATACGCCCAATCCATCTTACGGCTTCTCTGGCGAAACAGGTGTATTAGTCAAGCAACGATGTGCGACCCACAATACCAATAACATACTCAATATTGTCGTGACCACCAGCGACAAGACCAACGCATGCCAATATTCGAGCACGGCCTGTTGATATAACCACACAGCCATGACTGCTGGCACAAAAAAAAGCGACATATGTTTAAGATAAAGCGGCACTGTCCGCGCCAAAAAATCAGGTATCTGGCCATAAATAATAAACATGAACAACAAAATCAACAAACCATTAATCGTCGCCGGTAGTGGTAAAATTACGTAAGCAAGCTCACCTAATTGATAGGTACCAATTAATACTAGTATCGCAGCTAAATGCGTTAGTACTGTTTCAGCCATCTCAGGTAACCTTGCTTTATGTTGCACCTTAGTCGGTTGCTTAGAGGTCTGCTGACGCATATTGCTCGCCTATTTTAATCATTAGATATGGGTAAATATCGTCTCAACGGGTAAGCGAGATTTTGGTAGATTAGCATTAAAATCACTGTCATCACGATAGCCCAATGCAATCACCGCTATAGGGGCTAGGTTTTGCTCACGCAAGCCAAATTCTGCATCTAATGCAGCAAAATCAAACCCTTCCATTGGTAATGCATCAATACTCATCGCAGCAGCACAGGTTAGTAATGACCCTATGTTAAGATACACTTGTTTTTCCATCCAATGCTGAGTGTCTTTTAATTCATAGCGATGCAAGTTGACAAATGTGCTACGCACCCCATGATAAGTTTCTTTAAAATCAGGATTACTAGCAAACCGACCATCTTGTTCTTCTTGATCCAAGAGTCGTTGCAGATAAGCATCATCCATATGTATTTTGCTACACACCACAAGCACATGTGATGCCGATGACACTTTTGGCGCGTTATACGCATAACTACCTGTCGCACCCGAATTTATCCGTTGCTTACCTGTTGCCGTGCTCGCAACAATAAAATGCCAAGGTTGGACATTGACGCTAGATGGCGCATTGCGTAAAACTGATAACAATTGTTGCAGATCATCTTGGCTAATGATTTTATCCGCAGAAAATACTTTGGTCGCGTATCGATGTTGCATTGCTTGGGCAATATTCATAAAAATCCTTTAAGGTTACAAGCGCAAATCATGACTTGATTGGATAGGACATGGCCACGTTACAACGGGCATAACTTTGCCCATAAGTACGCATCACATCAAGACTATGCACAAAACCGTTTTTTTCGTATAAATGGATAGCAGCGGCACAATCTTTGTTAGTTAACAAAAACAAGCTTTGCACTGGCATAGTAAGGGCTTGCGCAATTACATATTGCAATAGAGCTTCACCGACCTTTAGACCTCGAGCGGTATCAATGACACCCATCTTTGTTAATTCAAAATGACCATCACCTTTGTGCAATAACGCGCATGTTCCCACCACTCCTAATGTTGGGTGAACCGCAAACCAAATCTTACCGCCGTGAGCAATAATTTCAGTTTGCGGGTGACGTAACACGCGTTTATCAACCTCTTCCAAGGTAAACATCGCATTGATCCATTGTGCGTTAATCCGCTCAAAGTATGGCGCTAAGGCATCACTAAATGGTTCAATTTGGAGACGGCTTTGCATCAATAAATTTACTTGTCTGTCACTGCACCGGTAGATGCAGAGCTCACCGTTTTGGCATATTTAGATAACAAACCACGTGTGTATTTTGGTTTAGGTTGTTGCCAAGCAAGCTTTCTAGTGGCCATTTCATTCTCACTAATATGCAGTGTGATTTCACGTGTCTGGGCATCAATAGTGATACTGTCACCATTTTTGATTAAACCAATCGGACCTCCCTCATGCGCTTCAGGGGTGATATGACCGACAACAAATCCTCGACTTCCTCCGGAGAAACGACCATCCGTAATTAATGCAACATCATTACCTAAGCCCTTACCCATAATAGCAGAAGTTGGACTGAGCATTTCACGCATCCCAGGTCCACCTTTAGGCCCTTCATAGCGAATAACAACGACATCACCTGCAACAACTTGCCCATCAATAATAGCGGCAAATCCCTCTTCTTCCGAATCATAGACTTTCGCATTACCGGTAAATGATAAACCTTCTTTGCCGGTTATTTTAGATACCGCACCTTCAGGTGCTAAGTTACCATTGAGGATCACTAAATGGCTGTCTTTTTTGATTGGCTTATCAAAGGGTAAAATAATCTGTTGGCCGTCAGGATAATCAGCAACATTTGCTAAATTCTCCGCCATCGTTTTACCTGTTACAGTCATACAGTCACCGTGTAACATGCCTGCATCGAGTAAACGCTTCATTAGCGGTTGAATACCACCAATAGCAATTAACTCTGACATTAAATATTGACCACTTGGACGTAAATCAGCAATAACAGGGGTCTTATCACCGATACGCACAAAGTCTTCTAGGGTTAATTCAACCCCAATCGTGTCTGCCATTGCAATCAGATGCAGCACAGCGTTAGTCGAACCACCTAAGACAATAATAACGGTTATCGCATTCTCAAAGGCTTCTTTGGTCATGATATCTGAAGGCTTAATGTCATGTTCTAGTAGGTGAACAATCGCTTGACCTGCGTTGACACAATCTTGCATTTTGCCATCAGATACGGCGTTTTGTGCTGAGCTGTTTGGTAAACTCATACCTAATGCTTCAATCGCGGATGCCAACGTGTTCGCTGTATACATACCACCACATGAACCAGCGCCTGGGATCGCAGTTTTTTCGATATGATCCAGTTGTGTAATGGGGATATCGCCACTGGCATAACTGCCTACAGCTTCAAATACTGAGACAATATCAGTGTGATTTTCACCCGGTAAGATTGTGCCACCATAAACAAAAATAGACGGACGATTTAACCGAGCTAAGCCCATCAAACAACCAGGCATATTCTTGTCACAGCCACCAATGGCAATAATACCGTCATGACCCATACAAGCAGACACCGCTTCAATCGAATCGCAGATGACTTCACGTGATACTAACGAATATTTCATGCCTTCGGTCCCCATAGAGATCCCGTCAGAAATGGTGATAGTGTTGTAAATAACACTTTTTGCTCCGGCACTATCAACGCCCTTTCCCACTTCTTCGGCAAGCGAATTGATATGCATATTACAAGGCGTCACCATCGACCACGTGGATGCAATTCCGACTTGAGATTTTTTGAAATCCTCATCACCAAAACCGACTGCTCGTAACATAGAACGACTAGGTGCTTGTGCCGTGCCATCTACGATTTTTTGGGAGTGCTTGCGGGGATTGTCAGTGCTCATGTATGTGCCTTATAAATAATGAAAAATAAAATTAGTGTTCCCGCAGTATATGTTTTTATTAAGGGTAAATTCAACCCACATTTAGCAATGTTTGAGTGTTTATCTGATCCTTGCAATAGAATGATGACCAATCTCACTGATGCTGTTTGCACCGGTTAATGTCATGGCCACACGCATTTCTTTTTCGTATAAATCCAATAAGTGCTCTACCCCTTGTTGTCCTTGCGCAGCGAGTGCATAAATATAGGAGCGACCGAGCATAGTACAATCGGCGCCTAGGGCTAACATACGCACGACATCTAAGCCGTTACGAATACCTGAATCAACAAATATCTTAAGATCACCTTTAACCGCATCAGCAATACTCGGCAGTGCTTGTGCAGAGGACATGACGCCATCGAGTTGTCGACCTCCATGATTAGATACTACAATTCCGTCTGATCCAAAACGTACTGCGTCTTTAGCATCATCCACATCCAAGATCCCTTTGATGATCAAAGGACCCGTCCAATACTCTCGAATCCATTCTAAGTCTTTCCACGAAATAGAGGTGTCAAAGTTATCCCCCAACCAGCCAATGTAATCGCCGAGTTTTGTAGCTTTGTTGCGATATGCGGATATGTTGCCGAGATCATGAGGCTTGCCCAACAAGCCAACATCTAACGCCCAAGATGGATGCAACATCGCTTGGAGTATCCGGTGTACTTCTGATCGCGGACCACTCATGCCTGAGTGCATATCGCGATAGCGCGCCCCAGGTGTCGGCATATCAACAGTAAAAACTAACGTTGTAACACCAGCTAATTTAGCTCGTTCAAGGACATTTTTCATGAACTCACGGTCTTTTAATACGTATAATTGAAACCACATCGGACGCTGAATTTGTGGGGTGACTTCCTCGATAGGACACACTGACACCGTTGACATGGTAAACGGGATCCCTTTGTTTTGTGCCGCTTTGGCAGCTTGAACTTCGCCGCGACGCGCATACATCCCCGTCAAACCAACAGGTGACAGTACAATCGGCATGGCTAACTGTTCACCAAGTACGTCATGCTCTAAACTCAGGTGAGACATGTCGTTTAACACTTTTTGTTTTAAAGCGATGTCTTGTAAGTCACTTTCATTGCGTCTTAACGTGCTTTCAGTGTATGAGCCACCATCAATATAATGAAACAAAAACGGGGGTAATTTCGCTTTCGCCGCTGCGCGAAAATCAGTAGTCGCCGAGATAATCATCGTGTTCAGTCCTTGTTGAGTTGCATATGCCGGTTGCGAGTATGAAACTCACAGGATTAATATTGAAACAGTATATCGCTTTACTTTTAGTCAATAAATAGAAATAATCGAACTCATAGTTTCCAAATATTAATTAATATTATGCATGCCAATGATCTGGTTTTATTTTCTCAAGTGATTGAACTTGGCAGCTTCAAAAAAGCCGCGGAGCTTAACAACATTACCAATTCAGTGGTGAGTAAACGTATAACGCAATTAGAACAATCGCTTAATGCACAACTACTGTATCGCACTACCCGTAGTTTGGCGTTAACAGAAGCGGGCAAAAAATTAGCGTCAAGCGCGGATATGATTAAACACATGACGCAAGAAGCGATTGACGATGTAAAAGACGATAATGAAACTTTAAATGGTCACATAAATATGTCGGTACCGACTATTTCTGGAGATTTATTATTAGGCGAAGCCGTCGCTGAGTTTTGCCACCTTCATCCTAATGTTAGCGTCAATATGTCATTGGATAACCGCTTTGTTGACCCTGTACAAGAGGGGTTTGATTTAGTCATTCGTACCGGTTTATTAGAAGATTCAAGCTTAATCGCTCGCCATATTATTGATTCTCAATGGGTGGTGTGTTGTTCACCAGAGTATTTAAGGCAATATGGTCAACCTGCTACGCCTACTCAACTCACAGAGCATCATTGTTTGATTTATGTTTACCAAAAAGCCGGTGCCAATAATTGGGTATTTAAACATGATGGGCAGCAGTTTACAGTGACGGTAAATGGCGCTTTTGCCTCTGATAATGCCAGTGCTTTGCGCAAAGCCGCGCTAGCAGGACATGGTATCATGCATGTACCTCAATGTTTGGTGCACGAAGATTTGCTATCAGGGGCGTTGGTCACATTGTTTGATAAGGAAATCGATAAAACTATCGGTGTGTATGCTCTGCACCCTTTTATCAAAAAGACACCGCGCAAAGTATTAGCATTAGTGGAACATATCAAACAAGTTTATTTGGCTAAGGGAGAGTATTTTGGGTGATGGGTATTCAGTTCGTGGTGAAAATCGGTAAATGCTAATTGTAGTTACCTAATTAATTACTTTCGATATTTGAAATAATAGCCTATGCTGTACATGTATGACAAATAATATGAGGAATATAATGTTATCTCTAAGATTATCGAATGAAATAGAAAAAAGATTAAGTGTATTAGCTGAGACCACTGGGCGCACAAAGTCGTTTTATGCCAAAGAAGCGATTATGAAGTATCTTGATGATATGGAAGATACATACATTGCGTTAGATCGATTAGAAAAACCAGCTAAACGGATTTCTTTAGAAGAAGCGGAAAAAGCATTAGGCTTAGACGAATAAATGAATCGACTATGGCGAATTGAATGGGATGAACGTGCATTCAAAGAACTCAAGAAAATTGATAAGCAAACTCAAAAAGATATCATTCAATACCTTAAAACTCGATTAGCCACTAACGAATCTCCGAGAAGATTTGGTAAAGCTTTAGTGGGTAACAAAGCTGGATTATGGCGATATCGAATTAAAGATTATCGAGTTGTCTGCAACATCGAAGACAGTAAGTTGGTTGTGCTGGTGTTACGGACTAGTCATAGAAAAAATGTTTACGTAAAATAACTAGTTACAACCTTGCTCCACTCATATGCTAACCACGCTTATTACTCTTCCACGTCCCACCATATTGATACCCTTCATTATCTTTAACCGCTAACTGACAAGTCTTACACAGTAATTGCCACTCGGTGGATGCCGATATTTTTATGCGAAATAAGGTTGTTGAGGCCGTAGTACAATTAGTGCAAGGTTTAGGCGGACGTTGTCGTGCAGCCATGTTACACGATGTCCGTTACCCTCTCTGTCAGACTACCTGTCGTGTTTAAATTTTAATCACTATAGTTAAATTGAGGGCGTGGAATAACAATGCAA
>CAKZLI010000058.1 GCA_937125395.1 uncultured Glaciecola sp.
ATTTTAATTTACTGTTTTAGTTTAACCATCAATGACACTTCGTCAACGTTTTTGTTGTAAAAATGTCACACTTATTTGTAAGGGTCATAATCATGCCCCTGAGCGCGATGAATGTTAGGGCTTTGCCTGTTTATTGCCTCTTGCTCTTCCTTACTTCTAAACTGAATCTCAACTTTCGGATATAACTCACCTTCATCTGGGCCTTCTCTGAATTTTGCCCCGCTCTGCTTCATCTTTGCTATAGCTGCTGATGTTCTATGCGTATGGGTCATAATCACCACCTTGTACTTGTGACACATCGGGATGATGTATGCTTGTGACGCCAACCCTAGGGGCTACTGGCAATGCATATGTCAAAGCAAGTGCGTCACCAAAGTCAGGGGATGACAGGCCACGCTTCTTCATATCTTCTTTCTTCTCAAGCTGGATTAGGTTTTCTTTCTGATAACCGTATTCGATACCAGTTAAATCTGTCTTGATCTCGACCTGATTAGGGATCGCGACGCCATCCTTGATTGCCGCCTTCATTGTTCCCCACATCTCAGCCCTCCAATTGACGTACACAGCAGGGTTTACTGCTCGCCCTCCGAATTGCACCTCAATAACGTTCTTCGCACTGAGTTGGTTTAAGCGGTCTACTACACCACCACCTACGCCACCACCATCGACAAAGATTGCATCGCAATCAAACTCGATAGCCAACTCATGAACTTTTGCAGCCAATGTCATTGTGTCAATGCCTGAATAGCTACTCATATGAATATCGCGAGCGTTACGACCACGACGAATAAGGATCACAGACTTATCTGAACCAAAGCGAGCCACATCAACCCCCATGATGACGGGCTGCGTCATGATTACATCTGGCGTATCCATCTCAGCGCAGCGATCCACATCCTCAGACGATATGAACTGCATTGATCCGGCGCGAGGAAATACACCCCGCACACGCACACGCACGAAGTCACTATCTTCACCGTAATCTTCTACCCACTGATTGAGCTTCTTCTTGTTAGTGATATTCACGTTACGGCTGTCAATCACAATAGACTTCCAGCGATGCCTAAACCGATTGAAGCATTCAAAGAATGATCCTGTATTCTTAGTAGGGTTTCCCCACACAAAACGCATGGGTTCACCATCGGTTAAACCACCCTCGGACACTTCCCAAATTTTATTAGGAACGGCACTGGCCTCATCAAAGATGTAGAATGGTGTACTGTTGGCGGCATGGAGGCCAGCAAAACTTTCGCTATTCTCTTCACGACAAGTCTGTGCGTCACAGCGCCAACTCTCCGGCGACGAAACGCTGTAAAGGTTCATATTACCTTTACCGTTGTTATAGGTAAACCATTCTTGAGTGATGCACTTCTTCCACCACTTGCCAAGCTCTGACCATGTTTTTGTTTTTAGCTGCTCGCCAGTATTCGCTGTCACAACGCCCTTGGCAAATGGTCGAGTTGTCATGATGAATAAGATCAGCCATGCTGTCAGCGTAGACTTGCCGATACCATGCCCTGATACTGTAGCCATCTGAATAGGATCAACGGCATTCTTGCCATCAAATCCTCTGTCTTTAATTTCTGCGCCAAGATCATCAAGCCACTCACACGCCCACTTGTCAGGCCCGAACTCACTATTGTATTTGGAAGCCCACGGCTCCTCAAGCTCAACCATCTGAATTGAAGGATCAATATCCCAAGGGAAAGCGTACATCACAAAACCCATTGGATCGTCGTAGAACTTCGCAATATCGTCAATGAGCATTTGCTCGTGATCAATCTCTCGTTGAGCCAAGACGCTTCCTTGATTGCATTAGACGCTCGCCCAAACTTCCTTTGACGTTCACGTCAACAGTTTCCTTAAAGGCGTTTACCGCTACGTGCTGACCAAGCATATGAAGGATACGTGTGCGATCCATGAGCTTCACACGTTTCGTGTAACCAATTAATGTTTTGTCTTTTCCTGAGCCATCATATTCTTCAAAAACATCTATCCCTACAACCATTCGCTGCCACACATCGGGCCACTCGCTAATATCTTTTAGACCACCATCGTCATTCAGTATCTCTGAGATCATCGCCTTTTGCATATCGCCCAACTGAAGAAGAACAAAGTCAGCATCAATCTTTGTGCGTTCTGATCTTTCTATCTTCGCCTTATTGATGAGGTCTTTTACCGCAGGCATATTGAGCATTTTATTTGCTGTTACTTTTGAACCATTAGGTGAGTATCCAGCCCGAACAGCAGCTGCCGCTCCATTGTTGTCAATGAGATATTCATCAACAAACTTTGCCTGCCTTATGTTCAATTCCTTAGCCATCATATGCCCTCATCACTGATGATATTGGATCAGACAATACGGATTGCAAGAACCGATATTCGGATGGTTGAGAAGGCGCAACACCACCAATTAAAGTACAGACAAGCGGCCCTGTTGTGTAGAAATTATCATTGTTGGCAGCATTGGCAAGCGTAGTTGCTAGATTAGCATCATCAGGGAATGTGACAGCATTATCCACCAAGTCGCTGCCATAAGCTTCGTCTGCCGCTGGTTGCACTTGATCAGCGTTTACTTTGCGGATATAGAGCGTTTCCGCCGCTATGGCAGATAGGCTTGGATGTAGATATTCAAAATCAATTGTTCCTGCATTGATATCAAAATCGATTATCTTTGCGGGTATTCTTGTGATGTCTGTAAATGGATAAGCCTTATGAACTTCGATGTTGCCACCAGCATTTGCAGCAGAACTTGAACCACCATCAAAGAAACCAGCAGGAACATGAACCGTTCTCGCTGGTAAAGGGATATGCTGGAATGTCGTTACGCCAGCAACCTGAACATGATCAGTAACAAGTGTAAAGTAGCAATCTTGATATGTTGCTTCGACCCTGCCCTTTATTGGGCCTACACCCGCACTTGTTTCTACCTCGTTATTACCTTCACCATCCGTAAAGCTAATGCGTGATTTTATTGTTGTCCCTACGTCAAATGCAGTTAAAAGGTATGTGTCATTTGTCGCACCTGATATCACAACATCATCACGTAGCCATGCGTAAGTAAAAGAGCCAAGCCCGTCTGCATCTGCAAGAGTATTCGTACTTGTAAGTGTCTGGCCTTGTACGGACGAGCCAGTAATAACAACAGAACCTGTGGGTTCATTATTGCTTATTGTTCCTTCTGGCGTTCCGGCTGTAGCAAATGTAGCAGGCGTATTGATATTGCTAGCCTCTGCCGCCAACCAATCCGCGCTAAGTTTGACTTTACTTGCGCGACATTCGCCCACGCGTCCATCATAACTGAATGAGCCGTTATAGTAAGTTCCAATTCTAAAACTACTAACAGATGTTATTCCTGTGGTTACTGCAATGGTATTATCGGTATCTGTAGCAACACCATTATTATAAAAAACCATTGATGCATCATCATGGGTTATGGTCTGTAGGAAATTTACCCCCGTTGTTAGTCCACCACCAGCGTCAACAACATCTTCACCGCCATTAGCTTTCGCCATACCGCGATTTGAAGCTATCAACTGTATCCAGTTACTATCAGGCCCAGCATGTCTATTACCAAAAATACCATCAGTACCGCTACTAACATCAGCATTAATCCATGCCTGTATTGACATAGCACCACCGTTAACCAATGTAGTAGATGAAGTAAGGGTTAATGCCTCCGCTGTTGTGAAGTCCAACCAGTTATCATCAAATGGATGATTTACCTCTGTGTTGGCAACGCTTACCCCCGTTGTTAATGTTGCGTTATGTCCATTTCCTGTACTATCCACCCAAGGGCCAGTAGTGCCACCATCATTTAGATGTAAAACAGCCTCGTATGCTGACCATACGGCATTACGCCCATATGGGTCTGATACAGCGGGCTGTGTTTCTCCTGATTTTTTATACCATATCCAAATATCTGTATCTGATGATGAAGAAACACTTGGAACCTTCACCCAAATAATACAGCGCCTTGTCCCTGCTGTGGCATTAGTAACAACCCGCTGAACCTCACAAGCAAGCTGTGTTGTGCCGTCAACATCACTTGAAAAGCGGATATCACCACCACCATTTAAAGCGGAATTTGACCCCGCATCAACTATCTCTGAATTAAGGTGGTCTAAAGTAATAGCAACAGGGAAATTTGTTAAGGTTGCATCAATCTCTGACGCCTTAATTGTTATCTTCTGCTTTCTGCCCCAACCTGTTGGAAAAGCCATATTCTACTCCACCGTATTAAGTGTGCTTGGTGTAAGTGATGAACCCTCAAGACAAATATTATTTATCTGAGTAAGCTCACCAGCTTTACTGACTGTGCAAGCTATTCCTGAACTGTCACCGAATAATGTATGATTGCCCTTAGCTACAACATCATTCGTGTTCGGGAATTCCATTCCGGCAGATGTTGCTATAGCCGCGCCACTATCATCTACAACCGTAATATTATTGTATTGAAGCAGGACATCATTGCTTATCAATCCGGCGTCCGCTGGATTTGTGTGATCATGAAACCCTTGGAAGTGTGAATTGCTATTATCGTGGTAAAGAGTGTTGAAATTATACTCAATAGATTGGGAGTTAGTCATTCCAAAATAAACGTTTCCGAGGTTATACAGCCTATTATTCTCAACCGTCATGTCTGTAAATTCTTCTTCACCATAACTAGGAGGATAGCCAGCATCCCACGCTAAACCCCAACATGCTACTACCGCTTTATCTGGTTCCTCATATATATGATTATTGCCAAAATATATTTCGCGGCCTATCCCATGCCCCACAATGATAGAGCTATTACACGCACCGCTATCTTTCTTGGCGTTGCCTGTTACAAAGGTATTAAAGCTTGTGCTGTTTACACCATCTAATTCAAATGTGTTAGCGTCAAGAACCGTGATTTGATATCGGCGGTCGTTAAGCTCCCACATGTCGCGGCTGCTTTCTATGTAAACATAATCGCCCGTTGTGTATCCGTGTGAAGGAACAGTAACAACAGCAGTGCTTGCTTTGCTGATTGAGGTAATAGCCTTTGCTTCACCTCCATTATTACTGTGATAGAATTTATTATCGGTAATGCGCCCACGGTTCCAATAATACCAGTAAATAGCGTGGTAGCTGTATCCGTTCCAGCCGTTGTAATTAAATACGTTGTTATGAATAGTGTAATCGTTACCGCCACCACCTAATATCCCAACAATACTAATATAATTAAACGTTGAGTTCTTAATTGTTATTCTGTCAACGTTATTAGCATCGTCAAAGTCAAACTTCTCACCTGCTATATGAACACCATGAGTACAGTTGTTGTATGTTACATTGTCCACATACACGTCTTCCGTGCCGAGATAAAAGAACATCGCCCACGTATATTCAGCAGAACCTCGATAACAGGTTATTTCAAAATTCTTTAACGTCCATCCGTCTGAGTTGTCCAGATACATAAACACACCATGATTTTCACCAGAGTATAAGTGAGGATCGTCACCAGTGCCGTACGCATCAAGTGTACAACCACCACAAGGGCCGCTTATGTTTTCTCTTGTTGATGGCTCCCAAACGTCACCGCGCTTGAGTAGAGCAATATCGCCAGCGGTCATATCATTCATGATGTCGAACAACTTACCGCTTGTTTTGAATGGTGAGGCCTCAGACAATCCATCATTGCTGTCGTTGCCCTCAGAGAATGAGAAGTAATAAGTCTCAGCGCTAGAGTTTGCAGACGACAACATGGTGGAGGCCATTAAAACAGGTGCTAAGAGTTTTCTCATCACTTGGTGATCCTCACTGTTGCTGTGCCATCAATTGCAGTGCAGTTAAAACGATACTTGTTGCCGTACACTGGATCATGTCCAATTTTAGATACATCTTCAGTGATTGTCTCAACAGGTATGTATTCCACACCACCCTCAACCATGCGCTCAAGGTTTATTGAACCCGTATTAGAAAAGACCACTTCAACATTGAAGTGACCTTGAACCTTCTCGCCATCAGTAGCGCCAACGCTAGAGAACGCCTCATTTATTATTGCTGACATGAAATCCCCCCAAGGAATTTTTGAAAATAGTTAGTTAAAGTTAATTAAGTATCATTACCACTGACACTCGTGTCAATGACAAAATGTCAACGATCAGAAAAAAAGTGTTTTGCATAACTATCGTTCGCGAGATATCCGCATCGTGGTTGATTTTTGTTCAAGAAATATTCACGCTGTTCTATGTCTTCAAAGATAATGGTAATACCATCTACTCTCATTCTAAGAGGTTCATCTTCAAATGTGTAGCACTCAACAATATGCCAGCGCGGAGGTTCACATGGCAGCGGGTCTTGGTGTGTTATTACCGCAGCAGCAAGTAAACTAAAAATGATAACGCTTATTTGTAAATCGCTCATTGCTTAACCTCTCCAATCCAAGATTGTCACATCATCTAAATTACAATTAAGAGCCTCGTGATCTATATCGTGAATTATAATTGTGCATTTGTTGCCATCCTGAATAAGTTTTGATGTTGACTTTGGAAAGTCTTCCAGACGGTCTAATCTAACCTCATGAAGAAATAACAACGCCAATATAGACGGCATCACAATAACCAAGTAAAAAACCGTCTTACTCACAACACCTCCTCCTTTCCGCAATGATCACAGGTCATAACCGTGTACCCATAATCATTATCATCACAATCAATCACCCAATTAACAGGAACCATTGAATGAAACCCAAGCCAACAGAATATTTTCCTAATCAAGAGCATACTCCTCATCTTCAATATCCATCTGCCTACCATCAACATCACCCTGAGAGCCATGAACCTCAGCGACTTCGACAATTGCCTCAAGCATCTCTGCTTCAGTCACATCGCCCTCA
>CAKZLI010000059.1 GCA_937125395.1 uncultured Glaciecola sp.
AGCCATCTCGTTGCATGAGTAAATAATTGACGTTAAATGTTTCAGTACGCATGCCCGATGGAAATATTCTAAAAATACTGTTCTTACGTTCAATATGAAATCCATATAAATCAGAGACTAACGAGAAAACCTGCTCGAGAGGGACTTGTTTTAAATCTAACGAGATCAATCCAGTTACTTCAGGGTGAACAGCAACACTGTAAGGCGTATCTTTGACTAAGTTTGAAAAAAAACTAGCGGCATTAATATTTTGTGCGTTAATGTCATATTTAGCGCTATCTAATACCAATTCTTGTGGAGTTAACGAGGTTGGTTTAAACGCATTGAGCACGTCTTCAGGGACCGTTAATTGAGTTGATTGTGCGTCAACAAAGCGCTCCGCTTCGGCAATATTGGCAGCCAATTCAGCTGGCACGTCAGTTTTAATGTGGGTTGCTGTACAACCTACTAAGGCGACCCCTGCGGTGGCGACCATGATAGATAAATATTTACTGCTTAGCATAAGATTTCACTTCTTCTTCAAATACAGATAGGGTGGTTAATTCGATTTTGCCGCTTTGATTGCGAGCCAAAATAACGTGCTGGGTGTCAATGGAGTGGATAATATAATCACGAACCTTGTCTCCAGCGCTTAGCGACGCACCATCGATCACGGCGTAATGTTGCTTAGGAGAGGTAAATATGGCCGTGATTTTAATCGGCTCGATCCCCGTTTTAGCAGCAGTGATGAGTTTGTTGACACTAAAGTGTTTAGGGCGAGTAGGATCGCTTAATGACACGGTTAGTTGATTGCTTGGGGCTGCGTTCACAACCATCCCAACGCCAATTGATGAACACAGTAATAATGCACTTAGTGCAGTTGTTATATTTTGAATAAATTTATACACCGATAAATGCCTCATTTGCGCTTAACGTAAATAACTCAATTTCTACATGAGCTTGCGGATACATTTCGACCCGATAATCCAGTGAGTGCCAATAGAGTTGATAAGGCATTTTTTCGATGTCTTGCAAAAATTGCTGCACATCAAAAAATTCGCCTTTAAAGACTAATCGCACGCCATGTTGATACAGACTGATATCACGTTTTTCAGCGTCATTTGCAAACAAATCCACCGGTTGCATTGAACGCATTTCGACTAATGCCAGTTTGAAGGATTTATTAAATAACGTTTCGAGCACCTTAGGCATTTGTTCGGCTGAGATTAACTCGTTGATTTGATCTTGAAAATTATCATCCAGTTGAGCAATGCGAGCAGTTAACCTTGCAATCCGTGCTTGCAACGGTTCATCTGGGTCAGTGGCAATGCGAATGTTAACTTGCTCCAAATCGGTTTCAAGTTGATTCAGGCGTTCATATGAACTGGTGATTGAAGTGTTCAGCACATCGATCTCTTTTGCCACGGGGGCGACTAATAATTCATACGCAACAAATCCCGCTAGTAACGAGGCCACTATCATTGCCAGTATTTTTTCACGTTGAGACAGCTGCTGGTACTTTTGGTTGAGTTGTTCAATACTCGATACTTGGCTCATCGTTATTGATCTCCTTTGGACGTTTGTAGCTCAAAGACTAATTGCTCTTGTTGGCGAACTAATTTGGCGCTATTGAACTCCCGACCCGCAAAATACTCAGTGCTACTAAGCTGCGTTACCCATTGTGGCAGCGCACTAGGAGAAGCGGCTTGACCGGTTAATAGCATATCGTCGCCGACTACTTTGATTGAGGTCAGCCATAACTCGCTGCTGTGTTTTAAGGCAAGGGCTTCAAGTAAATCAGCAAAATTATGCTTGAGCATCGAATCACGCGCTTGCAACTCAGCAACTAAGCGTTTTTTTTGTTTAAGCATAGTGGCTTGCATTTGTGATGTGCGGATCAAAGATGGATCTTCGACCCGGTTTTCAAGTTCGGCATTAATCACATTTAACACGGAGGTTTTTCGATTAATTTCGCCACGTAACGTGTCCATCTCTATCACTAGTTGTCGTTTATCATGGTCCATGTAACTACTGACACCAAACATCATGACGGCGGATAACGCCATGCAAACCATCACTGTATATATGGTGAGTAATTCGAGTTGAGGTTTAAGCGTATCAGGTAATAAATTAATGGTGTGTTTCATTAGGCCGCCTCATTGTGTACACGAGACTCGGATTTGTTATACGCGATCATGGCTGCACCTAAGGCGTTTAAACTAAATTCGTTGAGGTTGATATCTACTTTTATTTCCATACTGGGACTGAGTAGTGAAACCGGCATATCAATGACTTTTTCAATATCTTGAGCAACGACTTCTTGTTGTTCAATGGGGAGACGTAAAAAAATATGTTTGATTTGTGCCTGGCGAAGTTGATTACTAAAGTAGTCCAGTGAACGTTGGATTTGGATGCATAATGATTCAATGATCCCCATGCGTAACTCATCAGCTGAAAACTGACCTAAATTATCAAAACCGCGTAAACGACGAGTCAGGTATAATTGATTATCTTTTATGATATTCAAACAGACCTCACCACCGAGCTCTTGGACTAGCGTTAAGACGGCTTCTGAGTGGCTGTGAACCAACTCACACGCGGCTATTTCTTCCACGACGATTTGCTGTAGATCGAGGTTCAAATCAAACATCAATTGATTGATCCCTTCAATGTGTTCGTATTCGATCGCAACGGTGTTGATTTTGTGTTGCCCAGATAGTTGTACCGGCATATCAAAAAAATCGTAAGAGACGTCTTTATCCGTGGTTAACAATTCTTTTAACGGCCACTGCAATGCCGCATGCACCTCATTGTCATCTACATCAGGTCGGTCAACCTGCATCAATTGATAGTATGATTCGGTATAAGAAATATAGGTTGGCGTGCCATCTAAATTGTTCGCTTTAACCCATGCACTAAATTCAGTTTTGAATGTGGCCTTATCAAATTTGCATGCGTGAGCCCAGGAAACTTCCGCACCTTGTTTGACGAGTCCCACGACATGATGAGTGTGCTTGCCAATAGAGATCCCCAGCGAAAATATCGCATTACGTTTTGCGAGTTTTAGGGTGAGATATTGACGCCAACTAATTTGCATTGTCATTCCTTTGCTCATGCACAATTGTGCGCGATTCCATTCGATGTTAATTACTAAAGCAATTATCCTGCCGTAATATCAAATCACAGTAATAACTACATTCCATGACAGTTTTATCGACATCCATAGGCGTTACTTTAGTCAAAAAGACAGTAAAGATGAGTAATATAAACAGTCGAGTGACGGCATATTGGCACATGGGCATGACATGCTAGTGGTGAGTGAAGAGTGAAGAGTGAAGAGTGAAGAGTGAAGAGGCAGATCATTGCCACTGTGGCGGACGCTAGACTCAATGGGTATTTAATCGAAATCAATCCTCAATATCCAAGCCAATGAACCGATAATCCTTGTATCACAGACATTTACAAGGATTGAGTATGTCTTTATCAAAAAGCTTAACATTGACACGCACCACCATTATTTCTGTTTGCATCATCGTCTTACTTGTTGTCGGTTTGGCAACGACAACCCTGTCCACCAAATATTCGACATCGCAGGATGCTAAGTATAGTGTCATGCTCAGTGATGTTGCATTAGCATTAGATAGTGTTGCTCATCAGCATTCGTTAGAACGGGGCTTATCCGCAGCGTATTTAGGCAACCCTTCAGCGTCATCGTTATCTGCATTAACGGCACAACGCGGCCTTGCTGATCGCTCCATTGAGCAATTAGAAAAGGCACTGAGTGTTGTTAATAATAGCGGCACAAAAGACGCTTTGGCTTTTTCGTTATTCTTTCAATCGCTCAATGACATCCCTAACATGCGCGCTGCTGTTGATAATGGTGCAGCCCCTAGGATGTTAATCTTTTATTCGCATATTAATCGTTTAGCGCTTGATGCGATGATTAAGATCAGTCGATTAATAACCAACCCGGCATTGAAAAAAGGCTATGTTGATGCGTACTATTTAGGTTGGTACAAAGAACGTTTAGGGCAAATTAGAGCAGGTGTAACCCAAATATTAACCACTCAAATATTGGATAATGCGTTGCATACCCAGTTATTGTTTTTTGCCAGTGATCGCGATGTAAATCAACAGTATTTATTGGATGTATTAGACTCGCAAAGGCTACAAGAATTTAATGCCGCCATCATTGATGCCGATGCTAAAAACATTGATGCCATGGCTGCACTCATTCGGCGTGACAATGCTGCGCTGTTAACCACACCCTTAAGCGCCCAGCAATGGTTTAATACGGCGACTAGCGCGATCAGCACAATCAAATCCATTGTGGATAATAAATGGCAAGCCAATCAACAGATAGCGAAGAACTTAACGCGACATGCAACGTTTAGTTTATGGGCTGAGGTCGCAGTGATTATCATCGCGTTATTGATGTTGTTATTACTCAATAAACATATGATCAAATCGTTAAAATCGGAGCTGTTACATTTGACCGGTGTAATGGAGCGCGTAGCCAAAGAAGGTGACTTGATGACTAATTTTGAACAAGAATCGTCACGCGAGTTAGGTCAATTATCCACGGCCATTATTTCTTCGTTTAGCATCTTTAAACAGTTATTAATCAAAATGGGGTTGTCGGTTGATACACAACGCTCCTTATCAGCAGATTTTAATCAAGCCACGTTAGTCGTCTCTCAAGAATCACAACGCACGCGTGACTTGACTATGAGTATGGCAGGTGCTGCGGAACAAATGTCTAAAACCAGTTTGTCGATAGCATGCTCGGCAGTTGAAACCAAAAGTCAGTCGGACGGCTTATCTCAAGAAATTGGAACGACAGTAAAAAGTAATCTGGCTAGCAAACAATCGTTATCAACATTATCAAAAAACATGTCTGATATTCAAGAAAAAACCCAAACTACAGCAACACATATCGATGAAATATCGGCTATTTTGCAAACCATTAATAGCCTATCAGAACAAACTAATTTGTTATCTCTCAATGCGGCTATTGAAGCGGCAAGAGCTGGTGAGCATGGTCGAGGTTTTGCCGTAGTCGCGGATGAGGTGCGCAACTTGGCGACAGATTCACATCATTCGACGAAAAAGATCGCTGTGCTATTGCAATCGTTACAAACATCCTCTGATGATGTGCAAGATGCCGTTCATTCTGGACAGCAGAACATTGATAAAACGTTAGATGAGGTTGATCAGACTCAATCTGTATGTGATCAACTGGTCGCTCGGGCATCTGCAATGCAGGAACAAGCAGATGTGGTTGCCTCTGCTGCAGAAGAACAATCCGTGTGCTGTGAACAAATAGCCAAAGAACTCACCAGTGTACTACAGGCTTGTGACGCAGAGGTACAAGCGGTCAATAACCTCAAATCGGTGTTTAGTGAACTTGAGTCCACTAACAACGATATGGTGGGAATGATGAGTTACTTTAAATATTCTGCTTAGTAGGTACCCGATAAAAGGGCTTCAAGGCGGTCATGTATTTCCGCTTTGAGCTCTTTATCTTCAATTTTGTTGGAACTGATTTTGGCATTTTGTAGGTTGGTTATTGCCGCGTCAGTTTGTCCCAAATCAATTTGTAAAAGAGCCATCGACAGTGCGATTGAGGACATATGATCTTTTGAATTAAGCGCCTTCGCTTTGACCAATGCCTTTTCGTAACCGGCAATCGCTTCTTCTAAATCGGCAGTAAAATCAGCCAAGGTTTCCCATTGTTCTGGGTGGTCTTTGTGGGTATCTTCGTTATCAACACAGATAGCCAGTAATTCAGCATACAAACGGTCAAAAGTCACCTTGTCATCCGAGTTTGCAGCTTTCATTAGCTGTTCAGATAAACTGTAAACGGCTTTGTATATTTTGGTATTGATCATGATGAATTATCTCTATTGGGTAATAAAAACCCATGATATACATGGGCTTATTATTTTAAATTAACATTTTCGAGTTATATTCTCCTCAAAACGGAATGTCATCGTCAAAATCAAAATCAGGTTCTTTAGGTGCCTGTGTTGCAGGAGCCGCTTGTTGTTGAGCTGGTCTACTGTATCCACCACCTTGGCCACCTTGCTGTTGCGGCGCTTGATTGTAATTATTTTGGCCGCCACCTTGTTGCTGTGGTGCTTGGTTGTAATTGTTTTGGCCGCCACCTTGATTCATGCCACCTTGATTACCTTGGCCACCGCCGGCACGACCACCTAACATTTGCATTTGGTCAGCGATAATTTCTGTCGTGTAACGATCGTTACCTTGTTGATCTTGCCACTTGCGCGTTTGTAATTTACCTTCTAGATAAACTTGTGACCCTTTTTTAAGGTACTCACCTGCAATTTCGGCTAAACGACGATACATAGTGACTTTATGCCACTCGGTACGTTCTTGTGGTTGACCTTGTTGGTCTTTCCAGCTTTCACTAGTAGCAACACTGAGGTTAGCAACAGCGCCACCATTGGGCAAGTTACGGATCTCTGGATCATTACCTAGATTACCAACGATAATTACTTTATTTACACCTTTAGATGCCATCTTCTTCCCCGTTATTATTGGACTGCTTGTTCTGCTAACGCTAAGTCAAAGGTTTTAGGGTCTACTTTGAGGTAAGCCGCTTGTTCATCTTCAACTACAGTGATGTCGATTATGCCGGTAATAGCTTGTAATCGCTGTGCGATTTCTACTACCGAATAGTTTGCTTGATTGAGCGATAGTGTAACTCTTTTTAGTTGCTGATGGTGACTTAAAGTTGAAATTATTACCAACCAAATCACACCAATCAAGATACATAAAGTATACAGCGCGGTTGTCGAAAATGAACTGATCATTAGTCCAGAAATAATTCCGCCTAAAAAAGCACCAAAGAATTGAAAGCTCGCATATATTCCCATTGCACTGCCTTTATTGCCTGCTGGAGCGATACTGGATACGAGTGCTGGGATGTTTGCTTCTAAATAATTAAACCCAATAAAAAACACACTAACAAGACCAAACAAATGCCATAGGGACAAGGTTAGCGTAGGATTAACCTCCAACCCAATAAAACACAATGTCATGCATACAATACTTAATTGCATCACTAATTTAGGGTGTGTTTGGGCGCCACGCATCAAGGTTATCAGACCCAAAAGAGACACGATTAATACCGGGAAATACCACTGCCATTGCAACGCTAAAGTAATACCTGCATCCGCAAGCAATACCGGTAATTGAACAAATAATATCGTAATCAACATATGTAATATACAGACGCTAATATTCAATATACGCAGTTGTTTATCTTGTAACATAGCGCGAATATGAGTCATGCGCGGAAGGGTATCTGCACTGGGTGCTATGTTGGTTGCATTGGGCACCACAAAAATAACCACTGCAATCCCCACTACACTTAAGCCAGCGGTGAGATAAAAAATTCCACTTAGACCAGCAACACCCGAAATGATAGGTCCTAGTATGAGTGCCAAATAAAATGATAATCCGATAGAGACACCGATAATAGCCATTACTTTTGTGCGTTGAGATTCACGGGTGACATCAGCAGCTAAAGCCATCACCGCTCCAGCAATTGCCCCAGCACCTTGTATCACACGTCCAATGATTAGCCATAACATAGAATCGGCGAGGCCTGCGATGATACTGCCAATGGCAAAACAAACTAGGCCAGCGATAATAATCGGTTTACGGCCAATCCGATCCGACAGCATGCCCATGGGGATCTGTAAGAAGGCTTGAGTCAGGCCATAGCCACCGATTGCTAACCCCACTAACCACGGCGTATAGCCATCATAGTCAAGTGCCAGTAATGCAATCACAGGCATCACCATAAAGAGGCCGAGCATGCGCAATACATAGATAGCGGCTAGGGCAAAAGCGGCACGTAATTCAGTAGTGTTCACAGTAATTTAAAGCTTTTCAAAAAAGATAATCAGATAAATTATTCTATCACATTTTTGTTGAAGTAAAATCTGACAAATCAGACAGGTTGTATCAACGCACATTACATCACTGCTTTTGCCTAATTAACTGTGATCGGAATAAGATATTATGCGTAACTACTTTAATCATTTTCTTACCTTTAGATGTCGTAATCAGTGATGATATGTCATACTGCGGGTTTTGCACATTGAAGCGGTTGCATGGATAAAATAGAAGTTCGTGGTGCGCGTACGCACAATCTTAAAAACATTTCCCTTGATATCCCGCGAGACAAGCTAGTTGTCATTACCGGTCTTTCTGGATCAGGTAAATCCTCTCTCGCTTTTGATACATTGTATGCTGAAGGTCAGCGTCGCTATGTTGAATCATTATCAGCTTATGCTCGACAATTTTTGTCGATGATGGAAAAGCCCGATGTCGATCATATCGAAGGTTTATCGCCTGCCATTTCTATTGAACAAAAATCCACATCACATAATCCCCGTTCAACAGTCGGTACCATTACCGAGATATACGATTACCTGCGATTGTTATTTGCTCGTGTTGGTGTCCCGTTGTGTCCTGAACATGATACGGTGCTTGATGCACAGACCGTCTCACAGATGGTCGACCGTGTACTGGCAATGCCAGAAGGGACTAAGCTCATGCTATTAGCGCCAGTGGTGCAAGATCGTAAAGGTGAGCATCTCAAAACTCTTGAAGGGTTATCTGCACAGGGATTTATTCGCGCTCGGATTGATGGTGAAGTCTGTGATTTATCCGATCCACCTGCACTTGACCTACATAAAAAACACACAATTGAAGTGGTCGTTGACCGTTTTAAAGTCCGTGACGATTTGCAACTGCGCCTTGCTGAATCATTTGAAACGGCGCTAGGCTTGTCTGCTGGCAATGCCAAGATTGCGTATATGGATGACGTTGATGCTGATGAGATTATTTTCTCGGCAAATTTTGCCTGTCCACATTGTGGTTATTCAATTAGCGAGTTAGAGCCTCGTATGTTCTCATTTAATAACCCTGCTGGTGCGTGTCAAACATGTGATGGATTAGGTACACGACAGTTTTTTGATCCCTCCAGAGTCGTCAGTAATGAAGAGTTGAGTCTTGCCGGTGGCGCAATTCGAGGATGGGATAAGCGCAGTTATTATTATTTTCAAATGTTACAAGCCGTGGCTGAGCATTATGAGTTTGATTTGAGTGTGCCGTTTAATGAGCTAGACAAATCTGCCAGAGATATTGTCTTAAATGGCTCCAAAGGCCAGTCGATCAACTTTAAATACATCAATGAACGTGGCGATATCATGCAGCGCAAGCATCCCTTTGAAGGGATCATTCCGAATATGGAGCGGCGTTACAAAGATACTGAATCCAATGCGGTACGTGACGAATTAGCCAAATACTTAGCGCAACAACCTTGTTCCACTTGTGCTGGTTCTCGCCTGCGTCTTGAAGCAAGGCATGTATTTATCGCTGATACCAATTTACCGACAGTTGCGACGATGTCGATTGCCGACTCGTTAGCATTTTTTGAGTCGTTAGCATTAAGCGGTCAACGTGCAGCGATTGCGGATAAGATCCTTAAAGAAATCCAACAGCGTTTAACATTTTTGGTGAATGTTGGACTAAATTATCTGTCTCTAGAGCGAAGCGCCGATACTTTGTCAGGTGGTGAAGCGCAACGAATACGTTTAGCTAGTCAGATTGGTGCTGGTTTGATGGGGGTAATGTACGTGCTGGATGAGCCGTCAATTGGCTTGCATCAACGTGACAATGAACGCTTACTCAAAACATTGCGTCATTTGCGTGATTTAGGTAATACGGTGTTGGTGGTTGAGCATGACGAGGATGCAATTCGTGAGGCTGATTATATCATTGATATTGGTCCTGGTGCCGGAGTGCATGGCGGAGAAATTATCGCGCAAGGCTCTTATGCAGATATCATTAATTCGGAGCATTCGTTAACTGGTAAGTATTTATCCGGTCGTGAAGGGATCGCCATTCCTAAAAAACGCAACAAAGCCAAAGCCAAAGGTTGGTTACAATTAGACGGTGCGACAGGTAATAATCTAAAAAATGTGAGTTTGTCGATCCCGACAGGCCTAATGACTTGTGTCACTGGAGTATCAGGCTCAGGTAAATCCACCTTAATAAATGATACGTTTTATAAAATTGCTCAACGAGAATTAAATAACGCCACCTTAGGTGAGCCTGCGCCGTATAAGTCTATGAAAGGCTTAGAAATGTTGGATAAAGTAGTGGATATTGACCAAAGTCCTATTGGACGAACCCCACGCTCAAACCCAGCTACGTACGCAGGCATATTTACGCCTATTCGTGAGATGTTTGCCGGTACACAAGAAGCGCGATCACGTGGTTATAAACCGGGGCGGTTTAGCTTTAATGTTAAAGGTGGCCGTTGTGAAGCGTGCCAAGGCGATGGCGTCATTAAAGTAGAAATGCATTTTTTACCGGATGTATATGTGCCGTGCGATTTGTGTAAAGGTAAGCGTTATAACCGTGAAACCTTAGAAATCCGTTACAAAGGCAAAAACATTCATGAAATCCTTGAGATGACGGTTGAAGATGCGCGGGAATTTTTTGATGCGATCCCAGCCATAAATCGTAAGCTTCAAACGCTAATGGACGTTGGCTTGTCGTACATTTGTTTGGGCCAATCAGCAACGACATTATCTGGTGGTGAAGCACAACGGGTTAAGTTAGCCAAAGAATTATCCAAGCGCGATACAGGCCAAACGTTATATATCTTGGATGAGCCGACAACAGGATTACACTTTCATGATATTAAACAATTACTTGAAGTATTAAATCGCTTACGTGATGCGGGCAATACCATGGTCGTGATTGAGCATAACTTAGATGTCATCAAAACTGCCGATTGGGTCATTGATTTAGGCCCTGAGGGTGGTTCAGGTGGAGGTCAAATTATTGCACAAGGTACACCTGAAGATGTGTGTAAAGTGGCAGAATCTCATACGGGGCATTTTTTGCAGCCTATCTTGGCAAGAGGGTAAGGATGTTTACTGAAGAATTCAAAATTCGTTTTTATGAAACCGATGCATTGCGTCATGTCAATAATACCGTGGTTCCGCAGTGGTTTGAAACTGCGCGTGAACCGGTTTTTAAGGTATTTAATCCTTCATTGCAACTGGATAACTGGCCGTTGATTGTTGCTGGGTTTTCGGTGGATTTTTTGGCGCAGATTCATTACGGTAAAAATGTGACCGTGCATACTGGCATCGAACGAATTGGTAACAGCTCGTTTGTAGTGCTCCAATATGCTTATCAAGATGGTATAAAAGTGGCCAAGGGCTCAACCACGTTAGTTAACTTTGATTATACCACTCAACGATCATCGCCTATTAGCGATGACATCAAGGCGACATTATCACAGTGGTTAGTGGAAACTCACTCATAAGCGAGTACTTGCTCACCTTCAAGTCTGTAACCTACAGTCGCAATATCACCGCTCCAGCCTTTAGTTGATAGCTTGCCTACGATCCACACGGCATCGTACAAGTTATCAATTGGCACCCCATCTTTGAATGTGACATAGACAATCTGATTAGAGGGTGGGGGTGGAACGTGAATACAGGCACCAAAATAGGGCACTAATAAAAATTCAGTGGTCAGCTCTGCTGTTCCTTCTAATGGTACAACAAAGCCTGGGATCTTGACATACTGGCCATCTAACTCAGCGAGCACTGGCGCATTTGGCGCGGCTTGTGTCATATTATTCATGTGATCGACAGTGACTTCTGGTGCAACAAATCCTTTTGGCACCATGTCTTCCCAATACAATTCTTTGGGCTGGGGTTGTGTATTGGCAAATAATCCAATACTGGTTATGGCGAGTAACCAAAGTGTTAAGCCCCACATTACACGTTGCATAGTTGTATTCTCATATAAACATTGGTGTCTGAGATAATTATACGCAGGTTCTACTTTAAACATCACTAAAAATTATTGATGTTATTGCTAATATTGACTTCCCCCGCACACTGGTTAACACTGACTCTATAGTTCAACGGATATCCACCTCTTTACGTTAAGGAATGACGTACACATGACAACGCATACGCCTATCGTCGATAGCAAACCAGCAAGCTCAACTCACCTATTACTGACCTGGGAACTAGGCAGTGGCTATGGGCATATTATGGGATTCATTCCATTGATTGAGGCGTTGATACCTCTTGGAGTGTCACTTTCCATCATCGCCAGAAACACCGTTGTAGCCGGCCAGCTTCTGGCTGACTATCCCGTGACGATTTACCCTTCACCGATCTTCATAGGTGATCAAGACAGACTGCGAAGTGCGACTCTCAGCTATAGCGATATTATCTATGATTTGGGTTTTGGTGATGTTGATGAGTTAACCCATACCGCTCAAGCTTGGCAAAATCTATTTGCGTTAATTAATCCCGATATGATCATAGCTGATCATAGTCCTACAGCTATCTTAGCTGCTCGCTGTAAAAGGATACCGAGTGTGACCTTTGGTACTGGATTTTTTATTCCACCATTGCACCAAAGCTTGCCCTTATTTCAACGTTTAGCGGATGACATGAACAATAAAGTCCGCAATAAAGAACAACAAGTGTTACACAATATCAACACTATTTTGGAGACACATGGGCAGCAATCAATTGATTTTGTGAGTAATTTGTTTGCAGATTCATTAAATTTGTTATGCACACTGCATGAAACAGATCATTATGGCGCTTATCGTGATCCTGAGATGAATGAGTATATCGGGGGGCGTTTTTGTACTTCTCAAGGTGTCACCCAATTCTATCCTGATGGAAAGGGTAAACGTATTTTTGGCTACCTGAAAGAAACTGCTCCTGGTTTTGAGCAGATTATCGCGAGCCTGATCGCTTTAACGCATCACAGTATTGTACACGTGCCAAAACCAAGTGCAGCATTACGTGAACGTTTAGCTGACGTCGAACATATTCAATTGAGTGCTCAGCCCGTGCGGGTTGACTGCTTATTGGATAAAACCGATTTGATTATTTGTCATGCAGGTCATGGATTAGTATCAGCAGGCTTATTATCAGGGACGCGTATGTTACTGATACCGAGTCAATTAGAGCAATCATTATTAACACAACGTTTAGCTGGACAACGGCTTGTAGCGGCCATCAATCCAGCACAGCCAAACGTGGATTACATTAAAGCAATAGAGTTTGCGCTGACTTCATCTGAGTTAGCGCAGCAGATAGAGCATTACGTTGAGCATTACGCTCATATCGAACAATCCGGTTCAATGCATCGGATTGCTCAACGCTGTTTAACGTTTTTGTTGGATACGCTTTCGCAAACCAGCAATGCCAACTAAGCCTAACCCTAATATAGCAATAGTGCCGGGGGTGCTGACGTTGACTGGATTTCTAAAAGTATTGACTGAGCTAGTATTAAATGAGTTTGGGTCACCAAATTGAGACGAAGCAAACAAAAAGTTACCCTGTTCGATGCCCTGACCCATTTGATTAACGCCCGAAGCACCTAATGTAACTGTATACACGAGAGAAAATGATTCGTTGGCAGCGATTTCGTCGCCTAAGCTAATCGTAAAATCCTGCTCAGCCCAGCTATAAAAATCACTATTAGCATTGTATGTGCCGAGCGTTTGAGAACCACTTTGCTCAATGCTGGCAGTATCTTGATTAAACGATAATGCAGCAAAGGAATCCCAAATAGTGGTGCCATTTAATGTAATGCTAGCGTCATAAAATGCCTGAGACATAAGCGCTGGGGCGCAATTCCCTGAAGGTTGATCCACCTCATCAATACGCACAAATTCAATGCCATCGTTAAACTCACCATAACCATCCCCATAGCCATCATCGAATCCAGAGTTACAGCCTACGGACAAAGAACCATTGAGGATATTAAATGAAAAATCAAAAAACTGATCAGTATCACCATTAGTCACATCATAAGATTGCACAAACGACGAGCTCGTTGCAGCAATTCCACTGATGCTTCCGTTGAGACGAAATCTACCTTCATCGTTGCCCGATGCACTGCCTGATGCAAAACTCGAATTTTCAAAAGTATTAGATGATGCACTGACAAAGCTAGGTTGGATATTTGGTGTCGCAGTGTCAGACGTGTTGGTTGTACTACTGGTCGATGCTGCATCTAAGGTTAAGTCAATAACCGTAGCTTGTGCCGGCGCTGACAATGCAAATGTTACTGCAAGTGCGCCCATTATTTTGGAATACGAATAGTGTGTTGGGTTAGTCATGATAATCCCTCATTATTTAACTAAAAAAATGGCTGTAAGAAGGGAATCCAATTTTTATGCCATAAATAAAATACGTTATTTATCAATAGTTCAGGCGCTAGTTAAGAGGCTGTTAAATGAAAAGTGTAAAAATATTGGACACAAAAAAACCGCATTAATTAAATGTTAATGCGGCTGTTGATGCGTAAGGCAATTAGTCTTTATAGTAGCTTAGACAAGTATTAACTTCGTTGGCAGAACCAATGATGACCGGGACTCGTTGATGAATTTCGGTAGGCATCACTTCCATTATCCGACCTTCACCAGTCGACGCTAAGCCACCGGCTTGTTCAAGTAAAAAAGCCATTGGGTTGGCTTCATACAACAAGCGTAATTTACCTGGTTTGTTTGGATTGCGTTTATCAAATGGATACGCAAATATGCCACCACGACAAAGCACTCGGTGAATATCGCCAACCATTGCTGCCACCCAGCGCATATTAAAGTCTTTTTTACGAGGGCCTTCGGCACCTAATAATAAATCTGAGACATAGGCTTGAATAGGGGCTTCCCAATGCCGTTGATTTGAGGCATTAATCGCGTATTCAGTGGTATCTTTAGGTACTTGTAAATCCGCTTGCGTGACCAAGAAACCACCGTGGGTTTTATCGAGCGTGTATAAGTGTGTACCGCGTCCAGTTGTCATGGCAAGCATGGTGGATGGACCGTACAAGACGTAACCGGCAGCAACCATTTGTGTACCAGGCTGTAAAAAAGCCGATGGGTCATCCGCTGCCATCCATTGTGGGGCGTGCGTAATTGAAAAAATGGTACCAATCAAACTGTTAATTTCAGTATTTGATGAACCATCTAAAGGATCGAAGCTAACTAGATATTTACCTTCAGGGTTACATGCTACTACGTCATCTTCTTCTTCAGATGAGATAGCTTTTACATAACCAGACTCCATCAGCGTATCTTTTAAAATTTGGTTGGAGATCACGTCGAGTTTCTTTTGCGTCTCACCTTGGACATTTTCTGAGAGCGTTGAACCTAACACTCCTGCTAATTCGCCTTGTGATACGCGGAATGAAATCTCTTTACAACCAGCGAGCAATGTACGAATGAGCAATATCAACTCAAGTGCCGCGCCGTCCTGTTGGAGCTGTGAATTTAATCGTTTCATGTGTGAACAAAACCTATATTAATTAAGAAATTAAGATACAGAGGAGAATGGACTCCATTAGAAAGGATATTATTGATTTTGTACTTTCCCTGTATTGGTAGTGTACCTGTCTTTTGCACAGATGTTAAATGCGATTACATTCGCACTACGTAGTCAGTGTTTTAACCAGCAAAAACCTGCTAAAATGATTTTTGAAAATTAATTCATACTTAGCCAAAAAAGAAATCAGCATGCATGTACATATTTTAGGAATTTGTGGCAGTTTTATGGGCGGGATTGCCGCTTTAGCTAAATCACTAGGACACACAGTTACCGGTTCGGATAGAAATGTGTATCCGCCAATGAGCACGCAGCTTGAAGCACTGGGTATTACATTAACTGAAGGTTATGATGTCGCGCAGTTTACGCCCGAGCCAGATATGGTCATTATTGGCAACGCAATGTCACGTGGCAACCCTGCCGTCGAATATGTCTTGGACCGAAATTTACCGTACACTTCCGGCCCGCAGTGGTTACTGGATAATTTACTTAAAGACCGTTGGGTGTTAGCGGTTGCTGGTACACACGGTAAAACTTCGACGGCGAGTATCGTTGCATGGATCTTAGAATATGCTGGTTACACACCGGGCTTTTTGATCGGAGGTGTACCGGAGAATTTTGGTGTCTCTGCGCGGATTGGCGAAGGTAACTTTTTTGTCATTGAAGCGGATGAATACGACAGTGCGTTTTTTGATAAACGTTCCAAGTTTGTCCATTACCGTCCACGCACTTTAGTGCTTAATAATTTAGAATTTGATCATGCTGATATTTTTGATGATCTTAATGCGATAAAACGACAATTTCATCATCTAGTGCGTTCGGTGCCGGCTAACGGACTTATCATTTCAGAAAAACACGATAATAATATGCAAGACGTGTTGGAGATGGGGTGTTGGACCAAGCAAGAATTTGTCTCTAAAGATTGGACCGCCCAAAAAACACAAGCTGATGGTAGTGCGTTTGATGTGTACTACCAAGGACAATTGCAGGGCAGTGTTGCATGGCAGTTAATTGGCGATCATAATGTTCACAATGGTTTGATGGCCATTGCCGCAGCGCATAATGTCGGTGTTACCACACAGGTTGCGATTGATTCATTACGTGATTTTGTTAATGTGAAACGGCGTATGGAAATCAAAGGCGAAGTGGCTAATATCACTATTTATGACGACTTTGCACATCATCCTACTGCGATAAAAACCACGGTGGAAGGGCTCAAAGCAAAAGTCGGTGTGCAGCGGATTTTGGCAATATTAGAACCACGTTCTAATACGATGAAATTGGGGATCCACAAGGATCAATTGACCGATTCATGGGCTAAAGCGGATGAAGTGTTTATTTTTGAACCAGCTAGCTTGAGCTGGTCTATTGATGATGTTACTCGTGATAGCATTGCCCCTGTGCATACTTATCAAGATGTCGATAAATTAGTGGATGCGGTTATCAAAGAAGCACAACCTTCTGATCATATATTAGTCATGAGTAATGGCGGATTTGCCGGTATTCATGGTAAATTACTGTCAGCCCTTAGCAACAAATACAAGGTAGATTAACGTGAGTCATACTCCCCCCTGGGATAAGCGTATTACGCTTGCGATTACCGGTGCATCAGGCAGTCCATATGCGCTCCGTCTTTTAGAATTATTGGTTAAAGCTGACTATCAGGTATTTGTGTTAATTTCCTCCGCGGCTAAAGTCGTTTTTGCTGCGGAAGAAGATCTCAAAATACCAAGCAGACCGGATGCTGTTAGTGCGTTTTTTACTGAGCGATTTGACGCTAAACCCGGTCAAATTATTACCTGTGGTAAAGATGAATGGTTTTCTCCGGTTGCTTCAGGTTCGGCAGCGCCTAAACAAATGGTTGTGTGCCCTTGTTCAACTGGCACATTATCAGCTATTGCCAATGGTGCTAGCGATAACTTGATTGAACGGGCTGCCGATGTGGTCATTAAAGAACGTGGACAATTGATTATGGTACCGAGAGAAATGCCGTACTCGACGATCCATTTACAAAATATGCTGTCATTGTCACAGATGGGTGTCACTATGATGCCGGCATCTCCAGGTTTTTATCACGCACCGCAAAGCATCTCTGATTTAGTGGATTTTGTGGTCGCAAGAATCTTAGATCATGTTGGTGTGGATCAATCTATTATGCAACGCTGGGGCTATCAAAGCCCAAATAACAAAGGATAAATCATGCTTAAGAAACTATTTACAATTACCGCAATGCTCACGATCACAAGTCTGTCGTTGACCCTATCGCAACAAGCACAGGCTTGGGGCAAAACCGGTCATCGTATAACGGGTGAAATCGCAACGATGCATCTTACGCCGCAAGCGCAAGCGGCTATCCAAGCATTGTTTCCTGATCAAAGTTTGGCGGAGATTTCTACGTTAGCAGATTTTAATCGCTCTAATCCGGCTAAATTTTGGCAAAAAGAAGCCGGAGCATACCATTATGTGACAGTGCCAGATGGGACTGATTATGTCACCGTAGGGGCGCCCAAAAAAGGCGATGCATTCACGGCACTGAACAAATTCAGTAACATGGTAAAAGACACGTCCTTACCATTATCACAACGTAAGACTGCCTTGCATTTTATTGTGCATATCATTGGCGATTTACACCAACCATTACACGTTGGCAATGGCTTAGATAAAGGTGGCAATGACGTGAAATTAGAGTTTTTTTGGCAACGTTCGAACCTTCATCGGATTTGGGATAGTGGCATCATCGATCAACAAAAATTATCCTACACCGAATATGCTGATTGGTTAACCCAAAAAATGACAACTGCAATGATTGATACGTGGATGACGCCAGACCCACTAGTCTGGATTAAAGAAAGTTACAATATACGTAAAGGTGTGTATACCGAGCGTAAAAAAGAAAATTACAACTATGTCTTTAAACACATCGATACGCTGAATTTACGCCTCTCTCAAGCAGGTGTGCGTATCGCCGCCTACTTGAATGCGTTGTATCGATAATTAATCAAGCGTCGAGTTTGTCGGAGTAATGTGTATGAAGCAATTAATAACCGCATCGGGTTGGATACGCATGCTATCAATCAGTGGGTTGATATGGATGGGCTTGGTGGTATCTGGGTGTGGCCAAAAAGGCCCTTTACGGTTGCCCCCCGCACCACCTGAACCCAATCAAGCGCCAACGACCTCGACGGCGCAGGTCAATCCCCCTGTTGAGCTGGATACATTCCCGTCTGAGCAATTAGCAAAAAGAGATTAAGTGATATGGATTTTTTTGATTACCAAAATGGAACATTATGTGTCGAAGATGTCGCGCTAGCCGATATCGCAGCAGCACATGGCACCCCAACTTATGTGTATTCGCGTAAAACACTTGAACGTCATTGGCATAAGTTTGATGAAGCATTAGCTAATCATCCTCACTTAATTTGCTTTGCTGTCAAAGCCAATTCTAATTTGGGTGTGTTGAGTGTGTTAGCTCAGTGCGGCTCTGGATTTGATATTGTGTCTGGCGGTGAACTTGCTCGTGTTCTGGCTGCCGGTGGTGATCCACGTAAAGTTGTTTTTTCTGGTGTAGGTAAAACGGCAGCGGAGATCGCGTTTGCATTAGAGCATGATATTTACTGTTTTAATGTGGAGTCTTTTGCGGAGCTAGATCGGATTAATGCCGTTGCACAGCAATGCAATAAGATTGCACGTATTTCATTGCGTATTAATCCGGATGTGGATGCGAACACACACCCGTATATCTCGACGGGTTTAAAAGCAAACAAATTTGGTATTGCACACACCAAAGCGGTCGAAACCTATTTGTATGCCAAAGCGTTAACGCATTTAGAAATTAAAGGAATGGATTGCCATATTGGTTCTCAACTAACCGAGACTGCGCCATTTGTGGATGCGTTAAAACGCTTACTGGGTTTAGTGGATGAGTTAGCACAGCATGATATTCATATTAAACATTTAGATGTAGGCGGCGGTCTAGGGGTGACATATGCTGATGAAACACCACCACAACCTGCTGAATATGCAGCGGCAATTGCCGCACAAATGGTTGGTCGAGAGCACATGACATTGATTATGGAGCCGGGTCGAGCGATCGCTGCTAATGCAGGCGTCTTACTGACTAAAGTGGAGTTTTTAAAGCAGAATGAAGATAAGAATTTTGCCATTATTGATGCTGCAATGAATGATTTATTACGTCCAGCGTTGTACTCCGCTTGGCAAGACATAGTCCCTGTGACGCCGCGCTTAGATACGCCTAGTGCAATTTATGATGTCGTGGGTCCGGTGTGTGAAACCGGTGATTTTTTAGGTAAAGACCGCACATTGGCAATTTGCCCAGATGACATTTTGGCGGTCAAAAGTGCTGGAGCGTATGGCTTTGTTATGGCATCAAATTATAACACTCGTGCAAGACCAGCAGAGATAATGGTTGATGGTGACAAGGTCATTGTAGTGCGTGAGCGTGAAAAGTTAGAAGATTTGTGGCACAACGAGTACAAAGTCCAGTAAACTAAGTACAATGAGAAAATAATAATTAATAGGTTGCCAAAATGTTGGTTGATTTCACCAAGATGCATGGGCTTGGTAATGATTTTATGGTGGTGGATTGCATCACTCAAAATATTTATTTTTCTCCGGAAAAAATAAAGCAGCTAGCCGATCGTCATTTTGGTATTGGCTTTGACCAATTACTTGTTGTTGAACCTCCTTATGACCCAGATCAAGATTTTCATTATCGTATTTTTAATGCCGATGGTTCTGAGGTTGAGCAATGTGGGAATGGTGCCCGTTGTTTTGCGCGATTTGTTAAACAAAAACATTTGACCCACAAGCACAAGATATCCGTGAGCACAAAAGCCGGCAAAATCATGTTATATCTTGAAAAAGATGGTCAAGTCACTGTGAACATGGGGCGACCGAAGTTTACGCCTGAAGATATTCCCCTAAAAGCCCAAAAACAAGAAAAAACCTATATTATTCGTGCCAATGAACAGACTTTCTTTTGTGGCGCAGTGTCGTTAGGGAATCCCCATTGTGTCATGATTGTGGATGATGTTGATAATTTTGATGTGCAAGCAGTCGGTGCATTACTTGAGTCGCACGAGCGTTTTCCTGATAATGTAAATGTCGGTTTTATGCAAATTATTGATGCAAACAACGTTAAATTGCGCGTGTTTGAACGGGGTGTTGGCGAGACCTTAGCGTGCGGCAGTGGTGCTTGTGCTGCCGTTGCAATTGGTCAAGATCAAGGTAAGTTAGGTCAAGAGGTTCATGTAAGTTTACCTGGTGGGCCGTTATTGATTAAATGGCAAGGTGCTGATCATGCAATTAAGATGACAGGCCCTGCAGAACATGTGTTTGATGGAAAAATATTTTTATGAGTGATACCCCTGCAAGTAATGGCATAACAGCACAAGATGTCGCGAATTTTTTAAGTGACAATGACACGTTTTTTGTCGATCACCCCAGTTTGGTGGCTGATTTGATTATCCCACATCAACAACGTGGCTCGGTGTCCTTAGTCGAACTTCAAGCGGAACAGCTGCGCAGTCAATTACACCAACAACGTCAAGAGCTCGCAGCATTAATCCGTAATGCAGATAATAATGAGCAATTATTTCGAGTTTACGCACAATTATTACAACGTCTGTATCGTTGCCAGTCATTAGTCGACGTCGAAGAAGCCTTGCAAGATTGTTTCTCAGGTAAGTTAGCACTAGCTAATGTATGTGTTCAGTTATTTGTCAAGCCCTCAGCTGTGGCTGATTTTAAACATCATGCGTTGATTGAAAAACGGTTTAAAGACTCTGATTTTTTCTTTGGTCGATTGTCACACACTGAAACTCAGCAAATATTTAATGACACCTCAGTGGCATCTAGCGCACTTATTCTGCTAGGTGATAAACAAGAATTAGGGTTGTTTGCAGTGGGCAGTGACAGTGCAACGCACTTTCATCCTGATATGGATACCTTGTTTTTGTTACAGTTAAAGCAACTGTTAGAGCAGGTATTACACCATATTATGAGTCAGCCGGTTAACAGCCAGCCGGTTAGTCGTCAGCCGGACAATAGCCAGAATAGCCCTGTGGTCGCCACGTCGGCTACCGATAGTCAACTGTAGCGATTATTACTATGCGCACCTCAGCAGTATTGGCAACTCGGTTAGCTAAAGACAGCTTAGTGAGTGCTTATGCTGAGATGCTCGCATATGAACGTCAATACTCTCCTCACACGCAAACCGCGTATTTACATAACATCCTTGTCAGTAAAGAATTACTAACGATTGAAGACTGGTCAGGTTTAACTATCCAGCAAGTAAAACGACTCGTTGCATTGTCAAAGCAAAGCGGTCTTAGCGCGCGGAGTATTTCATTGCGGTTAAGTGCGTTGCGGCAGTTTTGTGATTTTTTAATTGAACAAGATATTTTGCAACAAAATCCAGCAGATTCTGTACAAGCACCTAAAATGGGTAGGCCGTTACCTAAGCACTTGCATGTTGAACAGTTGGATGGGTTGTTGAGCTTTATTCCAAAAACAATCCATGAGTGGCGAGATAAAGCGATGTTTGAATTAGTATATGGCTGCGGCCTGCGTTTGTCGGAAGTGACGGGGCTTAATGTCTTGGATGTGTTAGGCGATCACGTGCTACATGTCAATGGTAAAGGCGGTAAGCAACGCCGGATCCCCATTGGTAGACTAGCTTGGCAAGCAGTACAAGACTGGTTAGGCCATCGATCTCGTTGGGTGAATGTTAAAAATATGCGCCAAGAAGCGTTGTTTTTGTCGCAACAAGGTACACGTTTAGGTAATCGACAAGTGGCTAAGCGACTTTCGGCATTAGCACTGAAGCAAGGGTTAGATTCGCATGTTTCACCACACAAACTGCGCCATTCTTTTGCAACACACGTATTAGAATCAAGCGGAGATTTACGCGCTGTGCAAGAGCTACTTGGGCATGCCAATTTAGCGACAACGCAAGTGTATACTCATCTCGATTTTCAGCATTTAGCTGGTGTGTATGACAAGGCTCACCCGAGGGCAAAAAAATGATAATGTACCGACGAGTTACTGACATACAAGCGATGACGTTTGATTTAGATGATACTTTGTATGACAACATGCCATACATATATCAAGCAGAGCGAGCACTCACTAACCATATTGAAACCCATTATCCGGCAGCCGCGAGATTGAGTAAAGAAATTTGGCTAGCGTGCAAACAACAAGCAATAAGCAATGAGCCGATGCTTAAATACGATATGGGGTTATTACGTTTAGCAACATTGCGCAATGGGTTTGCCCAATGTGAGTACAGTTTGGCAGAAGCGGAACATGCCGCACAAGACTGTTTTGCGTATTTTTACCAGCAACGAAGTCTCTTTACCGTGACCCAACCATATTGCGACGTACTGGCGCAATTAAGCCAACGCATGCCGCTGATAGCCATCACTAATGGGAATGTAGACGTTGCTGCAATCGGCATCGGGCAATACTTTACCGCCGTGTATCGGGCGGATATGGCGCATCGTGCTAAACCTTATGCCGATATGTTTGATAAGGCACAAGCCGCGCTTGATATTCCTGCGCAGAATATCCTACATGTTGGTGATGACTTATGCAATGACGTCTATGGTGCGTATCTCAATGGCTACAAATCGGCTTGGTATGCTGCTGATAGAAGCATGTCTTTACAGCATGAACCGGTAACCTGTTTACCAGATGTGCAGTTAAGTCATTTCAGTGATTTATTGAACTGGGCATGATCCGCCAAGTATGGCGTTGATGTGGCAAACAAACACGTGGCAATGTTGTCACAGCCAAAATGCTGTATAAATACACAGTTATCCGTTATACTTGAACAGTACTGTAACTGGTACTCAATGTGTAACCAAACTCCCCAATATAATGATTAAAAAGGCAGGTAGATGGACGTTTCTCGATTAATTGATGGTTTAAATGATAAACAACGCCAAGCAGTTGCTGCACCTGCCCAAGATATGCTGATTCTAGCCGGTGCAGGGAGTGGTAAAACACGTGTTCTGGTGCATCGCATAGCGTGGTTGATGGAAGTTGAGAATTTATCGCCATTTTCGATATTAGCTGTGACGTTTACCAATAAAGCAGCACGAGAAATGCGTGGTCGGATCGAACAGCTCAAGGGGCAATCACTCAATCACATGTGGATTGGGACATTTCATGGTCTGGCTCATCGATTATTACGGGCGCATTATGCTGAAGCCAAGTTACCCGAAAATTTCACTATATTAGATTCAGATGATCAACACCGATTAATTAAACGGTTAATCAAATCGATGAATCTGGATGAAAAAGACTGGCCAGCCAAACAAGCGCAATGGTATATCAATGGCAATAAAGATGAAGGATTACGACCAAAGGACATCGAGACCTATGGTGATACTACCCAACAAAAAATGCGTGATATATACCAAGCGTATCAGCAAACCTGTGACCGTTCCGGGTTAATTGATTTTGCTGAGTTGTTGTTACGTGCGTATGAATTGTGGCGAGATAATCCACGATTAATTCAACACTATCGAGAACGCTTTCGCGCGGTATTGGTTGACGAATTTCAAGATACCAACAACATCCAATATGCATGGTTACGTCTATTAGCAGCACCCACTAATAATATGATGATTGTCGGTGATGATGATCAATCTATTTATGGTTGGCGTGGTGCGAATGTTGAAAATATCTCACATTTTTTGAAAGACTTTCCGAGTGCTGAGACTGTTCGTTTGGAACAAAACTATCGCTCTACGGGCAATATCCTAACGGCTGCTAATGCGGTGATTGATAATAACTCTGGGCGGTTAGGCAAAGAGTTGTGGACGGAAGACGATGCAGGCGAGAAGATAAAACTATACGCTGGTTTTAATGAGCTCGACGAGGCACGGTTTATTGTTGCACGTATTAAAGAATGGTTGGATGAAGGTAATGCGCTAGCGGATTGTGCGATTCTGTACCGGAATAATGCGCAATCACGGGTGCTGGAAGAAGCATTATTACAATCGGCTATAGCGTATCGTATTTACGGTGGTTTACGCTTTTTTGAACGGCAAGAAATCAAAGATGCTTTGTCCTATTTACGGATGATAAATCATCCACTCGATGATGCTGCATTTGAACGTGTGGTAAACACACCAACGCGTGGATTAGGGGATAAAACCTTATCTCAGATCCGCGAAGTTGCCCGTGATACTGAGCAATCTATGTGGCAAGCTTCGTTGGTATTACTTCAAGAAAAACGCTTATCGGGTCGAGCAGGCAATGCATTGCAAGGCTTTGTAGATTTAATCATTAACATGGCCAATACCGTTAAGCCATTACCACTCGAACAGCTCGCTGATCACGTGATCAAAACATCGGGTTTAATTGCAATGTATCAAGCCGAAAAAGGCGAAAAAGCCCAAGCCAGAGTAGAGAACTTAGAAGAATTAGTTACTGCCTGTAAGCAATTTGATGTTCCTGAAGAAGCGCAAGAGATGTCCCCTTTATCGGCATTTTTAGCCCATGCCTCTCTTGAAGCGGGTGAAGGACAAGCTGAAAAACATCAAGATGCGGTTCAAATGATGACGATCCATACAGCTAAAGGACTCGAGTTTTCATTGGTCTTTATGGGCGGAGTTGAGGAAGGCATGTTTCCTAGTGCGATGACCAATGATGAGCCAGGCCGCATGGAAGAGGAGCGTCGTTTATGCTATGTCGGAATGACACGCGCCATGCAGCAGCTATATATAACGCATGCTGAAACTCGTCGGGTATATGGACAAGATAAGTTTCATACTGCCAGCCGATTTATCCGTGAGATCCCCAAAGAATGCATTGAAGAGATCCGCCTACGCCAGAATGTTGCGCAACCTGTGCATAACCGATTTAGCTCGACGACGTCGCATGAAGCGTTTTCTGACAGCGGGTTTTCGCTAGGAATGCGCGTTGCACATAACAAATTTGGTGATGGCACAGTACTCAACTATGAGGGTTCTGGTGATAGCGCGCGCGTCCAAGTCAATTTTGATGATTTTGGCAGTAAATGGTTGGTGCTTGCTTACGCTAACTTAGCGCCTTGCTAAATTGTTTGCTTACGGTAATGGCGCCATGCATCGTAACTAAATACTGCTAGACCGAGCCATACAAAACCGAACGTAATCATTCGTTCAATATTGAAGGGCTCTTGATATATAACCACGGCCAAAATAAACATTAAGCTTGGACCAATATACTGAAAGAAGCCTAACGTTGAGTACAGCAAACGCCTCGCTGCGGCAGTAAAACACAAAAGCGGGGCAGTGGTAACCACCCCTGCACATACCAATAAGAGATTGAGACTCATCGGATTGTTCGCAAAATTAGCTGTAGGTGAATCAATCCACAGCCAATAGCCGATTGCTAGAGGTAGCATCATACAGGTTTCGATAAACAAGCCAGGGATAGAATCGACATTGACTTGTTTGCGTAACAAGCCGTATAAGCTAAAACTCAGGGCGAGCGCTAAAGCGATGTAAGGAATATCGCCAAAAGAGAACATTAAAATAGCCACGCCGGTAAAGGCTAACCCCACTGCAAAGCGCTGTAATGTTCGAAATCGCTCGCCCAAAAAGATAAAACCAAATAAAACATTAAACAATGGATTAATATAATACCCAAGGCTGGCTTCGAGTAAATGGTCGTTATTGACGGCCCAAATAAATAACCACCAATTTAACCCGAGCAATATCCCTGCACAGACAAGAATAGCCATGACTTTTTTGTCGACTAACGCTTGGGTGATTTTGCTGATTTGTTTGAGGCCGATGACTAGCCCCAACAATACGACTGCGGCCCAAATAACCCGATGCATTAATATTTCAGCAGCATTGATATGCACTAGCTGTTTAAAATAAATGGGTGCAAATCCCCACATCGTATACGCACAGACCGCGAATAACATGCCTGTTTGCGTAGATGACAATGATGCTGATTGAGTTGTAGGAAGTGGTGAGGAAGACACGATTACTCTTAGCTAAAAACAATGATGGGGCATTGTCGTTGATTCAGCTAAGACAATCAATGATTTACAGCGGCTTAAATTTCCATGGCCATTTGAGTTGCGCTACGATCAGCGGGTCGCAGTGATTTATTACCGAAATAACTTTCTGCAATACTCAAAATACCGGGGTGCTTACGTAATCCATTAATTAATTGTTTAGCATCGAGGCGTTGACGTGTTTTTAAATAGGCATCTAATTCCGGATGGCCGAGCACAGTAACGTGCATTCTATTTTCGAAAATACAATTAACGAGGACTTTAACACGGGTTAATTGAGTAGTTTGCAGCGGTTCATTAATTGCCAAATCAAAGTGGATGACCACATCTGTCATCGATAAAGCATGGCTTCGTTGTTGTACATCTAATTGTATATTAGTGAGGTGTTGAGTCATTAGCATACATCCTTGTAGTTTTATTGACCAAGTATCCTACTATATAAATATCTGTAAGAATGTAAACCTTTAATTTGTAAATTTTGATATAATTGGGTCGCTTCATTATTTTCGGATCGCTTTTCTATTATGTCCACAGAGTTATTGACCACCCTAAAACACACATTTGGTTATGACGCATTTCGTCCGGGCCAAGAGGCTGTGATCCGTGCATCACTAGCTAAACAAGATTGCGTGGTCTTGATGCCAACGGGGGGGGGTAAATCGTTATGTTACCAAGTGCCTGCGGTTATTAATGAAGGGTTAACCATCGTGGTATCACCGCTAATTTCATTAATGCAAGATCAGATGGAACAATGCCTTGCTGTAGGTATTAAAGCAGATTTAATCAGTTCTCAACTTGATCCACAGCAAATCGCAGCGGTATATCAACGTTTACATCAAGGGGCAACAGATATTTTGTTTGTTGCACCAGAGCGGATCTTGCAGGCGCATTTTGTCGAGCGGATGCATGAGCTGAACATCGCGTTGTTAGCCGTTGATGAGGCGCATTGTGTTTCTCATTGGGGCCATGATTTTCGTCAAGATTACCGCCAACTAGGGCGCTTACGAGAATTATTTCCGTATGTACCGATCATGGCATTAACTGCGACAGCGGATATCGCAACGCGGGAAGATATCCAAACTCAACTTCAGCTTAACGATCCGCATGTGCATCTTGCGAGTTTTGATCGACCCAATATTCGCTATACCGTCATCCCCAAATTTAAACCGGTTGATCAGATTATTAGTTTTATTCACGCCCACGAAGGCAGTGGGATTGTGTATTGTTCTTCACGCAAAAAAGTCGATGAAGTACGCACCAAACTATATGCCAAAGGGTTTAAGTGCGGCGCATATCATGCAGGGTTATCACAAGAAGAACGGGCTCAGGCACAACGTGATTTTCAAAATGATAATTTAGATATTATGGTGGCCACTGTCGCATTTGGCATGGGGATCAATAAATCCAATGTCCGGTTTGTGATCCATCATGATTTACCTCGCAGTATTGAAGCATATTATCAAGAGACCGGACGGGCAGGTCGAGATGGATTAGCGGCAGAAGCTTTATTATTGTTTGATGAAAAAGACGCAGCTCGGATTAAACAATGGATTGAGACCTCCGAAAGTCATCGAATTGATGTTGAATTAGAAAAATTTGAAGCGATGGAGCGCTTTGGTGATGCACAAACATGTCGCCGACAAGTGTTACTTAATTATTTTTCTGAGTTGAGCCATACTCAATGCGGTAACTGTGATGTATGCCTTGATCCGCCAAAGCATTTTGACGGCTTGATGTGCGCCCAAAAAGTGTTGTCATGTATCTATCGCATGCGCCAAATTGGTACCACCAATCAAGTTGTGGATGTGTTAAGAGGAAAACGTTTGCAACGAGTCATTGAACAAGGCCACGATCAGCTATCAACGTTTAGTATCGGTAAAGCAAAACCAGATGAATACTGGGTCAATATTATCAATCAACTGGTACATAAAGGGTATTTGTTTATTGATATTACTAACTATGCGGTATTGCGCTTAACTGAAGCGGCAAAAGGCATTCTGCGTGGTGAAGAAGCGCTTACATTGGCTATTCCGCGTTTGAGTACGACTAACAAAAAACAACAAAAACTAGCCAGTATTGATTACGACAAAGAGTTATTTGCGAAGCTTAAACATCTGCGTAAACGCTTAGCAGATGAAATTGATAAGCCACCTTATGTGATTTTTTCTGATGCGAGTTTAGTAGATATGGCACAGAATCTACCTCAAGAGCCGGATGATTTTTTACATGTTACTGGCGTAGGGCAAGTTAAATTAACTCGATATGGTGACCAGTTTATTACACTGATCACTCAACACGTGTTATCACAATAACAATTGGTGTCTAAATAACCTTTACTTATGCGATGTCTAGCTAAGCAGCGTCTTTAGGGCCAAAATCGTAATCTCCTCCGCTTTGTAGTGCTTTGATGTAGGCTGGGCGTTGCTGCATGCGATCTACATAAGCCACAATGTGTTTGGGTAATGAATGGCGTTGTTGTGCAACCATCGCTTCAAGCGGAAAAATCATCATAAAATCAACTGCGGTAAGGCGTTCACCAACAAAAAAGTCTGATCCTAGCAGCGCTTGTTGCGCCAAATGTTTCTCGACGTGTGCGATATTCTCTATATATTTGGGACCATAGTAGGCTTGGGTAATCGCGTCGATCACTTTATCGGCAATGGCGGTCACAAAGAAGGGTTTTTTCTTGGCTTTGGCTTTACCTAGTACTAGTTTAGCAATCAGAGGTGGCATCATCGTCCCTTCTGCAAAATGCAACCAATATAGGTATGCCGCGTAATTTGCATCTCCAGGCTGAATTGCCAGTTGCGCTTGGGGTTGAGTCTGTGCAAAATATTCAATGATAGCGCCTGATTCACCTAATTGAGTCTGCGCAGCATCATCGAGCGTAACGACCGGAGATCGACCTAAATCAAAGATAGCTTTTAACGAGTTCGGGGCTAATCCCGTTTTGGGGTCACGATAATGGACCTGTACAGTGTAATCCATACCCATTTCGGCAAATAACCATAAGATACGTTGTGAGCGAGAATTGTTTAAATGATGTAAAGTAGGCATAAGTAATCCTTGAATTAGACAGTTTTATACTAACAACAGCCCAAAAAAGTTTAAACATAATTGATAATAGCCACGTAATATTATATTAGACCATACAATTTATCTGAGAATAATGATGCCTCCAGCACAATTTGTTAACACATATGCCGATACGCTGCCAGATTTGGTAACTGCGATAAAGCCAACAGCCGTATACCGCCCACAAGTCCAAATCATCAATCAAGCACTGTGGCATGAATTAGGTTTACCAACAGCGTGGCAGGATAATGACACGCTGATGGGGTTATTATTTAACCGCGACTCTGAGTTAACTAAACACAGTGTTGCGCAAAAATACGGTGGTCATCAATTTGGACAATGGAACCCGCAATTAGGTGATGGGCGCGGCGTGTTATTGACCGAGCTGATTACGCCTGATCAACAGCGCATCGATTTGCATTTAAAAGGCGCAGGACCGACCCCTTATTCGCGACATGCCGATGGCCGAGCGGTGTTGCGATCAACCATTCGTGAATACTTAGCCAGTGAAGCGCTGTATCATATCGGGATCCCGACTTCCAGAGCACTGTGTCTGATCAGTAGCGCAGAACCGGTATATCGTGAACAACAAGAATCAGCTGCATTATTGATCCGAACTGCACCAAGTCATCTGCGGTTTGGCACCTTTGAATATTTTTATCATGACCGTCCAGCAGGAAGCTCTCCAGATACCGCTCCAGATAAACTGATACAATTAATGAATTACACGCTAAACACCCATTTTCCAGAGGCGTTAGCGGCCGATAATCCTCATTTAGCCATGCTCACATCAGTGATTAGCACGACTGCACAGTTAGTTGCTAAGTGGCAAGTAGCTGGTTTTAATCATGGTGTGATGAATACCGATAATATGTCTATTCATGGTATTACGTTTGATTATGGCCCGTTTGCGTTTTTTGACGATTTTGAGCCACACTATATTTGTAATAAATCTGATCATCAAGGACGGTATCGCTTTTCGCAACAACCGAGCATTGGTTTATGGAACTTAAATGCTTTAGCACAAGCGTTTAGACCGTTTGTTGACGTAGCATCGCTAACCGATGCATTGGATCAATATGAATCGATTTTGATCACGCAGTATCACCAGTTAATGGTCTCTCGATTTGGACTGAATGATGTGACAGATAGTGCGTTGGCAATGGTAGCGATGTTCATGGAGCTATTACAAAATCCAGCCAGGGATTATCACCACAGTTTTAGGCAATTATGCGGTCACTCAGATTGGCAAAGCATCAAAGCGCTGCGTGCTGAATATGTCGATATAACCTTGTTTGATCAATGGGTTGCTGCTTGGGAAAGTGAAGTGGAAGCGCAACAAATTGACTTTGCAACGTTACAAGCACGCTTGAGCGGTACCAATCCGCATACTGTGTTACGTAATCATCATGCACAGGCGGTTATTGAGGCGGCACAAGATGGCGACTACTCATTATTTAATGCCTATTTATCTGCATTGAGCGATCCGTATAATGAGCAGAGCAAAATCGAGCGTTTTGCTTCAGCGCCGGTGGCTCAAGATAAAGGGATAGCGTTATCGTGTTCGTCATAATTGCTCATCAATCCAGTTAATGTAATAGGCCGTGGGGACAATAACACGTGCCAAAGTCGACCTTATCCGTTAAAATATACAATTAATCAATCTATGCACAATAGTGAGAATCAATCTAGATGTCAGTTTCGATGTTTGAATTTGTAAGCAAAGCTAAACTACCCACACGTTTTGGGGATTTTATCATCCATGGTTTTGTGGACACACGAAATCAACAAGAACACGTCGCGTTAAGTTATGGTACATGGTCAGAAGATGACACGGTGCATATTCGGGTGCATTCAGAATGTTTAACGGGTGATTCTTTGTTTTCAACACGTTGTGACTGTGGGTTTCAACTAGAAAAAGCACTCGCTAATATCGTGGAGCAAGGCTCTGGCGTATTATTGTATTTGCGTCAAGAAGGCCGAGGCATTGGTTTATTAAACAAAATCAAAGCATATGCATTGCAAGATACTGGCTTGGATACGGTTGAAGCAAATGAGCATTTAGGATTTGATGCTGATCTTCGTGAATATGATATTTGTAAATTTATGCTGTCACATCTTGGCATCAAAACAGTATCACTCATGACAAATAATCCTAAAAAAGTCAAAGCGTTAACGACATTGGGTATTAATGTTGAGGTGCGTCTACCGATTGACCACGGCATGACAAAAGACAATAAAAAATACTTACAAACCAAGACTGAAAAACTTGGACATGAGTTTGACCCCCATTTATTTAAATAATCTATTCAGTGTTCGTTAAGTTGCTATTGTATATAACTGTTATGTCATAAAAACATTCCCGAGGAGGGAGTATGTTAGTACATATATCAAATCAGTTATCTGCCTTAGCGCCTTGTCGACGCCAGTGCCGATCATTCTTGAATTTTGTTGGTATCAGTCTATCAAGTTTGGTCTTATCCGGCTGTGTGATTGCACATGATAATCACAAGCGCCAGGTAGTGACTAAACAAGTTGTCACTTATACTTCAACGAGCGATACCCCTAAAGCCGTTCAATATGGCTTTGTTGACGGTAAACCACTTAGTGATGAGCAGGCTGCACAGCAGGCCAATCTTGACAGTGCATTAGCGCCAATGGCGTTGTATCCTGATTCATTGCTTGAACATATTTTTGCTGCCGTCACCCAACCGATGGATCTTATTCAAGCACGTCAATTACTCGATGCTAACCCAGATGTCCAATTAACTAGGTTGTTGGATATGGCACAAGATAAGCCTTGGGATCCAAGTGTCATCGCATTATTGCCCTTTGCCGATGTGATCATAAATCTAACGGATGATCTGGAATACCTAGAATATTTAGGTGAAGTGGTGGAACATGATTATGCGTTAGTGGCACAGCGTTTACGTTATCTGCGTGTCCAGGCGCAACAAAACGGTAATTTGAACAGTGATAAGTATGTCCAGGTTGTCGAAAAAGAAACTAAGATTTATATTCAATCGGTTCAACCTGATATTATTTATGTACCGACATACAATCCAAGATTAGTTTATGGTAACTGGTGGCATACGCATCAACCAAGAGCATGGCATTATCGTCATGGTCAGCGTCATCGTTATTCGCACAACCGAGGGTTAGGTGTGCATATTTCTTCTGGCAACGTGGCAATTAATTGGAATCCGTTTCGTCATGTGCGTCACAATTATTGGTCGGATAGGTATTATATCCAGCAGCGCCATCAGATTTTTGAAAACAATTTACGTAATCGCCATCGCTCACACGCTATTCATCGTCAACAGCAATGGGGAGTGAATCAACGTCGATTACATCAGCCCGTCAATAATCATCGAAATGGCAACGCACAACGTTATAACTCTCATCGTGCTAACCCTAATCGTGAACAAGCCCATACATCGAATAATCGCAGGCAGCAGGCGATCACTCAAACTAGACCGGTGAAACAACCACCAAAGCGGGCGATCACTCAGACTCGACCGGTGAAACAACCGCCAAAGCGGGCAGTCCGCAATACGGTTAAAACACACACGCGTTCACCGAGTCAGGTTAAGGAGCCAGTACGCACTCGACCGGTAAAGCAGCCGCCTAAAAAAGCACTGGTCAAACGGAATGTCGGTCGAATAAAAAGCGAAAGTGTGCGCTAACTAAACAATCCGAATGCAACGCCTGATAGCTGTTTATTGCTTGAGGGCTGCTGCACAATATGCCATCGTCGCTTGCACAAAGCGTTCGGGTGATGTGTCATCCATATTAAAATACAAAGATGGCTCGATCAATTCGACCTCCATTAATTGCCATTGTGTATCGCTGGGTGCGTGCTCGTTATGGACCAAATCTATGCGCGCATACAGTGAGTGATGTGGTAATTGGCTTAATACAAAGTCGGCGGTGTGACGAAGGCTAGGCGTTGGTGTGATCGAGTGGAGTTGGCCACCGTGCTCTTCTTGAACGCGAAAATCACCGAGTTTAGGCACTTTTTTGATAGTGTGACTATATTCATCATTAAAATAAAATAGCGAGTACTCACCATCGTTTACAACGCTATTTATAAAAGGTTGCACCATGCAATCTGTCTTTTCAAATAACGTATCTAATTGCTCTTGTTGGTCTTGTAATGCCACCTGATTAAGTCTGAATGTATTATCGGAGTTAGCACTAACTAACGGCTTGATAATAAGTTCATCACAACCAAAATGTTCAAACTGCGCCGCAATGGTTGCACTGTTCGTTCCAGCATAAAAAACAGATGGAATGATCGTTACACCTTGTTGTTCAAGCTCTTGTAAATACCACTTGGAGACGTTCCATTGTAATAAAGCCAAAGGATTGACTAGCAATGTGTCACTTTGATCAATCTGTTGTAAGGTGTTAACAAATTGATCAGCGTCAGTTTGATAATCCCACGTACTGCGAACAATAACAGCGTCATACTCATTCCAGTTAACCGGTTGAGCATGCCATGACACGACTTCAACAGCGATCCCTTGTTGTGCAAAAGGTGCAATTAATAAGTTATCCCAGACAAAATAACCATCAAGGTTGTCAGTAGATAAAAAGGCTATTTTTTTGAGGCTCATTGGGGGCTCACTTTAGTTGTATAGATACGAAAAAATAATAATGTCAGATAACTAGATTGTAAATGCTAATACACATAACTAAGCATCCATTCCTGCAACATACCCTGAGCTCCACGCCCATTGGAAGTTATAACCGCCTAACCACCCAGTTACATCGAGCACTTCGCCAATAAAATACAGGCCTTTATGGTCCTTTGCTTCCATTGTTTTAGACGAAAAATGGTCGGTATTTACCCCTCCCAAAGTGACCTCCGCGGTGCGGTAACCTTCTGTGCCATTAGGTTTGAGTTGCCATTGTTTAAAATACTCAACAATCTCAATGAGTTGTTTGGCGTGGTATTGCTTCATGGGTTTATTGTCTATGCCAAAATACCCAATTAACTGTGTGGCTAAGCGTTTTGGATACCAGGTAGAAAGCACCGTAGATAACTGTGTATTAGGTTGGTCATCTTGGGCTTGCTGTAAGGCATGCGCTAAATCCATATTGGGTAATAAATCGATTTCGACGGTGTCACCGGCTTGCCAAAATGACGAGATCTGTAAAATAGCAGGACCACTGAGTCCACGGTGCGTGAATAAGATCCCTTCATTAAAGCTGGTATGATTGCATGCGGCAGCAGCTTCAACACTGACACCACTCAGTTCAGCCAAGACTTCTTTATCATGAGTATGCAGGGTAAAGGGGACTAAAGCTGCACGCGTCGGTGTGACTTGCATTCCAAATTGCTCTGCAATTTGATAACCAAAAGGAGTAGCACCGAGTTTAGGCATCGACAAGCCACCAGTTGCAACCACTAATGATTCACAGGTGAACTCACCTTGGCTCGTCGCTAGATGGTAGCCACGTGAGTGTGGGTTAATCGCAAGGATCTCACATGAGGTACTCACGATAACATGATGCTTAGCACACTCAGCTAATAACATCGCAACGATTTGTTTGGCTGAATCATCACAAAATAACTGTCCGAGCGTCTTTTCATGATAGGCAATAGCATACTCGTTTACCAGTCCGATAAAGTCCCATTGAGTGTATTGGCTTAGCGCGGATTTACAAAAATGCGGATTGTCACACAAAAAATTCTCGTGCGACGTGTACATGTTAGTAAAATTACATCGACCACCACCTGACATGAGGATCTTACGGCCGACTTTTTTGGCATGATCTAATACTTGAACATCTCGCCCTCTGGCAGCAGCAGTTGCAGCACAGAAAAGCCCCGCAGCTCCAGCCCCAATAATAATTACGTCGCGATGTTGCATTAATGTCGCCTAGCTCAATAACAAAAACGCTATTATAAAGTGTAAATACTAGATGTACAGGCAACAAATACAGAACACATCTGGTTTGTGTGGTAAAATACGGCTCGTTAAGTAAGCATTCACTTCATTGAATGCTATTAAATTCAATTATGTGAGTTATACATGTCAGTCAGTTTTTCTGAATTAGGGTTATCGCCAGAGATATTAAAAGCGATCGCCGATCAAGGTTACACCAATCCATCTCCTATTCAACAGCAAGCTATCGGTGCGGTATTAAGTCGCAAAGATGTGATGGCTGCAGCCCAAACCGGAACCGGCAAAACCGGTGCATTTGCATTGCCGATGACGCAAATGTTGAGTCAAGCGACACAACGTCCATCACCAAACCATATACGTGCGTTGATCTTAACGCCAACACGTGAGTTAGCAGCGCAAGTCGCCCAAAGCGTTTCTGCGTGTCATCAATACACGTCGCTTCGTTCAGGTGTAGTATTTGGTGGTGTATCGATCAATCCTCAGATGAAATTATTACGCAATGGTTGTGATATTTTGGTAGCGACGCCTGGTCGTTTACTTGATTTGTTTCAACAAAATGCAGTCAAATTTGGTCAGATCGAAATGCTAGTCTTGGATGAAGCAGACCGTATGTTAGATATGGGTTTCATTCATGATATAAAGCGGATCATCAAATTGCTACCTAAGCAACGTCAAAACTTGTTGTTCTCTGCGACGTTTTCAGATGATATTCGTGGCTTAGCAAAGCAACTCACCAATAATCCTGTTGAGATATCGGTCACTCCCAACAACACGACTGCACCGCTAGTAGAACAAGCGATTGTGCATGTGGCTCAAGGTGATAAAACAACCTTATTAGGCAAATTAATCAAAGATAACGATTGGTTTCAAGTATTGGTATTTTCTAGAACCAAACACGGTGCCAACCGCATTGCCAAAAAACTCGAAGCAAAAGGGATAAAATCCGCAGCTATCCATGGTAACAAAAGCCAAGGGGCTAGAACCAAAGCATTAGCTGAGTTTAAAGCGGGTGAGATAAATGTCTTGGTAGCAACGGATATTGCTGCACGCGGAATCGATATTGATCAGTTACCTAACGTAATCAACTATGACTTACCGCATGTACCTGAAGATTATGTACATCGAATTGGTCGTACTGGTCGAGCAGGCTCTACGGGTCATGCTGTATCGTTTGTGACAGGCGAGGATGTAAAGCAACTTAAAGATATCCAAAACTTAATCGGCGAGCATATTCAAGTAATGGAAGTCCCTGGATTTTCGTTAGCTGCCCTTCCTCAGGCGCCTTTAAAGAAGCCTAAACCGGCACGTCCTAAGAAGCCTAGAAACAGAACACGTAATCGTTCTAATGGCGCAAACAATGCATCAAATGGTCAGCGCTCAACTAACGCTTCATAAATTAGTGAACAAGCTAGCATTTAGGTAAATACTTAAATGTGTAGCAACAAAAAAGCCACCGTGAGGTGGCTTTTTTATGGGTACTTAGTTGGCCATTGACCGTCTTGTACATGTTACTTGTTCGGAGTATTTACAGGTGTAAATAACGAAACGAATTAAGCGTCTACGCTACCACAAAAACGGTAACCTTCACCGTGAATAGTAACAATCAACTCTAACTCACCTAATTCAGACTCAAAATGCTTACGGATACGTCGAATAGTCACATCAACCGTACGGTCATTCGGACGCAGCTCACGACCTGTCATTTCCATGATCAGTTGCTCACGAGTCAAAATCTTACCTGGATTATTGAGGAACAAATGCAATGCACGGAATTCACTACGCGGTAAACGGAACTCTTTACTAGATGGAGAGATAAGACTGCGACTATCGCCATCTAATGTCCAACCATTAAAGCTGACTCGACTTGGTAAATCTTCATCATCGTTCGCATTTGACGTACGTGTTAATAAATTACGCGCGCGGATAGTTAATTCGCGAGGATTAAATGGTTTAGTAAGATAATCATCGGCACCGATTTCTAAGCCAAGAATGCGATCGACATCGTTATCACGACCCGTTAAGAAGATTAAACCAACATTTTTACGGTCACGTACTTCACGTGCCAAGATCAATCCGTTTTTGCCGGGTAGATTGATGTCCATAATGACGAGATTAATGTTGTTGTTTTGGAAAAAGTCGTGCATTTGCTGGCCGTCTTCAGCCTCAAATACATTGTATCCTTCAGCTTCAAAAAGGCTTTTTAGCGTTGTACGAGTGACTACTTCATCTTCAACAATTAGGATATTTGGCGTTTGCATGATTATTTACTTATTTTTACGAAAGATTTATTGTTTTAATTATTTAAGAGTTTATCAGAATAATCTAAAAAATACACAAGTATATATACATTGATGAAATGGTGCTTGACGCGTTTTATTTTGACTGAATACTGTTATTACTATCGAGCGTTTAGGGCACTTTTAAATAAAGCGGTAAATTCATTCGCCGCTTTATCCCACGTAAATTTAGTTAACATTGCACGTTTTTGCATAGCCAAAAAACGTTCAGGTTGTTCAATATACAACAACAACGCGCGGCGAATACAGACGAGTAGGGCATTAGGTTGGGGAGTTGAAAAAACAAAGCCGGTTGCCGCTTGTGGATTTTGATCCAGCCCGATAACGGTGTCACTTAACCCCCCCACATTACGGACTATCGGCAAAGTCCCATAAGCAAGCGAGTACATTTGGTTAAGACCACATGGTTCAAACTCTGAGGGCATTAAAAAGAAATCAGCACCTGCTTCAACTAAATGGGCTAATTTTGGTTCAAAACCGTGAATAAATTTAAACTTGGTTGGATGGACGAGACTCAAATCCGCTAATTGCTGGCACACATAAGGATCGCCCGTTCCGACGATGGTGAGTTGTAAATTATGCTGCATTAAATCCGCTAAGATGGGAAGTATGTAGGCAAAGCCTTTTTGTGCAGTCAGTCGACATACCATGCCAATAAGAGGTGTGGCTGGGCTATCGGCAAATCCCGACGCTATCTGTAATGCTTGTTTGCACTGTGCTTTACCGGACAAATCATCGACTGAATAATGTGCTGGGATCAATGGATCATTGCTTGGATCCCATTGGCTGTAATCACAACCGTTGAGGATGCCCTTAAGATCAGATGAACGATTTTGTAACACTAGGTGCAACCCATGCCCACCTAAATCCGTCAAGATTTCTTGTGCATATGTTGGACTCACCGCTGTTATTTTATCAGCGTGTGCAATACCGATCTTCATCATATTAATGTGCGGATTCACATCAAGATGGAGTGCATCATGATAGGGCTGGATCATCGGGATCTGATCTAATTCAAATGCACCTTGAAACGCGGCGTTGTGAATAGTGAGTACCGTTTTGGTTTGTGCATAAAAACCTTCGCTAAATTGCGCTTGGTTATGCTTAACAAAAAATGGGACAAGACCAGTATGCCAGTCATTGCAATGCATAATATCAGGACGAAAATCAGCCGCTTGCAACAAATCAATCACCGCGGCACTAAACAAACCAAAACGTTGACCATTATCGCTATACGCGATGTTATTCTCAGCGTACAGACCAGCTCGATTAAAGCTTGAATGACCCGCAAGCAAGACTGTTACCGTGCCAAGCTGATAGACATAACGGGTAAAGGTTTGTCCTGAACTGACGAATTCGCCTTGTTCTACCAATCCCAAATCATTAATTACTTGCTGATATGCAGGCATGACAATAACAACATCATGGCCTGAGGCGGAATAGGCTAGAGGCAATGCTTTGGCGACATCGGCTAGTCCACCTGTTTTAATGATATCTTCGACTTCAGAGACGATGAATGCAATTTTCATGAGTGTTTTTTTCTGGCTTTGGTTGCGCTATAAACCGCAAATTTGTTGGTGTTGGTTAACTTGTGACAAGGACCAACATGTTCTTCCAGATTATCGGCATAATTTAGGAAGCTATTAGCGACTAACGTTAATTGACCTTGTTCTAGCAAATGCTCCGCAGCTTGAGCAAGAAAGCCATAGGCAATTGAATAATCGGTATTGACACCAGTGTGGAACGGAGGATTGGTAATGATATGACTAAATTTACCTTCCACATTAGTTAATCCGTTACTGGCAATCACGTCACCCTGGAGGTTGTTTAAGTGCAATGTGCGCTGGGCACAATACAGACTTAACGCATTGATATCGCTTAATACAAGATGTAACCAGCTTTGCGTTTCACCTTGTTCAGTGCGTTGTGCGTGTTTGGCACCAATGTAACCGGCAATCACCCCTGCGCCACAAGCAAAATCTAAGATATTGCCTTTTAACTCACTTGGTAAACTGCTGATCAATAACTCTGTACCCGGATCAAGCGCATCTTGTGAAAAGACACTCGGTAAACCAACAACTTGCCACGTAACTGAATTTAATTGATAGGTTTTGGTGGTAATAAAGTCATCTAATACAAATGTCTTTGCGTTGGCTTTGACTGAACCAACAAACAGACCGCAATGTTTGGCTGAATCGACTTTGTTGACCGTATCACAGACTTGCTCAAGGTGTTTTACGCAGCTTTTGATACCGCTTTTGTTATGCCCAACAATAAAAATTTGTCCTTGCGGGCGCACGACACTGGCAAGGTTCGCTAATATCATACTTAAATGCGCTTTGACCTTTGGCATGTAAACAATCGCACTGTCATACAAATTATCTGGTTGGGCAAGGTGTGTGTTGAACTCATGCCGAGTAAAATCAGCGGCATAGGCTTGCTCGTAGATATCATAAAATTGGTGAAATCCAGAGACGTTACTACCGAGTTCATTAAACACCTCAGCATCGTTAGGGTTAACGACGATAACATTACCGGATTGAAAATATTCTTGATTACGCAGGACGACCTGACTTTCTGAGCTAAGCATTATGTATTTGCACCAAAGATTAAGTCCCAGACACCGTGACCTAATTTTTGTCCGCGGACTTCAAATTTGGTGATCGGACGATACTCAGGGCGAGCAACATAATCATTGCTAGCACTGGTGTTGTTAAAGTTAGGCTGTGCTTGCATCACCTCTAGCATATATTCAGCGTAGGGCTGCCAATCAGTTGCCATGTGCAGTTGACCGCCTGGGGCAAGCTTACTGTGAACTCGTTGCACAAACTCGGGTTGCACAATTCTACGTTTGTGATGTTTTTTCTTGTGCCATGGATCTGGGAAAAATAACTGTAAGCGAGTCAATGCGCCATCAGCAATACAATGCTCTAATACCTCAATCGCATCATGTTCAAATACACGAAGATTGGTGATCTCTGCGGCTTGGGCATCGGCTAAGCAAGCCCCCACACCTGGACGGTGAACTTCTATACCAATAAAATTCAATTGTGGGGACTGTTGGGCCATTTCGACTAATGATTTGCCCATACCAAAGCCAATCTCAAGTATCACAGGATTAGTATTACCAAATACCTCAGCTAAATTTAAACGCCCCATGTCAACGGTCAAGCCCATTGTTGGCCAATTATCTTCAAGTGCTCTAGCTTGAGCCGTCGTGAGGCGACCTTCGCGTTTGACGAAACTTTTGATTTTGGAAATATATACGCCAGCGGCTTGTGCCTCGGCTAAATTTTGGAAACGGGCCATAAAAATGCTCTGAATATCTTAATTGTGCGTATTATCCTGTGTTGTGTGTGGAATGTAAAACTTCTCGGGGTTTTTATTTTGTGTAAATACGCTAACATACTGTTTTTATTCTAAAGGTGATGATAACGATGGCATTTGATTTTGCGCAAACGGCGCTGGCTTGGTTCGATCTGCATGGTCGCAAACATTTGCCGTGGCAACAACATATCAGTGCGTACTCGGTATGGGTGTCGGAGATCATGCTGCAACAAACTCAAGTCTCTACAGTGATTCCGTATTTTGAACGGTTTATGCAATCGTTTCCTACGATTGAAGCACTTGCTGATGCGCCACAAGAATCGGTCTTACATCATTGGACGGGACTAGGCTACTATGCTCGTGCGCGCAATCTGCATAAAGCTGCACAGATGATACAGCAAGAACACGCAGGGGTTTTTCCCTTGCAGATTGAGGACGTGATAGCGTTACCGGGTATCGGGCGCTCTACAGCCGGTGCAATACTGTCCATCGCTGAGCATCAGATCCATCCAATACTCGATGGCAATGTCAAACGGGTATTGGCGCGTTTTTTTGCAGTGGAGGGGTGGACAGGGACTAAACAAGTTGAAAATCAGTTATGGGAGTATGCAGATCAATTAACGCCCAAAGAGCGCATCGCTGATTATACTCAAGTGATGATGGATTTAGGCGCGACTTTGTGTACCCGCAGCAAACCAAAATGTGATGATTGTCCGTTACAGCATGAATGTTTAGCGAATGCCAGTGGCAGGCAAGCTGAGCTGCCTCACAAAAAGCCCAAAAAATCCATTCCAAGCAAGCACACCACGATATTAATCCCGATGCTACATGACAGAGTGTGGATGCAAAAACGTCCTGCTGAGGGCATATGGGGAGGACTATGGTGGTTCGCTGGTGAGTTTACGGATAATGAGCAGGCGCTCCCGGAGCCGCTTGATTGTGATGTCCGTCCAACTATGCAATTTGCAGAGCAAACCTATCAGGTGGAGCACTATCAGGCATTAGCGAGTTTTAAACATACGTTCAGTCATTTTCATTTGCATATCCAACCTGTGGTAGTATATCTACAACCGCTCGCAAATACGCTAGCGCATGCTGATGTTGTAGCAGAGTCACACATCCAGTCATTGGATACGACTGAGGCACAATGGGTAGATTTTCGTGAACCTGCTAATATTGGGTTATGTAAACCTGCGATAACCGTATTTAACCAACTACAGACGATGCTGTAGTATTTTTAATTGTATAAGGAAAACCGACATGGGCAGAACCGTTCATTGTGTTCGTTTAGATAAAGAAGCTGATGGCTTAGATTTTCAACTGTATCCTGGCGAGTTAGGCAAGCGTATCTTTGATTCTATTTCAAAAGAAGCTTGGACGGACTGGCAAAAGAAACAAACCATGCTCATTAATGAGAATAAATTAAACATGATGGAGCCTGAGGCACGTAAATTCCTCGAAGAGCAGATGAATGGCTATTTATTTGAAGGAAAAGAACCAGATATCGAAGGATATACTCCTCCGGCTAAATAAAAAGCTGTCTGAGAGGCTTGATTTGAGGCAAAAAAGCATCGTTTTGTGCGTTAACTAAACAAATAGTAATTAAATGCATAAAAACAGTTGACTTGAAGGCCAAAAATCCGTTTAATACGCCCCTACTTACGAAGTGCATTGCATTTTTGTCAAGTTGCCTCGATAGCTCAGTTGGTAGAGCAGCGGATTGAAAATCCGCGTGTCCCTGGTTCGATCCCGGGTCGAGGCACCATTATTCTAAGAGCCCTGAGCAGAAATGTTCGGGGCTTTTTTTATTTCAGAACCGGTATTGATTCATTCGATTTTGATTGGGTAAGGCGATGAAGATAAGCTGGTAGTTTCGATGTCAATATACTAATGACAACTCATTCTTCATTTGCATGCATCGAATACTTTTTTAATTGTTGATCTTGCATCTTGTAATGAAAATGATGATTTAGTGGTTCGGTTAGAATAATCGGTTAGTTGTACCAAAACTTTCTTTTTTCCAGCCATGATATCTTGTATGAATTCGTGACCCATATCATTGAAGTATAGCCCAGTTTCAGCTGTTAACATTTTTGATTTAACAGCCATTTTTTTATCTACTCGATACTGTATATGGCCGGTTGCAGATTCGCCAATAAATGCGCCTGTAGACACTCTCACTTTAAAAACACGCTCAGGTAAGCAGACAACCTGAATAAAACCTTTTAAATCCTCAGACAAAACCATTGCAAAATGCTTTTCGTCATCGGTAAAATCATCAACATTCTTCTCATAAGTCCAATTAATTGGGCCTATTCTAATGTAATCTTTAATATCTTCTGGTAAAGCCATAATGAGATCTTTTTTCATCAGCAAATCATTAAAATTAATGACTTGTGCACCCGAAAAAGAAGAGAATGAGAAAAGAAGAACGATTAAAACAAACTTAAACATAAACACCTTATTCTATTTATATAATATGTTGGAGATTTTTAATTATTTATCAATGTTAAGGCACAGTGCCATAAAGGTTTGACAGTCGATATGAGAATCATTTTTTCTGATTTTTAATTTCGAAATGAATGCGTAATATAAGCGATTTCAAAGTATATTAAAATTATTGAATAGTAAGAATATTTCGTAAGAAAAAATCTTATTGAATTGGTATTTATTTTATTATTAACGTTAAGTAAGAATATTTCTTAGTTATATATATTATTTTCTTGAATGCTTGATAAGAATATTTGTTCTGTTATATTAATTTTTATAATTAGTTTAAATGGAATTAACATGTCGTCCAATAAATTTCACCTTGTATTTAAATTTATATTCTCCAGTTTTTTTGCTTTATCACTTCTAGCATGTGGTGGTGGCAGCGGAAACAATGAGCCTTCACAGTCAAATACTCCTCCACCTGTTGCGGTGCCACCAGCAGTAAGTACACCAACGAATAATGGTGATCTGGACACTTCTACATCTGCAGATAATTCATCTGAAACTAACGCACCGAACTCTTCTGTGGTTATGGCTTACAGGTTAATAGATACAGTTGATAATTGTTTAAGTGGCGGAGTTGAAATTAAAACCGGTATTGATGATAACAATAACAGCACGCTCGAGCCATCAGAAGTAGATAACATAGATGTTGTATGTAATGGCTCAAACGGCACAGACGGTTTAAATGGTTCGGACAGCTTAATTAATGTAGTTAATGAACCTGCCGGAAACATATGCTCCAATAGTGGCATTCATATTAATGTTGGATTAGACATTAATTTTGATGAACAATTAAACTTAGATGAAATAACACAATCGGCGACTGTGTGCTTTCCAGCTGGAGATCAAATAGAACAAATTTCTTATGCGGCGGCAAAAATAAAAGGCAATGTTAGCAATATATTAAGAGCGTCTAAAACAAGCAACAAACAAAAACTAAGAAGAGATGAGTTGCTTGCAAGCAATGCAACAGTACTAATTACACCATCACCTATTGCAGCCAACGTAGATAGACAAAGTGAAGACACTGAGGGATTACTTACTCAACCTGTCGAAGCTGTCGTCGACGAATCAGGAAATTACGAAGTAATTGTGCCCGCTGGTGCAGATTATTCAATAGTAATGACAAATAGTGCCAACGGCACTGGTGCAAAAATAGATAATATTTCTGTTGAATCGGGTGAAACCAAAACACAAGATATTCCATTATCAAGCCAATCAGCAACGGGTGGTGTGACAATGCAAATCGCAGAGCTGTTAACCGGTTTATTGCTCGATAACGCAATAGTTGAAGTCCTCGAAATTGCGGAACAAAAAACAACATTAGAGGATGGTGTTGTTGAGTTTACAAATTTACCAGCAGGTGATTATCATTTAACAATTAATCGTAGTGATTACGTAGGTAAATACATTGCCTTTAACGTTGTTTCTGGTTTAGTGACGGATCTCGGTACGGCCGAATTAAACAATCAAAAAGGCTCAGCGGTAGGCCAGCTTTTTTCAGATAGCATAGATGATTTGAGTAACATTATTGTTTTTGCTCGTGCTGCTGATGATAGTGTTTATTCTACTTTAACTAACGCGAGTGGTACTTTTACTTTTAATGCTCTACCTGTAGGCGAGGGTTACCGTTTTATCGTTGTTGCGAATATCCTCGACAGCGTGAAAAGCGAGGCTGTAACTGTCGTTAAAAATGAAACGGTGATTGTAGATTCAATTCCGGTAACACCTAGAAAAGCGAATACAGGGAGTATCGCAGGTTACGTGAAATTCGCTGAAAGAGAAAACTCATTAGACCATGCTGGTATTATCGTGTCTGTTGAAGGGACAGACCAAGAGGCAATCACATCGAAGGATGGTTCTTATATTATAAATGGGTTAACAGCCGGTAATTATTCGTTGAATTTCACCGAAGCAAATCATCAATCACAAAACCTTGCGATAGATGTGACAGTTGGCACATCGACTATTGTAGACACTATTGTAATTGGAAGTTTGAATGGGAATATTTCTGGCAAAGTAATTGATAATAATGACGTTGCATTAGCCAACGTAAACCTTGTTATCTTTGAAACAGGGCAAACTACACTATCTGATAATAATGGTGATTTTATTTTCTCCGACCAACCAATAGGTTCATATACTGTTTTAGCGAGTACTGACGGATACTCTACTGAGGAAATTGAAATAAGTATTGTACAGGGTGAAACAACAGTATTAGAAAATATTATTCTTACTCCCTTCGTTTTTAGTGGCGTTGTTAATACCGGAGAGCAACGTGATGATCATAGCGGTGTGACCGTTACTTTATCCGGTACCGGCCTTACTGAGTTAACTGCACTTGATGGTTCGTTTGCGTTTAATGGAGTCGAGCCTGGCAACTACCAATTGCAAGTTGCTAAAGCAGGTTTTCAATCTCAGGCGCTTGGGATTGTCATTTCTGAAAATAGTGTTGAGTTGGGCTATGTAATCAACTTGGAAGCATTAGTTGGAGTCGTTACAGGACAGGTGTCTTTAGATAATCGTATTGATCACTCTGGCATAATGGTAACCTTAATAGGAACAGACTATTCTACTTTCACAGACAGTACAGGCAAATGGAGCCTTAAATTACCTTTAAGGAACTATAGTCAGGGCTTAAGTTATACAAAACCTTATTACAGTGAACTTATCAATGCGTCTACTTTGACTATTATTGAAAATGGTGAGTTTACTGTAACTTCTGCGCTTCTTATTCAGAATAATGCACAAATTACTTTTAATGTTGATGCAGTGAATACTTGTTCGGGTGATTTGGTTGTAACAGCATTGGGACTAAGCGGCGACGCGTTAGGATTTTCAGGTAATTTACAAGTAAGCTCAGAGAATACTATTGAGCAAGCGTTGCCTTTGGGCGAATATCAGCTATCAACGACCTGTAGTGACAGTGGATGGGAATCAAATGTCGTTAATGTAGATTTAACTAATGCGCAAGATAGTTATCAACTCGACAATGTTAATTTACGTCAGAGCTTTTTAGTTATTAACGACGGAGCAGAATATACTAATGAACAGCAAATAGCCCTGGCTATCGGAAATACTGATGCTGTAGAAATGAAAATCGTTGATGGTATTAATGACACTGGCTGGTTAGCGTTGCAAAATGACTATAATTATACCTTGTCTATTGGCAATGGCCTAAAGACTGTAACAGTATATTTTAAAGACATTAATGGCGTTGAACTTTCATCAGTTAGTGACACTATTCAGCTAGATACTTTCTTAAATGTGGCTTACTTCAACCAAAGTGGTGCAAATACTCGTGGTGATATACTGCATTTGTCTTTGAGTTTGGCTCAAGAGCTCGGCGCAACCGTTACAGCGACTATTCCAGGTGTTGTTGAAGCGCTCCCTTTATTAGATAATGGTTTTGGTGGTGATCAAACTGCAAATGATGGTATCTATGAGCGTGATTTTTATATTGATACACCAATCGATATCAACGCACCTGTAAATGCCACAATAACTGATTTGGCGGGCAATATTGCAAGCACTGTATCGGATACAAATTTGGTATTAAACACCGCACCGACCATAAAAAACTTAATCAATAGTTCTAATATTGTTGCTGGTGAAATGACTATAACGTTCACTACGGATGAGCCAGCAACGGCAACTATTTTATATGGCGATAGTCTTGCAAACCTCGCCAATACTATCGTGCTTAGCAGTAATCTAACTAAAAGCCACACTGTGCAACTAGATGGGCTATCTGCCAATAGCCTTACTTATTATCAATTGTCGGTAGCTGACAGCGCTAATAATAAAACAGAACTAACAGGGCAAGGCAAACTGGCGCCCGCACCTGTTGAAGATTTAGCTGCATATCCAGGAAGTAATGAAGTAGGACTTATTTGGAGCTCAAATGAACAAGCGGCAGGTTATCGTATTTATCGGTCAAATGATGGCGGTAATATATTTACTTTGGTCAATGCAGATGCATTGATTATAGAGCGTTTTTATATTGATACTTTAGCAACAAACGCTACCCAGTTTCAGTACTATATTACCGCTGTTGATGCTGACAATAATGAAAGTGAAAACAGTGATACTGTTTCGGTAACTCCATTGGTCACACTCGCAGGACCTACTGAGATAGCGGGCGGGTTGATTGATACCAACACAGTTTGGTTAAAATCACGTTCTCCTTATAATATTTCTGCCAATATTAAAGTAAAAAAAGATATTGAATTATTATTGTTAGCCGGCACTGAAGTGGCGTTTGCCAATGCTAATGTCGGTATTACCTTAGCCGGCTCAATGTTGGCATTAGGGCAAGAGAATATGACAGTAAAAATTAGTGCTTTTGGAGCGGATGATACCAACAGTAATAATTATTCGAATGCGATTATTTATGAACAGGGTAACAATACTCCCAGTGTATTTAACCACACTGAATTTAATTATATTAAAGCGTACTACGACTATGAAAACAGCTATGACAGACAAAATTATATAGTCCCACTGCAACTTAATGACGGCAGTCTTAATATCTTTAGTAATGGCGGTAACTCTGATTTCTATATTCAATCAGCAAACAATACTGATATAACATTGTCGGGCTGGGGCAACGGAGGTAATTCAAACTCAGCTAAAATTAACAGTGCTAACAATATTACTGCAACCAGTGCAGATTTTGATGCCATAGGCGGTATGCCTAGTACCAATTACTTAAATGGCTTATTTATTCGTAATATTTCTAATTCTATATTTAATCGTATTTCACTTTATATGGATAATGGCGCAATAGATGACAGTGAATTTTTTGATAGTGAAATAAACTCTGTTAATACAATTAATAATAGTACGCTGACTAATAGTAAAGTTTTAGGGTACTCTTCGTTAAATGCTACTAACAACACCTTAGTTAATACACAGATTAATTTATCCGGTGATAATACTAAGTTAGTGCTTCACTACAGTGTCATTGATACTCTATCAACGGTTGCTGCTAAACGCTTAGACGTGTCACACAACTATTGGGATACAACCGACCTGACAGAAATTACCAATAAAACAGGTTACAGCCCAGATCAAAGTAAAAACACCCATTTATATCCGATAATTACCAGCAGTGACTTATACCTGGCTGATTGGGATGGTGATACGATCCCTGATTATCTCGATTACGATAATGACAACGACGGTTATAGTGACTTGCAAGAAGATTGGGAGTCAGATCCTTTGTATGGCAGCATATATAATCCACTAGATGCTGATTCGCATCCAACAACGGCTAAAGATAACGATATGGATGGTTTATCAGATGCTGACGATTTAGATGATGATAACGACGGCTTAATTGATACAGAAGAGAGCATTCGGCTAACTGATAAGTTTTTAGCTGACAGTGATGGTGATGGTGTAAACGACGGCAATGAAGTTAATTACGCGTACAATCCCTTAGATAAAGCTAACTTTCCATTAATGGGTAACATCATTGGTAAAACCATAGATAACTCTAACGTGAATAGCCAAGGTGCCGTCTATTTAGCTGGCGAAGAGCAAACTAATGACATGATGAGTTATACATCTGTTACTCCGGTTAACTTAACCAATGTGACGGTTGCCCCTGGTACGTCATTAATGATTGAAAAAGACACCACTGTGTATTTCAATGATAGTTATATTATCGGTGATGCGGCTAATGTCATTACTATCCGTTCAACCGGGGCAGGTAATGGTAGTTTATATTTAAACAATACCACATTAAGTTACGCTAATATTAAAGGCGCTATTTCTACCTCATTTAATCGTGGCTCTGTAATTGATCACATTGATATAAATGTGAATCAGTTAAATAACAGTGGTGTTATGAGCTATAGCGTTATTCAAAATAACAATGGTCCTTTTTATAATAATCATCTAATAAGTCGTAGTTATGTTAGTGGAAATTATTTTTATAATCAAAATGATGGCTCTGTAATTAATAGTTATATTTCTCTAATTGATCAATGGAGAGACGTTTATAATAGTGGGGAGTTATCTAGTGTTTATGTCGGTTCAAGGGTATATCAGCAAACTAACGGTACCATTTCCAATGCTGTTATTAGTAGCTTGCATTCAGAACAAGCAAACACAGTTATTAATTCAGATATTAAATTAACTTCAACGACGGTTAATGCATTATTTGACAATACCTTTATTCAAGGCCAAAACGGTAATGATGCGTACACCGGCTATGGTGAGCCTGCTGACCAAATTGGAGATGGTGTCGCTGAAACGATATTTACACTCAATGAAAGTGATTATACGGTTGATGGTATCAGAAACCCTCGTGCTACAGCTAACTATCCTGACGTAATCTTTAAGCCCTATCTAGCTACTGCTAATATTTGGTCACCTGAAGATGTGGGTGCATGGTGGGATATGAACAGTCCGAATACCTTTGCCGATAAAGATCCGTCAACCACAATGGGAACCTTGTCCGGACAAATTAAACTTGTTGGGTTTACAAACCATTCCGGCGTAACTGTTAGCGTGATCGATACTTCTTTGAGTACCACGACAGATGCGGAGGGTAATTGGTCAATTCGGTTACCAGCTCGTGATTACACTGCGGGTATTCGCTTTACCAAAGCACATATGCAAACCATTACAAAAGATCGATCTTATTCGGTATCCGCGCTACAAGATACCTCCCTAGGCTTGCTTAATATGGCACAGTTAACCGCCAGTGTAAGTGGTGTGGTCGTTATTGACGAAGCTTCAGACTATACCCAAGCGACGATTACGGCTAATAAAAATGGCCAAACAACTATTATCAATCCTAGCGCAGCCGGTGACTTTATCTTTAAAGACCTACCTCTAGGTGATTACCGTTTTGCTGTGACTTACCCCAATGGTAGTTGGGAGACGGTAACGCGGCTCTTAACACTTGATATGGGTACTACTGAACATAACTTACCTTTAACGAGAGTGCGTAACAGTTTTGTGTATATTAACGAGGGAGCACTTTATACCAATTCAGCTGAGGTTGATTTAGCAATTACGAATGCCAATGCGACGAATATGGTGATTACAGAAGATAACATCGCCTCAGTCTCACAAAGTTTCAATACATCCCAAACGATAACCTTGAGTGGCGGTGATGGTGAAAAAACGGTAAAGATAGATTTTACAGATGAGAATGGCAATGCGCTCACTCAAGCCATTAGCACTATCACGCTTGACACCACTGTATCATTAACAAGTTTAACCTTATCTAACGTGAATAGTTTAGGTGATACATTGCACATGGCGCTAACGGCAAATGAAGCTGGTGGCATGGCAACGGTGTCTATACCGGGTTTGTTTACTGATTTACCATTATATGATGATGGTACAAACGGCGACATGGTTGCAGACGATGGTATATATGAAACAGATTACCTAATCAACTCTGCAGAAGATATTAATGCAGTAGCAACCGCAACATTTGTCGATAGAGCAGTAAATACTGACACTATTACTAGTATGACTACTATGGATATTGCCACTTCACCAACGATAAGTGATTTGTTAGTACAATCGAACGAAGGCAAGTTAATCATAAGTTTTGCTACCAACGAGCCAGTAATGGCTACTGTAAACTATGGCAGCAGCGCGGATAATTTAGATCAATCTTTGGATGTATCATCTACTGAAGCCCTGAACCACAGTATTGAGCTATCTGCAACCGCCGGACAAAATCTGTACTTCTCCATAATAACCGATGATGGCGTTACTACTGTAACGACTATAAGTAGTTCAGGTTTATTGGCTAATCCAAGTTTAGCTGGGCTTAGTTCGTCTGCGGGAGATGAAGAAATTGGCCTAGTATGGACAACACAGGCAGAAGCATCCGGTTACCGTATATACCGTAGCATCGACTCAAACACCTTTGGTTTGATTGATACTATATCAGCTGAAACACCCTATTATGTTGATGACAGTGTTTATAACGACCAAGCATATCATTATCGTGTGACTTGGTTAGACGAAAACGGGGTTGAAAGCGACCAAAGCCGTTCAGTAACTGCAATGGCATCGATGAACAATGCCGGTGGTACAGAAATTAATGGTGGCGTTATAGCTAATAATCAAATTTGGTTAGCATCACGCTCGCCTTATATTATTACAGCAAATATGTTGGTGAAAGCCTCTGCAACATTGAGTTTAATGCCAGGAGCTGAAATTGAATTTAACGGTGCTAAACGTCATATTATGGTGCAAGGGAATATTATGGCCTATGGTACGAGTGATGCTGTAGTTAAGATATCTACTGACCCATTATACAATACCAGTACAGGTGAAAATGGTGGTCAATCAGCGATTATTTATGACATAGGAAATAACACGGCCAGTGAATTTATTCATACAGAGTTAAATTATATAGAAGTGTATAAAAACTACACTAATGTCGGTGATAGACGTTATAACCCAGTGCCCGTAACGTTTGATCATAGTGTGATTAACAGTTTTTATGGTAATAATTCGAGCTTTGCCATAAGCACATTAAAAAACAGTAACTATAACGAATATAGTTATGGTGTTTATTACTACTCTACAGCACGTATTAGGAACACTAATAATACTGTGTTTAACGCTTTAGATTTATATACTAAAGAGCCTCGTGAAATTAATCAATATATTGCAAGAGTTGACCAAGCGGTTAACACAACCTTTAATAATGGTTACTTTGATTTTCAAAATGGTAGCATCGATAGCAGTGTCTTTAATCAAGCCAAAGCTTATCGAGCCGCAGAGATTAAAAATAGCCGCTTTACTGACAGTAGCATTACAGGTAGCAATTCATTGCGACTAACGGATAGCCAGTTAGTTAATTCTACAGTGTCCTTAACAGGTGATAATACTCGTTTAACCATGCACTATAGTCAACTTGATACAGACTCAACAGTTAGTGCCAAGCTGTTAGATATTGCTTATAACTATTGGGGAAGCACTGATTTAGATACTATTGCGCTGCAATCAGGTTATAGCCCTAACATAGAAAAAAATACGCATTTGTATCCAATTATATCCGGTTATGATTTGTATAATGCCGATTGGGATGAAGATGGCGTACCTGACTACCTGGATTATGACAACGATAATGATGGATACAGTGACTTGCAAGAGGATTGGGAGTCTGACCCAACATATGGTGGCATATTTAATCCTTTAGATAATAGCTCTTTCCCTGTAGGGGCTACTGATAACGATATGGACGGGTTAAGCGATAATGTCGACCAAGATGATGACAACGACGGCTTAAGTGATACGGATGAAGACAGTTACTCAACAGACCCATTTCTCGCGGATAGTGATGGTGATGGTGTCAATGACGGTGATGAAGTGCGTTATGGCTATGACTCGCTTGATAAAACTAATTTTCCAATGATGGGTAATATTACCGGAAAGACCATTGATAACAGTAATATAAATGATGACGGTGTGGTCTATATAGTCGGGTACGAGGTCTCGGGCATTACACAAGCAGTGCAGTTACGCAATGTTACAGTAAGCGCAGGCACTTCTTTAATGTTAGAAAAAGATACGAATGTTAATTTTTATAACAGTGTGCTCGCAGGAAATGCCAATAGTGTTGTTATTGTGCGATCAACGGGTGCTGGTAATGGGGCATTTAATTTACATAGCAGCAAAGCGAGCTTTATTAATGTCAAACTGACACAAAGTTATAGTTTTGATAATGAGACTGTGATTGAGCGTTCCGATATGTCACTTGGTCAAGGATCTAATTATGGTACTATTCAAAACAGCTACATTACTCTTAACGGTTATTTGGGTAATAAAAGTACTGGCAAGTTAATACATAATTATTTAACAGGTTCGAGCTACGTTAATAATAATGGAAACTTAGTAGGCAGTTATGTTGATACTAATGGAGCCTTGTATAACGATGATAATGTGAGTAATAGCGTCATAGTTAATCAAATATATATGAAAACGGGCTCAAGTTTAGTCGGTAGTATAGCTAATCAGATAAGTAGTGGCGGGATTAGTAGAGTTATCAAGTCTGATGTTGGACTAAGAAGTCGTAGTCTAACTTTATTTTTTGATAACAGTTACTTAGAAATGTTGGATGATGGTTCAACTTATGATGGTTTTGGTAGCCCTGTCGACCAATTAGGTGATGGTGTTGCAGAAACTATTTTTACTATGGGTAGTGTTGACTATACAGTTGACGGTATTAATAACCCAAGAGGCACTAAAAACTTCCCTAATGGTGCTGCCGATCTTTGGGAACCCTCTGGTGTTGGGGCATTGTGGAATAAAGATGCGGCCGATTTAACGGCATTCCCTGAACCGTTATAAAATGCCAATTTAAAGGCGTAGTTAAATGAAATCTGTAAAAGGGTTAGGGTGTTGCCTAACCCTTTTTTTAGTTCAAGAAAACATCTCTCATTAACTATTAGACTATTGCCCCAGTTTGCTCGCTATTTCTTTAATAGATGTATGTCGCACATCTAAGCCTTTAACCAAATAAATAATATGTTCGGCAATGCTACGGCTATGGTTCCCCATTCTTTCTAGTGCACGTAATGCAGTGATGATATTCATTGCTCTTTTGATAGACCTTGGATCTTCCATCATATAAGTCACGATCACACGCATTGCACTTTTAAATTCACGGTCGACCTTTTTATCCGCTTTTGCGACTGCCAGTGCTTGTGTAACGTCAAGGCGATTAAATGCGTCTAAGACTGAGTTTAGCATCGTATGCACTAGCTCACCCATGTGCCTAACTTCTTCATAACCACCCGGTGCAGCCCCTTTTTTAGCTAATGTGAGGGACATTTTTGCTACTTTTTCGGCTTCATCCCCAATATGTTCAAGATCACGAATGATATTTGTCGCTGACAAAATCATGCGTAAATCACCTGCTGCTGGTTGTCGACATGCCAACACTTCGACACACAGTTCATCTAAACGCACTTCACGCACATTGACATCGTCTTCAATCGCGACTACTTTTTTTGCCAACTCTTTATCAACGTTGACGATTGACTCGACTGCATCCGCAATTTGTTGTTCAACCACTTCGCCCATTGCAAGAACTTGGTTTTTGATTGTTTCTAACTCTTCGTTAAAGCTTTGTGAGATATGTTTATCTAGATTTGTGTTATCCACGGTATATTCCTTCTGTGCCATTATAAGCTTAGGTCATTACGTTAATTAGTAGTGTGGTTAATTTAACCAAAACGACCCGTTATATAGGCTTCTGTTAATTCATGCTCAGGGTTAGTAAATACCTTTTTGGTGTCATTCACTTCGATTAATTTGCCCATATGAAAATAAGCAGTGCGCTGTGATACCCGAGCTGCTTGCTGCATTGAGTGGGTCACTATAGCAATGGTGAAGTTCTGGCTTAGTTCAGCAATTAGTTCTTCAATTTTTGCAGTAGCGATAGGATCAAGTGCAGAACAGGGTTCATCCATCAAAATAACTTCTGGACCAACCGCAATCGTTCGAGCGATACATAAACGTTGCTGTTGACCACCAGATAGACCTGTTCCAGCTGCGGTTAATCGATCTTTCACTTCATTCCACAGACCGGCTCTGACCAAGCTTGTTTCTACAATTTCATCTAAATCCGTCTTGCTCGACGCTAACCCATGAACCTTGGGGCCATAGGCGACGTTATCATAGATAGACTTAGGAAACGGATTGGGCTTTTGAAACACAATACCGACTCTTGCGCGCAGTGCCACTACATCTTGATTGGGATGATAAATATCATCCTCCTCGAGTCGAAAATCGCCCTCAATACGACACGAATCAATCGTGTCATTCATACGATTCATGCATCGTAAAAAAGTAGATTTACCACAACCTGAAGGCCCAATCATCGCGACGACTTCATTTTTACCAATATCTAAACTGACATCATGGATCGCTTGCTTATCAGCATAAAATACATTGACGTTACGCATCGACATTTTTGCATGTTCAGAAAAAGCATTTCCGACAGTAATTAAATTAGTGATGTCTTGAGATATTTGAGGATCGTTTTCGTTCATTATTATTCTCCTATTTACCAACGTCGCTCAAGGCGATTACGTAGCAATATTGCAAAAGTATTCATTGTTATTAAAAACGCGAGTAGCACCATAATCGCCGCCGATGTACGTTCAATAAACGCACGCTCTGGACTGTCTGACCAAAGGAAAATCTGTACTGGTAATACGGTTGAAGGGTCTGATATACCGCCCGGTATGTCGACAATAAATGCCACCATGCCGATCATTAACAGCGGTGCGGTTTCACCTAATGCTTGAGCAAAACCAATAATCGCACCAGTCAACATGCCAGGCATTGAAAGTGGCAGTACATGATGTAATATTACTTGCATTTTTGAAGCACCTAAACCCAGCGCGGCATCACGGATTGACGGAGGCACAGATTTAATCGCAGCGCGACTTGAAATAATAATGGTCGGTAACGTCATTAATGACAATACCAGTCCACCAACGAGTGGTAATGAACGATGCATTTCAAAATAACCAATAAAAATAGCTAATCCAAGCAACCCGAATATAATTGAAGGAACCGCCGCAAGATTATTAATATTGACTTCAATGAAGTCCGTTAATTTATTTTTGGGTGCGTACTCTTCAAGATAGACTGCTGCTGCCACGCCGATTGGAAATGACAATATAATCGTGACCAATAAGGTGAAAAGTGAACCTGCCATTGCACCTAAGATGCCTGCTTGCTCCGGCTCACGTGAATCTCCTGAAGTAAAAAACGTAGTATTAAAGCGTTTTTTAATCTGTTGATTGGTAATCCATGTTTCAATCCATGCCACTTGCTTGGGCACTAATCTACCCACAAAGGCATCGGCTTTATCATCGCCTCGGCTTTTGTAATAAGTGTCGACATCATCATCAGCCAGTAGCCATACTCCTACCGTTTGATTAAGTAACGCCGGGTTATCTTCTAGAGATTCACGCAGGGTGAAACTAGCACCATTACTTACAAGTCCATATAGATTACGGCGCTCTTTGCGGCTTTTGGCATCGGTAAATTGTTGGCGCAACGATGCTTTTACCAACGCGGAATAATCAGCTATCGCTATTTGCTGTGGATTATTGATATCATCAATCTCTAATGTATCGGCGTCATAAGTCACCTCAAGATACACATATGTTTGTAAAAAAGCAGAGTGGCCTTTACTCACAATGTCTGTGAATAAAATAACCAAACAGGCTAATCCAAATAAAATAGCAGCAATACCATACGCCTTAAAGCGTTTTTCAGCTCTGTAACGCTTGGCTAAATTCTTATTCACTAAGTCCATTGTACTTGGTGTTTGTGCATTTGCTGCTGGTTGTGAAGATAAGTTTGTCATGTTGTTTACTCGTACTGTTCGCGATATTTTTTGACTACCATTAAGGCAATACTATTGAGTGCTAAGGTGATCAGAAACAGCATCAACCCAAGCGCAAACGCCGACAATGTTTTAGGGCTATTAAACTCTTGGTCGCCAACTAACAATGTGACAATTTGTACGGTTACTGTTGTTACAGATTCCAGAGGGTTTGCGGTCAAATTGGCTGCTAAGCCAGCCGCCATTACCACGATCATTGTTTCGCCAATGGCGCGAGAGACTGCTAATAAAATACCACCGACTATTCCTGGTAATGCCGCAGGGATAATAACTTGTTTAATGGTTTCTGAGTGAGTAGCCCCTAAGCCAAGCGAACCATCGCGCAGAGATTGAGGTACCGCATTGATCACATCATCAGACAGTGAGGAAATGAATGGAATGATCATCACTCCCATCACTAATCCTGCTGCTAGTGCACTTTCGGATGACACACTCAATCCAAACATGCTGCCAGTGTCACGTAAATATGGTGCAACGGTTAATGCCGCAAAAAAACCATATACGACAGTAGGGACACCTGCGAGTACCTCTAATGCAGGTTTGACGATAGTTCTTACTTTGGGCGAAGCATATTCTGACAAGTAAATAGCAGCCATTAAACCGGCAGGGACTGCAATAATCATGGCGATCACCGAGATAAGCATTGTTCCGGCGAACAATGGCACAGCGCCAAATGCGCCAGAGCCCCCAATTTGATCTGCTCTGATTGCCATTTGTGGACTCCATTGTAGACCAAAGACAAAATCAAAAAACGGTACACTTTGAAAGAATTTAATCGATTCAAAGATGACTGAGAATACAATCCCAGCTGTTGTGAACACTGCAATGCTGGCGCATAGCAATAATACGATTTTAAACACGTTTTCGACTTTTACACGGGCTTTTAATTGGGTATTTACCCGCAGCCATGAAAATAATGCCAAGCCCATCGCTACACAAAGTATCACGACACTAAGGGCCATTTGGCTTATTGATTTTAATCCATTGAGTCGATCAGCTGCCTCTATAATGAAGGGTTCAGCTACTAATGTGGAGCTGTTGTTTAGCGCAATATTTGCCACGGTATTGAGCAACAGTCCTAGTTCGGACTCAGACAATGCCTGCGAACTTGTCGGCAGTTCTTGGATAATAATTTGTATGATAATGTAATCATCAAATATGACCCATAGTGCTAGGATAAGTAAGCTTGGAATACCGCACCACAAAGCTGAGAGGGTACCGTAATACCCTGGCAATGAATTTAAGTTACGGATGCCATGGTTTCCGCCGGCAACAGTAATAGCCCGTTTACGACCTAAAAAAAATGCCATTGCCATCATTATGATGGCAATGACTAATAACATTGATGTATTCATATTGTCTCTATCATTTGCACAATCGAATTAAACAATTGCACCCCTAGCAAAACTAGAGTGCTAGTGGCTTTAACATCTTCACATCTGCTTTGACTTGCTTGCGAAGCGTTGAATTCAAAGGGATCATTCCTTTATCAGCAAGATACCCTTCTTGTCCAGACGCTTTATTGCTAATAAATTCTGCTAAAAATTCTGCAATACCAGGTACAACACCTACATGGTCTTTTTTGACATAAAAATATAATGGGCGTGAGACCGGGTATGAACCGTCTGCGATGAAATCAAAACTGGGTTCAAAACCATTTATTTTAGTACCTTGAATTGTGTCGGAGTTTTGATCTAAGAAACTAAATCCAAAGATGCCTAATGCATTGGGGTTTGCATTGAGTTTTTGTACAATTAAATTATCGTTTTCACCGGCCTCGATAAATGCACCGTCATCGCGAACACTGTGACAGATTGATTTAAACTCATATTTCAGGTCATTCGCTAAGGCTTTATTACCGCTCTTACTTGCAGCTTTTGATTGTGCGTTGATGTCGGCAATCCAGTCTATTTTTTTACAGCCGCCCTCCAATGCCAGTTCAGAAAAGGCATCGCGGGTGCCTGATGTAGGAGGTGGCCCTAATACTTCGATTTTGTGATTAGGAAAGCTCGGATTGATTTGGTCCCAGGTTGTGTAGGGGTTGGTCACTAGGGTTTGAGAACCGTCAGGGTTTGGTACTTTTTTGCCCAGCGCCAAAAATAATTCTTTAAGGGTAATCGTCATTTGCTCAGCTTGATTAGAATTCCCTAATACAATACCGTCGAATCCAATTAAGACCTCAACTACACCGGTGACCCCATTATCTTGACACAATGTTAATTCGGAGGCTTTGATGCGGCGAGACGCATTAGTAATGTCTGGAAATTGGATGCCGACACCTTGGCAAAATAGTTTCAATCCACCACCCGAGCCGGTTGATTCTACTTTTGGTGTTTTAAATTGGGTTGATTTGCCAAACCGTTCAGCAACGACGGTTGAAAATGGATAAACTGTAGATGAGCCCACTACACTGATGTAATCACGTGAAGCATGCGCCATATTTGTAAATAATATTGAGGACAATGTAACTGATACAATTGATGCCGAAATTAATAACTTTTTCATATTCGCTTCCACAGGTTAATGATTAAACTCATGGGAAGTATATGGGTTGAATATGACAATTTTGTTAAAGAAAATTGACAGTTTTTATATATTTTTGTATCTATTTTACGCTTGATTTTTTAGTACAATGTCTTCAATTTTTTGGCGTTGTGTAAACTGTTTAGGCGTAATACCAAATAGTTTCTTGAAACTGGTACTAAAGTAACTCGGCGATGTAAAACCCGATTCATACGCAGCTAATGACGCAGATGCTCCGGAAAGAAGCAACTCTGCCGCGCGATGTAAGCGATAGTTACGAATAAACTCACTGACTCCAATGCCGGTGGCACTTTTGATACGACGTAATAACTGTCTATCACTGACACCAGAGATAGCTGACAGGTCTTGTACCCCAAAATTCGGGTCTACGGATTCTTTGGCTAAAATCGTGTTGAGTAAATCGATAAAATTACTATGCTCTATCTCTTCAATATTGGGAGTGTCGCTATTAGCTGTCATCGGTTTACCCGGCACGGAGATCGTTGATGTGTAGCGACGACGAATGAGTTCTTGTTCTGCAATGATGTTGCGCGTTTTCAACCGTAGCTCCTCCTCTTCGAACGGTTTATTAATGTAATCACTGGCTGCACTTGCTAAACCTTGTATACGGGCTTCCTGCGAGTTCTTTGCTGTTAATAATATGACGGGAATATGATTGGTAATCTGCTGACTCTTTAGTTGCTGCAAAAATTCGATACCATCCATTTCAGGCATCATAATGTCACTGATAATCAGATCAGGCAGAATATCCTGAGCGATCGTTAATCCTGCAACCGCTGTATTAGCGGTATGCACTTGATAATCTCCGCTGAACAAGTTTTCTAAGTACATCAAAATATCATGATTATCGTCTATACAAAGCAAGCAAGGCTGATCATCGTTGACAATAATTTCTCGATAACTTTGCTCTAATGTATTCGGCAATATCACAGTAAACTGAGTTCCTTCCTCAAGTTTACTGTCTACTTTAATAATACCTTCAGCCTTGTCGACTAACTGTTCAACGATGGCGAGACCTAGACCAGTGCCTTCTTCCATTTCACTATGTTGTGATGCAGAGCGATAAAATCGATTGAAAATCATTTTGATTTCATCTTGTTTGATGCCAATACCAGAATCAATCACATGAATATTGACAAAATGCGACTCCACTTCGATTTTAATCTCAATGTGTCCGCCCACTGGCGTATATTTTATCGCATTAGACAGTAGGTTAGAGATGATGGTCTCTAAGTTATACATCGGGACTGGTAATTTTAAAGGCGCAAATTCAGGATAAGTAAACGTTTGTTGTTTTTGCTCTAGGTAAGGTTCAAAAATGACAGCCTGTTGTTTTATCACTAAGGCAAGATCGGTGATAGCATTATTTGCTGAAGTATCAGGCAATTGATCAGAGATAGATAATTCAAATACTTTTTTGACCAACGTATTGAGTCTATCTGCATTGCGCACAAGAATATTGAGCATCGTCTGTGCTTCAGGCTCCATAGAATAATTGCGTAATTGATTAATAGGCCCACGTATTAGCGTTAATGGAGTGCGCAGTTCATGTGAAATCGTTTCAAATATTGTGTCCTTTTCAGCGACGATGGACTCAAGTTGCTGCGCTTGCTGGCGCGAAATTTCAGTTTGTTTACGTAAATCATCCGTGCGTTTATCGACCAATATTTTAAGCTGTTCGGCTTGTTGCTTCACTTGGTGAGTTCGATACCAGACGCTTAAGTAAATGACGAGTATGCCAATAGCGGCAATCAATGCATACGCGTAAACGGTTTGCAAAAAAGGAATCGGATATTTAACACTCAACACAAGCGGATCAATTAAGCTTGAATTAGTATTGTTAGAAGGATTAATAATTTGAATTTGATGATTACCAGGCTCCGGAGAAAAAGCAAAGGAGAAACCATCGAATTCAGTCATGCCCTCTGGACCAACATACTCAAACTGATTATTGGTATGAGATGTAAAGCTGGTGTCACCTAAGCGTATTTGAATCACATCTACTGCACGTTCAAAACTTAGCTTGGGTTCATGTATATTATAAAATGACTGTGTACTGCCGTCTTTAAATATGGCTTTTAACGATGCGATTTTAAGTTTGATAGGGGGTTTTGATAATGCATTGGGATTGAGTACCGTGATCCCATTGAGACCTGAAAATACAAAATTGCCTTTGCTGTTTCTATACGAAACACCAGCATTGAACTCATTTCCTTGAAGGCCATCTGCCAGGGTATACCAAGCAAAACTGTCCATGTTGTCTCGATACTCAATTAGGCCATTTTTGAGCGTAGACCAATATGTGCCTGAGTCAGATACAAGTGTAGCCTGGATATTCATCATCATTATTTTGTGCGGAAATTGAGTTAGCACGAATTGCTTGCTGAGGGGATCAAAAATATGCATACCATTATTGGTCGATAGCACAATATGCCCTTGTCTATTTGTTGTTAGGTGGTTCACTTGGGTGATATTTTGCTGAGGCGTAAATAGAAAGTGCGTAAAAGCCCGTGTAAAAGGGTCAAAGGTATGCAGTCCAACGTTAGAGCTGATCCAATTAATGTTATTGATTTTAATCATTTGCGAAAATTGATTGGTCATCAGTGACGAATTATTCGTTGTAAACTGAGTGAATGACAAATCGGCTAACGAGAATAACGATATTCCGTCTTCACGGTGAGTTATCAAAGCATGCTCATCATCAATTGGTAGCCAATCCACTAATTTTCCTGCTGGTAACTCGGAATTCTCAGTGGTATAGGTGGCGATGACACTGAGTTGATCAATGTCGATTTTGGTGAGTCCTTGTTCATCCAAAACCCAAGTATATTGTTCATCGATATGCAGTTTTGCTATTTTTAAGCCCGCTAATGCCTTATCAATCACTTCATTGTACTGTGTGACGGGATTGTATACAGAAATACCATCGATATTCGATGCAATCCATCCTCGAAGGTATTTGTCAGCTGCAATGGCTGTGACATCATTGCCACTTAATGGCGATTTTTCTAATACTGAGTGTTTCAGATGATAGAGTTGCTCGCTATTTTTACGAAAGTGATTAATACCACCTCGTTCAGTGCCTAACCACACATCGCCATTATCTGCGACAAAAATCCGTTTAATCAAATTACTGCTCAATGAATGACTATCGGTTTGGTCATATCGTATTTGTTTAACGATAGCGTTGTCTTGCAAAAGTTGCACACCACGAGAATAAAACCCGACCCATATACGCGCTGAATTATCGACAGCGAGACTGGTGATGTAATTTTCACGTATTGGTATAGCTGAGGTTGTAGAGTAGTGAGCGGTTACTTCTAATTGTTGATTGAGTTCATAAAGTCCTTGATTTGACGTCGCAACATAAATCCTGTTATTTGCGTTGAGCACTTGCGTGATGATCGCGTTCTTAGGTAATAATTGAGTAGGGATGAATTCACTTCGGTCGCTAGATAGTGCATAAAATCCACGGTCAGATGCAAATAACAATTTATTATTTGCTGTTAACGTCGCTTTTAATGGCTCAATAGTATTAATTATAGTGGGTGCTTGCATCGGTTGTTGCGGATTAAACAGATACACACCTTGAGTCGTAAGAATGCTCAACATATGTGGCGATACTTGAGATATTTGAAAGGCGGTTTTGTTGATAGAGTTAATGTCTTCAAAACCATATACATACTTAAATCGTTGCTCGTTTGGTTGGAGGACGTGCACACTGCAATCAAACGTGACCCATAGATTATTTTCTGTATCGACAAATAACTGGGTCACTTGGCTAGTTCGATTTTCTAAGCCATTAGATTGATTAAATTTGGTAAAATTAACACCATCAAAACGAACCAATCCATCATCAGTTCCAAACCAAATAAATCCCAGTCCATCCTGTGCAATAGCATTAATGGTCGAGTCAGGGAGGCCATCAGCAATCCCATATTGATTGATATGCAAAGAGTTAAGGCTGTGAGCAACAACTTGCACAGACCACACACTTAAAATAAATAATCCAACTCGCCAAAAATTCACTGAATACCTTTTCACTAATAGATACATTAGGTTTATATGCATCATCGTTTTTTTTGAAAAAAATGCAACTATTTTCACCTATATGGCGGTTTAGAGCAATCGATTGTCGGGTATGTGAAAGTATGAAAAGGCAAATGTGTGTATAGTGTTAAGTATGGATTTGGCGAGAATAGATGCTTTCTAAGTTCATACTCTAACACAGTCAAAACATTGGATGTCAATCAACACGGATGTTGAAACCTCAAGGAAATCTAAGTTAACGGAACGGCTTGAAGTGGTATATACGGATCCTAAAACAATGATGTTTGTACACGGAAGTTCTTTATTCTCTCACTTTATGAAATAATGCGCTCGGTCTAAAGTCCTGAGCACAATTATGCGCGTTATCGTTTTATTATTAAATTTGTTATTTGTTTTTTGCAGCACATCAGTCGTCGCTAATAATATTACCATTCCTTATGATGATGATCTTAACATTGTCATTGATGGTGAATTCAATCAACAAGAATGGCGCGGCGCAAAACAGTTCGCATTAGAGTATGTCGTTCGACCACAAAACAACCTACCTGCACCTGTTCACACTACAGTTTATGTTATTGAGGATGGTGAAACATTATATGTAGCTTTTATTGCTGCCGATCCTGCACCCAATCAAATTCGCGCATCTTACCGAGACCGTGACTTGATTTGGGGGGATGATTTGGTTGGGATTAAGTTAGATACCTTTAATGATGCACGATTAGCTTATCAATTTTTTGTCAATCCGTTTGGGATCCAATCCGACGGAATTCAAAATGAAATGACTGGCAATGAATCAGATAGCTGGAATGCGATTTGGCAATCTCAAGGACAGATAACGCCAACCGGTTATATCGTCGAGATGGCGCTGCCACTCAGTATCATGAATTTTGATGAATCTGCTGGTGACAAAACCTGGGGAGTTGAGTTTGTACGCTTTTATCCTCGCGAAGATGAGCAACGTATTTCACATTTAACGTATGATCGCGATAACGCTTGTAATTTATGTCAAATGGGTAAAGTCAACGGTTTTGCCCAAGCCACACAAGGACAAAACTTAGCGATCGTGCCCACAATTGTAGCGGCGAAAGGGCGGTCGCGAGACATCGAAGATAATGCCGACAAAGCATGGGATTATGCTGACAATCAAGCCTTAAGCCTAGATGTTAAATGGGGTGTCACGCCAGAAGTGTCATTACAAGCTACCTTTAACCCAGATTTTTCACAAGTAGAGTCCGACACCGGACAGCTATCTGTAAATAGTACATTTGCGCTATTTTTTCCGGAGAAAAGACCCTTTTTTGTCGAAAATGCCGATTATTTTTCATCAAATTACAATCTCGTATACACGCGTAACATTAATGCACCCGATTACGGCTTAAAACTAACAGGTCGACAAGCGGCGCATTCACTCGGTGTATTTTTTGCGAATGATCAAAGTACTAACTTTTTGATACCGGGAAATTTACGCTCAAGCGTTGCGTCGTTAACCCAATCTTCGCACAACTTTGCAGCACGATATCGATATGACATTAACACGAGTCTCTCTATTGGTTCGATCACCACAGCACGTGAAGCAGATGAATACCATAATTGCGTTAATGGTGTCGATGTCAAATATATGCCAACCACTAATGACACTATCCGAGTGCAATATGTGCGTTCTGATACCCAATATCCAACCGACTTGTACCTTGATCTTTGCGATAATGATTGCACTGACCTCACTGATATAAACGAAAATGTGCTCAGGGTACTCAAGCAGGATAGCTTTAGTGGCAAAGCCCTGCGATTGCAGTATGCACGTGATACAGAAGATTATTTTGTGCGGGCGTCACATTACCGTAATGGGAGTGATTTCCGTGCCGATTTGGGGTTTGTGTCTCGTGCCGATAGAAATGTAACAGTGCTAGGCGGGGGGATTATCTGGCGCTACACCGATTCATGGTTTAATACGTTTCGGGTCAGTGGTGATTGGGATCGTCATAAAAATACACGCGGTGAGCTAATTGAAGAAGAGTCCGAATTACATTTTCGATTAGAAGGCAAACACAATACACGAATTGATATAGGTGGAGTCGTGCGAGAACGGGTCGGCGTAAGGCAATTTGTGGCAGCGATGGGATTATCTGACTTAGATACCAATTCACAGGCTCCCCAGCGATGGCAAAATACGATGAACATTCAATCAATGTTAGCCATTTCGGATAAAACGACATTGTTTGATGAAGATTTTATTCGTTTGGTGGTCTCTGGTAAGCCAACTGCCGACCTGTCCTTGTTTCAGTTTATTGGTCAAGGTAAGCAAATCGATTTTAGTAATAACCGACTGGGTGATGAACTGAGAAGCGAATCGAGGATCAAATATGATCTCGGTGATCATGTTCGAATTGGGCTGGAATACGAATATCAAACCTTAGATGCACAAGGGGCTAAAGTCTATACCGCAACCTTACTCAATACGCGATTGACCTATCAAATAGATGCCAAGCAGTTTGTGCGGGTGATTGTTGCGCTATCGGATATACAGCGTAATCCAGCGAATTATGTGGATGAAGTGAATGCTGAGTATTCTGATCGAGGCATTCAACTGTTGTATTCATATAAATTAAATCCGTTAACAAAATTTTTTGTTGGCTATTCCGATGCGGCATATCAAGATGATGCTGCCCAACGATTCCAGAGCAATGAGCAATCCGTATTTATGAAATTCAGCTATGCATGGTTGCAATAGTTTCAATTTACTGTAATATACGCGACCCTTACAGCCATACTATTATTCCTTGTCTCCATACAGTTGGCTGTACTGTCGAGACTACAACCGTAAGGAATTAACGATGCGTCATTACGAAATCGTATTCATGGTTCACCCTGATCAGAGTGAACAAGTTCCAGGAATGATCGAAAGATATTCTGGAATACTTACTCAAGATGGTGGTTCAATCACTCGTCTTGAAGACTGGGGCCGTCGTCAGTTGGCATACCCAATCGAAAAATTACACAAAGCACACTATGTACTTATCAATGCTGAAGCAACACAAGCAGCACTGGATGAGCTAGAAAATGCTTTCCGTTTCAACGATGTTATTCTTCGTAACTTAATTATGCGTACTAAAGGTGCCGTAACTGAGCAATCACCAATGAAGAAAGAAGAACGTCGTGAAGAACGCCAACCAAAACGTGAAGACGCCGCACCAGCACCCGTTGCTGATGAAGCATCTGACGAACAAGCATAAGGAGACGGAACATGGCTCGATTTTTTAGACGTCGTAAATTCTGCCGCTTCTCAGCTGAAGGCGTAGTAGAGATTGATTATAAAGATACTGCAACATTGAAAAATTATGTCACTGAAAGTGGCAAAATTGTTCCTAGCCGTATCACTGGCACCAGTGCCAAGTACCAGCGTCAGTTATCAACTGCTATCAAACGTTCGCGTTTCTTAGCGTTGTTACCTTACACTGATTCACACAAGTAAGCTGAGGAATCTATAATGAATATCATCTTATTAGATAAAGTAGCTAACTTAGGTGGCCTAGGCGACCAGGTATCAGTAAAAGCTGGTTATGCACGTAACTTCTTATTCCCACAAGGAAAAGGCGTACCTGCAACCAAAGATAACGTTGAAAAGTTTGAAGCACGTCGTGCTGAACTTGAAGCTAAAATCGCAGGTGTTTTAAGCGTGGCTCAAGGCCGTGCTGACCAACTAACTGCGCTTGAAGCTGTCACTATCTCAGCACCAGCTGGAGACGAAGGTAAATTATTCGGTTCTATCGGTACTCGTGATATCGCTGATGCAGTCACTGCTGCTGGTGTTGCTCTTGTTAAGTCTGAAGTTAAATTACCTACTGGTACTTTACGTGAACTTGGCGAGTACGACATTGACGTACAGTTGCATGCAGAAGTAACAACAACGGTTAAAATAGTAATTGCTGCAGAATAATCTGTCGCTGGTTACTTTTTTGCTATAAAAACATCGCTTCGGCGGTGTTTTTTTTTGCCTTCAATTAAACCTTTGCTATATCGGGTACGACAAAGTAAGTAAGATAAATAAATCCCTTACTTACTGGATGTTAAACATTTAATGACTGTGCATGTATATCAAGCTCAACCGGTTTTTGATGGGGTTCCTGAGCAGGAGTTAATTTATGCTGTTCAGGCAGGCAACATGCAGGCATATCAGCAATTGTATAAACGACATTGCAATAAAGTGTATAGCTTAGCATATCGCTTGACGGGCGATCACGGTATGGCAGAAGATGCCACTCAAGAAGTTTTTATTCAATTATGGCAAAAGATCCAACAATTTTCGGGTGAGAGTAAATTCAGTACATGGTTATACCGGGTGACCTCCAATATTACAATTAGCTATATGCGTAAACAGACCTCATGGTTACAGCGTGTGTTTAGCAAAGAAGACTTCCCAGTTCATGAACCTGAAGTACAAGATGCAAGTATCAGTTTAGACGCATTGATCATGCGCCTTCCCAAACAAGCTCGGATAGTCTTTGTGTTGCATGCTATTGAAGGTCAACGGCATGCTGAGATTGCTCAAACTTTAAATATTGCTATCGGTACCAGTAAAGCACAATTTCATCGGGCCAAAATATTAATACAGGAGTGGATTAATCATGTCTAAACCGAGATTAGAGGCTGATCAACAATTACAGCAAGCGATTGATGTATTACCGGATCACCAACCAAAACGTGATTTATGGCGTGGAATAGAAGATAACATAACTAACCATGCTGCTCCTGCAACATCATCCAACGGGTTGTATGCCATTGCTGCAAGTATTTGTATATTCGCGGTATTAGGTTATATGAGTGTACTGCAATTAACGGGTTCCGCAATAATTCAACCGCAGCAACCTAACGCGAATGTATTAGCGACGTTAAATCATGACCACCAAATTCAAAAACAAGCATTGTTAGTGCAATTTGCCGATGCGAATGCGGTAACCGATAACTGGCAAGAACAACTAAATGAGCTAGATCGAGCAGCTGATGCTGTTAAAGCCGCATTACTTAATGCCCCCAATAATCCAGCATTATTACAATTATTACAGTCAATTTATCAACAACAAATCAAACTGATTGAAACCGTACATGTGCCTAAATGGCAACGTGTGTAAGTGTAGAGGAAAAACGAATGAAAATGTCATATATAGCTATTCAGAAAAAAACCATATCAATAATGATTTGTTTATTAGTGTGTGTAAGCACTTACACTCATGCGCAGACCCAGGTAGATAAAACCTTAGATAGCGCGCCCAATCCCATTGTTTCGATTGAACATATCAATGGTACCATTGATATCAAAGTGTGGGATAAAAACCAAGTTAAAGTAACAGGAACGATAAATGAAGATGCCCTTGGTTGGGAGTTTAAGCGCAGCGGTCGGCACATCACAATTGAAGTTGAACATAAGAGCAACATCTCGTTTTGGGGCAATAAATCAAGTAAATCCAGCGGCGAAGACAATTTGGTAATTATGGTACCGCTCACAACTGAAATAGATTATGAGGCGGTCAATGGCACCTTAACCGTTGCCAATATTTCGCTTGGGGTCACAGCAGAGGTGGTCAACGGGAATATTAATGTAAGTGATACCTCTGGTCGTCACAGATTAACCACTGTGAATGGTAAGATCAATGCGGTAAATATCCAGGGTGATTTAGAATTAGAGACAGTTAATGGGACGATACAAGCGATTCACGAAGGCCGAGGCGAAGTCGAGTTAAGTAGTGTAAATGGTGAACTAAAGCTAACGAGTGATGCGCAAGATATTAGTGTAAGTTCGGTCAATGCGGATATAGAACTGATATTACAACGTGTTCGAGAACTTGATATAGACACTGTTAATAGTTCGGTAAATGCATCATTGACATTACAATCTGATGGTAAGGTTTCTGCGTCAAGCGTAGCAGCCAATATGACGTTTGAATTTCAGTCAGCTATCTCTGCGCGTTTTATGGTCGAAGGGTATGCCGGTGGTCAATTTACAAATAAAATCACCGACGATAAAACGCAGAGAGACGAGTATGGGCCGTCACGATGGTTGGAATTTACAGCAGGTGAAGGTGATGCTAAGGTCGATATCGAAACAGTTAGCGGTCAGGTAATACTCAAAACACGGTAAACTAATTTTGATTGAGCATGCTGGATAAACAAGTATAATCAATGCCCCTTATCAATTTTGGTCGGCGCAATGCAATCGGATAACAGCACAAAGAATAACCCATACAACGATGATGCCATCGAGAAGCTAAAGATCCCGCCACATTCTGTTGAAGCCGAGCAATCCGTACTCGGCTCGATGTTAATTGCACCTGATAGTTGGGACAAAGTTGCCGAGATTGTTCTCGAATCTGATTTTTATAATCGTTCTCACCAAGTTATCTATCAAGCGATCCTAAGCCTATTAGCCAAAAATAGTCCGGTCGATGTGATCACTGTATCCGAACACTTAGAACAGCATGACACGATTGCTGATGCCGGTGGTTTTGCTTATTTAGCAGAGCTGGCCAAAAATACGCCAAGTGCAGCAAACGTCGTCTCCTATGCCAAGATAATCAAAGAGCGAGCCATTATTCGAGATCTGATTGGCGTCGCGCACGATATAGCTGAAGTGGGTTACAACCCTGAAGGGCGAGACAGTGCTGATGTACTGGATATGGCTGAGAGTAAAGTATTTGAAATTGCCGAAAAACGCACCGGAGAAAATGAAGGTCCGCGAAACGTTGAATCGGTACTAGGCAAAACCATTGATCGTCTTGAGCAACTGGTCAAAAACAACAAAGCAGTGACCGGTGTATCGACTGGATTTGTTGATTTAGATAAAAAAACCTCCGGCATGCAGCCCAGCGATTTGATTATTGTTGCAGCTAGGCCATCGATGGGAAAAACGACATTTGCGATGAACCTCGCCGAAAATGCAATGATGCTCGAAGAAAAACCCGTATTAGTATTTAGCCTAGAGATGCCCTCCGAACAGCTTATGATGCGGATGCTCGCGTCATTGAGTCGTGTTGATCAAACCAAAATTCGTACCGCTCAACTAGATGATGATGATTGGGCGCGGATTTCAAATACTATGGCGATGCTAAAAGATAAAGATAACCTGTTTATCGATGATTCATCGGGTCTAACACCCATGGATGTGCGTTCCCGTGCGCGCAAATTAGCACGTGATAAAGGTGGGATCAGCATGATCATGATCGATTATTTGCAGCTGATGCGTGTGCCATCATTAAGTGATAATCGAACCTTAGAAATTGCGGAGATATCCCGCTCACTTAAAGCCTTAGCCAAAGAACTAGAAGTGCCAGTTATTGCCTTATCACAGCTTAATCGAAGTTTGGAGCAACGGGCAGATAAACGACCCATTAACTCCGATTTACGTGAGTCAGGTTCAATAGAACAAGATGCAGATTTGATCATGTTTATTTATCGAGATGAAGTATATAACGAGAACTCAGAAGACAAGGGTGTATCAGAAATTATCATCGGTAAACAACGTAACGGTCCGATTGGTACAAGCCGCTTAGCGTTTCAGGGGCAATTTTCACGCTTTGATAATTATACTGGGCCCGAACGCTCGGATGATTATTAGGGTTGTTAGTCAATTCTAAATGGCATGTAATCAATAGCCGATAGTTATGCCGACATACAAAAAAAACCAAGAGCGTCACCACTCTTGGTTTTTTAATGTGTTTTGGTTGATAGTAACAATTACTTCGCGTTAGTTTCTACTACTGCTTTGACAATACCAATAATACGACGGTTTTCACGATGCGCAGCGGCATTATTTGCAGGGTTAAGTAAGCGTTTTTCACCATAACCGACTGTGCTGATACGTTCAGCAGGTGCATTATAACGAGATACTAGTAAAGCTTTTACTGCATCAGCACGGCGTTGTGATAAGAACTGATTGTATTGATCAGTACCAACCGATGAAGTGTGACCTTCAATGATACCTGTTGCATCTGGATAGCGTTTCAAGAAATCCGCAAACTCAACGAATTTAACATCGCTGGGGTTTTGGATAATCGAAGAGTTATTAGCAAATAACGCGCTAAGTGTTACTTCGATTTGTTCTTGCACCATCACCGAGCAACCTGTTGTCGTCACAATATCGCCTGCAGGGGTGTTCATGCATAAATCCATTGAGTCAACGATACCATCGTTATCACTGTCTTTTGCAGCACAACCACTGGCATTAACCGTTGCGCCTCTTGCTGAGTTGGGACAATTATCTAAAGAGTTGGCAATCCCATCGTTGTCAGTATCTAAGCTACAACCGCGTGCATCGACCGATACACCTGGCGCTGTTCGAGAGCAATTATCTAAACGGTCGATAACACCATCACGGTCAGAATCCAGTGCAGCTGCAGACGCATCGACTTGACCCCAAACCCATGCTAAACCGATTTTTAAGCTAAAGTCATTGTAACTATCTGCAAACGCATGATAGGCCGTTGCTTCAGTGATAATACGGGTGCTTTCGTCAAGATTCCAATGTTTACCAATACCAACGGCAACTGATAAATAATCATCAAAATCATCGTTAGCGTGATGCAGACCACTGAATAAATATGTTTGTTCGTCATCTTGAAAATATAACGCATCGGCGGCAAATTTTGTGCCATCCACCGCATCAGTACCAAAGGCATTGGTCTGTGCATTCACACCTGTCTTGGATGCTTCTAAACGCATGGCCCAACGTGGCGTGAAACGTACACCAAATTCACCACCAAAAGCAGCACCATGTTCCATGAATCCACCACCGATTTCATCAGGCTTGTCACCATCTGGATGATAATATTGACCAAAGACACCGACCCATTTTTTATAATTGGTGTCGTCTTTGTTGCTATATTGATCTGCAGCAGCAGAATGAGAAAGAGTGAGAGCTGATATTGTTGCTAAAGAAATGAGAGTTTTTCTAAACGAAAAATTCATAATTACATCCTATGTAAAATAAAAAATAGATTGGTTAGAGTAAAATTGTAGATCAAAATAAATAAATCACTAAGAAATATTTTGTGATTTATACAAAATTCTTGCCATAAACGTTATTTATTAAAACAAATCTCAATAAAAGCACGTCCGTGTTTGCAATCAAACGGGAGGATAACCTTGGGGCCGTCGACTAAGTGGTTTATCGTGTGATTTTTGCCAGTAATGACAGCCGGAGTTGCCATATTAAATTCATAGCCCTTATCGGATAATTCGTTTTTGGCACTACCACAGATCATATTGGTAATTTCACCCACCATATCGGTCACATCAGCATTCAATTCAGTGACAGATTCACCTAGCATTTGTTGCATAACATGCAAGGCAAGGGGTTCTTCGAATGTGATTGATAATGAACCTTTAATTTGTGGGCCGACCATGCCGATAACACCGGATATATCACCCCGAGCAAGTTCATCATCTTTTAATTTTGGCTTGCCAGATCTAAGTTCAGTTTGTGCCATCATGGATAGCGTATTGAGTAATCCGTTAATAAAAGGATTCACAAAATCAACGTTCATTAATTATTCCTTCCCACTGTTGGGGTCTAAACAAGCTTTACAGGAACCATGTGCTTCTATGGTTTGCTGTTTGACGACAAATCCCATTTGTGTCGCTTGAGCCGATAATGCGTTATGGATCGACGTAGATTGGATTTCGGCAACATCGCCGCAATCATCACATATCAAAAACTGTACCGGATGTGCACAGCCAAAATGATGGCAGGCGACAAAGGCATTGGTTGATTCAAGTTTATGTATCAACCCAAAATCAAGTAAAAAGTCTAACGAGCGATAGATCGTTGCTGGTTTAGCGGAATCATTTGATTGACGCAACAAATCCAACAAGTCATACGCACCCATAGGTACATTTTGATTGATTAAAATACGGTACACCTCCTCTCTAAGAGGGGTGAATCGTGCGCCGCTGTCTTCACAGTGCGCTTTGGCTTTAGCTATTAATTTATCCATATAACTTTGATTATATCGGCAAAAGCCTGAGTAGTTAAACCCTAGATTATGATATTCTTCAAAATATGTTCAAAAATCATGGTTTTTTAATTTATGGCACAGACCCATTGGATTATTTTTTCTCAAAATTTACTTTGTATTCAATCGCTTGAAGATTCAATTAGCTTACCGCAGTGTATTAATTCGTTAGGACTTGAAGCGTACGCTGACGAAGCCGTGGAACTGCACCGTGATACTGAAGCGACACTGCTATTATTAGATCTTCGACATGAACAAGTAGACGCTACGGAGATTACCTTAGCGTCTCTACGAGAGGTAATGCTATCTGGCATTAATATCGACTTTCAACATATTGCTCGAGCGTGGCAGTACGCTCAGTTTTTGCGTACGCATCAATTTTGTGGTCAATGCGGTAGCAGTACACGACAAGTTAAATGGGAAATGGCACGGCATTGTGATACCTGTCAGCATCGCAGTTACCCACGTGTCTCACCATGTATCATAGTCGCTATCCACGATGGGACTAATATTTTATTAGCAAAAGGCAGTCGTCATACCAAGACTAATATGTATTCTACACTTGCTGGTTTTGTCGAAAGTGGTGAAAGTTTAGAGCAAGCGGTACACCGTGAAGTTGCTGAAGAAGTGGGTGTCAAACTCAAAAATATCCAATATTTTGGTTCGCAACCATGGCCGTTTCCGCATTCCTTGATGATGGGATTTATCGCAGAGTATGCGGGGGGGGATATTGTGGTTGATGGGCATGAAATCCTCGATGCACAATGGTATAGACCTGATGCGTTGCCGCATATTCCTGATCACATTTCGATTGCTCGTGATTTGATTGACCATACCTGTACATTACTAAAACAAAATTCCTAATGCCACTGGCTACGGTTTTTGCTAGAATGCGCGCTGATTTACAAGGATACCTTACCCATGAGCATACCATTAAAAAATGATCGTTATTTACGCGCTTTAGCGAAAGAACCCGTTGATGTCACACCGGTATGGATGATGCGTCAAGCAGGGCGCTATTTACCAGAATATAAAGCGACTCGCGCTGTGGCGGGTGATTTTATGTCATTATGCAAAAATGCAGAACTAGCATGTGAAGTCACGCTGCAACCTTTACGTCGGTTTAACTTAGATGCTGCTATTTTGTTTTCTGATATCCTGACGATCCCAGATGCGATGGGCTTAGGATTGTATTTTGAAGAAGGCGAAGGTCCGCGTTTTAGTAATCCTATTGTCAATGCAACACAAGTCATAAACCTGCCCCATCCTGATCCAGAAGGTGAGTTACAATACGTAATGAATGCAGTTCGTACCATTCGCAAAGGCTTAAATGGTGATGTACCATTGATTGGTTTTTCGGGTAGTCCATGGACTTTAGCGACCTACATGGTTGAGGGTGGTTCGAGTAAAGCGTTTACCAAAATCAAAAAAATGGCATTTGCCGAGCCGCAAACCTTACATTCATTATTAGATAAAGTAGCAGATTCAGTCGTGTCTTATTTGAATGCACAGATTCTGGCAGGTGCTCAATCAGTGATGATTTTTGATACATGGGGTGGGGTGTTATCGCCACGCGATTATCAGTTATTTTCATTACAATACATGCATAAAATCGTCGATGGTTTGATCCGCGAAAATGACGGTCGCAAAGTACCCGTTACATTGTTTACCAAAAATGGTGGTATGTGGTTAGAAGCGATTGCAGATACTGGGTGTGATGCAATCGGCTTAGATTGGACCATTGATATTGCAGATGCCAAATTACGTGTCGGTGATAAAGTGGCATTGCAAGGTAACATGGACCCTTCTATGTTATATGCACCCGCCCCACGTATTGAAGAGGAAGTAAAAACAATCCTAGCCGGTTACGGAGAAGGTTCTGGTCATGTCTTTAATTTAGGGCATGGTATTCATTTGGATGTACCACCAGAGAATGCGGGTGTATTTGTTGATGCTGTTCATAAATACTCAGCGCAGTACCATCAATCAACTAAATAATTACGTTACTTCAATTAACGTTTGTACAGGGCTAGGCATCGCGCACTAGCCCTTTTTGTATGCTGCGAACAAGGCGCGCTTGTTGCCTATTTGAAGTTGGCTGTGTCTGTTGTGGTTGTTGCTTAGCCCACTGTAAATGTTCAATCAGCATAGTCACTTGTGCTATTGAGGGGAGCCGTGCAAATCCATAAGCGTCGGCATGTTGCTGTTGCTGATCTTGATCATTGGCGTGATACGCGCTAACCAATAAGGTCAGTTGCGCAAGCTTGTTGCTCAGCGTTGTATTATGTTCGTCACTGTATGGGGCATTCCCTATCGCAACGGAAATATTGCGTTGCCATTTTACATAGCCAATTCGACGGATGGCTGAACCTTCAGTGTGGTTTAAAAATGCATTTTCATCCCATGCAAATAATGCCAATAAACTATTTCCATGCAGTTGTGGGCGAGCATAAAAGTCGTTTTCTTGAGTGATTGGTGCTTCTTTATTATAAGGGCAAACGAGCTGACAATCATCACAACCATAGATCCGGTTACCTATGGCATGACGATATTCTTCAGGAATGGCGCTGTGGTGTTCAATCGTTAGATAAGATATACATTTACGTGCATCAACCGTGTAGGGATCGACAATCGCATTGGTTGGGCAAATACTCATACAAGCGGTGCAAGTGCCACAATTATCAGTAATCGGTTGATCGATAGGCAAGGGTAAATTAATGAATAATTCACCTAAAAATGACCATGAACCCGTCTGCGGGTTGATTGTTAATGAGTGTTTGCCAGTGAATCCGATCCCCGCTTTGGCTGCGACAGCATGCTCTAGGATGGGCGCAGAATCGACAAAAGGACGAAATTCTGTATCAGCAAATTCGGCTTTGATGTGGTTACCCAGTTGTTTGAGGCGCTGGCGCAAGACCTTATGATAATCACGACCTAGCGCATAGCGGCTAACATACCCGAGATTCGGATCTGCTAAATGTCGAGCAAATGATGCATCCGGAGGAAGATAATCCATCGACACACTAATAATACGCAAAGTGCCGGGCACTAATTCAGCTGGTTGTGCGCGCAGCATGCCCCGTTCCGGAAAATACTGCATATCGCCATAATAATGTTTGTCTAGCCATGCTTGCAGATGCCCTTGCTCATGCGTTAAATCGACATCCGTAATACCGACATGCGAAAAGCCAAGCGCGTGGGCCCATTGTTTTATATTTTGAGCAAGATGAACTAAATCAATCGAATTAATGTCGGACATGTGACACATCAGTCTGGTTAAAAAATAACAGTGGTAGTTTATCACAAAAATTATAGTGCGCCGATCACGTTCGTTAGTTTGCATCCATTGTATTGGCGCTGATACAATGCTTGCACAAAGCGCAGAACCTAAACAATATAACGTTCAATCAACTAACAGTAACTGAGTCTTATGCAGATAACATGTCACCTTGAAAATGAAATAGCGACTGAGCAAATGGCGACTCGACTTGCCAATGCTTTACAGCAACATGTGTTTCAAAAGCACCCTGTTTGTATTTATTTGGAGGGAGATTTAGGTGCGGGTAAAACCACATTTAGTCGGTACTTGTTACAGGCGCTAGGACATGTAGGCTCGGTCAAGAGTCCAACCTATACGCTCGTTGAACCTTACAATATAGCAGGAAGACAAGTATTTCATTTTGATTTGTATCGTTTAGGTGATCCACAAGAGTTAGAATTTATGGGGATCCGAGATTATTTCAATGCTGACAATCTATGTTTAGTTGAATGGCCTGGAAATGGCAGTGGATTTTTGCCAGCCGCGGATCTACATTTACAACTAAGCTTACATGCACAAGATCATGCGCAACGCCACCTGCACATGGTAGGATTAACGACCATTGGGCAACAGATAATGGAATGGGTAGACTAAGATATGCACACTCACGCTTATAAAACACTTGCCATTGCCTGGACAATCTTAATGATGATGAGTTGGAGTCAGGTTGCACTCGCTCAAGCGACCATCCAACGTTTACAGGTGAGTAACCCACAATCAGGGGCTCAGGCATTAATCAAACTAAATAAAGAAGCCCGCGCGAGTCATTTTACGTTGAGTAACCCGACGCGTTTGGTGGTGGATATACGCAATGCCCAAGGCAAGGCTAAATACCAAGCAAATGATCCTGATGAGTTGATTCAACGCGTGCGCAACTCAACGCCCAAGACCAGTAAAGACACGCGATTTGTGTTTGAATTAAACGAAGCGGTTGAATATGAACTAAGAAACGAAAATCGTAAAGATGGTCCGTATATCGTGGTCAAATTTAATGATCCTCAACCGGTTTTTGATACGGTCATAACGGGACGTCAAACCCAACGTGATGATGATATTGTGATTGTCCTTGATCCTGGTCATGGTGGGCGCGATCCTGGTTCTGTCGGACCACAAGGCACTTACGAAAAACACATTACTCTGGCCATCGCCAATAAACTCAAACAACGCATCAATGCTGAAAAAGGCATGCGCGCGGTGTTAACGCGACAAAAAGACTATTATATATCGCCGTCGCAACGGCCGTTAATTGCCCGTGAGAAAAAAGCCGATATTTTAATTTCGATCCACGCTGATGCATTTCACACACCGCAACCTCGAGGCGCGTCTGTTTGGACGATTAATGAGCGGCGTTCCAATACCGAGTTTGCCCGTTTGTTAGAGAATAAATCCCGTCAATCAGAGTTATTAAGTGGAGCTAGTACGGTTATTGCTCAGACAGATGAAGATTTAGGCTTTGTTAGAACTATTTTGGATATGACTAAAGAAGGTGCGCGTAAAAGTAGCTACGAAGCCAGTGATTACATCATTAAAGAACTTAAAAAAGTCACCAAAATGCATAAAAAAGAACGTCAGTATGCATCATTAGCCGTGCTGACAGCGCAGGATATTCCGTCGATCTTAGTCGAGGTTGGGTTTATCTCAAATCCGACCGAGGAAAAGAATTTAAACTGGTCGAAGTACCGCCAAAAGTTAGCTGACTCAATCTTTGTTGGCCTTAAAAACTACTTTAAAGTCTACCCACCCAATGGCACTTTATGGGCAAGGCTTGAGCAAAACACAGATTTACAGCATACCGTCCGTTCCGGTGAGTCTTTATTCAAAATCGCTCGGCGCTATGACACCAGCATCGACAAGATTAAACGCGCCAATAAACTCACAAGAGATACGCTTAAAGTCAATCAAAAACTCACTATTCCGCGAGGTTAAGCCAGTGAGCATTCAAGTATTATCAGCGCAACTGGCAAACCAAATTGCGGCAGGTGAAGTCGTCGAAAGACCGGCTTCGATTGTCAAAGAGTTAGTTGAAAACAGTATCGATGCAGGCGCTACCAAAATCGATATTAGTATTGAGCAAGGTGGCCATAAACGGATTCTTATTACGGATAACGGCAGTGGTATTGTTAAAGATGAATTAGCCTTAGCGTTATCCCGTCATGCGACCAGCAAAATCACTTCGATTGACGATTTATCGAATATTGGGAGTTTAGGTTTTCGTGGTGAGGCATTAGCCAGTATAAGCTCGGTGGCTCGGTTGACGTTGACAGCTAAGCCGGCAAGCCAAAGTGAAGCATGGCAAGTGCACACCGAAGGGCGCGATATGGATGTTGTGATGAACCCTGCTGCACATCCCGAAGGTGCATCGGTCGATGTGGTCGATTTATTTTTTAATACACCGGCGCGCCGCAAATTTTTAAAAACTCACAAAACTGAATTCACGCATATCGATGAGCTGATCAAACGTATTGCATTGGCGCATAGTCAAATTGGCTTTAAGCTGACACATAACGGTAAAGTTATTCGTCATTTTCCTAAGCAGAGTATGGCTCAACGTGTGGATGCGGTGTGCGGAAAAGGATTTACGGAGCAGTGTGTCTACGTTGATCGGAGCTATCAAGGTACTCGCGTATCGGGTTGGTTGACCAAACCCATGATCCACCGTAATCAAAATGACGTGCAATATAGCTTTGTCAATGGTCGCATGATGCGTGATAAATTAATCAATCACGCCGTTCGGCAGGCTTATGAAGGATTAATTGATAATCAATATTTTCCGGGGTTTGTGGTCTTTATTGACGTGCCCAATGACGAAGTTGATGTCAATGTTCACCCTGCTAAGCATGAGGTGCGGTTTGTGAATAGTCGGATCGTGCATGATTTTTTATATCAATCATTGGTTGAAGCACTGAATGCCAGTTTTAGTGATGTTGCTGGTGTCGATTATGCCGATCTTACTGTTGAACACGACTATATAACGCCATTACAAGCCGCGCCTGAATCTAGTCATGCTCAATCTCGCAGTAGTGGCAGTATCAATCGAAGCTACAATACAAGTTCACCGGTATCGACCCAAGCAAGCACAAATTATACGCGCTTATTGCAATCGACCGCCGGGCAATCTAGCGCTGCCAATGGCACGATTGCCGAAGCAAGCGGCGATGCAGCTGATATCTATCATCAAGTATCTGCTCAGCATGCTCAATGTATGCTATTAGCTGAACCGGTTGCACATCATGATATTCTTATTCAACTCAGTGGTGTGTGGTTAGCCAGCAGCCAAGCATTGGTTGCATCATGGTTAGGATATCAAAGCGCATTATCCGAAACACAGCAACCGTTATTATTGCCGGTGGCGGCGACGACGACGTTAACTGACGACGAATGCAAGCAGTGCTTAGCGACCCTGAATGAGTGTGGTTTTGTGCTTGATTACACGACTGGGCATACACATCAGCAAAAATGGCTACTCAAAAAAGTACCAAGCTTGTTACGAGCATTACCGTGGTCGCGCATACTACCTGATTTGTTAACTATACTAGATATAGTACAGTCCGAACAGCAACGCTGTGTGATGTTGACGATTGCCCAAGCGGTTGCGAGTATTGAATCGCAATTTGAACCACTTCGACGTCATGCCTTGCATTGGTTTGCACAACAATCAGTGGATGATCAACTAAAATTTGTTCAGCAATATGCACATAGTGCTGCTGTTCAGCTGTTATCAGAGTCGACATAATATGTATCACGTTGCATCACCTGATCACCCTGCCGATGTGATTTTTATCATGGGCCCGACGGCATCCGGAAAAACGGCATTAGCGCTTGAATTAGCGCAACACATTCCTTGTGAAATTATCAGTGTGGATTCAGCATTGATATATAAACAGATGGATATTGGTACCGCCAAACCTACCCCTGAAGAGTTAGCACTAGTGCCTCATCATCTGATTGATATACTTGACCCAAGTATGGCGTATTCAGTCAGTGAATTTAGAAAGACAGCAGAACAACTCATTGCCGATATCATTGCCAGAGGCAAGATGCCTGTTTTGGTGGGTGGCACCATGATGTATTACAACGCGCTCGTTAAAGGTTTATCCGTCTTACCTGCAAGCAGTCCTTGTGTGCGAGCGGATATAGAAGAGCGTGCGCAAGATATTGGTTGGGATGGATTACATGCGCAACTGCAACAAATCGACCCTGTGTGTGCAGAACGCATCCACCCGAATGATCCGCAACGAATCACCCGCGCACTCGAGGTGTTTGCGTTATCAGGGCGGCCCCTGTCTGAATTACAAAAACAATCAAGCGGTCCAATACCCTATACCGTTGCTCAATTTGCGATTGCGCCAGAAGATCGCTCTGTATTGCATGACCGAATTGCACTGCGGTTTAAGCAAATGCTCAAGCAAGGCTTTCAAGCTGAGGTTGAACAGCTGATCAGTCGAGGCGATTTGGTTGAGGAACTTCCAGCAATTCGATGTGTTGGCTATCGTCAGATGTGGCAACATCTAAATGGGCAACTGACTCATACTGAAATGGTGGAGCGAGGCATTATAGCAACTCGACAACTGGCTAAACGTCAAATAACCTGGTTGCGAGGGTGGGATGATGTGGTCTGGTTGGATACATTTGCAGGCGATAACGTAAGTATCATACTAAAGTTGGTTAAAAATTAATCTATTATAGATCTATACAGTCATAATTAAATTGTGTATTCTAAATTCCAGAAAGTAAAAATAATAATATAAAAAATGAAAGGAAAATCAAATGGCTAAAGGGCAGTCACTGCAAGACCCGTTTTTGAATGCTCTGCGTAAAGAGCGTATTCCGGTCTCCATCTACCTAGTAAATGGAATTAAATTACAAGGGCAAGTTGAATCATTTGACCAATTTGTTATTTTATTAAAAAACACAGTTAGCCAAATGGTGTATAAGCACGCAATTTCTACTGTAGTGCCTTCAAGAGCGATTCAAATGCCGGCCCAAGGCGATGACGCACCAAGCGAGTAATATCAAGTAAGTGATACATTTTAAGATAATTTCCATTGTTTGATCGTTACGAAGCCGGTGAGCTGGCGATCCTAGTTCACATCGACTTTGCTGACGACTCTACCAAAGAAGATATTCACGAATTACAAATGTTAGTCACATCAGCCGGCGTTGCAGTTGCTGATGTGCTAACCGGTTCTCGTGCCGCCCCTCACGCTAAGTATTTTGTCGGTTCTGGTAAGGCTGAAGAAATTGCTGCGTTAGTGCGCGCGCATCAAGCTAATGTCGTTATTTTTAATCATTCTCTCTCTCCTTCGCAAGAACGAAATCTTGAAGCGCTGTGCCAATGTCGAGTACTTGACCGAACTGGATTGATCCTCGATATATTTGCACAACGAGCACGCACCCATGAAGGTAAACTGCAAGTTGAATTAGCGCAACTAAGCCATATTGCCACGCGATTAATTCGTGGTTGGACGCATTTAGAGCGTCAAAAAGGCGGTATTGGTTTACGTGGCCCAGGTGAAACCCAATTAGAAACAGATAGACGTTTACTTCGGGCACGGATTAAAACCATACAACGACGTTTAGTGAAGGTCCAAAAGCAACGTGAACAAGGCCGCCGAGCACGTAAACGTAATGAGATCCCAACATTATCTTTAGTCGGCTATACCAATGCGGGTAAATCGACATTGTTTAATACGATCACGGATGCGAATGTGTACGCGGCGGATCAATTATTTGCGACCCTCGATCCGACGTTACGAAAAATTGAACTTCCCGATGTGGGGGCTGCCATATTAGCTGACACTGTTGGTTTTATTCGGCATTTGCCGCATGATTTAGTGGCTGCTTTCAAAGCAACATTACAAGAAACCCAAGAAGCGGATTTGTTATTGCATGTGGTTGATTATGCTGATGATCAATATGGTGATAACATGGGACAAGTGAATGATGTTCTGAATGAGATTGATGCGGGCGATATTCCGCAATTAATAATCTGTAACAAGATAGACCGTTTGGAAGGCGTGCAGCCAAGAATTGATTACGATGATGAAGGTCGTCCGATCCGTGTATGGCTCTCAGCTCAGCAAGGCATCGGGGTTGATTTATTACACATAGCCTTGACTGAATGTTTAGCACAAACGATGCAAATACTGACCTTGAATATTCCGGCAACAGACGGCAAAATACGCAGTGTGTTATATGAATATAATTGCATCACCGAACAACATTATGATGATGCGGGTAATTGGGTTGCAGCAATTCGATTACCGATGACCGTTTGGTACCAATTAGATAAACGGTATGAAGGTGCATTAAGTCAATATGCTGGCATTGCACCACAGCAAGAAGATGATTATTTAACAGATAAATAAAGCCATTTTGGTTTTAGTATCGTATAAACAATGAATTTTTAATTTAGACGGAGTATAGACATGGCTTGGAATGAGCCCGGTGGTAATAAAAACGACCCGTGGAAAAACAAAGGCGGCCAGGATAAAGGTCCTCCTGATTTAGATGATGTATTTAAGAATTTATTCGGTAAGTTCTCTAAATCTGGCGGTGGCAACTCTGGCGGTGGTATGACATCGAACCTAGGTGGCATTGGTATCTCATTGATTATAGGTATTATGGTCATTGTTTGGGTGATCAGTGGTTTTTATACTATTCGTGAAGCTGAGCGAGGTGTCGTTCTGCGTTTTGGCGAGTATCACAATCTAGTTGAACCTGGTCTACAATGGAAACCAACATTTATCGACCGAGTGATCCCGATTGATGTGCAATCTATTCGTGACCAATCTTCAGCTGGCTCTATGCTGACTCAAGATGAGAACGTAGTCCGCGTGCAAATGGAAATGCAATATCGAGTAGTTGACCCTAAGAAATTTATTTTTTCGGTAGTTAATCCTGAGCAAAGCTTATCGCAAGCTCTTGATAGTGCGATTCGATATGTAGTCGGTCACTCTGCAATGGATGATATCTTGACTTCAGGTCGTGAAGTAGCTCGTCAGAATGTTTGGGATGAGTTGCAACAAATCATCGAACCTTATGACATGGGCGTATCAATCATCGATATGAACTTCAAGGACGCACGTCCGCCAGAAGAAGTAAAAGATGCATTTGATGATGCTATAGCAGCACAAGAAGATGAGATTCGTTTTATCCGTGAAGCGGAAGCGTATGCACGTGAAATTGAACCGCGCGCTCGTGGTCAAGTCAATCGTATGAGTGAAGAAGCAACGGCCTACAAGCAACGTGTTAATTTAGAAGCGCAAGGTGAAATTGCTCGATTTGAAGAGTTATTACCACAGTATGAAGCGGCTCCTGAAGTGACACGTCAGCGTATCTATCTTGAGACAATGGAAGAGTTGTTTAGTAATACCAGCAAAATCATGGTTGATAATCAAAGTGGTGCTGGCAGCATGATGTATATCCCTTTGGACAAAATCATGGAGCGTCAAAACGCTTCTTCTTCAACCAGTTTACCAATGAATGCAACCCAAAATGCGTTAGATGGATTGCGTAATGCAGCGACACCTGACCGTCAAGGTAACTCAAGCCCAACTAGCAACATTCGCTCAACTAACTCTAGACAGGGGAGATAAGTAATGAAGAATATTATTATAGCCATCATTGTTATCTTAGGCGTATTAGCGTCGGGATCGTTATTTGTTGTGCAAGAAGGGACACGTGCGATTGTCATTCAGTTTGGTAAAGTCCAAAAAGATGGTGAGTCAGTGACGAAAGTATTTGAACCGGGTTTGTATTTTAAAGTCCCGTTTATCGATACAGTACGTCACTTAGATGCACGTGTACAAACTTTGGATGATGCACCGGATCGTTTCGTGACATCTGAAAAGAAAGACTTAATTGTCGATTCATATGTTAAATGGCGCATTAATGACTTTGAACGTTACTATCTTTCTACAGGTGGTAATCGTTTACAGGCAGAAGCTTTACTTAAACAAAAAGTGAACAATGGTCTGCGTTCTGAGTTTGGTACTCGTACCATTCCTCAAATCGTATCTGGTGAGCGTTCAGAGTTAATGAATGAAGCCATGGAACAGGCTTCAAGTAGTTCAGATGAGCTAGGTATAGAGATTGTTGATGTGCGTGTTAAACAAATCAACTTACCGCTTGAAGTGTCCAACTCGATTTTCCAACGAATGCGTGCAGAACGTGCAGCCGTTGCTCGTGAACACCGTTCAGAAGGTCAAGAGCAAGCAGATATTATTCGAGCAGATATTGATGCACGAGTGACCGTAATGCTTGCCGATGCTGAACGTAATGCGCGTCAATTGCGTGGTGAAGGTGATGCAGAAGCTGCAAACATCTACGCAAATACCTATTCGAAGAATCCTGAGTTCTACAGCTTTTTACGTTCTATGGATGCGTATCGCAGTAGCTTTAACTCTAAGCAAGACGTGCTGATTGTCGACCCAAGTTCAGATTTCTTTAACTACTTAAACAGCCAGACAGGTGAGCGTAAGTAGACTATAAAAGTCAATCTCAACATTTAACAAACCCCTTTACTAAGTGATTATTAAAGGGGTTTGTGCTATTCTAACGCCATAAAAATAAGAAGGAAAAACGCGTTATGGCAAATCACACTCCAACGACATCACCCTCGGTAGAACCTCAGCAGAACGGTTGGTTTGGTCGTTTTCTCAATGGTGTTGAATTCTTAGGTAATTTACTTCCTCACCCTGTCACCCTATTCGCCTTGTTATCTGTTGCAATTGTCATTATTAGTGGGATCTTAGGTTTTTTTGATGTGGCTGTTGCTGATCCTAGACCTGAGGGTGCTAAAGGTCGGGAAGCGGATGGGATGATTGAAGTTATTTCATTAATGACAGTCGATGGATTTACACGTATTACGACTGGTTTAGTGACGAACTTTACTGGATTTGCGCCCTTAGGAACGGTATTAGTTGCGTTGCTTGGCGTGTCTGTGGCTGAGCACAGCGGTTTATTATCCACAGTATTACGTTCATTGGTTATTGGTGCAAAACCACGTCATGTCACTTTCATCGTCGTATTGGCGGGGATTTTATCTAATACGGCATCAGAGCTTGGTTATGTCGTGATGATCCCACTCTCAGCGATGATATTTCACTCCTTAGGCCGACATCCTTTAGCAGGAATAGCGGCTGCATTTGCCGGTGTATCTGCGGGCTATTCTGCAAATTTACTCATCGGTACCATTGATCCTCTTTTAGCCGGGATCACTGAGCCAGCGGCACAAATGATTGCTCCGGGCTATTTAGTAAGCCCATCTGCTAACCATATTTTTATGGCTGTGAGTACTTTCTTTGTTGCAGCAATGGGGTATGCCGTTACAGAATATATAGTTGAACCGCGTTTAGGTGTATATAACCCCGATGATGCGCCTGAAAAACTAGATAAGCCTAAGATTGAAAAACCGAATGATGCAGAACGCCAAGGAATGAAAATGGCGGGCTGGACCTTTTTAGGATTAGTGGGGTTAATTTCGTTAACCATCGTACCTGAATGGGGGATTTTGCGACATCCTGAAACGAATGAAGTAGCCAACTCGCCGTTCTTAAAATCTATTGTGGCATTTATTTTTGTGACTTTTGCTATTCCAGGTTTCGTTTACGGCCGTTATGCCGGTACGATGAAAAATGATCGTGATGTCATTGATGCGATGGCGAAAAGCATGAGTACGATGGGGTTATATATCACTTTAGTCTTTTTCGCGGCGCAATTTGTTGCGTTCTTTAAATGGACCAATATTGGCACTGTGCTAGCGGTTAAAGGGGCGGCTGCCATCCAAGCGGTTGGTTTAGATGGCCCTGAAATCTTTTTACTCTTCATTTTAATGTGTGGACTAGTCAATTTATCATTAGGTAGTGCATCTGCTCAATGGGCGGTAACAGCCCCTATTTTTGTGCCGATGCTGATGTTAGTGGGTTATTCACCTGAAGTAATTCAAGCGGCCTACCGTATTGGTGATTCGGTGACGAACGTGATATCCCCAATGATGAGTTATTTTGGACTGATACTCGCAATGGCCAGTAAATATAAAAAGAACATCGGTATGGGCTCGATGATAGCGATGATGATCCCCTACACCTTAGTCTTTATCGTTGGTTGGACATTGCTGTTTTACGTATGGGTGTTTTTATTTGGATTACCAGTAGGCTGGGGCGTGCCAACCTATTACACACCATAAAAGTCATATTTATTTACTCATTATGTAAGCTAAATGATTGGCTAAGACGTAAAAGACGCATTAACTTAATTTTATAGTGTTTGAGAGATATTAATGAAGTACACATCTAATACCGTGTTCACCCATGCCCAAAACGATAAAATAGGTGTGCTGATCAGTAACTTAGGTACACCAGAGGCACCGACTAAACAGGCGTTAAAACCGTATTTAAAACAGTTTTTATCTGACCCTCGAGTGGTGGAAGTGCCTAAGTTAATTTGGTGGTGTATTCTTAATTTAATTATTCTTAATATCCGTCCCAAACGTTCCGCTGAAGCCTATGCAACAGTATGGACTGAGGATGGCTCACCACTGCTGACCCATACCAAAAACCAAGCGGCTGCTTTACAAGCAAAATTTGATGCATATTCTCCAGGTAAATACATTGTCGGTTATGCCATGCGTTACGGTCAGCCGAGTGTCGAAAATGCAATGAATGCTTTGCTTGAACAAGGTGCCCGCAAAGTCGTCGTATTACCTTTATATCCTCAGTATTGTGCCTCAACCACCGGCTCGACATTTGATGCTTTGGCAGCAGATTTCACGACTCGTCGTTGGTTACCTGATTTAAGGTTCATCTCGCATTATCATGATGATGCACGCTATATTGCGTGTTTGGCCGAAAGCATAAAAGCGCATTGGGCAGCGCATGGGCGGACGGATAAATTGGTCTTTTCTTACCATGGCATTCCAAAACGCTATCTTAAAAATGGCGACCCATATCATTGTGAATGCCACAAAACGACAAGGTTAGTCGCTGAATCACTGGGTTTAGATAAAAGTGAATACATGACCACATTCCAATCGCGTTTTGGACGTGAGGAATGGTTAACGCCTTATACTGATGAAACGTTGAAAGGATTACCTGCTCAAGGGGTCAAATCCCTGCAAGTTATTTGTCCTGGGTTTAGCTCTGATTGCCTTGAAACGATTGAAGAGATAGGTGAGGAGAACATGGAATATTTCATGGAAAATGGTGGCGAAACATACCAGTATATTCCATGCCTAAATTCGGATGATGCGCATATTGATATGTTATTTTCACTTCTACAAGATAATTTACAAGGCTGGGATATTGAAACCGATACTAGCGTTCGTGCCGCCGAAGCTAAAGCATTAGATGCGCCAGTCTAAAAGGAATTATTATGCAAGCTCCTGAACCTTTATTACGCGCCCAAAATATTGCTAATATTTTAGATATGGCCGTCAAGATCCCATTTATTGGGATCCGAGTAGGCTTAGATTTTTTGATAGGCTTAATTCCTGTAGTAGGTGATGCCACTATGCTGTTAGCTAGTTTGCGTATAGTGCATCTTGGAAGAAAATTAGGCGTGCCAAAAGATATCCAGCTTAAAATGCTGACGAATTCTTTTTTAGATTTTGGGTTAGG
>CAKZLI010000060.1 GCA_937125395.1 uncultured Glaciecola sp.
AGAAATTAATTAAAAGAATTTGAATTGAACCATAAGATCAAAAAATACATAGGACACGACTTTTGCCCTTTTTCAGATCAAAACCTCAATAACATTTCACAACCAAACATCTCATGAAGCTTGGCTGAAGCAGAAACATATATTCGCATGTGAATTGGCAGACATAACTAAAGATCAGAGGGTTGCTGATGCATTGAGGGTTAGATATATCAGCTAAATACAGTTATCAAAATAAATCACAAGGTGACAATAATGACACAGGGTAAGATTATATCTGATGTTGATTATGATCAGTTTAAAGAAAAATTAATCAAATACATGCAAGCGGATCCTCAATTCTCAGATTATGACTTCTCTGGTAGTGGCCTGAACACGATTATGAAGATTCTTGCTACGCATGGTGTTCAGCAAGGCTTTATGGGTAACATGTTATTCAATGAAGCATATTTCAAAACCGCTGAGATGTATGAGAATGTGGCTTCACGATCGGCGTTCCTGTCTTATACTCCTAGCTCAATGAGATCAGCTTATGCGTACGTTAATGTCAAGGTAAGGGTTGCTGATGCTAACTCACCTAATACATTAACTATCACGCCTAATACTCGCTTTGTCGGTAATAAAGACGGCAAGCCATATTTCTTTTCCGTGTTGGGTGATGTAATATCAACCGTCAAGGATGCGAATGATGACTACCATTTTGAAAATGTAAAGATACATCAAGGTAGCTGGGTAAATCAATCATATACGGTTGCTGGTGATGCCATTGACACATACGTTTTAGGTAACGAAAATGTGGACACCGAAACGCTAACTGTCAATGTTCGTGCAAGTGAAACCGACAGTACAACGACTGCTTACGCTTTATATCGATCAGCATTTGATTTAGCAAGCACCAATAATCTTTACTTTATGGAAGTGAACCGAAACGGTCTTTATACTGTAGAGTTTGGAGATGGCGTGCTCAGCAACAAGCCAGATGATCTCAATATCGTTAATGTAAAATACATGGTTACCGATGCTGAAGCCGCTAATGGTATTGGTGTCATTGAAGCGGCCTCAACAATTAATGGTTATGGCGGTATTGAAGTAACTGTGGTAGAGAAGGCATCTTCTGGTTCGACACGCGAAAGTATAGAGAGTATCAAGTTCAACGCTCCTATTGCATTTGCCAGTGGTGGTGTGGGTACTACCAGCCGAGACTATAAAGGTCTAGTGAAGGATAGATTTCCTAGAGCCATCGCTAATTCATGGGGTGGAGAAGATAACACACCACCTCTAAACGGTTATATTGTAGTTGCTGTTAAACCACATGATAAGGAAACTTTATCGGCTCAAGAGAAAGCAGAACTTACATCATATATTGAAGACCGTAATGTGGGATCTATTCTGGCTCGTATTGTTGACGTTGACTATTACTATATCAATCTAAATATCGACGCTCAATGGAACCCAACTCAGTCTAATTTCATCGCGTCGGGCTTACGTTCGGAAATACGTTCCAAGGCCGCAGAGTACTCTAGATTACAGCTGGAAGAGTTTGGTGAAGAGTATGATAATGGTAAGATGAGTGAATTTATAAACGGTGTTGATAACTCTATAGTCAAGAATGTTATATCGGTTGAATTCGAGCGTCGATTCCTAGGTAATGATCTGGCTCCCCAGAGTGATACGCTGAAGTTTTATAAGTCCATAAAACCTTCAAGTGTTGTGGTAAGTGGCTTCACAATGGACCAAGGCTCTGATCATATCGAGATTAAAGATGATGGTAAGGGTTCTATGTTCATGTATCGCAATGGTCTATTGGAGAGCGAAACTGTCTTCGGTTCTGTTGACTATTTGTCGGGCGTTGTTACGGTTTCCGCTCTACAAGTTCATGCGGTTGTACGTGCTGATGGTATGGTGTCGGTTAAGGCTGTAAGTGATAGCTTTGATCAGAATGTCTCAGTCGGACAGAATGTAGTTGTTAAGATCGAAGAAGTCAGCGTAAAGATCAACGGAGAATAGCATGATAACAGGTGATTTGGGGACTTCACAAGTCGTTCCCGCTCATTACTTTGAGGAATATCCTAAATTTGTAGAATTTATGGATCTGTACTTCAAGTTTATATATCGAGATCGTGGTGAATTACCAAAATCGATGCTTGAAGAGCTCAGTGTAGATGAAGCGAATAAAAGAGGCGTTGGTCGTGTCATGCAGGATCAACATGCTTCACAGTCGTTGGAGCGTGAATTTGTTCCGTTATTAGATGTTGATGGTGTCCCATTTCTTGATGAAAATGATCGCCCTTTATATGTCGAAAAAGACTGGGAAGAAGATATCAATCAATGGTATGACGACCTGTCTTTTGATAAGAGTCAAACTGATGCCGATGGTTCGGTGCTTGGTAATATCGATGATGTCCGATTAATTAAGCTGCTCAAGGATATATTCGCAATACGTGGTACGCGTCATGCAATGACTTTATTCTTTACGATATTCTTCGAGGTAACTCCCACTATCGTCTATCCTCGAATGGTGATATCTAAGATTGATGACAACTTCGTATTGGATGGCGACAATACACCTCGTGATGATTATTACTTCCAAGAGTTTAGTTATGTAATACAGATGCCGATCACACTCACTGAATCACAAAAGGGTTTCTTGGCCTTTTATAAGAAATATTTCCATCCTGCTGGCTTCCAAATGTTCGTTGAAGCCACACCGTAACACTCCTTTCTCAAATAAAGCCTAAGTAATATCATTTATACATCGTAAAGGATATTAACATGGCAAAGGTCAGCAAGAGTTGGTTCACTCGCTTTGGTATTGACGTGGAAGGAGACAGTACGCTCGCGGACACTGTCAACTTTCTAGGTAGTATTACATTCGGAGCTGCTGGGCGTTTCTTCGCTCCAGCTGGTTCCGGCACTGGTGGTGCAACCAACCAACTTCGAATCTCCACATTCACAAACCAATTAGAAATTTATCGTAATGGGGCATGGTCTCCAGCCGTAATCAACGCCCTCCGTTGGGATAACGCCAACACGAGATTTCGTGGCGATAATGGTGCTGGTGAGTTAACAATACCCCATGTATCGAATACAGGTAATTTAGAGAATGTGAACCGTGTTAGAACCACCGAGCGCGGAACTTCCAATTCTCCAGCTCTTTCATGCGGAGACAACACAAACAGTGGGTATTGGGCTGCGTCAGCGACTCAGTTAGATTTTGGTGTAAATGGTTCTAGACGTTATCAGCATCTAGATAACGCAACCAACATGTTTATTGGTGGAACTCAAGTAAGTCGCATCACATCAACTTTGAGCACCTTCCATGTTGCGTCTGCTTTTAATTCCACTATAACTGTCACTGGAACCTCAACGTTTAACGGAACCACAGTACAGAATGCGCTTGCTACATTTAATGCGGCCTTAACGGTTGCGTCAGGAGACTTAACAGTCAGCACAGGTCGAATTTTAGCTGGTTCTAATGTTGTTGCATACTCAGACAAACGTATTAAATCTGATATCAAGACAGTGTCTAATGCTCTACAGCTAGTTAATTCTATGCGTGGTGTTGAATATGACAACTTACTAACAGGTGCTCATGAATTTGGATTCATCGCACAGGAAGTGCAAGAAGTTAACGAAAGTCTTGTAGTTCATGCCGGAGATGTAGTATTATTGGACGGTTCAAAGGTCAATGATACGAAAGCTGTATCGTATACAAATGTTATTCCGCTGTTGGTTGAATCAATCAAACAACTAACGAAGGAATTGGAAGAATTAAAGGGGAATAAACAATGATCCCACATACAGGTGATATAACCTTAGAGCAAATCGGCAATGAGTTTGGTGTCCCCGGACCACAGATTGCACTTGATATGCTCTATGCTGGAGGAGCTTACGTTCCAGCAAATCAGATTCGAAATGCTTCTAACGCTCAGGCGTTGGTTGACGGATTGCAATTCAACGAACCAGTACCGAGTAGTGGACAAATATCTCTTGCGAATTTTCATGGAATCACAATGCCGATAGACATGTCGTCTATGATGCCTACCAGCTCGGTGCGAGGTGGAACTTTGGATGATGGCACAAGATTCGAAATGGAATTTGGAACAGACGGCACGAACGCTTTCTGTCAGTTCTATGTTAATGGAGTTGCAGACACAAGGTTTGAGCTCCCAACAGACTCGCTGTTAGGTGATTCGATAGACGTCAAGGTAATTCCAAACGCGGTCTCTAACTTTGTTGTTATGTCGGGAGGGGCGATCGTTGATGAATGGTTCGAAATCGAAGTGGGTAAGTCTCCACGCTTTGGTGTCTTCGCACTCAACAACGAAAACTTGTTTACATTCTTTGATATCGAATATCGTCAGACAAGCATGCCGTCTAATACTTTAACTGACAGAATCACTTTAACGGCAACCAACACCTCAGATGATCCTGACTGGGGTACGTTGCCATACAGTTATGGAAATGTTAATAAAGCTGCTGGAAACACATCAGTATCCGTTGTGCTTAATGCTCTGACGTGGGATCTATTGCTTAATGGCGTTATCGAACGTGGTGGTATTGAGATATCATCTAGCAACCAGAATGAAGTTAGCTATAGTATCATCTCGGGTAACTTGGATATTAATCCATCTGGTCTTTTACCTGATACTTGGCATAGAATGCATACCGATGGTGCTGTTGAATTGGGCGTCAGTTGTGATGTGTTGGGGTCTGATTCACTGGTGATGGATCTGAGCTTCCGTTACGGTCCAAACCTGAAGACAGTACGTGTTGAATTTACGGTTGATAATGTATTCTCTCAGGATATTACATTTACTAATCCTCCATCAGAAAGTAAGGTTAGTATCGAGCGTCTGGAAAGTAAGCGTAATGAATTACTACTGCGTCAAGACAACGGTGAGTACTTTTATACTTTCGGTGACGGTGGGGCAAGTACAGGTGATGTGATTGACTTTAATGGTAATTTATGGTATGAATTCCCAAGGTGGAAAACAACGACTAACTTCACTGTAAGTTTCGTATACCATGCGACCGCGACCGCCAAGAGGTTGTTTGGTCGAACCACTTTAAATGGCGAATCCGAACAATCATTTGGATGTTATCATCAGGATGGTTCCTTGTATATTCGCGGTGTGGCAGGTAATCGAATTTTTGGTGGGTCGCTTGGACTGAATGCGGATCATGTAATAGAGATATCATTTACACCAGCAAATATTAATGTAATCGCTAATGGAACAAGCTTAGGGACAGTCACTAATGACGTACAAACGTCATCCGACTTCATTGATGCCATTGGATCCTACGGAAACAACCAAGACATGTTTGAAGGACATATAACTGATTTTAAGATCGTTGATGATCTAACTGACGAAACAGTATGTCATTACCCGATGAGACATAATATCCAAAGCACTTATCCTGAACCTTTGGCTATCATGACCAACCCAAATGACACCCGTACTTCATTAGTGATAGTTGATGAACGAGCTGATCAGTCGAAATCGTTGATGGCAAACAACTATGAAGCTGACACCAACTACAGGTTTTCGCCTTATCTAGGTGAAGGTGTTCGTTGTCAGGTTAATGACAATGGGACGCAAGGATTCCTAATACCTAGACGTAAACCAATGTATTTGTGGGTGAAACTTGAAGGTGGCGACAAAAAGAACGTAAACGAACGTGTTATAATCGATGCTGGCAATACTAAAATATCGATATCTGCTGTTGGTGGATGGAATGTTGTTGGTGATGTTAACAGATTGCTTATCAACAGACAGGACATACCACACAACACTTTCGTTGACCCAAATCTATACGATGAATGGTTTGAGATATTGTTGGATGTATCGCAAGACATCACTGTCATGAATATAGGTAGCGCTACTCCATCATTGGCAATGAATGGAATTATTCAGTCTGTTTCGATGTTGGACGAGTCGGCACCGATCACAACGTTTGTAGAACACTATCATGAGTTTGATCGTGAGGCTTTAGTTGTTGACGCTAAGGCTATCATGGATATATCACCCAATCCAATTAAAAACGGTTCATTTGATTATGGTCGTGATGGATGGGCGGGTGAAGCGACGTGGGTTGCGTCCAATGGCTCACTGCAACTCACCCCATACGACGGTGTTACTTACAAGGAAATATATCAAGAACTGTCCATCAGTCAGGGTGATATTATCGAGATTGAATACAGACATAATGGTGATGTTTCAATTGGAGCTCACCTCCAAGGTGTGGATTATATCGCCCATCCATTACCTAAAAATGTCACTGGTAAGTTCCTGATCACCGCAACACAGGACGCACACACCATTCGAATGCACAGGGATTTCGCTGATCAGGAATCTGGTTTACGAGGTATCGATGTCGAGCTATATAGTGTTCGTGTGGTTCGTGATGGCGTTCGTGTTACTGGTGGTGCATTGCCTAATCCGATTCTAATACCTAACTCCATAACCTCTAATTATGATTGGTTAAGTCTTGGTAACTTTGGTACTGGTAACTTGGAATATAAACGAACTCATACTACAGGTGTGGCGGCAGACCCCAATATTGCATGGACTGATGTGGTTGGTGAGACGACTGATAGAGTCAACGCAACTTCGATAGCGAGAACAATACTACCGAATGGTCAGCAAACGACCAATAGCGGATATACAATGGAATTCAGACAGAAAGTTAGACCTTCTAATTCATTGACTCGCAATATATCGCTTGAGTCGCAAAACAGAGGTTTTGCGGTTGGTGCACTAACAACTGTCGGTCTGGACACAACTATCACTCATCCCACAAATGATGATAGCCTACCAAACCTTAATGTTGGTTTCCGTCTGAGAGTTTCTGGTGACAATTTAGTATTCGATGAACTTAAAGGTAATGTATATTCGAATCCGATCATTATGTCAACTGACAATGTTCAGTATGAAGCTAAGGTTGAAATCATACAGAATTCAAACCTTGTTTTGGAAGGCTATTTGCCAGATCAGTGGATTGACATTGATGTTGCTGGAATCGAGGGTGTCTTGCATCATGCTTGGGAAACTCCACTTAACACTGTAGTTTCTGGTGGTTATCGCGTTGATGTTCGTCAGAAAAATAATCACAGCAACAACGCTGTCCATATTTTCACGATGCAATCAACCAACTTACTTCAACGTGTTGCATGGAATCCAAAGTTAGGTGCCGACAACACTAACTTCCAGTTACTCGAATCGTCGCCAACGACACATAATATCAAGATGCATGGGAAAGCTGAAACTGATATCATGTTCGATCAACATTACCGTCATGGTGTAGCCACCTCGAACACATTACAGGCGGCAGATGTTGACGTTGGCTCTAGTGTTGGATTAGAGTTCTTCCTAAGAAACGGCGAAAATTACGTGTCGTTGATTAGAAACGACCAACCTACAGATCATTCGTTCATTGTGGGTGACCTGAGTAATGCTCTTGCAGGTCGCAATGAGTCTTGGTTGGGTAGTGGTAGTATCGACATTAGAATTACACAGCTGACAACCAATGCTAATTTGACGTTTAGGAACTTGGTCGACAATACATGGACAACAATATCAGAAACACCAAATGAAAATGGTCTTTTTGGTATGGTTAAGGGCGGACATGGGGTAACGCTCAGCGTCGATGACACAACACAAACGAGTGTTACTGTTCGGTTAGAGATACGCTCTGCTATCAGCTCGCAAGACCAGCCTGTTAATGTGGATGTAACCCTTAACTTGAAAGGTGGTGTGGTAAGTTCAGTTGACAACCAAACGATAACCTCTCTGGGTGACAATATGCCATTTACCTCTATCGGTAATGACACAGTTCACGGCGATATTAGCTTCCATAGAGCTCAAAATACTTTTAACGTGGTTAACCGTATTGACGATACCTATCAAACATATAATGGTTGGATACAGGACAATTCGTCTGATTTATTTATCGTTATAACATCAATGACTCAACTGTATTCCGGAACCAACATTACATTCGGTGACCAGAATGGTAACGACTTGGTTGTTGGTAAGATTTATAAAATGGGTCAGTGGACAGACCAGAGAACCGATTTTGATGCACTCACTAACATAAGGACAACAAGTGCGGTTCCGGCTGACTCGATCGGTGCTGTGTCGATTAAATATAAGGTCTTCCCGATATGGGATATGGATTATGACACTGCTTTAGAATATGAAGTTGTGGTTGGTCGCAGCAGGATAGCAGATGCGGTTCCAACGTTCATGGCAACCTTAGCTGATGCTTCTTTCCATACGGCTCCAGACCAAATATCAGATCCAGCTTCATATAGCTGTGGTATGCGTATATGGGATGATGGCAACAACCTAATGGGACAGCATTTAGATGAGGCTGGTAACTTAACAGGGTCATCAGTTATACTTCATGCTGATGTAGAGGGTATGATGGTCAGGGTTACATTCCCTACTAACCTACCGTCTCATCGATATAATGACCCAACTTCAGCCGTTGATCCAAGTGATGCTGAAAATGGTGAGTGGACTATACTGAAAGCTGGAGATGTAATTAATTATCGCTATGGTGTTGATTCAAACACGACCCAAACGGCTGATGTGTTGGTTGATATCTCTCGCTTAACGACAGCAAACCACCTAACAACGTACACGCGAGATACTGTTAGGACTAACTGGAGATTCAATCCAAACAACTTACTGTCAGTTAATACAACGCCGTTTTCGATAACTCAGGTGAACAAAGTTGCAACAACACAGTATACACATGTAACAAATATTAGTCTACGATACAATCCAGCAACACACGTATTGCAGTTCTATACTTGGGGAGGGACAGGCGGAACTCACGCTCCTGTCACAACCATAACCACATTATCTGCTGCTATAGAAGATGACTGTGAGTTCAGTTGGAGGCTGACCTATTTAAATAAACAGGTAGGTGGCCACAGCGCCGAGATATCACCAACTTCTCGGCGCTGGTATGATATAGACAAACAAGTACCTAATGAGAGCATAGTCTCTCTGAATAATTGGTATAGCTTCCCGTTTGGTGCTTGGGACAACAATCTTATCGTTGCTGATGACAACAACTGGAGAGTTTCCCGACATAACATTGCCAATTTCCTACCAAGAGGTGGTCAAACATACACGGCAACATTCGAGATGTGGTTGAGAAGAAAAAGTAATCCAGATGTTATATACAAAAAGGCCATAACATTAAACATGAAACGTACATAACTACAAGGAGGCCTTCGGGCTTCCTTTTCTTTTGACCTTGGTTTATGAATAATTTCGGCTAAGTAGAAGTATTATTGAAAAGAAGGTGGTATGACAGATGACACTCAAGACAAATACCAACGTGGCGCCATATTATGATGACTATGATCCTACAAAGGGTTTTCATCGTATTTTGTTTAGGCCACGTACGGTACAAACGCGTGAATTAACGCAGCTTCAAACCATGCTCCAGCAACAAATCTCCAGTCTAGGATCTCATACTTTCAATGAAGGAAGCGTTGTAATCCCAGGAGGTTTTGACGTAAATGTTTTTGATGTATCGATCACAATTGACTTCCTGTTGGGATCAACTATCGATTCTCTTACTGATTTTACTGATCATTTATATGTGCGTGGTGTAACATCAGGCCAGAGATTCCGTGTTGATCGTATCATTCCAGCCGAAGATGGTCATCGAGTCACCATCATGGGTACAATCACATCAAATGCTGACAGTCCTATTCGTGTCAATGAAGAGATTTCATTTATACATGTCAACCAACTGGATGCTCAAACTACAATTGCAACGGCAGTGGTTCGTACATCTGGTGTTGGTACTGTGGCAAATGTGGCTCATGGTGTTTATTTCGTTCGTGGATTCTTCGTTGAAGTTGAAGAGCATATTCATGTTATTAGTCGTGACGTTGAAGTGCCGAATATTCGTGTCGGTTTTGATGTCATTGAAAATGTTGTGACGTCAACTGAAGATCCTACATTATTATCGAATGCTGCTGGCGAACCTAATGCCCGAGCTCCGGGAGCTGATCGCATCCAGATTAGACTTCAAGCCACTTCAAAGGACTTTAGTAATACTGGTGATGATGACTTCATCGAGCAAATGCGTTTCGTCAATGGTCGTCGTGCAACTCCAGTGAAAACAGATCAATATTCATTGATAGGTGACTCACTCGCACGTAGAACACATGAAGAATCAGGCGACTATACCGTAACACAGCATAAATTAGAAATGATTGAACATGCTCGTGAAGGTAACAACGGTGGTGTATACCCATCTCCTGACGGCAATGAAGCTAAGATGATTGCCTCAGTGAAACCAGGGATATCGTATGTTCGTGGTTATCGCGTCGAGAACGATTATGATGTTTATGTTGAGATGGATAAAGGGCGTGACACAGACCTTGCCAATAACTCGGTAACATCAGCTTTATATGGTGGTTACTTCGAAATTGCTGGTGGATCTCTAGGCGTCCCATCTGGCGAAGTCGGTGCTATATGGCAGTTGGTTAACACAGCAACTAACGTGATAGGCACATTTAAATCGTTCAGTTCGGTGTTTTCTGGTGGTGTTTGGCAAGTCTATGTTCGTGACATTGAGTTAGATCAAGGTCAGACGATGGACAATGTCGCAAGCGTTCGCTGTTCGTTGAATGCAACTGTGGTGTTTTCTGGTGCTATGGTTAGTGCTGGTGTTGTTGAATCTCAGAACCAAACATTGATATTCCCATTACCTGTGAGTGGTGTTCGATCTATTACTCCAGCTGGTGGCAGTGATACCACATATACTGTTATGCGTCAATACGCAGCGACCACTGATGGCAACGGCGACGTTACAATCAACTCAGGTGGTAACACTGTATTCAATCCTAACGTTGCTGATGTGTATATTTCGGCAGCAGACGGAACAGGAAACAGAATTCCAGCTACAGTGACACTAACAGGTGTTCCAGTTGGTTCGTCTATTAGAATCGATTCAACGGTAGTTAATACCCCGATACGTGTTCATGCTCCTGTTATAAAACTGGAACCAACACCTCGAACTAAGACGCTTATTCGCGCCTCGCAGTCGCTGACATTTGGTTCTAACGGCAATCCTAATAACTTTGCTCAATTAGGCAACACAGATATCGTTCGCTTGGTGTCTGCAACAGACCCAACAACCGGAGACAATGTAATCAGCGAACTTACATTGGATAACGGTCAAACAGATAGCTATTACAACCTTGGCTCGATTCGCACTATAGAACAGCATGAAGGTCGAACTATTGATGTCGAGTATGATTACTTTCAGCATGGTGCTGGGGATTACTTTGCAGTTGATTCATATTCAGCTATTGGCTACGATGAGATTTACTCTTACTTCGATAGTCAGGGTAATACGTTTACGTTATCAGACAGTATCGATTATCGTCGTAGTAACCGAAGTGGCGTCGTTGATCTAGGTGATACAGTTCAACCAAACTCATCTATCCGTGCCGATGTTGAGTATTATCTAGGTCGTGTCGATACAATCATTGCTTCAAGTGATGGTTCGTTTGGTGTGGTTCGCGGTCAGTCTGCAATTAACCCAGTACGTCCAAAGATTCCAGCGAATGCTATGCGATTGTATGATTTAGTTGTTCCTCCTTATACTTTTAACGTTGATAACGTTCTTAAGTTTGAGCAGGACAATAGCAACTACACGATGCGTGATATTGGCAAACTTGCTGATCGCATCACTCGCGTTGAAGAGACAAGTTCGTTAAACAGCTTAGAGCAGTCAACTATCAACACACAAATCATTGATCCAGCGACTGGCTTAGACCGCTTTAAAAACGGTATTGTTGCAGACCCAATGAAAGATGATCGTATCTTGGACATTTACAGTGATGAAACTCATTGTGCTTTCCGTGAGGGTACTGGCTTCTTGTATCCGCGTGATGTTGCGAATGCTGTTGATTTAACTTATATCGTAGGTGGTTTCGAACGCGATCTTATGGTTCAAGGTACATTTACTACCGACACTAATGTGACTCAGCCGTGGGCTACTAACTGGATTAATGTCAATCCTTATGCCGAGTTCAACTGGTCGGGAACAATGAATCTAACTCCGGGAATGGACTTCTGGGTTGATACGCAAATTGCACCACCCCGTTATATTAATGTTACAGTGGATAATACTGGTGGTCAGCGTAATTCATCAACGGCTTCGGCTTGGAAGCGTGACAGAACATTCGGTGGATGGTGGGGTCGCCCTACTCAGAAACGTGCTGTTACAACCACAACAGTCACGAGCAATACTTCTTACGCTCAAGGTGCAAATGAAGTTATCAATGAGGAAGTGATTCCTTATATGCGTCCAATCCAAATTGCTTTTGAAGCGGAAGGTTTGCGTGCCAATACTCAGCTGTTTGCATGGTTCAATAACCGTAATGTTACTGAGTTTACTCAACAGACAGGTCAGTCTATCAATGCTCCGCTTATCACAGATGAGTATGGTCGCATAGACGGTATATTCCATCTACCTAACACGGACACTGTTAAGTTTTCAGCTGGTAGTGGCAACTTCCAGCTGGCGGATAACGCGGTTGTATCAACTGACCCTGATGCTCGCACAACGAACACAACGGCTCCGTTTGAATCAGGCGGTACGTTGGTTACAACACAGCAGAACATTATCAGAACGCGCACCTTGGGTATCACAAAGCGCACAACAACTGAGTTCCGTCGATATGATCCTGTGGCTCAATCATTTGCGATTGACACAATAGGTGGTGAGTTCATTGATAGCATTGATGTCTACTTCCGCACTAAGAGTCTTTCGGTTCCTGTTACTATGGAACTGCGTGGCATGGAAAACGGCATTCCAACGCATGAGGTATTGTCTCGTACGGTTGTATATCCAGATGATGTGCAAACATCAGCCGACTCAACTTTAGCAACCAACTTCCAATTCAATCACCCTGTATATCTAGAACAGGACAGAGAGTATTGTTTCGTTGTGTTGGCTAACACTCAGGACTATTTGATTTATTATGGTCAGTTGGGCGAACGTATCATCGGTGCTGGTGAGAAGCGTTTAACTAAACAGCCTCATACTGGTGTGATGTTTGTGAGTGCCAACGGTTCGACATGGTCTCCTAAACAGGACTCAGACCTTAAGTTCAGAATGCATCGCTGTGATTTCAACAGCCAAGAACACACCATCACATTCCGTGGAGCTGCTGCTGCTGAGCCTGTTCTGCTTGAGAATAACCCATTCTCAACTGTGTCAGGTAGTGATATTGTTACGGTTCGCCAAGACAATCACGGTTTACGTGTTGGTGATTCAATCGACATTAGTGGGAGTGTCGGAGGCAACGGTATCTTGGCTGTTACTATCAACGCGACCCATGTGGTTACAAGCGTAATAGATCACAAGACCTATACGCTTACAATGACAGAGGCGAATTCAACTGGTTTGATTCCGTCCACGGTCGCTTTTGTTACTGGTCGTTACTTGTTCAATCAGCTGTTCACAAGTGTAAATGCTCTTGTAATCAACGGCACGGACATCAAGTGGCGTTTACGTTATACTCAGGCTGATAGAACTCCAAGTGCTTGGATAGATTTCAATCCTGATGAAGAGCTGAACGTTAATACGGAAGGTTCGTATGGCGTGTCTACTGACTTTGAGATTCAGGCTGTGCTGACAACAACACAATACCTAAGTCCTCAAATTGACATGCATGGGTTTACAAGCATCGTTAACGGTTTCTTGGTCGATCCAGTTGTAACGAGTCATTCGTACGACACACGAGATTTGATGTTTAGTAGTCCATCAACCCAAGCCAACTTATATGTATCTGCTTTGTTACCTACTAACAGTAACATGAGAGTTTATATCAAGTTGCTCGATTCATCTGGGTCGTCCGCTGATATTGATTGGACTGAGGTAACACCTCACTTCCCAATTACAAACGATTCATCGAAAGTTAATGAATATCGTTATGTAATGGAACGTACTGAATCATTCTCGGGTATACGAGTTAAGGTGGAAGGTTATGGGGACAGAACTGCTCCGCCTCTTATCAAAGACTTTAGGGCGATAGTCGTCACCTAAGTAATAGCGAGGGGTAGATATCCTACCCCTCATATCAGGAGCTTGTATGTCAGATGTAAAGATTGAAGGCCACAATGATCTACGCAGAAGTAAGAAAGTCCCCGGATTAATAGACAACATTAATGTGGAGGCGAGTCGAAGTCATTCTGCTTACCGAAATACTAATATTGCGCTTACTAAAGAAGTTAGTGAATTGAAGTCTCTTGTCAATGCTCTGATAGTCAAGCAAACAGGTGAGCAAAATGACACAACCTCTATCGACTAGTAACAAAACCGTTGCAGTAAGTGTAAGCTTGGGGTGTCTTGTGAGTATATTAGTGTCGGCCTTATCCTTCTCATATTTTATGGGTGGACAAAAGGAAGTCATTAGTGAACTACAGCGCGAAGGATCCAATATGGAATTGGCTATCATCGAACTTACTAAAATGAGATCGGAGATAACTGGTGTGGCCTTAAGCGTTAACGGTTTAAAAAGTGAAATATCGGACTTGCGAGCTAGTTCAGATAAATTGTCGAATGATGTCGATAAATTTAATCTATTCGTTGCACGTGAGCAGGGTAAACAGGATGCATTAAAGGAGCTCAAAGCCAATGGCATTATCGAATGAAGATGGATTTCTGGATTACATCATGCGTAAGCTTGGTGCTCCAACAGTCAAAGTAAATCTTGATGTTGAATCTATACAAGATGCTGTAACCGACGCCATAGAACGTTTCTGTGAACGCCACAAAGATGGCAGTGAGGAACATTATTATGTCGTTAAAGTGTCTGAAGATGACGCATTGAACGGTTATATAACTGTTCCAGTCGAAGCTCAAATCCAAGAATTGGAAGAACTGTTACCAACTAACGGCTATAACGTTGGTCAGTGGCATAATCCATCTTGGCAAATGGCAAAGTTGACAATCGGGTCAGGTGCTGGCGGTTCATCATACGGTCAGTTAAGATTAGCCGACTTTGTATCACTCAGACAACGCCTCGGAACCATCAATGATGTGTTAGGGGAGCGTTTTCCGTATACATTCAAACGCTACAAGCGACGCATCATCTGTCACTTTAATATTAATGTAGGTGATTGTTATGCTTTCAAAGCAAGCGAGCGTTGTGATCCGCGTGTAGAAGGTAATGAGGATGCTTGGAATGATCCTTGGCTGAAGGCTTATGCCACCGCCCTTACCAAAGAACGCTGGGGTAATGTGTTGGTGAAAGCACAGGGCATAAAACTCCCTGGAGACATCGAGCTGGACGGAACCGGAATGTTATCGGAAGCGAAACAGGAAATCGAAACTCTCAATGATCAACTACAGAAAGAGTATGAAGAACCTATTGGCTTTCTACTACGATAAATAAACCCTCATGACTTATGTCGTGAGGGTTTCTTTTTGGACGCTAAGTAGTCTTAAAATCCCAAGGTGAATGAAATGGCTACTAGTAAATACTTCAATCATACCGCGAACACCGCTCAACAGAATCTAATTTCTGACCTCGTTACCGAGGCTATCCAGCAACGCGGCATTGATGTCCACTACATTCCGAGAGAAGTTGTGGAAGACAATGAAACATTAAACGAGGCGGAAGTAAGTCGCTTCGAAAGTAACTATCCTATAGAGATGTACGTCGAACGAGTTGATAACTTCAACGGCGACGCCAGTATGTTCTCTAAGTTCGGTGGATTCTCTTTAGAAGATTCCATGACACTTGTTATCAGTAAAACGAGATATACCGAAGAGCTGTCACAGGTGAAGGACAAACCGGAACAAAAGGATATCATTTACATCCCATACGCTGATCTAACACTTGAGATACAAAAGGTGCTTGAGGATGAGTCATTCTACCAAATGGGTCAGAATTATGTATGGCGTGTTAAATGTACTAAGTTTAAATATGGAAATGAAGATTTTGAGACTGAGGTCGATGACTTGGATGATATGATAGACCAACTTGAGATGGAAGCTGATGCTGATCTTGGTGGAATACAGATTGTTAGTCAAACTCAAGAGGAACAGGAAGCTGACCCTGAGCCGACCCCAACCCGAAAAAGCCCGATAATTGATGTTGATATAGGTGATGTATTATGAGTCTGTTTAAGAAGTATTACTATCACGGGTCTATAGAGCGTTATACGTCTCTTTTTGGGTATCTGATGCAAGACATGCAATTAGAGTCCAATGGAAAGATTGTAAATCCCGAGCTGTTTTATGCTGGAGGCGAACATCGCGTTCAGAAGGATAAGCTACCTAAAGCCGGACTAAGATTCACAGGTATTGTTCCAAATGAACAGCGGTCATTAAACAGATACCAGAATCAACACAATCAAGGCGGTGCTGTTCAGAATCAGCGTGTGGCCGGAGATTTACAATATGAATACACAATTCGTTGTAAAGCTCAAAGGGAATGCGTTCAGGTTCTAGAGCAAATTATTGGGGCTTTCATGCCATCCATCGACGTTGTGGTTCAAGATGAAGATATACTTGGAATACAACAAAGTATCACAATCAGATTAGATGATTGGAGTATGGAAGATGACTGGGATGGTGAGGGTGAACAACCAAATTACTATGATCTGTCTGTGAATTTCACGCTGATGGGTCATATTTACCGATATGGCGTTGCCGACAATGGTGACGAGCATGTTATTAAGCGTGTAAGAGCTAAGTTATCAACCAACCCTGATGGATGCAAGCCGGAAGATTTAGAAGAGTGGGTTGACGTAAGGAGTGATGATTATGTCGAATGATGGAACTATGGGCGGACGCCTAATGGAAACACTAAGTGACGTTCGATCGGTGGACGGTGCTAAGGAACAACTAGAGCGTGACATGAATCAAATGTCAGTCTATGACGAAGATCCGCTTGAGAAAAATACCCAGATAACCTCTATACCGATCCCTGAGACCAACTTCGACAAACAGCAGACCTCTAACATTGCTGAGACAAGTGATTCTAACATCCAAGTCGACGCAGACAGAGCAAGGGACATGACTTATGCTATGCAAGACCTAACGGCCGAGTTGCTGGGTGGAGCTGTTAAAATGGCGTGTGAGACTCAGAATCCCCGAGCATATGGAATGGTGAACGACATGATGAACACCATGCGTGGTCTGAATAAAGATTTACTGGAAAATGCCAAGACCGTTCAGGATTTAACTCGTGGTGGTGGTTCTGTTGGTAAAGGTTCAACAACTGTTACTGTTGAAGAAGATGGTCAAGTTACTGTTGAGAAGACAGCTCCAACGACAAGTAACCTACTTGATATGGTCGAGGAACACCGTCGTAACAATAATGGCAGCTCTGAAGGAGCAGGTGATATCATAGATGTGGAGGCTGAATAATGTCTTTTGCATCAACCGATATGGCTCCGATGAAAAAAGGCTTTAAGATACCCGATAATGAACTGTTCATGTCACAAACATACAGTCGAATCCCCGGACTTAAAGCTGCTCAACAGAACATCGAGCTGACACCAGAACAACAAATGGAGTTCTTTAAGTGTGCTACTGACTCCGTTTATTTCGTTAAGAATTATTACAAGATAACAAGCATTGATAAAGGCTTCATTATCTTTGACCCATATGACTATCAAGAAGAGTTGTTAAGGTCGTTTCAGAAAAACCGATTTAATATTGTATGTCAGTGTAGACAGAGTGGCAAGACCACAGTAGTGGCGGCATTCCTGTTATGGTATGCATTGTTCCATAAAGATAAAGAGATAGCGATTCTTGCCAACAAAGAGAGAGCCTCTTTGGAAGTAATGAACCGTATCCAAAAAGCATTGCTTGATTTACCTTTCTTCTTACAGCAAGGCGTTTCTAAGTACGGTGCTAAGGAAATGCGTTTCGAAAACGGCTCTATCGTTGCTTGTTATGCAACTTCAGGCGACTCGATTCGTGGTAAGTCAATCTCAACATTGTATATCGATGAATTTGCGTTCGTTGATGGAGATGAAGAATTCTGGGAATCTACATACCCTACAATCGCTTCTGCAAAGAGCTCTACGTGTATTTTAACATCTACACCTAAAGGTCAGCGTGGTATGTTCTATAACCTATGGCAAGGTGCTTTCCCCGACGAAGAGGGTAAAACCAACGGCTTCGTACCGACTATGGTTAAATGGGATAATGTTCCGCCATACCGTGATGACCCTGAGTGGGAAGCTAATACTCGTCAACGTTTAGGTGATAGCCGTTTCGATCAGGAAATGGGTTGTTCATTCCGTGGTTCTGTTGGTACATTGATACCGTCAACATATTTGATGGCAATGCACTCTAAGCCTATAGCAGAATCTCCAAATGAATATACTAAGATACTTAGACCATTTGATCCTGATAGACGTTATATCGGCGTTGCTGACGTTGGGGGTGGCTTGGAGCAAGATTACAGTGTAATGACTATATTCGATGTTACTGAGTATCCTTATACGATTGCAGCAAAGTATCGATGTAATACAATAAGTCCATTGTTGTATCCGTATACAATGATAGATATGTGTTCCGCTTATGGTAATTGTGCTCTGTTGGTCGAGACTAACAATGATGTTGGTGGTCAGGCCATAACCGTACTGTGGTATGAACTGGAATATGAGGAGACCATTCTCACATCCAATGATGCCAAACGTGGTGGTAGTGGATTACGTATTGGTGGACGTGGTGCAAAACCAGGGGTTAAGACGACTTCGCGTGTAAGAAACATAGGTTGTTCTAACTTGCGCGTTATGATCGAGAAAGGTAAATTACTTATCGATGACATGGACACTATCGATGAGCTTGGTACTTTCATTCTTAACGGTGAGCGATACGAAGCCGACGAAGGTTGTCACGATGACTGCGTTATGACACTTGTGTTATTCTGTTGGTTGATTAAACAGGACTGGTTTGTCGACGAATTTGAACGTGATGTTTCAGCTGATATGTATCGCAGTGCTTCTGAACGTGCAATAGCCGACATGATACCTTTTGGTGGAGTTGGAGGCCTAAGTAATCACAGTACGACAAGTCATGTGGTATCTCAAGGTGATAATTCCATGGTAGTTCATAGTGGCACCTCCGACGGCATGAAGGACTGGATGTGCAACTAAGTATCTTTACATAAATTAATATAAACGAGAGGATAACTCTATGACAGTTTTCGCTGTTGCTCCTAGCGTACAATACTCGGAGCGTGATGCTACCTTATTCACGAAAGCGAGCTATAATGTAGCTGCTGCTTTCGCAGGTGTATCGCGTTGGGGTAAAGTTGGTGAGCCAATCCACGTAACAGGTGGTGAACAAGATTTCAAAGACAAGGTGTTTCAGCCGAATGATGCTACCTACCTAGACTATTTCATGGCTATCGACTATGCTCGATATTCAGATGAATTTATGTTCTTGCGTATGTGTGGTGCAACGGCTCGTAATGCTGTAAATACTGGCGCCAATGCTGTTCGTGTTGATACTAAAGATGACTTCGAGTCAACTTCATTCGTTAATGATGTTACTTTCGTTGGTCGTTATCCGGGAACTTTAGGTAACTCTATCACTGTTCATACGATTGACGGTGCTGGCTTCGACACAAGTGAGTTTAACGACTTCCTAACTTACCGTCCACAAGAAGGTGAGTTTACAATTGTGTTGGTTGATAACACTGGCGAAATCACTGGCGGTGGTGGTCAGGTCAATCAGGTCGATCAGGTAACTCTAACAGGACTCGTTGGAGCTCAGGCTGATACTTTAGTATTAGGTGGTGTGAATGTTACCATTCCGGCAAATACAAACGCAGGTGTCGATTCTGCCGCTTTAATTACTGCTATTGACGATGTTGCTGAATACGGCAATACGACATTAGTAAATGCGGTTCCTGATACTCATAAAGTTGTGTCGGTTTCTATTGGTGGTGTTCAAGAAGCAAATGATGCTAACTTTGTGCTGTTAGGTGTAGCTGCTTCAGTTGCTATAAACGATACACCAGCTCAGGTAGCAACCAAGGTTAAAGCCGCTTATGATACAGCCGCTAGTACAGCCGTATTCAGTTCATTTGAGATCGATCCAGATGATGATACTCGTATCATAGCAGTCAATGCAGTTCGTGGTGACGTTGCTGTTCAAGCTCACACTCAGGTGGGTGGCTCAACATTAACATTAACTGACACAGTTGATATTCCATTCGCTGATGGTTTCTCTGTCTTACACTACACTCATACAGCTATCGGTTTACAAGATACTGCAACCTCATCGGCAACAGACTTAACCACTTTGTCTGCGTCTGTGGTAACAGGTTCTCTTGGTACTATCATCCCAACTGAAGTTTATGAGTTAGTTCAGGATGTTGCTGGTGCTAAGAACTCAATGGGTGGCAACGCTTACTTCTATGATGTATTGAAGAATGGTTCTAACTACATCTACAGTGCGATTCGAAATGGTCTTGCTGTTGGTGACGTGGTAATGGCTGGCGGTGTTGATGATTACAATATCGATCGTACGTCTGGTTATGATGAATTCTCTAACAGTGAATTATATGATGTAAGCATGATCGTTGGTGTGGGCACTATCGGTGAACAGCAATCAGCTGTTGATGCTTCAATCACACGTCGCGATTGTGTTACCTTCCTGTCTCCTCCAATCGATTCGGTTGTTGGTGCTCGCGGTAACGAACGCAGTAACGTAGTTGCATGGCGCAACGAGCAATTACTACGCGATAGTTCATACATGTTTATGGACGACCAGTGGGCTGTTGTTTGGGATGAGTATAACTCAACTGAACGCTGGATTCCTGCTGCTGGTGGTACTGCTGGTTTGTATGCTCGTGCTATTGCTCTTGAGGGTCCATGGAAGTCTCCTGCGTTCCTTAACCGTGGTAAGTATAAAGGATACCGTCGTATGGCATGGCGTCCGGGTCCTACTGACCGTAAGGAACTTTACAAGAATCAGATCAACTCAATCGTTACTCGTAAAGAGGGTATCGTGTTATGGGGTGATAAAACTGGTCTAAGTCGTCCTAGTGCGTTCGGACACCTGAATGTTCGTGGTACGTTCATCATGGTAGAGAAGAATATCGCTACTATGGCTGAGTACTTCCTAGGTGAGAACAATGACGCGTTCACTCGTGCTATGTTCACTAACACTGTACGTCCATACATTCGTGATCTAGAAGGCCGTAATGCTATCCTTGAAGGTAAAGTTAAGTGTGATGAAACCAATAACACTGGTCAAATCATTGCTACTAACCAAATGGTCGCAGGTATTTGGATCAAACCACAATATTCAATCAACTGGATATTCTTGGATTTTGCCGCTCTACGTCCTGACATGAGCTTCGATGAAATTGAAAACGGTGGCGGCATTGTCGCGGCTGGCTAAGGAGAATTAAATGAAAATTTCAGATTTCCAATCTGCATTACAGCGACATGGTGGCGTTCAGCGTCAGCATCGCTGGCGTGTAATTCTGAATTTGCCGCCGACGGTTGCAAGTGCAGATTTAATCAAGGATATGTCGCTGACAGCTATCACTACTCAGCTTCCACCAAGTACTCTTGGTGAAATCCTTATCCCGTATGCTGGTCGAGAGATCCCACTTCCGGGAGACCGTAAGTTTGAACCGTTCCCAATCACCTTTATCGGTGTTGAAGATGATGCAATCCACGAAGCTTGTGAAGCATGGTCTGAACTGTTTAATGGTACGGAATCTAACACTCAAACAGGTGCTCTAGAAGACCTTATGGTTGATGTTGAGCTTCAGCTGCTACGTGAAGATGACAGTGTTATCCGCTCGTACTTCTTAGAAGGTTCATGGCCTCAAGAAGTTGGATCATTGGAACTGGACAAGCAATCGCAAGATTCTTTTTCTCAGTTTACATTGACTTTACGTTATATCCAGCATACTCATAACAAAACTCTATAATATTAAGCCCTCATCGTTTTATACGGTGGGGGCTTTTCTTTGAACGACTAAATACCGTTAGTACCTCTAAATCAGAGAAAGAGATTAATATAATGAAACAGTTTCTAAAGGAAAACTTCGGTGGTCTAGGCTCGTTTGCTGAGATATTCGATCATGGTAGAAAGACAAGTAAGAAGCAAGACAAAGAAGATCAAAAGGTTTACGACAAAACCAATGTCATAGAGATTGAAGCAACTGACGCTGATACCTTTGTGACTGTAGGTGGTGTAAGTGCTGTTGAGTCTTCAGCTATGTCGACCAATCTCGATGAACAGCGAGCACAAGTTGAAGAATATATGGCTATGGCTGAGACTCCTGAAGTTGATGAAGCCGTGGACAACATTATTAACGATATGGTATCTGTTAATGATGATGAGGACGCTGTTTCTGTTAATCTGGAGAAAGTGGAAGGTGTTAGCGAAGCCACTAAAGAGAAGATTAGAGAAGAGTTCCGCTACATCGTTGGTATTATGAAATTCAATGAAATGGCATACGATCGTTGTCGTGACTGGTATGTTACAGGTCGTCAAGCTTTTCAGGTTATTGTTAATCCAAAACGTCCATCGCTTGGGATCCTTAAGCTTGTTATGCTTGACTCTCGCAGCATCCGTAAAATCAAGGATGTTAAGCAAGAGAAAGGTGCAGACGGTGTTATGTCGATTAAGAGCGTTGAAGAGTTCTTTGTATATGATCCCAACGTCGTAAGCGAAAACCAAGGCTCAAGTCGTACCTTCCAGTCGATTAAACAACGAGCTAAACTTTCATCTGACTCAGTTATTTACGTAGACAGTGGTCGCAAGCGTCTTAAAAACGGACTTGTTCCTTCATACCTACATAAAGCTATCAAGGTATTGAACAGTTTAGTTAATGTCGAGGATGCAACGGTTATCTATGCTATAACTCGTGCTCCAGAGAAACGTGCTTTCTACCTAGATGTTGGTTCACTGGCTCCGAAGTCAGCTATCGCTTATCTATCACAGATGGAATCTCGCTTTAAGACGAAACTAACTTTCAACCAGACTAACGGTAAGGTTGAAGGCGAAGCTGCTAGTCTAGGTATTGTTCAGGATTACTGGTTACCACGCAAAGACGGCATGAACGCAACAGAAATTGGTTCGGTTGAGGGTGGTAGTGCTTTATCTCAAATGATGGAACCTGTCCATTATCAACTACAGAAGCTTTATCGTGCGCTAAATCTACCTAAAGGACGCATCGAAGACGGTGGTGGTTCTGTTAATTTCGGCGGAAGTGACCTTGGTGAGATTACACGTGAAGAGTACAGATTTGGTAAGTTTGTTGGTCGTCTAAAGCGTCGCTATTCAAGCATATTCAAACAGGCTCTTAAGCTGCAATTGATTCTCAAGAATATCACAACCGAAGATGATTGGAATGAGAAGATAGAACATTATATCTCATTTGATTATTCGGCTGATAACTACATTAAAGAACAACAGGAAGTCGCTACATTACAGGATCGTTATAATGCTCTGGCAACTATCGAACCTTATGTTGGTAACCTAATTTCACGTGATACCGTAATGCGCGATATTCTCAAAATGTCAGATGAACAAATTAAGGATGAAGCGAAGAAGATAGCTGATGAACAAAAGGCTGGTCTATACGGTATTGCAACTGAAACAGATGAATTCGGAGAAATCACCGAGAAAGTCACTCCTGCTCTCAAACGTAATGATGGTGGCGAAGATGACAGAACACAGAATCCGCTAAAGTTTTCTAACGACGACTTTTAACGACCCTAAGTAATCTAAAATCAATTATGAGGATAAACCCCATGGAAAACTTAAAAGCGTTGCTGTCAGCTATTCAGGCTGGTAAATTGGATGAAGCAGATAAGCTGTTGGAATCTGAAATGAAGACACGTACCGATGCTATCATCGAAAATGGTCGTGCATTCATCGCGAAGAGCATCAAAGCCTAGGAGTTAATCATGTCTAATATCGCAACTTTCAGTGATTATTTGGCTGAAGCTGCTCTAGACGAAGCATTGATTACTAAGGTTGACTCCAAAGGCCGGAAAACCAAACGCAAGAAAAAGCGTAAGGGTTTCAAACTGGTCAATGGCAAATACGTTAAGATGTCTTCAAGCGAGAAGCTAAATCGTTCTAAAGGTAGTAAGCGTGGCAATCGTAAAAAGGTTGGCAAGCGTAACCAAATTAATCGCAAAACGGCTAAAGCTAAGAAGAAACGCAGTAATATGGGAGTACGATAATGAAAATGAATCTTATTGTCGAAAACCTTCATGGCGCTTCTAAGCTGGAAATACTTACAGAACAAACCCAACACGGTAAGAAGTTATTCATTGAGGGTCCGATGGTTATGACTAACCAGAAGAACCGAAATGGTCGTAACTATGATTTTGATACCGTTGGTGTTCCAAGTGTTGATCGTTATATTCAGGAATATGTAAACGACCGCCGAGCAATTGGTGAGGTAGAACATCCTGATTATCCGTTCCCTAAGTTAAGTAAAGCCGCAATCAAGGTTGACAGTCTAGTCTGGGAGGGTTTCAACTCCATAGGCAAGGCTCAAGTTCTAAACAATGAAAACGGACAGATCATTCGCTCATTAATTGAAGCGGATTTTAACATGGCAGTATCGACACGTGGTCTCGGTGACGTTGAAAACAGAAATGGTGTAGATGAGGTTCTCCCTGGATTTATGCTAACTGCTGTTGATGTTGTGGACCGACCATCAGGTCAAGTGTGTTACATGAAAGCTTTGAAAGAGGGTATTGATTGGCAGATGAATGAATCAGGGATTGCTGTCCCGGTTGACTTCTCTGACAGCGTGGATAGCATTATCAATGAGAATCGACTCCTTGAAAATGACTTCCTTTTACGCTTTGAAAAAGCAGTATCTAAACTAGGCTGATAAATCGGTCACTAAATAACTTCATATCTTACTAGGAGAAGACTACAATGTCTATCAAGAAATTATTTGAGGGTGTCGAAGGCATCTCAGAAGAAACACTAGGTCGCGTTGAGCAGATCATCGAAACTAAAGCTGAAGAGAAGTCTCAAAAGGCTATCACTGAAGCTAATGATCTTCATACTCAAGAAGTAATTGACCTAAAAGAGTCACATGCTCAAGAGCTTGCTGATAAAGATGAGCTTATGGAGTCGGCTAAAGAAGACGCTGTTGAGTCTTTAGTTGAATCTCTAGATGAATACCTTAATGTTAAAGCAACCGAGTGGGCAGAAGCTAACGCAGTCGGCATTGACAGCAAAATTAAACTAGAAATGGCGAACAACGTTCTTACTGGTTTGGTTAGTTTGGTTGAATCAAACAACATGACAGTTGCAGAAGATTCTGAATCTCTAGTTGAATCTCTGGAAGCTGAAGTATCTCGATTAACCGAAAAGGCTGATCGTCTTGATGCTGCTAACCTTGATTACGTTGCTAAAGAGCAAACGGAACTTAAGGAAGGCATTGTTAAAACAGTCTGCGAAGGCATGGCTGACACGCAACGTGATAGCGTATCTGAGTTACTGGAAGGTGTTGAATTCCGTGACGAAGAGCACTTCACAATGAAAGTCGAATCTTACCGTCGCATTGTTGAAAAGAAAGCTGACGACAAAGGTGATGATACTGAGAAAAAGGATGACAAAAAGGATGACGGCAAAAAAGAAGATAAGGGTGACAAACAAGTTGACGAAAACGTGAATGAAACCGCTGCTAGCGTTCTTGCATTCCTTAAATCTTAATTCTCATGAGTGGGGCGATAATTCACCCCACTAAGTATTTTCACATTCAAACAAAATTTGATAAATTCTAATACAGGAAATTTTACTATGTCTAAGTTAGTAACTGAGCAAATGCGTAAAGACTGGACTCCAGTTGTTGAAGCTGAAGTACCATCGGTTAAAGGTCTTTCTAAAACTGATATCACTATCCGCTTGCTTGAAAACCAAAATCAGTGGAACCACACTAACCTTGGTGGTCTACAAGAATCTACTGCTCCAGGGAGTGTTAACACTCACGCTGGTAAATGGCAACCAATCTTACTAGCAATGGCTAAACGTCTTGCGCCTGTAAACATTGCAATGGAATTCTTCGGTGTTCAGCCTCTTGCTGGTCCTGATGGTCAAATCTTCGCAATGCGTGCTCGTAAAGGTCTTCATGACGGCACTGCTGCTAACGGCCAACATTCTGCACCTGAATTATTCATGGGTGAGTCTGATTCTGGTTACTCTGGTACTGGTACTGCTCATGCAGGTGACGTATCTGGCTTTACAGTGAATGAAGTAACTGGCGCAGGTGATGCAACGGCGACTACTGCTGGTGAAGGTATGTCAACGGCTGCTGCTGAAACACTTGGGTCTACTGCTACAGGCGCTCAAGCTTGGAACCGTGTAGGTGTTACAATCCAGAAGTCTAGTGTAACAGCTAAGTCTCGCGGTCTATACGCGGATTACTCTCACGAGCTTCGTCAAGATATGCAAGCGGTTCACGGTGAAGATGTTGATTCAATCTTATCTGATATCCTAGTAACTGAGATCCACGCTGAAATGAACCGTGAGTTCATCCGTGTAATGAATATCTCGGCTATGCGTGCAACTTCACATGGTACTAACGGCGTTGTTGATATGAATGCTGATGTATCTGGTCGTTGGGCACAAGAGAAATGGAAATACATCTTGTTTATGCTTGCTGTTGAAGCTCAAGCGATCGGTATTGCGACACGTCGTGGTAAAGGTAACAAGGTTCTTTCTTCTCCAAACGTTGCATCTGCATTAGCAATGGCTGGCATGCTTGATAACTCTCCTGCTCTAGTTTCTCAAAACTCACTGAGCGTTGATGTTACAGGTCAGACATATGCTGGTAAGCTTGCAAATGGTATGGATCTTTATATTGACCCGTATGCAGGTACAATTGAATATATCACTCTTGCTTATAAGGGTGCTACGCAATTGGATGCTGGTGCTTACTACGCTCCGTACGTTCCACTAGAAATGTATCGTGCAACTGGTGAAGATACTTTCCAACCGCGTATGGCGTTCAAAACACGTTACGGTATTTGTGCAAACCCATTTGTACAGATCGCAGCAGGTCAGGATCCACAAACGCAAGTTACTGCTGATGGTCTTGGTACTGATAACAATCCATACTTCAGAAAAATGGCAGTACGCAATTTATTCTAGTAAATTGGGAACTATTCTAAAGGAGGCCTTCGGGTCTCCTTTCTTTTTGGATATAGATTATGTAAAATGTTTCCAAATACAAGAGGGTATGTTATGTCGTTCATATACAAAATAACCGAGAAAGAAACAGGTAAGTTTTATATTGGGAGTCGATACAGTAAGAATTGCGACCCAAGCGACATGTTGACGACTTACTTCACATCATCTAAAATTGTTGCTCCGATGATACATTCAAAAGGAATTGATGCTTTTGAATGTGTTATTTTGAGTGAGGGGCTGAGCGTCGATGACACTCTTATACTAGAGAACGAAATGATAGCTGAAGTATTATTTGATAATTTATGTCTCAACCAACAAGCTCATGTAAGTCCAGTCATGTGGAACCCTCATAGGATAGAACGTTCACCTTGGGACGTCCCGCGTTACAAACATCTACATCATGTTTGGGGAATGTCGCATATGTTATGGTTGGTGGTTGAGGATAATCCAGATCATATAGGGGATGGCGTCAGTCGCAAGATGTTCTATGATACGTTCAACGACGGAAAAAGCAAGAAGTTGTTTAAACGTATACATGACATGCTAAAGGACGGCTGGAGGCCTCTTGACGACCCTGAGTGGGTTGATGAATTTGGTTCGGTAAATATACCCGAGTCAGAACTATTGAGTAAGTTGAACAACATTCCGGTTCCATGGGAACGTAGAAGATCAAATTCAGTACAACAGGCTTGGTCTCTTGCTCATGAATTCTGGTTAATTAGCCATGTCAACCCAGAACACAATGGAAATGGTGTGTGTCGTAAAGGTGCTGCAAAGATACTCGCGGATGGGAAATACTCGTCTATATTCAAACAGATGATTACCATGTTTAAGGAAGGATGGAGACCAATGGAAGATCCTCGTTGGACTTGTCGTTTCGTTAAGTAATATCCAATCAAAAGACCGCCCGAAGGCAGTCTTTTATTCTTCAAGCAAGAATAATGGAATGTAGCCATTACTCAGAAACAAAGCTGTTTCTACGTCGCCCATTACAATTCCCAGAAGCTCATTGGATTGAATTCTAAATTTCTTACCTTGCATTCCAGTCGGTAAACCATTACCCCAAGCGCCCTTAACGAGCACCACACGTTCTTTATTGGTGTCGTTATACAAAGTCACCTTAAACACTAAATCCTTGTTCAGGTATCCTCTGGTTAACTCTTCCTTAATGCGTTCGGTAATAGCTGTTCCAGTTACAAATATCGCAGAGCCATTCTTCGTATAATACAAACTCAAATGATCGTCATAAACAATCTTAGCGTCATGTACTACAGTAGCTTTGGTTGCCCAAATATTAGAAACCAGACCAAATCCGTTAGGTCGACAGGCAATAAATTTAATACTCTTCTCATAGATCTGGGGATAGTCTTTTCTGCATTCCCTTAAATCCGCAGTGAATGTGACATCAACTTTAGATTTATTCTTCTCCAGTTCACTAACCTTTAAGTCAGTATTAAGAGTTGTTTTGCAAGACAATAGGAATAACAGAGATGAAATGACTAAACATCTACTGTATTTGCTTATCATCACAAAATCCTAAATAAATTTTTGCTAACCATACTTAGGTGAACGATATGTCTAAAGGACAAAATCCCGATAACGCTGCGAGTAATAAATGGATGCTCAGTATGGGCGGACAACGCAGTCTGGAGCTTATGACTCGCAAGACAATGAACTTTGAAATTCCTGGGATTTCTAGTGAGGGTTCAGAAGGACCTCGTGTCGGTAATGTTATGATGGATATGGGATCGGACACGATAGTTCATGAGCCGTTGATGTTTACATTCGTAGTCGATGCCGATTACGGTAACTACAAAACAATACGTCAATGGATGGTAGAGAATTCTAAGTCCGGTATTATGAAGCGTGAGGATGCGACCATAACACTTTTAAACAGTCGTGGTCAACCTCAAGGGGTAAGTCTAAGTTATATGGGATGTCGTCCTACTAGTCTGTCTGCTGTTACACTTGACACAATAGGCGAGCCAGTACTGTTATGTACCGTGATGCTGAAATATATCGACAGTGATTTCGATTAATTGTTGTAAGTTATCTCCTTGTATGCTACAATGACACTAATTAGTAATATTACAGGAGATAACTATGACTGAAGAAAAGAAATCCTTTTTCGAAGATATGCCGCGTTCAATGCCTATCGAAGATTTATTGAATAAACTCGAAGAGCTGTTTGAGATGGACACAATCAATCTCGACAAAGAAGCACTACAACAAACAAAATTGTTCTTCGAGATTCAGCGATTATATATTGACGAAGGACGTTGTCTCGGCTGGATAGCTGACAAAGAAGCTGAAATAGTACATATGCGTCGTCGCTATTATCAGGGCAATTTACCTCAGTCTGCATACGTTAAAGAACCTTTGAATCCACTTCCGCTGAAAACCGATGTAGATAAATTCCTAAAGGCTGACCGCATGGTACTTAATATCCGTCGTATGTTGGCTGATGCTGAAGTTAAAACAAAACTATGTGAAGATAGTCTTAAGCGTGTTCGCGACAGAGGGTTCGACATAAAAAACGCCATTACATGGCGTATGGCAATGGAACAGATATAATGTCAGACAGAAGAAACAAATGTGATAATCTATCAAAAATATATGGGTGGTCTATAGAAGAAACAAAACTGGCAATGAGAAAATTCAGAGCATTCAAATGTCGTGTAAAGAGATCCAACATGTCATTACAGTTTGGATTTGATGAATATGCCAAGAAAATTATAGAAGCCGATATATTACCCTCAGATATAGGAAGAGGTTTGAAACAGTATTGTATAGGACGCCACGGAGACACTGGCGACTATGAAGTTGATACTTGTCGATTTATTACGACTGAACAGAATATATCAGAAGAGGCACTCAACGGAGGAACCACCTCATCAGCTATAAAAAGAAGTGGGCGATATAGAAGTAATGGTGAAAGAAATCCCACCTCATCAAAAATATCAAAATGGTATAAGCTCATACATCCTTGTGGTAAGGTTGAATTTATATTTAATCTGAATGAATACTTCGACAAGCCTAATCGACCTGTTGGTAAGCGTGTCAAGGACACATTAAACACTCATAAACCAAACAGGAAAGGTTATCAACTGTATCATTCCAGTGAGGATGAGGCAGAAGCTTATGAGTCTTAGTAAACTTAGAGCCACAAGGTCAGCCAGTCGAACAAAAACGTTCAAGCACCTCAAACTGCCTATGTATGATGTTAGCTGTGATGACACAACTGACTATCGTACTTATGTATTGCCAGACGGAACACGCTTCTATTCAATGACATCTATGCTTAAAATGACATCAGATGATTCATGGTTGAAGGAGTGGAGAGAGCGTATAGGTGAGGAAGAAGCCAAGGCCGAAGCTAAGAGATGTGCTGACCGTGGGGAAGGCGTTCACCTAGCTTGTGAGCATTACCTTAACAACGAGCCAATGGATGTCGTTTTGGAGGCCGCTGGAATGTACGTTGATCTATTTTATCAGATTAAACGTGTATTGGACGTTCGTGTCGGAGCGGTAGTTGCACAAGAGATTCCGTTATTTAGTCGTTTAATGAGAGTTGCTGGTCGAGTCGATTTAGTTTGTTATTGGCTGCATGATGATGGGAAATATTATCTGTCCATCGTCGACTTTAAAACATCAAACGGTATCAAACTTAAAGGTGAGATCGGCACATATCAATGTCAGCTTGCTGGCTACGCGCAATGTTTCAGGGAAATGTATAACCTATTACCTAAGCATCTTGTCAATATTATCGCTTGCGAGAAAACACCTCACGCAAACAACATACCTTTCACAACAAGTGAGTCACTTCCTAAACTTGCAATACGAGTTAAGGAATATCACCAAGTCCTCAAGGATAAAGGTCTTTACGACAGTTTAGACAACGTCCAATATAAACCCTAGTCAAATTCCTCTCCTAAGTTATATTAATACTACAACTTAGGGGAGTATTCCCATGTCATATGAATTCACTATTGAGAGAGTTAGCGCAATACGCATGAGAATTCATTCTGATGAGGAATGCATCCATGATGAGCTGAACGAATTCTTTAAATTCCCAGATCCGTCTTATGATCCAGATTCTTACCGTCATCGTAAATGGGATGGCATGAAGAGATTATATACGAAGAAGTCAGGACTCATAGATATAGGTTTATTGGAGTGGGTTCTCAAATTCGCTGTGATGAACAAATACAAATACACAATCGATCCACGTTTAAACTATCTGAGAAAAGAAACACCTGATAGCATGGTTGAATATGTTGATGGTTTGAAACTATCACGTTGGGATGAGAATAATGAAGCCGTTGAGCTGATACCTTATCAATATCAATATAACGGTGTGTATTGTGCCATCAAGAAGAGACGTAAAATCCTTCTGGCAGCGACAGGGGCTGGTAAAAGTCTCATGCAATACATAATCGCCCGATATTATCTCGACGAGGCCGTTTTAAACGAAACAGAAGCAAAAATCCTGATGGTTGTACCTAGTCAAATGCTTTGTACTCAGATGCGAGATAACTTCATCGAATACAGCCAATATAATGGATTCAACACAGACGCTCATCTACATCTCATCTATAACGGTGCGACTAAGATGACTAATAAGCCTATTGTAATAGCAACGTGGCAAGGGATACAGAATGAGGATGCAGATTGGTTTAAGCAATTTACTCATTTATGTGTCGATGAAGTACATGGAGCTAAGGCTGAGAAAGTAACTCATATATGTAAGTCATGCATCAACGCTGAGGATCGCATAGGTCTTACAGGTACGTTGAATAATAAAGAGTTACACCAACTTCAGTGTACTGCTCACTTTGGCTCGCCTGAGACGATTGTGACAACTAAACAACTCCAAGAACTTGGTCAAGCGGCCGATACAATGATCACAATGATTAATTGTAACTACCAAATGGATGACCGTAAGTTTGTTAAGAATTTGGATTATGTCGGCGAGATAGAAACAATAATGTCTCATCCATATCGTAATAAGATGATATTATCGTTTGCTAGAACGTTAAAGGGTAATACCCTATTAATATTCGATCGTGTTGCTCATATAGAATACATTGCTGAGGAACTTAAGAAGTTAAAGAAGAATGTATACACCATTAATGGCAAGGTCGATCAGGCCGAACGTGATCATATTAAGAAGCTAACTGAGTCAGGTGATGATGTCACTATACTTGCTTCATATGGCACGATGTCAACAGGTGTAAGTATCAAGAAGCTTCATAACTTGGTGTTCTGTCATCCAAGTAAGTCTATCATACGTGTTCTTCAAACGGTTGGTCGTTTATTGCGTATGCATTCAACTAAGGATAGAGCTAATATCTTTGATCTAGTTGATGTATTCAAATGTTCAGCTAAAGACGACCCAAACACTGCCATGAAACATGCTAAAGAACGTTATGGGTTTTATGTAGAACACGAACATAAGACTTGTTTCAAGACGTATGAGATGAATGCTCTATTACCAAAAGATGATAGAGAGGAAATCAAAGAACGTAGCGATAAGCGTAAACGTGCAGCTAAAGCTCGTAAAGAAAGAAATAAATTTAATTAAATTAAATGGCTCTGACGAGCATGTTCGCTTCGCTCTCAGAGCTTAATCTTTTAAATTTAAAGAAATAAACTTTGAGAGCGAAGCGAACAGACAAGCGAAGCGCTGTCAATGAATAACATTTAAACAAATTTATTTGTAGAGCTTGACATTGAATGACAAGAAGTAAAGAGCAAAAGCATTTTAAAGCCAAACTAAATAACGAAACCTCATTAGACAAATAATCCCCGAACGAACCTTCCTTAATACATTTCATGTTATAATATCCTCCTTGTTTCAACTTACACATCAACACTTTATTAGCGAAGTGTCGGTTTGTAAAATACTATCGTTCCAATACCGGAACCGACATAATACTTGGAGAATTATAATGTCAGAAAACGCAAATGTAATCAGCTTTTCAGATCGTACACGAGCTATCTTAAACAACTTCAACAGCATCCACGGTTCTATTCATCTTAAGCAAGGTGAGTCAATCGTTATCGGTGAGTCTGGTGGTGGTGTTTTGGCTGTGGCTACAATCGATGAATCAATTCCTAAAGAATTCCCTATTGCGAATCTTGGTGGTCTGCTAACAATCTTAAGTATGAAGTCATTCGCTGACTCTAAACTGGATTTCTCAACAGACGGCCTGATGAAAATTGCTGGTAAAGGTCAAATCGTTGACTTCTATGCTAGTGCCGAAACGTTTGGTGATCTACCAGAAGAGCCTATCCCGTTAGAACAGGAAGATTTTTCTGCTGAGATTACACCTGATGTGTTCGTCGATTTCAAGAAAGCTTGTTCTGGTCTGAATTTAACTCATTGTACTCTTACCGTTAAAGATGGTAAGTCGTCTCTTGTAGGTAACAATCCTGATCTACCTAACTCATCTGATTTCACAATCGAGCTTGGCGAAACTGACAAAGATGATGTTGAAATCACTATCAAAGTGGCAAGCATGAAGAAAGTACTAGAAGGTAATTATGTTCTAGTTGCTCAGTCTGAATTTATGGCTAAGTTCGTTAGTATCGACGAGCGTCTTCAGTACATGATCGGTGCTGAACTGTAACACCTGAAACAACTCCAAGGATTGGGAGGTTCGCCTCCCTTTTTTCTCAAATTATTATAGAGTAATAGCCATGACTGAAAAGAAAGCACCACACCTTACTATCGTCGATAAAGAGTATATCTGGGAGCAAAAGTATCGCCCTGCTGATTTCGACGAAGTCATCCTACCTAAATCCCTTCGTGCTAAACTGAACGGCTTCTTAGCCACACAGAACCTTCCAAGTTTATGTCTGTATAGTCCTAAACCAGGGACTGGGAAGACAACAACGGCTCTAGCTCTAGCTGCTGCTGTAGGTTCTAAACAACCTCTATTCATTAATGCTTCACTTCAAACTGACATTGCCAACATCCGTGAAACAGTTTTCAACTACGCGACAGGTACGTCTCTGTTCGGTGGTAAGAAAATCGTAATCCTAGATGAGGTCGAGAGACTATCACGCGCTGCTCAGGAATCACTGAAAGGCTTAATGGAAAAGGTTTCAAAGAACTGTTCGTTTATCATGACAACTAACAATATCTCGGGTATTGTTGAGCCTCTTCTAAGTCGCTGTACTACAATTCAATATATGTGGACAAACGATGAGTCGAAGGAAATGATGGCTCAGATGTGCAATCGAAGCGTTCAGATTCTTAATAATGAAGGTGTTGAATTCAACCCTAAAGTTATTGTTGCATTGGTGAAACAACACTTCCCTGATAACCGTTCGATCCTGAAACGCTTACAAGAATTCTCGATGGAGCATGGCTCTATTAATGAGGGTATTCTTACTCAGATTAAAGGTGGTGCTCTTGAAACATTAATCGAATCCATGCGTAATAAGAAATATAACGAAGTTAAGCAGTGGGTTTCGGATAATGCTACAACTTTAGGCGGAGATTTTTATCCACGTCTAACACGAGCTTTAATCGGCGAAGGCGAGACATCTGGCTTACTTAAAGCCGAAGGTGTTATTGCAACGGTTGAGTTCCTAGGTGCTGAGCAAAAAGATCATGGTAAGGCTGATATGTGGCTTCATGTTCTTCGTGTATGTACTGTCTTAATGCTTGAAATTGAAAATCAATGGAAGTAACTTATGGATGTAGAAATCAGAAAGGTTAAACTCTTTGATTGGCTGCATTCTATTAACGTATCGAAGACTGACCTAATGATTGGTGATGTTGCGGTTATGAAACAATATGACCCTTTCATCATTAACCGTGGTTTGGCTCAGTCAATCGACACGCTAATGACAGCTGATAAGATGAACTCCATGCCGGATGTTCCCAAGGATATTCATTATAAGTATTGTCTCGCAGCGGTTAAGTCCAAGAAGCGTTATGCTAAGTGGCCTAAGAAGCTTCAAGTCAATCCTAACATTCATATCGTTGCTGAACATTATAATGTCAACCATGAAGTTGCTGAGATGTATATTGGTCTTATGACTGATACGCAGCTTGAAGAAGTTGTTGAACGTGCTAGTGGTGGGGGTCGTCGAAAATGATAGATCCTATGACTATTTCACATGCTCAATGTAAGGGTAATGGTGTTATACCGTTCATGCAGCCTGTCACAATCGTAGGAGGTTATAACAACTTCCTGCTGGTTGTTGAGACTTTGAAGCGTATTGGTTTGGTTAAAGGTAAAACATTAACCCAACAAGTACATATCAAGTTTTATGGTGGTCTCACTTATTTGGGACATTATAATCACATGCATATGTTTGATACTGGTGAGAACCTAGTCACTGAACGTAATGTACGACATATGAACCGTGTGGCTCAAATGCTTCAGTCTTGGGGTCTTGTCAATTTAGACCCTGATGCAATAATTGAACCGTCTTTAGGTGTTATGGCTTTAAATGCTGAAAAAGCGAAAGACTATACACTTGTGTCTAACTATACTTTTAAGAAGAATGTATAATGAATTTAGTACCTATCAACGGCAATGTTCTTGTCCGTTATGTAACAAAAGAAGTAGAAAACTCGCTTATTATGACAGAAGAAGATGATCATAAAGTTGGTGAGATTGTTTCGATTGGCAGTAATGATCTAACCGGAATCGGTATTGATGTCGGAACTAATGTTGAATTCGTTCTGAATGTTTCTCCTCTTGAGAAGAAAGTTATTCACGACGGCGAAACGCTTCATATCATTCCATTCACTAACATCGTTGGAGTTTACGCTTAATGACAACTTTCGAGAAAGTAAGTAAGTTGAATCTGGCCTTTGGTAATCCCAAGGGTGACATTAATAATCCAGACTGGGATCGTATCCGCGCTCAGGCTAAACTCGTTTTAGAAGAAGCTCAGGAAGTGTATGATGCGGCTCTGGATGAAAACATGCAGGAGCTTATGGATGGACAAGGTGACGTTACTACTGTCAACGACGGTGTGGCTCATATTGCTGGCTTTGACGGCAACGATTGTTATGATTGTGTCGAGCGTAGTAACATGTCTAAGTTTATTACTACCGAGCAAGAATCTGAAGCTACGCTTGATAAATATTATGCGGAGGGTTGGCCTGTTGGATCTCTTTATATTGAAGGTGATCTCCCGCTGGCTCGCATCAAGGTAGCGTATGATATCACTGTTGACAATAAGGAAATACCGAAAGGTAAATTCCTTAAATGTGTTAGCTTTAAAGAACCTGACTTCTCACCGCTATTAAAATAATATCTCAATCCCAGTTCATAAGAGCTGGGATTTTTTGTGATAGGTATGTTATGTATAAAAAGAAACTATATTGTGGTGTTGGTGTCAATGACGTCAACTATAAGACCACGGTCGATGGAGTTAAATGTCCGTATCATGTAAGATGGAAGAAGATGTTAATGAGATGCTATTCCGATAAATGGAAGGATGCACATCCGTCGTATGTTGGTTGTACTGTTTGCGTTGAATGGCTGACGTTCAGCAATTTCAGAAAATGGATTATCGAGCAAGAAGTTATTCATGGCACTTTATACGACATGCAACTGGATAAAGATATCATAGATCCTTCAAATAAGATGTATAGTCCCGATAAGTGTGCTTTAGTTAGTAAGAGAGTAAATACATTTGTACTGGATAGCGGTGAATCCAGAGGTGAGTTTCCGATAGGTGTGACTAGAAGATCCAATGGTCGATTCTCCTCATCTTGCAGTTCGCCCTTTGGTGGTAAGATAAACCTAGGAACCTTCGAGACCCCAGAGGAGGCTCATGAGGCTTGGAAGAGCCAGAAGCATATATTTGCATGCCAATTGGCGAAAGTAGAACATGACCCAAGGATAGTAATGTCTTTATCGGTCAGATATTCTTGATATTATTCTTTACACTCAGTCCCGAAAGATACATAATGATTTCATGGTCAAGGCAACAACGCCTTAACAACTTAATCAACTGTATATCCAAGGGGAATAACATTATGACTACTATCACTCAACTACGTAACATCGAAACTTCTGCAACTATCGTAATCAACACTGAAATCTCTAAAGCTGCTCAGCTTAAAGAAGCTTCAACTAAGGGTTTCGTTGCTTCAGTGGCTTCTTACTCTAACCTTACAAACGGCAAAACGGATATGGTTAAGGGTTGGGTTATCGAAACTGTTGCTCCGGTTAAAGTGGTAACATCTGAGGTTGTAGGTATTGAGGGCTTCCGTACTGGTAAATCTGGTATCATGGCAATCAATACTGAAAGCGGTCGTATCGTTGTAACTCCTACTAAACAAGGCTTCCGCGCTAAACTAAGCGTTAACAAGGCAAACAACGCAGAAGCAATCTCTAAAACTGTAGGTGGTAAGGTTAAAGGTCACTACATCCGCTTCGGTCAAATGCTAATGTCTGAAATCAACACATTAGTTGCTTCACTATAATCCTAATCAATCAGGCGGCTTCGGTCGCCTCTAGAGTCTAATATGTCTACTGTTCGTTATTCTTACTTCCCTAAAGGCAAACTATATTGTAAAGAAGAGCATGAAGCTCATGTCGGTACTGTCTATGCTACTGAGAAGTTAACTTATGAAATTGGTGAAAATGTCGACCCACAAGTATTCTTCCTAGCGTTAGATGTAATGGGTGGTATTCTGTTCCATAATGTTGTTGACACTTACCTAAACGCACCGAATACACCACACACTTGGTCAATGATGCAAGAACAGCTTAAGTCGATCACACATAGAATGAATTCGCTATAGTTCTTTACATTGTCCAGTAAATTGCAATAATAACCCCTCATTCAGCAAACCTATAAAGGATAGCAATTATGTTCGTAGAGCAAAGAATTATTGAAGGTATGAGACCGTTCAATGTTAGTATGTTAGCTAGCGAGCCTAAAGCCGGAGACGATCTGGTAAGCATTAAATTCAATAAAGATACCCAGAAATTCTCAGGGTGTGGCGTTGTAACTAGCACAGTACATTCAGTACACCAGCATGAAGCTGGACATGTATATGCGGAAGATATTGACGGTGGTGCTCGCCGCGTTGTAGGTTTCACATGCATATACGATGACCGCATCATAGTTCATTATGTTCGCCAAGCCGACGTATCTAACATCAAGCGTGACATCATCCAGCATTACATTCAGGAACACGCCGCTAAGATACAGAACCTCCGTCTTGCAATAGACGAAGAGCAGGCTCTTATGAACAACCTTACTAAGTTGGAGTGTTAGCATGTCAGATTACTTCAGAGGCAATTTAGGTATGACATACATCAATAACCTAAATCCAACAATCGGGGAAATGACATATACTGTCAAGCTCGATATCGAGACTATGTTTTTCCGTATTGTTGAGAATGATGTTATTACTGCTATTAATAAATCGTCGGTAATCGACAGCAGTCTTGTATCTCTTGGTGATGACCTGTCATTCGAATCCAAGTTGTGGCATGGTTGTATTTTCGAAAGTGCTAAGACTGTTGGTAGTCTAATCGTATCAGAAAGCAGTCTCGAACGTGTCAAGCGTATTCTAATACAATACATCAATGATAAAACTGTCATCAAACATAATTCTATTCGCAGTGAACTTAAAAAGGTAAAACTTGAACTTAAGAAGCAAACCTTAGCTATGGGGAAATTATGCTAGTAGTCAATAGTGATATAATTGATATCCTTGATGCAATCTACCGAGCAACTAAAACAGGTAAGACACCTAATCGTTCAGTGCTCAGTAAATTAAGCGGTCATGGTTCATCAGACGTTGGTCGACTTTTAAAGAAATGTCAGCATGAGGGTTATGTTACTCCGGCATCTGGTGTTCGAGGTGCTTGGTCTCTTACTAAGAAGGGATTACCACTTGGTGCTAATACAGTCGACGTTGAGATTTCCATGGACTTCTCTGGTATCAAAGCCGACCGCGAACTAACTCCTAGTGAGGAGGTTTATCAAGCTCCCGTAAATACCGTCAACTTACTTGATGTCGCAAGCGAGCGTAACGAGGCTTTCTCAGAATGTCAGGCCTATATAAACGTTCTATGTTACGGACGCGTTAAAGTCCAAAAGGGTGGCGCTTGCATCACTTATCGTGGTAAGACAGCTCGTATGAAGCTTACACCATCAGGTATTAAGTGGGATGCGGTATTTAGTCCGGCAACTGGCAAAACTATAGAGGATGTTCTAGCTGTATTAGACCTATCTAATCCTGTTATTATGGGTAAGAACGTTGTAGTTAAAGATGCTAGTTCTTTATTTAATCTCAAGAACATGAAGGTAATACTATGAAGATGCTAAAACGTTTTCGTAACAGTTTCATATTTCGATATGGCTTGATGAATAAACCAAGTGAGTGGGCATCCGTCATTGGCGAAGCCATGCTAACTAAAGGTCAAATCGAAGATGTCTCGTCAACCAATCAGCCTATTATTTATGAATGTGAAGGTGGGATGTCTAGCGTTGAGGTTCGTGATACTCATTCAGGTATTGTTGTAACATTAACCAGAAGATCGGGTGAGACTTGTGTGTACGACCACAAAATGATCAACGACAATGATCAAAACCACCTATCCCGAATGTATTTTGCCGCAACTCGTAAAATAATCAAGCGAGTCGATAAAGCTAAACATTCCCCACGATTTAGTCCGGAGCAATTCAGATGATTAACAGTATTAAACGCAAACTGATAATGTGGTATGTTGACAAGGCTCGCGCAACTAACGTCATAACACCGCAATGCCACACGGTTGTAAGCGATCTATTCACAAAACGTCTAACGTCCGAAAACACCACATTTCAGATCGATTCTCTGGAACGTAATATTGAAGTTATCTACATGCATCGCCAGCCAACGGTGTCTGTAATACAAGGTCCGAACCGTTATCGACCTTTCACCAAATTGGAGACTTGGTGTATCACCAAGATGTTCCAAACATCGGTCATTGAGTACAATGCTTATATGGCTAATCTGAAAGCAATAGAAACCGAAGTGCAACGTCAATCTGATTCGACGAAAGCATGGGAGAAGTAAAATGTTCAAATATTTTATGAAGCGCTGGGGTATTGTTAAGGCTAAAGAGCCTCGATCTACTCTGCTAATGCAATTATTGTTCGGGACGTGGAATCTATTCACGAGTTTAAATGATCCTGTTAATATGATTATTGCTACTTATGAGATAACAATGCGGTCTAGAGCACCCAGAATATACGTGGTGTGGACTTGGTTGCGTATATTAGCCGCTGGGTTAGTAGTTGGGTTATTTTCTTTCCTTGTCGGTTTGGTGCTCGTTGCGTTCCGTTATCGTACTTCGGAGTAATCATGCGATATGCAACTCCAAAGCTAATACTACATTTTCTTAATACATTGGCTGTTCGAGTTCAACATCGTAATGTTAGTATTCATATAACCAATCAGGAAAATATCAAACGTGATACAAGTAGTATCGGTATATTGCTGAACGGCCAGCGTTTCGATTTGTATTGGAATGACAAAGGTGCTGTTTGGTGGAAATAAATCAAGAGGGAATGGCTTATGCTGTTCCCTCTTTTTCGGTCTTTACAATCACAGTAATTCGGGTATAATGAACCCTTCAATCAACTGGCGGTTATCGCCTAACTAACGGGAAACGTTATTATGACAGAATTAACACTTAAAGGTATGGGTCAACATACTGTTACTGAAACTCTTCTTACTCTTCTTAATCGTGTCGATGATATCTCTGAATACATGGACAGCGAATGCATCCGCAAGCATAATCCATCAAGTTCAATAGGTATGGCTCAGGCTTCCTTCCATATATGCTTAAAGAAATTCCTCAACATCGATAATCATAATAAATTCCTAGAGCCTAAAAGTGACGTCAAGTACTTGACCTCTATGATGCAATGCAGTCAGGGCATTTACAGTAATGTTACCGAGGTTTTCATTCCGATGGTTTTCAATCAGGTGATGGCTTCAGGCGTTGTGGATGAGCGCTCGATTAGTACGTATGGTATCGATGGTGAAATTAAATTGTCAGACCTCTCCATGTTCCTGAACATCACCCGAAAGGCTGCTAAGAAGGAAATTGTCAACCCAGAACATAGAAATATTATTGTTGGGTTCCTGAAATATCTGATTAATATCTCGTATGTTGCTTGTGTCGATGGTGAGGGACGTGGTATTATTCGTGCTGGTGCTAATAAACGCTTAATCGAACTAAAAGAACTTGTCGAAGAATTCAAACAGAATATCGTATACATGGACACTGATCATATATTTGTTGAGAACATGTCCAAGGAATGTAGTGTTGCGTTAGCTCTAACTGAGAAGTATCATTCGGAAAATGTAGGTCGTTGTGTCTTCTTCCGAACTAAACGTTTCATTACAAATATCAAAGGTAACATCCACATCCCAGGAATGGTAGTTAAAGGTAAATAATATGATCTTATTGAAAACTGATTGGTCTGAATACAGTAACAGAAACTACATCGAATGGGATGACAACCTAATCGATAAGGAATTCAAGTATAAGTTGTGGCTGGAATACACTAAAGCATTAGCTCGCGTTGCTCCTAACCCACATCTGGCTCGTCGATTGGAACGCGGAGACTTCCTTGACATTGCTGAGGCAACTCCGGCAGAAAACCGTTGCGGGAGTATGATTAAAGACTTCCTGAATGTTCGATCACCGTTTGGGCGTGTTATTGGCGTTGTCTACTTCCGTAAACAGGTTAAATTCACAATCGAAGTATATGATGTATGGAAGCACGTCGCCATTGACCTATACTCAGGCGATATGGATTGTCCTGAAGTACTCGAGAAACGAACTGCTTGTGAATGTCATAAGGGCGACGAACATCACGTTGAATGGAACGTTGGTGGTAGCTCTATGGATGGTAGCGGTGGTGTCGACTACAACTATAAATTCTGTAAACGTTGTTATAAGGCGACTAATCAGTCATATAAACCCTCGGCCATCATAACCGAAGTTAAGCGTACTTGGTTATCTAAGATAAAGTGGTGGTAAAATGTTTAAATCTCAACCTCCTATTAAAATTGTCAAGTTGATCACCAACCAACATACTGGTCGAATACTTGTTAGTAAGTTTACACTACAACCGTTCGGAGTTAACACTAACCCAAACCGTGTAATGGGAACGGTTCATGGCGAAGCATTCACAAAGAATGTTAGATTCTATAAAGAAGATAATGACCGAGTTCCGTGCGGAGACTTATATGTTCGTGAAGATGAATGGGAAGATGTTAAAGAAGATATCCTTACAGCTCTACGTCATGAGATTAAGGCTGTCAAAACCGAACGTGCTGAAAAGGCTCTAGCGATTTATAAATCCGCATGTAATTCATTAGAGCAGGATGTAGTCATAGAATATATCTAATAACTCTTTACCCAGAGATGAGATCATTACATAATGATCTCATCTCAAGTTCGTTATAGGAAACAATGTTATGGATATGTTCTTCTTGCGTGGTGTTAGTGGTAGTGGTAAGTCAGAACTGGCTAATAAGCTGGCTCTTATTCCGGATACTGTAGTTGTAAGTGCCGATTCGTACTTCTATGACGGTGAAGGTAATTATAACTTCGATGTGAAGAAGTTGGGTGAAGCCCACAAACAGTGTCAGGAAATGGCTAAATTCGCTCTAGAGAATGGTATGAATGTAGTTGTGTCCAACACTAACTGTCGCACTCAGGATGTTGGATTATACAGTAAGATCGCACTCGAAACCGAGTCGACGTTCACTAGCATTGTGGTTGAAAACCGCCACGGCAATGTGGATGTTCATAACGTTCCGGAAGAGTCTCTATTGCGACAAGAATTAACGTTGCGTCAATCACTAAAACTGCGATAATTAAATCAAGCCAGATGTGTATGGGCTTAGTACATACACAAACCATAAAATAGGAAATATGATATGTCAATTACAAAATTAGTATCCGCTCAGGGCGGTCTCAATGTCATAGCTGGAACCGCTGGTTCGGGTCGCTCAACGCTATTGCTATTGAAAGCTCTAGATCAAGCTAAATTAGGTCGCAAGGTCGTATTCTACTGGAATGGTGACTGTGAATCTCTTGTATGTTTACTTCATCGTATTGTTGCCATCAACTCAGATGGTCCGGAAATGCTTAATGAGATAGAAGACGCCCTATCCAATAACATTCGCTTCATCCCAAATAAAAATATCCATAGCGCTGAAATGCTAGTACATATAATTGCCCGACTTGATGTTGATGAGATTTACTTCGATAATGAGGTATTGACTCCTAGTATGAAGGACTCTATCAGTATTCTTAACAGTTGTGGTTTGATGACCAATAAGTCTATTTGGACAGATTTCCAGCTACATAGAACAAACACCATAGATCCGTCATTTATAACCAAGATACCACACTTCGTACTGAACAATACTCGAAACGTATATCGTATAGGTTCGCCGGATAGCGAAAGAATCTGGCTTACAGACATTCGCAGTTATGAGAAATTCGATGTTCCTATATGGCGAAGACAGAAACTTTCAAAAGATATAGATGGTAAGGTAGAGTTCCGTGAGGTCGACGGTAGACGCGTTGTCGTTGTCGACATCGGCAACACACCACAAGAAACAGCTATGAATAACATCAGAGCATGGGGATTCATGAATGATTAAATATCACGTTGGTAATCTCATTACCGCTATTAAAAATAAAGAAGTTGGTCTAGCTGGGCATGGATGTAACATCTGGTGTAGTATGGGTTCGGGCATTGCTCCATTAATGGCGGAACTAACTCCTGGCGTTCGCAACGCCGACAACGCCACCATTCGTGGCAGCGTTGACAAGCTTGGCACAGTAACAACCGCCATGGCTCACAAATACTCATGTGTTATCATTAACATGTATACTCAAGCCAACACTGCCCGCTTTCAAGGTGAGTTGGTTGTAGATTACAGTGCAATTTCCAAGATTTTTAAATCAATGGAACAGGTGATGCGCTGTGGCAAGAAGTCAGAAATGAAATATCCTATGGCAATACCCCTAATCGGTGCTGGTTTGGCTGGCGGCGACTGGAAGGTAATTGAATGTATTATTGATCGCGTTATCAAAGACGAAACCGTTGACGTGTTCGTAATGCCTAGTGCTGGTGATATCTCCAAGGTTCTTGACTGTAAAGACACAGACTATTGGAAGGTTGCATTTCCTGTATTGCGTGAGGACGGTGCGTATCATATGGCTACTTTCGATGATGACTTTAATTACGTATATCATGGTATTGCAGCTAGTAGTGTCGATGGCATCACAGAGTCATATAAGTTTATCGAGGGTGAGTTTGACATCCCGTATTATTCATCAACATTATTTGTGGAGTAACAATGAAAACTGTATTCAAAAATGATTTCCTGACGGCTCAAGTCGACGACAGCGGTATGTTTACGTTTGATCGCAACGCTACTCAGCATGGGTCAGTTGTAGTGCCTATCGACAGCCTTGGTCGTATTATGCTCATCCGAGAAAAACGTGCTGGAGTTCCGGTTCCGGTTATTGGTGTGGTTAAAGGTGCTGCGGATGACATGCATGAATCATACTCAGCTGTAGCTCGTCGAGAACTTAGAGAAGAGATCGGTGTAACATGTGGTGAATTACATATCTCACAGGCGGAACCGTATGCATTCCCAGGAATGACTCAGACTCGTGGTCGTGTATGCTTTGCATTCAATTGTATTCAAACCCATGCTCAGGAATTAGATCATGGTGAGGACATCGAACATTACGGGACGTTTACGATGCCTGAGATTGAGAAGATGATTACCCGAGGTGTTATTAATGACGCTGAGAGTATTTCGGCTATCTTAATTGCAAAGCTGACTTACTCTATACTTAACGACCACGATAGCTAATAATAGTCATACATTCAACTAACGGGAAAGCATTATGCAAACTCAAAATATTCGCAACATTATTCAACTTAACGAAAAACGCATGGACACTCTGGCTGCAGAGTACACACCTGAGCTATTAATGAAAGCCCAAGAACGTGCTGTTGATTGGGTTAAGGAAAACGTTACGGTTGGTAAAATGTTCCGTGGTGCTCGTCAGGCGGCCGAATTAATCGTTCCGGTTAATAGCATTGAACGCACTGTTCAGCGTGATGTAATACTTACAATCATGAATGATGTCAATGTTCGACTTAACGACAAAGGGATGATCATTTCCGTTAGTTAATTGAAAGTCAGTCGACTCTATCCCAATGACCCTATTATTTAGATAATAGGGTTTTCTTAGATAAGGACAACGCATGAAACAGTTTATTAAAATGTCACAAATGACTAATATTGGTAAGATGGCTTCTGCCATGTTAACTCAGTCCAGAGGTCACAAAACATACCTTATTAGTCTATGGGGCATGACACTAGGTCACACTGAACAAGCTTTGGAAGATGTGGATAGTTTGGTTAATCTAATCAGGAATGACCTTCATCGTAAGACTGAGAATAACGGATGGGTTAATTATGAATTCTTTGACGGAACAATTCTGTTAGTTGTTCTGGAAAACCGAGACAGTTATCTTCGTGGTCGAAATTTCAATCATGTTCATTTCCATTGTCGACCTGATCTTTCAACTTGGCAAGCAATATATCCAGTTATTGTCGCATCACCAACCGCGAGTATCAGTTTCAATCACGAACGACGCTCATACATTTATGTCGATACAGATGCTGATAAGAATCAAGGTCATGTCGCACTAAGTTTGTTAATGCATCAACCTTTAGATAATGATGTGTTGATTGTTGAAAGGGAGGATATTAATGACGTTTTCGAAGATTAATCGATGCGAAGGTGTAAGTTATGTCGAGAAAGATGGCAAGCGAGCTCCTACAGAAGCCGAGTGGTATAAGCGGCATGGGAAAGTCCATAAAGAAGCTAAGTTCGATGTGGAAGATGAAATCAATCAATCTAATCAAATGAGAGGTGACTGGTAGTGTTTTTAGGTAATATGGTAGGGGTTGGTGACTGCGAAACTCTATGTAAATATAGTGATGCAATCGTACTGTCTTTCGGCTTTACCGTTGCAGACATCACCAAACCGCTTACATTCAAAGAACTAATTGAATATCATACATTCTTCTTTAAATTCAAGGCTCAAGAACAATTGAATGCTGGACGTAAAAGTAGTTCAGATACTCTAAGTTGGTGGAAGAGTGATAAGGTCTCGGACGAGGCTCGTAAAGTAAGCCTGATGCCTTATGATACTGACCGTTCGATGACTGAATTCGCTGATGCGTTAAAGATGTGGTGTCATGAACGTGGTGTTAATCTACGTGACATTGATGTATGTGATCGTAACCTATTCGACTTTAGTAAGTTAGCTCACATGCAGGACATCACTTTAAACGACCACAAGAACACTCCTTGGCATTATCATAATGTGTTCGATGTAACCTCTGTGTTAAAGGCTTACGGAGCAGGACGTTATGGTGGTATCGATGTTAATGACATTGAGGGGTTCTGCTATCACGATCCTCGACATGATTCGGCTTTAGATTGGCTACGCTTGCAAAAGAATGCTCATGAAGCCGGAGCGATAACTGTCGAAGGATGGCCTGAAGAATAATCAATAATATTCTTTACCGATGTGTGAGGTTATAGCAAAATAGCCTCACTTTCAAGTAACAATCTAATTGTCAAGGAGACAATACAATGAAAAAGACAAGACTGCAAATCCTAACTCTAGTGTTGGGAATGTCATTAATCGGCACGACGATCGCGTCAGACTCAGATACATTCCGTACTGGTACGTGTGGAGCAAGTTCAACTGATGGTGATACTTGTGTGTCTATGGGTATCAACATGGAAACTGGCGAAATCCTAAAAGTTACGGACGGCGGTAAAGATGTTTGGGGCGAGAATACCGAAGTAATTGGTCAATTCGCAACCGTTGAATCTGTCAATGAACTTGTCTCGCAAGACCTAGATTCGCGAATTACCGAATTGTCCGAAAACTACGAAAATGTAGAAGTTAATGTCGATAACTCGGTGCATAACACTATCGATATCACAGACGAGCAACTGGCTGGCTTGAAAGGTGAAAAAGGCGACACTGGTGCTGCTGGTTCAGATGGTAAGGATGGCATTACAACCGTTGTAAATGAATACGACAAAGAGCAAGTTGATGTAGATTTCGTCAATGAAGCTGACTATGAAAATGACTCAGTACAGCAAGGTTATAAGGATTCTAATCAGGATACCTTAATTGACCGTAATGTTGAAGCGATGTCCGACCTGAATAACCGTGTTGATGAAAACTACGACATGATGCGTGATGGTGATGAGCAACTACAAGGTCAGGTCAATGACACAAACGACCGCGTTACTGCTGTTCAGAACACATTATCTGAAGAAGGTGTATTGCGAGCTGAAAGTGACCGTATCGTTGCAGCTAACGCTCAGAAGAAACTCAACCGAGTAGTTGCTGAACAGAACGACATCAACAACAACCAAAACGATGCAATTAATGATAACTCAACTCGCATCACGGCAGCTGAGCAGGAACTGTATTCGACAACGGCACGTTCTAAGCGTAATGAGCAAGACATTCAACTGCTTCAGCAAGACGTTACACGCCTAGACGGTATGGTTGCTGCTAACATGGCTGCAAGTTCAATCACAGTTCCAAGTGACTTCAATGGTAATCTGTCAGTGGGTGTTGGTGCTGGCCACTATAACGGTCAGAATGGTTTATCAGTTGGTTTACTGCATGACGGTGGCAGCTACTCTGTAAAGGCTACTGTTTCGGATACTGATGCAGATGACTGGTCTAACCTAGCATATGGTGCTTCGGTTAACTTCGCATTCTAATCAGATACTTCTTGTAAATAACTGGTCAGTGGGGCAAAATTGCTTCACTGTCTTTTTGTATGTAAACGGAGTTCAAAATGGAAAATTATCTATTATCTTACTGGTTAGTTCCTGCTATTATCTTATTCGTGTTTCTGGTTAAATCTATATTCGATGATAGTACTGTTGCGTCTTACAGTACAATTTGGGTTGGTGTGAAACTATCTGCTATTGCAGCCGTAGCAATCCATGTTATCAGTTATGTTGCCATACAGTTCGGGATGTAAGCATAAATATTGTTTGTGTGCGACTAAAGGAGACATTCGGGTCTCCTTTTTTAACGACTAAATTTTATTTATAATAACGCTCTTGTATATTAATAATCAACGAAGGAAGTCACGCATGACGAATAAGACTGTAGAATTTGGTTCAATTGCTCGCGATAAAATGATGGTTGGTGTCTCCACACTTGCATCAGCTGTTAAGGTTACACTTGGACCAAAGGGTCGTAACGTTATTCTACAAAAACATGACGGAATGCCTGTCATCACAAAAGATGGTGTGAGTGTTGCTCGAGAAATTAAGCTCGAAGATCATATTGAAAATATGGGTGTACAGCTTATCATGGAAGCATCCAATCGCGCTTGTGGGTCTGCTGGAGACGGCACAACGACCGCAACTGTATTGGCTGAAGCTATTGCATTATCGGGTATGAAAGGCGTCGCAGCCGGAATGAACCCTATCGATTTAAAACGTGGCATTGACCTTGGTGTTAGTGTCGTAGTCAGTGCGTTGCAAGAAATGTCACGACCTTGTGACTCGATTGATACTATTGCCGAAGTAGCTACTATCTCAGCAAACAATGACCAACAGCTTGGTTCTCTTATCGCAGATGCCATGGAACGTGTTGGACAAGACGGCATCATTACCGTTGAAGATGGAACTACATTCCAAGATGAATTAGTTGTGGTTGAAGGCATGAGCTTCGATCGCGGTTATGCTTCGCCTTTCCTAGTCAACAATGAAGAGCGTGGCACAGTCGAATTTAAAGACGCTCTGGTGTTATGTTTTAATGGCAAGCTTCATACGGTGCGTGACATCAAGGGTCTTCTTGAGTATGGTGCTAAGAATGATAAGGCTATGGTTATTATCTGCGAAGACATTACAAGCGAAGCCCTAAACGCTCTTGTAATGAACAAAATGCGTGGAAATCTTGACATTGCCTTAGTTAAAACTCCTGGGATTGGCAACGAACGTAAAGAGCGTCTAACTGACATTGCTGTCATGACAAGTGCCACAGTCATCGATCCTACGAAAGGTGACAAACTAACTGAAGCTCAGGAAGATGTTTTCGGTTGTGCTAAGTCTATTGTTATCACGGTTGATGAAACTACAATCGTAACTAACGGCGATACAGCGGATGCAGTCGAAGAGCGTTGTGAAACCTTGCGTAGTCAAATGCAGTCAACGCAATATGCTCAAGATGCAGAGCGTATCGCACAGCGTATTGCTAAACTTACTGGTGGTATCGCAATCATCAAAGTCGGTGCAACTACCGAAGTTGAGATGAAAGAAAAGAAAGACCGTATCGACGATGCTCTAAGCGCCACACGTGCTGCTGTAGAAGAAGGTATTGTAATCGGCGGTGGTACTGCTCTATTACGTGCCGCTAATATTGCAACCGAAGCTAAAGATAGCCTTGCGTTCGCAAATGCGGATATCAAACACGGTTATGAAATTCTAGTGTTGTCTATCGTCGAGCCGTTCAAACAGATTCTTGAAAATGCTGGTAAGCAGTGGGCTAAAATTGCTGTTGAAGTTGAAAACAACGACAGCTTAACGTTTGGATATAACTCCAATACAGACACGTATGAAGATTTCTTCGAATCTGGTGTAATCGATCCGCTTAAAGTAACTCGCGGAAGCTTGCAGTTTGCAGCCTCTGTTGGTTCGATGATCATCACAACCGAATGTGCTGTAGGTTTTAGTGAGAAACAAGATGAAGGTTCTATGGGAGGCTTCAATCTAGGTCAACGCTACTAATCAAGATAACTCTATATAATCCCCTTAATTCTTGCCAAAATAATGGTATGGAATTAAGGGGATTTTTATGAAATATATAATGTTGATGATTATGTTGTTCGCCGCTCCGGTTTACGGTAGTGATATTGCTTTTCATGCGAAAGCTCTGGATAATTTTATCTATGTTGCAGACGATGAAAGTAATGAGTGGTCTCGATATGACACTGATAGTGAGTTCTATGGTGATTGTGAGGACTTCGCGTTCAGTCTTCAACAGGACATCGGCGGAAAGGTTTACTACACTTTCCTAAATAAATCACTACCCCACGCTGTCTTGGTTAAGGATGGTTTAGTATATGACATGGATTACAATGTTGTGACTGTAGCGCAATACCAGAAAACTAATACAATCCTTTTCAGTACTGAGATGGTATACGGATATGGTTATAAAGTAACTAAATAAGTATAACAATCCCTCTATAGATAGGTAGCTAAGATGCCAGAATCAGTTATTGGTCGCATTTACGGCGACATTTACGAAACACACGATAAAACCAAAGCATATAAATCTCTTGATGAGATTCGACTTGCCGATAAATGGCATCGTACAGAAGTTGACATTGAAGCTAATGTTGAGCTAACGGATGCTCGTTGGAAGGTTGTGTTCACACCTACTCAACAGTCGACAGTGAATTGGCGTGGTGAGCATGTTGGAGCTACCGCAGACTATGTTATTGGTGATACTGTTTTCACAGAAACAATTGATAGTTCTGTGAAAACTACCACCACATATGAAGCGTTAGGTTCATTATCGGCTAATGTTCTGTTGACGGACACAGCCAGTTGGAAGATTGTGTCGATAGTTACTTCTGATGTCGATACGACGAATGGCGCAACGGCTTATGTTTACAATTGGCGTGGTGAACATGTCCTGTCAACCACCGATTATAATTCTGGTGATGTGGTAACTTCTAAGACCGTTGCGAACAACGTTGCAACAATAACTTCATACCGAGCTGTTGCTGATGGTATTCCTGTCAACACTGCATTGACAAGTGCAGCTCACTGGAAGGTGCATTCGGTAGTTACTTCTGATGTTGATACAACAATTGCATATAATTGGCGTGGTGAGCATGCCCTGTCAACCACCGATTATGGTATTGGTGATATAGTGTCTAACAAGGTTGACGCAAATCACGTGTCGACAACGACTGTATACCGAGCTGTTGCTGATGGTATTCCTGCGGATACTGCGTTAACAAGCACAACTCACTGGAAGGTACATTCGGTAGTTACTTCTGACCTTAATATCACACCTGTCGACATCGTGTGGCGTGGTGAGCATGACTCAGCTGTTACCGATTATGTTATTGGCAATGAAGTGTCGAATGTGGTGTCGGACGCAACAACCAACACAACCACTTTCTATGAAGCAGTAACCGACACTGTCCCTGTGAATACATCGATCAACGACAGTAGTGTTTGGAAAATAACTCGCGTTATCGTATCTGATAAAGGTGGTGTTACAGGATTTGTTTATCGTGGTCAGCACAACTCGACGATAACAACTTACGTTAAGGATAATGTTGTTATAACAAACTCCATAGATCCTCAGAATAACAGAAAGACTGTAACTACTTATATCGCTAAACAGACTGTTCCTGTGGATACCGCGATTAGCGATACATCTTACTGGAGTGTATTTAGTGTTGTTACTAACGACGTAGACACTCACGCTCCTGCGTCTAATTGGCGTGGTGCGTATAATAGTACTGTGGTCGATTATGATGAAGGTGATGTTATTACTGTAGAGTCATCTGACGCAACAACCAAAACAACAACGTATTATCGTGCCAAGCGTGATGTTCCAGTTAACACAACTCCACCTAACACCACATATTGGAACCGAGAATTTGTCGCAACCTCTGACATTGCTGTTACTGGTGGTGGTGCTCATACAATAAGCGTTAAAGATTTCAAGAATGTTATATTCCTTGGACCAACCGTTGCTCGTGGTGCATTTCAGCTTACAAACCAGTGGGGTGTGACTCAAGATGCCGAGATGGAATCAATCATGCTTGCCGAGACTGGTAAGGCTGTAAACTTCTATGCTGGACATTCTGGAACCTCATCAAGCTCGAATAACATCAAGATTATCGAACAACTTCGCCAGAACACCGACATCGACCTGAATCTAAGTACGCTTATTGTTGGTGAGATGGGTACAGATCGTATATTCGATGGCGGCACAAGCACGAGAACGGCTGAAACTTACGGCGATGGTAGTGTTGGCAACTTCTTAATAGATGATGCAGTGTTCTTATCTGAAACTATGGGTACTGGCGACAATGAAGTTATTTTTGGTAACGTTGCCTACAACCATGGCATTAACAGTAAGTCGAATCTAGTTGTTGATAAGTTTGCTGGACCGAATAACGTTGCGCTTGAAAGATTACTTCGCGGTGCTGGCGACAAATACCTCCAAACGTTCGATCCTGCTGATGGCGGGACATTCATCGTAGATTTCTATAATATGTTCCGTAACAATCATAGCACTTGGATGAATGGTCGTGTAAGAACATTTACGTTCGATGACAATGCTGGGCGTACTGCGTTTAAAACTGAATTAGCTAAGAGTCTTGCTTGTAAGTTCGACGCGGCGAAACCAGTACATAAGTATACACCTATAGTACATACTCCGGCTGTTGTTGGGGTTGACAAGTATATCACAACGTTTGCTCGCGGTGTTTACATGATGTCATTCCATACAACATCATCGGTAAATCATCTGATTGCTCGATTTGCTACTTCGCATTTCGGTAATGGTGCGTATGGTTCATATGTTAACTTTGCATATAACAACTCGGATCAGTCGACTGTTCGTATGAGAGCATTCCATCAGGGTACTTCCCCAACTATCTCAGCGACAACACCAGCTGGGGTTACTGGTGTTGATGAGATGGAGTATCTCAATGCAAGTGGAACCACTAAGGCCAGTCCGTTTACTAAGGAATTCCTTGGTATGCATATGACACTCAAGAGTGCTGATATCCACGCAATTGAATTGTCTGGTCTGACTAATGGAACATCATACAAAATCGGTTTGTGGTCTAACATCCCAACAACTATCGATTTTAATGATTCAACGAACGCTAATACTCAGCTTCCAGCTATACCAACAACGGCTAATGATTGTGCTCCTACATTCTATACGGTCACTGCTGGTGCTACTGGTATCATTGAGTTCTCGGTTACTGGTAACGAACAGAGTATTGCTGGTATTACAATCGAAGCTGTTTAATAACTAATAATCAAGGAGGCCTTCGGGTCTCCTTTTTCTTGACTAAGTAAAATCATATTGACGAGGAAAATGATGTGATATTCAAAAAGCTAATCCGCCTCGATTCTACGACAATCGAGACGCTTTTCATTGAGGAAAGCAAAACAAAAGACCCTAGATTTCAGAAGGGCACTGTCCATATGCGCTTATTAGACGCACATAAGAGACCAGTGGTCGGAAAGCATGAAGCTTACGGTAGTTTGGATTTTACTGTTTCGTATCTTGGTATGTCGGAAGGCATCCCAAATGGATCAGTAAACCTTCAACATGTTAGTACATTGGAATCTTTCTCCAAACCTAACTTCACGGATGTGGCTGACTGGATGCAAATCGCCGTTAGCGACTTCTCGACAACAGATACAAGCGAAACGGCTCCTGTATTTGTTGAAATTCATGTAAACCGTTGGGAGAAATAATATGCGTGATGGTATAAATTCAGACGCTGGGTCTGTTACAAAATTAATCACCGACGGTGGTAGCGTGGCTGAGGCTGAGGTTATTCGTGTTGGATCTAGTGTTGAGCTGCTAACTTCAGTTGATGGTGGTGTAAGATCTGTTACGTTAATCGACAACTCGCGAGACGTTGACTTTAAAGGTTACAGTAATGGCCATATTACTCTAACCAACGGAGATAGTGACTACATCATCGTAAATAGCTGTCGCATGATACAGTTTACGTCTGATGAGATGGTTACTGTGACACTTACATTGGAAGATATGTCAACTGTCACCTTGCCTCTAACACGTCGATTCTCGTATGAATCCAATGCGGCCTTCCGCGTTAGTGTTTCATATCCAGTTGACACTGATAATCCTCTGGCTGCTACAGGTATCCAGTTCATAAGCACAATGGAGTAAGTGTGAAAGGCTATCTAAAGAAGTATTCTGTGCAGCTTGGTATCGCGACGGCTGTGGCTGGTGGTGTCATGGCTGTGTTACCTCAATTTCAGGTTTATCTTGATCCGTCTATCTCGGGCATCATCACTTCGGTGTGTGGTGTGTTGGTAGTGATCGGTCGAGTTATACCTCAATTAAAGTAGGTTAGTCATGAATGATAAATTTATTATGCGTACCGACACGTTCAAAAGTAACCAACAACAGACGTTGAATGGTACTCGTGTCCGTCGAGAGCAAGTGGCTTCGATTGAATTTGAGCATGACTTTGTTGATGCAACAGAAGGTGTTCGTACAGCCGATGCGCTAACTGTTAACAATATCATTACGGATGGATGTAATAGTATAATCATCAAGTCTGATGAGGGTGTCAGTGTACGATTCTCAGATGGTGTTTACGACTATACTATGACAAACGTTAAATATTGGGTAATGAGCTCAGACAGTCTATTGCGTGTCGCTGTCCACAATCCAACTGTTAATGACGTAACGTATGAATTTGCTACGAGTTCATATACTAATGACGGTCGACCTGTTCAATTCCCAGGAGGTACTGGGGATAGTACACCCATTGATGTTCCTGTTGAGCTTGGTTCATTCCAGTTGACGGTTATAGATGGCGTATTGAACCTACAATCTGACAATACCTCAGATCGTGTTGTGTTTAAAATGGAAAATGGTGAGTTGGTGTTAGTAACTTCGGCACCTCTAACAGAAGGAAGCGCTTTCCATATAAATCAGGATGGATATCTGGTGTTGACAACACCTTAAAAACAGACAAAGGAAGCCCTATGGGCTTCCTTTTCTTTTGACTGTATTGCATCTTTGTTGAATGACACAATGTATGTGATAATTTATATATACAAATATGATAATGAGGAATGTCATAATGAAGAAACTCGTATATGGTGTCGGCAGTAATGACTCCACCACTCCAATACAAAAGAAGAACCTAAAATGGGATTGTCCATACTATACGAGATGGTGCGCTATGCTCCAAAGATGTTATAGCGAATCACACATCACCAGACAACCTACATATAGAGATTGTTCGGTATGTGACGAATGGCTGACATTCAGCAACTTCAGAACGTGGATGATATCACAAGAGAAGATACATGGATCATTAGACAAGCTGCATTTGGACAAAGATATAATTGACACAGACAATAAAATATACTGTCCTGAAAAATGCGCTTTCGTAAGTCAGTTGGTTAATAATTTCGTACTGGATAGCAATGCATCTAGAGGTGAATACCACATAGGCGTGCGGAGACGCAAGAGCGGGAGTTATCACTCAAGATGTCGTGATCCATTTAGGAAGTGTCGGATGCATCTAGGAACATTCCCTACACAGGAAGAAGCGCATGAAGCTTGGAGAAAGCAGAAACATATATTCGCTTGTCAGTTGGCCGATATAGCTAAAGATTCAAGAATTGTCATTGCATTACAGACGAAATACAGGCTAAATAATATCATATAACTAATCAACGGAGCTACACACATGAGCAATTTTAAGGGGTTTTTGAAGGAAAGCGTTAACATGCTAACCGAAGCGTTAAACTCTAAACCATACGAAGTGGAAATGGTCAAGAAAGGCGCAAGTGACTTGTTATTCAACTTCGAAACAGAAAAGGGCACTGAGTATCAGGTCCGTTTCCGTAATGCTCCAAAATTAGGTAAGACTGTACGTCGTGTTACCATTCGCCAGAAACAAGGCAACACATATAAAGACGTGTTGAAAACTGTTGATGAGCCTCTGCGTGTATTGTCTACTGTTATCCATGCTCTGGAGCTATTCGGTAAGACACCTATGGGTAAGCAGACTGGTGGTATTGCTATCGACTTTAGTAAGAAAGCTATGGGTCGTGGTGGTAAGTTATTCGAAAAAATTGTCAAACGTAATAAGGTTGTGAAGAAGCACTTCACATTAGTTGACACTCCACTTGCAACCGACCAAGGCCTCGTCACATCATGGATGGTAGCTAAAGGTCAGGAAGCTAACGATGTATTCAACGGCGAAGACACGGCTGGTTTACTTGGCGATGCTCCTGACACTCCTCCTACACATGAAGGAGCTTTCGACGCAACTGACGCAATGAACAAAGCCGATGACATCATGGCAAGTCTTATCACCGACGTAGCTGGTTATATCAAATTCAACTACAATGTATCATCACAGTGGTCTCGAGATTCTAGTGGTAATTGGTTTAGAAGTGGCGACATCGAAGGTTATAACTTCAACATCACGCTTGAATCGGAAGGCGATTTTATGTGGGGTGTTAAGCTGGAAGGTGCGAAATTTGGACGCATATCGGTATCTAGTATTCGTCAACTGGAAGTAATTAACCTATGGCGCTACTTCAAGCAGATTAAGCCTGAGTGGGTTAGTGACGTAGAAGTTATGAACGATAACGTGAAAATCGATCTCGGTATGTCAACTCTTACAGCAACTGACAACCTTACACGCAAAACAGCAACCGTTGATATCTCATCTCCAAGAAGTGTTATAGCTTCTGATGATGCTATCGAAGAGATTAAGTCTTGGGAAGATCCAAACGACCACTTATCTTCTGATTCAGGTAATGACGTAAATTATCAGGAACTTGCGGATGCCATTAAAGAAGAGTTCTTTGAGGCGGCTTTAAGTGATTCGTATACAGTTAATGTTGAAGGTGATTCAATACGTGTAAATGATCTTGATGATGACGATTTATATTGGATTATTACATTCGATGGCCATACGTTCTCGTTGGATGGTGAAGAGCGTCAAGGTTACTCGGTTGATGATATTGTTGATGAAATCATTGACGATGCTGAAGAAGATGAAGATGCTATCACCGCTTAGACTTTCCCTCGCGAAATAGGTAACTGGAAACTTAATCCTGATGGTACTGCAACTCACTTCGATGGTAAGTTGAAGAATCTTGTTGGGCTTATGTATAACCCTAATACTGATTTTAAGTATACGGCAACTATTGACAATGCTCATCAGCGTGGTATGTTGGATATCATGAATAAACTTGATCGCAAAGGCATCCGCATACCTGATGAAGTTATGGACTACCTACGTTTACACTCTGAGGGGCGTGCTAGTCTTGTCGAATCACAGTCTTCAACTAAAACCTTTGGGCAATTCCTAAAGGAAAGTTCTAAGAAGTAATATAACCAAGCCTCGGCAGAAATGTCGGGGCTTTTGAACGAATACTCTTTGTCCATTTACGACCGTATATAATAATACTTCCAATTATATTAACAGTCAGGTGTGACATGCCATACTTCGATAAAACACGTGAAGACTTCAAGAAGAAATATTACCGTAAACCCGTAACCATTCTATGGAGTGGTGGGTTAGACTCCAATTGTATCCTTTTGATGGCAATCGAAGCCGAATGTGAGATACATGTAGTTACCGTGGATTCTGAGCAACTTCCTAATTATCGTGCTGAGCGCCAGAACCGAACAGCGATACTGGATAAGCTTCGAGATGAATATCCAAGAACACATATTAGACATGAAGTAATATTGTCGCAGAACATGACAGGCGACTTCCACTTCAACCAGATGCAGATGTGGCTGAGTGCTATGATACTACTGTCTACATATGGTGACCTGATGATTGGCTATGTGTGTGGTGATGAAGCTATCTCATATCTACCAGAGCTTCAAAAGGCTTGGAAAGCTTGCTCATTTAATCGTAAAGATCCAATGGATTTACACTTTCCGTTGACGAAAGTAACCAAGGCTGAATTTACAGACTATGTTGCTCACACGTTACCGTTTATGAGCATTTACTGTGAGCAACCTATTCCGACTGGTGATATGTATAGTAAGTGTGGGAACTGCCCTAGCTGTCGTCGCATGACTGATGACAATGTCAGTATGGTTGACACCAAATCTCCCAACCACGCTATGAGAACGTTCATTGAGAACAATAGTAAGTATGAATGGGCTATTAATGGCGATGGTGACTTTGTTCCCAATCCAAGTTCGGTTACCGAAGATTTGTTGATGACACTCGATGTGGATGACGCTGTCAAGGCCGCTGATTAACTCTTTACTTCCATCGAGGTCATGCAATAATAACCTCACTGTTCAATCACAAGGAGTTTTATGTTAATACTTTATTTACGGTTTAGCTTTAACCCATAGACACGGGCGTGTGAGCTACAAAAGTACAACACACGGGCGTGTGAGCTACAAAAGTACAACACACGATAACTAAAATTTAAGAATGCTAATCAATCGAGTATAAAGGCGTCCAAAGATAGCCTATGTGTTGAATCACACTCAAATGAATTGAATTTCCGTCCTCTCTTCACAGAACGCAAAGTATGCAACCGTGGGTCGACACCCACTGTATATGGAGGCAAGTACGTAAGAGGGGTTACGAATGTATAGTGTTATTCGTAACCTACCCTCCCTAAGTAATCTCATTTACTCCCCTCTAGGAACAATTATGACTACATTTAAGAAAATGTTACACGAGAGTATGTCAGAGGATCAGATACTTCTATCCGAATCATTCAATAGTAAACCATATGAAGTCACAATGACAAAGAAAGGTGCTAATGACATCCTATTTGGCTTTGAAACCGAACAAGGTACTGAATACCAAGTCCGCTTCCGCAAATCTACAGGCTATGGAGCTGGTGTCCGCCGTGTTACTGTTAGGCAGAAGCAAGGCTCAACGTTCAAGGATGTTGTTAAGAAGTTTGATGACCCGATGCGTGTTATGTCAACACTTATCCATTCGGTTGAGATGTTTAGTAAAACACCTATGGGCAAAGAGACTGTTGGTATGGTACTGGATATGTCCAAGAAAGCCGCTCCGCGTGCGTCTAAAATCTTCCAGAAAGCTCTCAAACGCAACAAAGCGTTCCGTAAATTCTTTACCCTAGTTGATACTGTCGCTGTCAGTGATGAAGGTCAACAGACTGCATGGGCGGTCGCTAAGGGTAAGAAACCAGAAGATGTGTTCACTGGATCAGAAGCTGATGGAATGTTGGGAGATTCAACTGAGACTTCAAAAGAAGAACCTGTGGTTGATCCAGATCCGGAGCCTAAAGCCGAGCCCGAAAAAGTGACTATGCCAAGAACCGAAGGCGAAGCAATGTGGGACGAGCATGGCACTGCACTGATGCGTGTCATCAAAAAGAATCCAGCCTATGATATGTTGAAGATTCTGGGTGTCACCAAGCCAGTTGAATTCAGACTAAAGTCTCAGGGATTACAGGTTACATTCTGGTTGAAGGATAAAGGGATATTCCGTTGGGAGTTTGAAGTAAAAAATGATGCTCCATTGGCGAAGTACAATAAGTTCGGTGCTGTATTGCATGGCGTGCATGGTGTATGGGATGGTACAAAAACAACCGATGAAAGCCAAGCCGAAGACCTCATGGCCAAGGCCGCTTGGTGGTATTGCATGAAGAATGATTGGAAGAATCTGTGGCATAAAGGTGAAAAGTCACTACAGTATTTCCATTACGGTGAAAAGGTTGTCCCGACAAACATTGAAGTTGTCGATGGCAGATATTTGAACGTTGAGTATCAATTGGCTTCTGGATACAAGACTGAAGGTACTATTGGTCGCAGCAATATTCATGAATTCAAGTATATTATCAAAGCTGGATATGTTGGTAGACCTAAACAGGTTAACGTTGAGCGTATTCAGGTCAAGGCCAATAAGTTTGCCAATAAGTATCTTAAAGGTCTGGTTCGACAGACTAATTCAGCTAACGATCAACAGATAGATTTTGAAGTATGGAAGTCTGGCGGAACCGAAGTGAGTGTTGCTCTTGCTGTTGAACAACGTGGTTATCCAAATGCTGCGGAATCTGCTGTTAAGGGTATTGTCAACCGCGAACGTCTACCGAAACCAAGCCACTATGATAGCGGACAGGGTGATGACAGCGACTATATTGGTGATCATGCTTATGGTCGTGCTGTTTGGGTGTTCAGGGAAGGCCAGATACATGAATCTGGTGAGGGTGTAAGCTTCAAGGATTTCATAAAGAGCTAACATGACATATAATAAAGCGTCATCCTTCGGGGTGGCGCTTTTGATTTTGACTAAATATTGTTAACCAAGGAGTAGACAATGTCTTTCAAAGAACATAACAGTAAGAAGCAGTTGGTAGAGGCGTTCGACCAACAAGGCTATGAGTTTACAATGAACGCTAAAGGTAAGTCGGACATACGATTTGACTTCACATCTGATGACGGCACTGAATATCAATTACGTTTTCGCTCTGCTCCGAAGCTGGGTAATGATAATGATGTTAGACGAGTAACCGTAAGACAGAAGCAAGACGGCACATATAAGGATGCCGTGAAGTCTTTTAAAGACCCATTGCGTGTTATGGCAACCTTCCTCGACATATTGATGGAATATCGCAGAACATCTGTTGGTAAGGCGACTTATGGTTATGCTGTTGACTTCAGTAAACGCGCTGCACCTCGTGGATCTAAAATATTTGCCAAACTTGTTAAGACTAATCGATTCTTCAAGTCTAAGTTTACATTAGTCGATACTCCGCTTGCAACCGAACAGGGCGTCTATACAGCTTGGATTGTTAGAAAGGGTTACTCAGCTGATGAAGTATTCAACGGACCTGATGTGGCTGGTATTCTGTCAACTGTGCAGCCTGAACCAGACGAAGATCCAATACCTGAAGTCAGACAGCCGTGGGAGTTAATATTCGATTGGCTGGGTCGTAATGGCGAATTGGTGTCAATGGAAGATGATAAGTCTGTGTTCATGTATAGAGGTGTCCAGCTTCATGTGACGAAACATGGTCATGTAATGTTCGTTAAGAGCGCCGAAGAGCATGGCTCTGTATTCTACGATTACGTTAATTCAGAAGCTCATGCTCAGACCGAGTTCAAAAAGATACGTGATGAGTTTGCTAAGTTTGTCAGAAAACATTCCGATGAAGCTAAAGCCAAACAGAGCGAGCTTGTTAAAGGCAAGGTATTCACCAAAGGTAAACGTTCCAATCGAGAAAGATTGGCTGATGCTGGGCTGAATGTCAATGTACTAACAGCTGACAAGATATTCAAATTACCTGAGGACGCTCTAAGCAAGCTAGGTTCTGCTTCATCTCAAGAGATCAAGTCTGGTTCGGGCGTTAGCGATAACTTTCTAATGAAAGCTCATGCGAACTTGAAAGTTAATCTGAAGCGTGTTGGTGATGGATATTCATTGGAAGATGCTTTCGATGAATCGTTCTCTCATATTCTTTCACCAGCTGGTAGATCTACACTCAGAGCAAGCGTTATGCGTGTATTGATGGACGGAGCTAATGTCAAGGACACTGTTGATGCGGTTATAAGCAACGTAATGGACTTGGATAACATAAAGATCAAAGATGGCAACTACATGTCCAGCTTAACTAATGAACTGATGATATCGTATCCACCACCTCAATGGGAGCACGAACAGTTTGACAAAGCTCTAAAGGAAGCACGTCATTTAATGGGATCTAAGGCTTTACCAACTAAGTTCTTTAGGGGTAGCGACAGAGCATATTTCATGCCGAACACTCAGGCCATTAACGTTGGCAGTGGAGCGCGTAAGGATGCATTATTCCATGAAATGGGTCATAAGTTGGAGGTTGGTGACCGTCGCGTACGTCAGGCTGCTGGGAAGTATATGATGGAAGGTGTTCGTGCTTGTTACAAGAAATTCGTAATGAGACCTGATGATGAAGTGTATCTGAATGAGCCGTTCTTTGACCGATATATGGGGCGTATTTATTGCCCTGAGATAGATCTAGGAACTTTGGAAAGGTTGTCTGATCGTATGTCTAGTGATGGTTTTGATGCTGGTGTTGGTATGATCGAGGAGCTACTTGAACTCAACGACAGCGGTGGAATACACGCCACTGAGATTATCTCGATGGGGTTTCAGCACTTCACGACCAAGAACGATATGGCTTTACTTCTAGTGAAGGAGCCTAAATTATTTAAGCTGATAACAGATATCATGGCGACAGTCAAACAGGAGGAACGTTCATGACACAAGTAACTATGGCTATCATAACAGATGATCACACCGACGTGTCATTCGTTATAACCTCAGCGGACGGTGTCGCAAGCGATGCCCAGCCATCCGCAATACAATACGAACCTGAGTTTGCTCAGTTAATCGAGGACACTATCTTCGGCCGATATGATGAGTCTGGCTTTGTCTCTCGTCTGGACAACATTAGTATGCATGGTGTACGGAAGATATTCACTGAGGCTGGATTTAGCGTTAGTGGTATCAGCAAACCCAAAGAATCCAAACTACCATAACAAGGAGGCCTTCGGGCTTCCTTTTCTTTTGACTTTATTTTATTCAATCAAAAGACCCTAAGCCGAAGCCAAGGGTCTCTAACAACTATTTTAGCTACTTACCTACAATAACACCACACACAGCAACAACGTCAGCTAGGGGCTTTTCGGTTAGTGTTGTTTTAACGGCATCCCAGAAGTTTTCATTAGTGCATACATACTGGAATTTGTAGATATCTGACTGTTTGATGTCGTCAGGATCTTTATCTAGCTTTTCCTTCTGTTTTAGAATATCGAATGCCAAGGCTGTATTAGTAACCTTTTCATATCCAGTAGGAGCTTGGGGTGTGGTCGAACATGCGGCTAAACCAGCAATACCTAGACCCAATACCATACCCATAACCATTTTATTCATGACCGTTTCCTTTTAGTGATAGTGATTAGTTGTTGAAGCCATACAATTATGTTTGACTGTATGTCTGATTACAAGAGTTATCGTTAGTGTATTTCACTAAATAATTTCATTTTTAATATGGAGGCTGTTATGGCAGGGTTCATAATGGGTGTAGGACGAATGGACTTGGTCAAATCTGATCACCTCGCCGAATACACTAGATGGCGAAATATGTTGATGAGATGCTATAAGCCAAATTACAACACAACGGATTCATATCGAGATTGCTATGTATGTGGTGAATGGCTGACATTTAGTATTTTTAGGGATTGGTTGGTGTCGCAACTGGCTATACATGGAAGTTTGGACGGTTTACAACTGGATAAAGATATAATAACACCAGACAACAAATTATATAGTCCTGAGCATTGCTCTTTTGTCAGTAAGAGAGTCAACTGTTTCGTCAACACCAATAATCACAATCGAGGCGGAACACCCATTGGCGTTCATAAGAGAAATGTTGGTGTTTATGTAGCTAAATGTAAGGATCCATTCAGTTCCAGAAGAACCATACATGTTGGTCAATACAAAACAGCATCTGAAGCGCATGAAGCGTGGAGAGCACAGAAGCATATATTGTCATGCATGTTGGCTGATACTGTTTGTGACCAGCGTGTGGCCAACGCATTGAGAATAAAATACAAGAGGGAATACCATGTCGTATAAAGGCTTTCATATGTCCTTACAACAACGTAATATTAAAGCTCAACAGTCTGCGTGTAGCGTACATACTGACAGAGATCCAACTAGAGCTGAGCTTGAGAACGGCGGTTATGATAAAGGCGAGATATCATTTAAGGGCATCCCAATCAATATAGAAAACCCTATAGGCTCGACGCGTTCAGGTGATGGCTGGTCTATCACATTCACTGCTCATTATGGTGAGATTATTGGCGTTATCGGCGCGGATGGAGATCCTGTTGATGTATTCGTATGTGGTAAGAATACAAGCGAAAGAGTATTCGTACTCAACGCAGCTGAATATGACAACCCAAAGCAGTTTGCTCAGCATAAGGTTATGCTTGGCTGTAGTTCTATCGACGAAGCGTTAAAGGTTTGGGAGGATCATAACGATGGTCCAGCTCCGTTAATCAGCTATGAAATTTGCTCTCTCAAACAACTTAAAGCGTGGCTGACATTAGGCGACAAATTAAAACCATTCCCTACACGTGACGATTACGCATTCAAGTTCTTGTCAATGGATGTACGGAAGAATCCGGAGAAATACTAATGCAAGATCAAAGTAAAAGAGTAGCTGTACTCGGTGGTGGTATCGGCGAGCATATGCGTCGAATGCTGGAAGATAACAATTACGATGTCGAAGAGCCTAAGAAACAGCCATACTCCATGAACATCACAATTCCAAATCAAAAGGTTAATGAACCTTGTAACTGTGGTAGTGGCCAGAAGTTCAAGAAATGCTGTAAGTCAGCTCGTGACCAACAGGTAAGCGACTATCTTAAACGATAATGTTAAGACCCATTCTTCGGAGTGGGTCTTTTGATTGACTTCGATTTATGTAATAATGTCAGTCCAATTAACCAAATAGGATTCATTATGCGTCAGCTCACTTATATGTTATTCTTCGTGTTCTTGGTAGTATTGTTGGTCAAGGCTGCGTTCGCTAACCCAATGGAGAAACAGTCCGAGATAGAGCTCATATGCTATACAGGTTTCAGTATTCAGCGAGCCTCATATACTCCAGACCACCTTGTTATCCTAGAAGATGTTCGTAAGTATGCTATGGTATGGGATGATGGCAGTGAGGAGTATTATCCAATGGGTCTATGTAGTCTAATACGATATAAGGATGGCGGTGATGGGACAGATCATTAAGTTCGACTTCGAGAAACCCTCTTGGCAGACACTTGTCGATAGAATGTGGGAGAATGATAAGTTCTCAGGTGAAGATCTATTGCAATTCCTAGCGACAACTATACATGTTCGGCTGTGTGGTGTAATGATAGGTCAAGAAATTTCAGTCGAGACCGTCGGTGAATGCAACCGAATCACTAGAGAGTTCTTGCATTATACCTATCAAAGCGCCATAATGAATCACATTAAGAACCCTATCATACCTGATCTTCAGATTGTGCGTAGTGTTAGTGGTAGTAATCAATTATTAATATGCGAGGTGGCTCCTGATGGAACTATTATCCAAGAAAGTGATTCTTAAGGTAGTATACCACCTTGAATTGCTAGTCAAGTCAAAAGAAAAATCCAAGAAACTTAAGGGTTTAGTCGGCTCCGATGGAGTATGTCAGTACATCCGTGGGATATTCGAAGAGCAGTGTGCCTACACCATGCTCGAAATACAGTCTCTTATGGATATCAAAGCAACTGAATGGGAACACTTCTCAGGCGACACGGCTTATCCAGTTGGTCTTGATAATATGTCCGGATTGTATCTAGATGACCTGTATCACACCTCTGAATTCAAAGAGAAGTGGGTCAAGGGTGAGTATGCCGACAATCGCTGGTTGTATATCGACCACATCATTGCAGCATTCAAAGAAGAGGCTCATAATTATGAGTAGACATAGCCTATACAAACAGGAAGGAGAGTTTAATTGTGGCGACTAAGAATCTGAAACCGTTTCCTTTCTCACATCGTGAGTTGTGTGATAAGACAGCGTTGTGGGCGAAGCGTAATATGAACCTTGGCCTTGCTTTCGTTGAGCATAAGCATTCCATGTCCCATGAGATCCCTGACGTCCTTGGCCTTCGAGCTGACAACTTTGGTGTCTTCTCTATCAACTATGAGATTAAGGTAACACGATCAGATTTTCTTAGCGATAAGTCTAAGCCACATCGCAATGGATCAGTCCCAGGAATTGGCGACTACCGCTTCTATGTTGCTCCCATTGGCACGATCAAACCAGATGAGCTACCTAAAGGTTGGGGTCTAATCGAATGTAGTCATGGTGGTCGGTTTAAGGTGGTTGTTGGACCAAGAGACTATAAATGCCTGTATAGTCGCGGTAGTTTGATTAACAGTCTTAAGAACAGTTATCATCGCATCTATAATCTAGATCAACCGTCTCATTACCGTTTCTGGGGACGCGGTCAAAACAAAACCTTAAATAATCTGTCATTTACCAACCCAAACCCAAACCTACAGGACATTAGTCACCTGTTATATGCTGCTATGCGTCAGAACGTCCTTGCCAGCGATAAAGGGTTAGAGGTAAATCCTCAACTGATATTCCAGAGTCCATTCCGTGGTGTAGTACAAACTGATATGAGATATAAAACGTAATGAAAAAGCTTGTCCATGGTGTTGGCAATAACGATGCCGACTATCGAATAGTTAATGATGGTGTTCATTGCAGATATTATAAGAAGTGGGAGGGAATGCTCAGAAGATGCTATTCGCCTTTCTACACAAACAGATATCCATCATATAGAGATTGTTTGGTATGTGATGAGTGGAAGACATTCAGTGTATTCAGGGATTGGATGATACAATATGAAAGCGAGTATGATTGCGAAATTGGTTGTCATCTAGATAAGGATCTACTCAGCCCGTCCAATAAGTTATATTCCCCTGAGTTCTGTGTATTGATACCCGCATCAGTTAATACATTTATCACGGATTGCTCATCAGCGCGTGGTAAGTATCCTATTGGTGTGAGTTACAGTAAATCTAAAGATAAGTTTACCGCAACATGCTGCGATCCATTTATAGGTAAACAGATAACGCTTGGTAGATATAATACATCCCTAGAGGCTCATGAAGCTTGGAAATCCCGAAAACATGATGTCGCAGTACGTTATTCATATCTACAGAAAGATCCACGAGTGTCTTTAGCTTTGAGGGAAAGATATAAAATAATGCACTCATCTAAGACATAGGAGCAACAATATGCAGATAGCCGAGATTCACTCAAAGCCTTTCATGGCTTATATGTGTCCAACCAAACATGTGGTTATTGACATTAAAATGAAGTTACAGTCCGGTGGTGTCTGTGCTGTATGTCAACATCAAAATACGATGGGTGGTGACCCTAAAATTGAAGACCATACCATCCCTGTCATGGGTGTCAGCATTCGCTATATAGGGTCTGAAGACCTATTGTTCGTGCGTCTTGATGAATTAGCTGAGATGGAACGCTCACCTGACCTGATAACATTGGTAGACCTATCCGATGGCATGGGGTCAGCACCTCCGCCTCCGTCTCCTCCAGTTGAACCAGAAGACAAGTTCATTAAAGAAGATTACGGTGAGAATCTCTTTACGACGAAAATGGATTTATTCTCATTCGCGCGTGGGTTTGCTGCTGGTGTGGTATTCTGTGCTATTGCAGCTATACTGAGTACATTCTAATGATACATGGTGTGGGTATAAACGACGCTGGATATGTCACCCAGAACTGTGGTTGGGTATGTCCATACTATAGTCGATGGAAGGATATGATTGTAAGGTGTTATTCACCCAAACGATTATCCAAGAAGTCATCGTATGTTGGCTGCGTGGTATGTGAAGAATGGAGAACATTCTCTAACTTTAGACGTTGGATGGTGAAGCAGGAAGAGACACTTGGTGATCTCAGTGATTTGACACTGGATAAGGATATATTGTCTGGTGTCAACAAAGTATATGCTCCTGAGCATTGTGTGTTCGTGACTACTGATGTCAATAAGTTCTTCTGTGACCACAGCAGTAAGCATAGCCATATGATTGGTGCTCAGCTTAGAAGTAACGGTAAGTATAGATGTCGCGTTAGTGATCCCAATACACATAAAGTTGTCGGTTGTGGCAATTACGACACCGAATTGGAAGCTCATAACGCGTGGGGTAAGAAGCGATATGAGTTCGCTTTAATATTTGCTCAAAGTCCTCAGGTTGTTGATAATAGAGTAAGAATTAAAATAATTGAACGTTATGAGGCTTACAATGTGTACTAATTTCGATAGAACATATATCAACCAGATAGCGCATAAACTTGATCTCTTCAGATGGCTGCGTGAAGGTGTTGCTGAGTTTCGATGTCCACTGTGTGGAGACAGCCAGAAAAATGCAAGAAAGCGACGTGGTTACTTCTATCAGGATAATTCCCAAAACTGCTTTCGCTTCAAATGTCATAACTGCGCAGAAGCTGGCGGCTGGTCTCTAAAGTTTTGGTTACAGAAGTATGAGCCTGAGGTGTTCAAAGAGTATCTCATGGAGGAGTTCGAACAGAGCAACAGACCAAGCTCAGGCCGTAATCGTAAGCTGAATGTAACAGGCACTCGTAAGAAAGAAACCCGCACTGCTTCGGTCACACGAGCTCCGGTTGATAGAAAGGCCGACAACCCTTGGCTGGATGCGCACTCTTCACTCGACTCATTACCTGATGGACATCATGCAAAGGATTATATGGTTGGACGTTGCTTGCCGTCGGCTCGTATGAACCTGTTGTACTACACTGACAACTTCAAGGAAAGCGCAACGTCGTTTGGACCTCAACTGTCTGAAACATTACAGAGATTACCTGAGGACAAACGCATACTGATACCGTTCTTCTCCAACAATGGTGTGTTGGTTGCCATGCAAGGTCGTGCTCTTGACCCTAAATGTGATATGCGTTACATTACTATCAAGAAGCATGAGGACACGCCTAAGACCTATGGTTTAGAGCGAGTTGACCCTAAGAAAACTGTACTGGTGTGTGAAGGACCTCTGGATAGCCTGTTCCTACCAAACTGTTTGGCTTCAGCCGATGCTGACTTGCTCAAGGTTGAAGGTGATATCTACATACCCGATAGTCAGTACCGAAACCGTCAGATCGTTGTGCGTATAGAGGACATGATCAAGAAAGGTAAGAAAGTAGTGCTGTTCCCTGCAAACTATCCTTGGAAGGATGTCAACGACATGGTAATGAAAGGTGGCATGACACCACGTGAGGTTATGCAATTCATAGCCGGACACGTTTACTCTGGGCTTGACGCTCAGCTTAAGTTTGCTTCATTGCGTAGAATATAAGGAAACAACTAATGCCAAAAACAGTATATTATACAGGTAAGGATTATCACTGTCATGACGAAACATGTTGTCACGACCATCATTACACCTTTTTCGCTGATATAGGTAATGATAAATTTGAGTTTGATAACGTTGATGAATTGAAGAAACGTGTTGGCCACGATAACGTCCAACATCTACCTCCAGTACAATATTATCATATGATACGATAGTTCTTGTGATATGGGTGAGGTCGTTACATAATGATCTCACTTACATTACATGAGAGTCACATGAAACAGCTAGAAGTTCAACAACGCTTCCCATTCCTAACCGAAAAGCTTGGTGCTGAAGCTATCGCATGGCTACTTCGTCGTCAGGAGGACTGTCAACCTAATGCCAGCGCAATGTTCGGTATGTTCCGTCGCATGGAAGCTCGCGACGCTAACGGTCACGGCACTTACTTCAAGAAACTATCTCGTCTAGAATTATCTGCATTCAATAAGATAATGTTCTACTTCGTGGCCGATGATGAGATGCGCCCACACTTCCTCAACCTCCTCAACGACATCAACACCGCAATCATCGAAGATTAGTCTTGTAATCCCAACGAGCATGGTGTATACTGTGCTCAACTTAATCAACCGGAGACAGTGTATGTCAGCCACAATATCATTCGCTCAGCTATGCGATACCATCCAAATCCCAGAAGGGACTAAGTTCACTGTTCCGGCCTCTAAGATGCATGTATGTCCTCCATTGAGTATCCCTGAAGGTGAAGTACTTACAGTATTGCAAGCCAACTACCGATTCAGTGTAATGGCTGGTCTACAGATCCCGTACAGTGTGTGGACTGTATATAAAGGTGAGCGTATCACTATCCAGTTGAAACTCTAATGGAAAAGTTCTTAGCCTTATTGTTTATCATGTTGCCCATGACTTTCGTCCTTGGGTGGCACTTCCTTATAATGAATTAGGAAAATTGTTATGAAGTTATCCATCCTTATGCGTTATTCTTGGATTGGTCTGGTGTTGATGTCGACTGGCGTTGCTGCTGGTGAGACCAAACATGACAAATCATTCAAAGTTCGTTGTGCTTTCAACGACCGCGAATACATATACCATCCAGTAGTTGTTGATGTGGCTTCGCGTGACAGCTTCTACACCCTATACTTCGAAGACCTTACCTCTAAATATGTGCCGATTAACTCTTGTATTGTGGATATGGTTGATACAAAATTTAATCAGAAGCGCCTCATGACCGACGCCAAATATCGCGCGAAGTATAATATCAAACAACATAAGGAAGTATCGTCATGGTAACTAAAGTAACCAAGTGGGAAGCAAAAGACGGTGAGATGTTCGAGACTGACATCGCAGCCACAGCGCATGAAGCTAAACTGGATCTGCATGGAATTATCGAAGAGAGTCGCGATAACGGCTTCGACCCTCTAACAAATGTTAGTCACCTCTCTACATTCCTGATTAATAATCCCAGTGTCCTTGCAGCTCATCAGAATGTTATTGATATGTCAACGCAGGAGACTCCAGTAGACAACTCCACTCCCCTACGTGATGCAAAGAAACCTGTTTACTGCTACACTGATTCGTACCGTGACGGATATAACTTCATGGTGTCCACAGACAACAAAATATTCAGACACTTCGATCATGTCACCGAACTATCACATGATACAACTATACCTGATGCGAATTATGTGTATACGAAGGAACGAATTACTACTGATTGTGCTGTATATACGCTGGCTGATAACCCGAACTACCAGTATCAGTATAAGATACCAAACAGCAATCAGAGCATGTACTTTGATAGTCCTGACGAGTTGGTTGATAAACTACTAGAACGATACGGTCAACTAATCACACCAGTTAAAGGTGTAGGAGTAAAATAATGAAAACAGTATTCGAAAGAGAGCTTCTAGCTCTTAAACTTCTAGAACGTGCGTCGCTGTATGAGTCGGCTGTACGCTGCATCGGCACTAACGTCACACCCCATGTTGTGATCAACCAGAACCGCTCGTTGTTCAGCTTATTCAATAAGAATGGTGTATGTGGTATCCCAACGTTGTTCGATATGCAGATTGCGGTAGACAACCCTTATCTATTCGACAACGTGACAGAGGCAACTCGATTCGCCTCGTCTAACTGCAATCCATGTGTTGTCATATCATTAAGTGAATGGTATGTGACTGTTGCTAAACAATTACGTCAACTCGCATCAGACTGGAGTCACTCATGTTAAAATTCTTATTGGAAGAGGTTGCCGACAACCTCCGCAACCTCCATCGCTCAGTTGCCGTTGAAAACGAGAGCTGGATTGTGCATGACATTGACAACCCAACCGTGTTGTTAGCCTTATCTGGTCGTAAGATATCGCCTGTTGCGTTCCGTGCTGGTAGCATTCCTGACGGCATACTACATCAAGCCCGAGACAAACAACGTATCAGTCCTCCCACTGGCTATACATCAAGTCGCCTGTTGGAATGGTCGCGTGATACATCAAACTTCATCGCGGAACAACTGAAGCGTGAAAGTAAGGGTATGGTTGAACAGATCCGCCGCTCAGACACTGCTCAGTCTCAAGAGCCTCAAGAGTATCCTTCGAAGTTAGTTACTGGTTTCTATCATGTCAATAGCGATGATCACGCTTATCGTTATACCGTTGATGTTGGTGGTAAGATGTATTATGTTGACTACTTCATGAATCTAACTAAAATCCTAACGAATAGTGGTGTCATCGCATCATCCGATTACATTGTATATGAAGAGAAAGCTTCAGTTGTTGTGTACTACACATATCCAGCAAGTGTTCAAGGCGATATCAAGTTCTATCTCCCAGGACATAACCATGTGTCGTACTGGAATAGAATAGAGCGTATGACTGATCACTTGACTAAACATTATGGTTTGCATGCTGAAGACATTCAGTACATTGAAGGCACTCCACGTCAGCCAGACCTACGTCCGGCAATCAAAATGATCTCATAGGAGCCACTCATATGCCAACACCTAATTTCATTAATGATCTACAGACCGGACAATATCTACAGAAGGTCCCCACTTCCGCAACCTAGCCGCTGGTGTCAAGAGCACAGATCAACGCGTAGTCATAGTTCGCACCAATCGCAGTGCACTATCTCTGATCAGTATTTATGGGCGTCACACGGTATGGAAGGGAACGGTGCATGATATTGCTTTCGATTCCAAAGAGCAAGCTACTGGGATACGCAGCCGTCTGTTGCGTGAGGGACATGACCACTGCATGAAAGTCTCGCCCCTCAAGGATTACTATGTTGGTCTGACACGTTATCTGGAATATGAAGCTAAACAACTAATGGAGTCAGTCAATGAGTAAGTCATCCATAGTTACAACAATAGGCCGCAACGCACCCAAGCTATCGGATGCTGATTATCAGGTCATCACAACCGCCGTCGACACCAGCAACCTCATCGGTGTTGATCTATGCAAGGTGACATCACTCGCCGCCGCCAACGACGTTAAGGAGTACAGTATCCAGCTCCCTAACCGTTTCGGTACGTCTGTGCGATACATCCGCTTACACGTACTCGAGGGTTACTTGGTTAATTCAATTTACGTTAGTGTTCCCGCACTTCGCAACCTACAACCCATCACACCTACATGATAGTTCTTTAGATATGAACGTGGTGGGGTTATAATGACCTCACTACCTCATTATAAGGAATAACATCATGACAGACCTCAACGACAGCCTCGTCAAGCTATACGATTCCATCCGCAACCATGACGGTATCAACTCTGATGACATCTTCCATGTTCGCCGCAACTTACTGTCCATGGACGCAAGTGGGTATGAGCCAGAGCTGCCAGCACACAACGCAACTGAGCTCATCATACCTCTACATTCCTTCAGCAACACTCGCTACATCAGCCTGAGCGTTGTCAATGACACGGTTGTTGCTTGGAAGCTCGTTAGCATCCCAGTTATTAAGATACAGGAGCCTTGGTACTGATATGATCACATACATCATCCCGCACGTCACCGACCTTGTAATCAGCACTCAGCCCGAACTGACAGCGGCATATGTTGGTGGTATCATTGGCTGGGCGTTAATTAAATCCTTATTTAAGTGGATATACTCATGACACACATGCTACCAACCGCACCTCAGTCCATACTCGATGTAATGTTCATCATGTCGGTAGTGTTGACTCCAGTATCGTTACTCGTGATCATACTGTTCATCGTGGGTGAGGTTGGTAGTCGTTGGTAGCGCCGCCTCCCCTACACTCAGGCCATAGCCATTACCAAGTTCTTTTGCCAACGGCATCGCCACAAAATCACCATACCCAATCATATTAGGGAGTTGCAACATGAAACTACAATTAATCGACGAGCTCATCGACAACGTCAAGCGCTCACATCCATTATCATTGAAGGACATCAACACCATCCATTCTAAACTCTCAACGGATGAGATAGACGACAATCCAAACTATTACGCAACCTTCCCTGAGTATAAATCACGCCTACTCGGGGTCGCATTGAAGCCTCAGATCAATCCATCAACTAACAATACAATCCAACGAACGCTTCAATCAACACTCGTCGGTACTCAGTTAGTAGCCGTCCACGTCTATCGCATCGAGTTGATGGGAGATCCATCATGAACACTCCAGTCTCCGTCGCGGATAGAGTCAATCAGTTCATAATCAAGGGGCGCTCCCTACCGAAGGTTCCCTACCGAGAGCCGACCTCGGCCAAGTGAAAAGAGCAGTCAAGGCATCAGGCATTATCATGATTAATCCGTCGATAGACGGACCAGAAGAGGAGTTCATTATCCCTCTAGCTGAAGGTCTAGATCAATACGCACGACCTATCAAGCGTCATATAGAGATCGTTACGGTATCATTAGGCGACGGGACTTACTGCTTTCAGGGGTCAACGTTCAGACAATTACGTATTATGGGGCGGTCATAAGATGAGCACAACAATCAGGCGTCATCGGTTGCGTTCGGGGAAGGTTATCACTATCATAGATCGCAGCTCGGGTAATCATCGGGAGGCTCGGGCAAGTACTCGGGTGGTTGAGGTGGATGGTCGTTCGGTGACATTAACTAAGGTTCGGGGATAGTCGGGGTGGTTATCGGGTGGTGTAATCAATCAATGAGTTAGATGACATTGGACAGTCCATATTGAATCGCTCGTACGGTATAAATTGAAAGTTCCGACAATCGCGTCTAAAAATTGGACTGTCCAATTTCCCTGAGGAGTTTTTCCGAAACACTAGCCATTTTCACGTCCAAGAAAGAGCTCCCAAAAACACGTCCTAGGTAGCTCACATTCTCTCCAGATAATCCCAATACATTTGATTCCGCTAAGGGATTTCCGACTCCAATGACCTCACTTATATCTGACTCTCAGTGCATCAGCCACCCTTGGGTCTTTAACTGTTGAGGCTAACTGACATGCAAAGATATGCTTCTGTTTCCTCCAAGCTTCATGAGCTTCTTCAGCGGTTAAGAAGTTACCTAAACATAGTTGGTTCTTCTTGAATGGATTTCCACAACGACTCCTGAATCTCCCATCACTACGCTTACCCACACCTAAAGGATAATCACCTCTGATTGCACCTGCGTCAGTTACGAAGCTGTTAATCAGACGTCCAACGAAAGCACATTTATCAGGTGAGTATACTTTATTAGTTGGGTCTATGATATCTTTATCCAGTTGTAGGTCAACCAACGACCCATGGAACTGTTCTTGTGATATTAACCAAGCTTTGAAATTACTATATATCAACCAGTCATCGCAGACACTGCAGTCTT
>CAKZLI010000061.1 GCA_937125395.1 uncultured Glaciecola sp.
AGGAGAGACTTGAACTCTCACGCCGTGAAGCACTGGAACCTAAATCCAGCGTGTCTACCAATTCCACCACTCCCGCATCACCCGAGAGAAGAGCTTCTCTGGCTCGCTGTATCAACACCGTTATAAGTGAACAAATTGGGGTGGACGATGGGGTTTGAACCCACGACCGCCGGAATCACAATCCGGAGCTCTACCAACTGAGCTACGCCCACCACTGTTTGTTTTCTTCGCCGTTGAAAGCGGTGCGCATAATAAGTTGATACCAACATTGTGTCAATAATTAATTCGCAATTAAATCACATTTATTTAATTGCTGTGCAGTGTTGTTGCGAAATCTCATAATGACACTGAGCTTGCTCAATTGTTTCTTGTCGATGTGCAATTTGAATTTTGGTCATATTTAACGCGCTGATCGCTTGGCTGACTAGTTGTTCACTGTGTTTATCCAGTGCACTGGTTGCTTCATCCAAAAACAACACAGCAGGACGGTTGTATATCGCTCTAGCAAGCAATATACGCTGGACTTGGCCGCCAGAGAGTTGTGAGCCTAACTCTCCAACTAAGGTGTGCAATCCCATCGGTAATTGGCTGATAACACCATTCAGCTGACAGTCAGTGATCACTTGACTTAATTGTTGCTGATCCACCTGATCCGCAAAAAAAGTAATATTATCTAATACCGAGCCAGCTAACAGCACGTCATCTTGCATCACCGTGCCTAAGTGCGTGCGATATGCAATTAACCCGATTTGTTTAATATCTAACCCGTTAAATTTTACTGTTCCAGAGCTAGGTGCCAACAAGCCTAACAAAATTTTTAATAACGTCGTCTTACCGCCTCCAGATGGACCGGAGATAACCACATTTTCTCCGGCAAACACCTGCATGTTAATATTATTTAATATCAACTCGCTAGAGCCAGGATAATGATAAGAAACATTCTCTAAGCTGATTATAGGAGTACTCATGGTTTGCTTGATTGCATCTTTAGCATACTGTCCGACCTGCTCAGAGTATGCTTCCCCACCATGACCTTGCAGATCAGTTTGAATCGGTGTGTGGGTAATATCACTGAGCCGCAGCAAATGCATATTGAGCATCTTGAATAAGATGGCTTGCTCAATTAAATTGGCGATACGTTGCGTAAACATGCTTTTGTAGGCAATAAATGCAATTAACATGCCTAACGATAAGGCTTGGTCCATGACCATAGTTGTCGCGATAAATATAACGACAATATTTTCGATGCCAAACAACGTTGATTCTATCGCTGCAAAACTGATATTCCACCGGCTTAATCGGATCCCACAATTTAACGTATCGACGTACTCGTTTTGCCATATTTGTTGCCGTCTTGCGGTTTGATTAAACAGTGTTAATGTTTGATTACAACGAATGCTTTCTAGAAAGACGCTATTTTCTTGAGCTTGCGCCTCTAATTGCTGTAACGATGCATATTGTAAGGGAAGATAAAACAACCATCGAATAACCCCGTATACAAACATAAAACTGAGTACTGCCACGCTTAACCAAACGTTATATAACAACATCATAACGATGATGCCGATGGCCATCACTCCATCAATCAGTGTTTGCACGATACCCGAGCTAATTCGCTCATTAATGGCATGCACAGATCCAAAACGTGATGCAATATCCCCCAAATGACGCTGAGTAAAATACGCATGCGGTAGCTTGAGTAAATGAGCAAATACATTGGTGCCTAAGCTTAACGCTAAATAACTGGCACAGCGTGTCACTAACCAACTGCGTAACATGGTCATGCCAGTTGAAAATAACAATACCCCAGTAAATCCCAGCGCTAGATACACTAACAAAGGCCCATCAAAGGTTAATAACACTTCATCCATAATCCATTGCATATACATAGGAGTCGTTAACGCAAGCAATTGCAAACACAAACTCATGACTGCGATTTGTGCTAATACCTTTAGCAACCCAGGAGTATGCCCCCACAGGTCCCTAAGTCGCAACGCACTAGTCTGATCCTGTTTTACAAACTCAGCACTAGGTTCAAGGTTGAGTGCTATGCCCGTAAAATGCATTGAAAAATCGCTTTTGGTTAGTTGTTTTGCCCCTACCGCTGGATCGTTAATATAATATATATAACCGCGTCGGGTACGCTTTATGCGCGTTAGCACGACAAAATGTTGCATGTCCCAATGTAAAATACACGGTAGAGACAATTGTGTTAATTCTTCAATACTGCATTGCACGGCTCGCGTTGTGAGATGATTGCTTTGCGCCAGCTGAATTAACTGCATCAGATTCATCCCTTGCAAGCTCATGTTGTGCTGTAAGCATTGCACACGGATCGCCCGCATATCGAGTTTGGCACCATAATAACTGGCTACCATTGCAATGCAGGCTGGCCCACATTCCGCTTGTTGCTGTTGCAATATCATCGGCGGACAGCGCCCTAGAGTAAAACGCAACACGTTATTCATATTGCCCTCTTAGCGCTCTGCGCTGTAATGCGGTGTAACTAGCGGATGAATTCCCCGTTAACCCTTGCCACACTTTTTGCCATAACGGCAATTTTTGTACGACTATCTGTGCGGTAAACGCCATGCCACTGACAATTTGAATAGGCGAAGCATCATTACAGCAATCCCATTGCTGAGTCATTGTAAGATGCGTATTTCGTACTAAACCAAAAATACCTCCTCTTTGTTGATATGTTCGGCTTGCTGTAGGAGTCAGACCGATGGGTAATGCCGGTGTATCAATATGAGAAATCTGTGCACCTAACATCCCGTAAATTTTGTGCGGATATGCGGCAAATTGAATTTGAACGGCTTGGCCTTGATAGATGTGCCCCGCTGCGTGACTAGGTATCTGCAATACACCAATCACGTCTCCCTCTTCAGGTACAATCATCCCTATCGCTTGTGCACTTAATAGTGTTTGCCCCGGTTTAACTGAGAATTGCGTTATAATGCCATCGCTAGGTGCATAGAGTATCGCTGAAGATTGGTGCGCTAATGCCGCAATCTGATCGTCGATTTGCGTCTGCTGCGTCAATAATACGGCTTGTTGAGTGGCAAACTCAAACTCACTATTGGCAAGATGCTGCTCTTGATTACCATGTTGCTCGTGATGATTTAATACTTGTTGGCTGAGTTGTAATTGGGTTGCTTTGGCTGAACGTACATCTGAGTGAGCTTGTAATAATTGCGCTTCAGTGGCAAAACCACGTTGCACGAGAGCACGGATTTTGTTGCTTTGTGCGATCAGCGCTTGTAACTCTGTAGCATGCAAATGCTGTTGCGCTTGCAGATTCAATAGCATTTGTTTGGTACGCGCTATGGATGCATGCAAAAAATCACGCTCAGCACGATAAGCACTATTTAACGCAGTATATTGAGCGGTTACCTGTTCCTGCTGACGCAGTTTAGCCTGTTGTTGCTCAAGGATATCTGCTGTTGAATAGCGGGCAAAATCAGTGTAACTAACGGTCACTAACGCTTGCCCTTGCACGACGGATTGATTAGGTTGGACATGCACATCCATGACTGTCGCATTGTGTTTATTCACTAACGAAAATTCACCATGCGCAAATTGAGTCACTCCTTGCACAGGCTGGGTTTGACGGTAATCTCGAGTTAACACCCAAGCACCTAATCCCAGCATCAAAAGCAACATCATTAGCATCGTAGTACCTATCCATTGACTGGATGGAATAATAATATCGCCCGATAACTTGGGTCGCTGTGCATCTATTGCTGCTTGTCTGAATAATCCCATACACCACTCATTTTTTTATCAAGAATGAATTAGGTGTAAGTGTAATAGCAGCAGTATGCCAATTGAACTAAGCGAAAGGTCAGCAAAAACCCGACTAAAGTAAATATAAAAACAATAATCAACACGCCAATTTAAATAATTGAAACAGCATTAATGTGAGGAGAGATGTGTGTTTGTAAATTGGTGAATGTGATGCAATGTAGCGAGGAAAATGGCGACCCGTTCAGGACTCGAACCTGAAACCCTCGCCTTAGAAGGGCGATGCTCTATCCAGTTGAGCTAACGGGTCATCTGTAATGTGCTACATTTTATAGATATCCAAATGATGTTTATTTGCGTGGGTAATACAAATAATATTCAGAGGATTAATGGTCGGTGAGATAGGATTCGAACCTACGACCCCTTGGACCCAAACCAAGTGCGCTACCAAGCTGCGCCACTCACC
>CAKZLI010000062.1 GCA_937125395.1 uncultured Glaciecola sp.
TATGAAGAAACTTCAAAACCGTTGGTTAAACGAACACGACATACTTTACGTAATGCAGAGTTCGGCTTCTTTGGTGTAGTTGTATATACGCGAGTACATACACCACGACGTTGTGGACAAGCTTGTAATGCAGCGACATTTGATTTCTCAACTGGCTTCTTACGAGGCTTACGCACTAACTGGTTAACTGTTGCCATTAACTAGCTCCTGAGTAAATAAATTTAAAGTAAAACCGGCATTTTTACTGGCCTTACCGACATATTCTTTTTAGCAAAACATGCTCATTTTGACTAAAAATAACATACACCCTTTGGCTAGAGCGAATACTTCGCCTAATTTAGGGTCGCGAAATATTAATGATCATTGGGACAAATGTCAAGTAAACATTGGATTAGCGGCAAAATAGTCAGCTGCTGGTCTGCATCATTTTTTGACACAAATTTTTGGCAAAAAAAAAGCACCCTAAGGTGCTTTTTGATTCATTATTGACTTTAGTCTTCGTCGCCTAATGGAATATTAGCAGTTGCATTTAATGCTTCTGTTAACGCCAATTGTGCTTCGTCAGCTGAAACCGATAAGTCTGCTGCTGTGAATTGTGCCGCTTTACGCGCTGCACGCTTCTCATGATAAGCAAAACCAGTACCTGCAGGGATTAAGCGTCCAACAATAACGTTCTCTTTCAAGCCACGTAAATCATCTTCTTTCCCTTGAACCGCTGCTTCAGTCAGTACTCGTGTTGTTTCTTGGAACGATGCTGCTGAGATAAATGACTCAGTAGAAAGTGATGCTTTAGTGATACCCAATAATTGGATCTCATATTTTGCACCGACTTTGCCAGCATTTTCAAGTTCACGATTAGCAATTTTAACTTGTGATACTTCTAATTGTTCGCCTACTAAGAACTGTGAATCTCCAGCATCGGAAATCACACACTTACGTAACATTTGACGAATAACAACTTCGATATGCTTATCGTTAATTTTAACACCTTGTAGGCGATAAACTTCTTGAACTTCGTTCACAATATAGTTTGAAACGGCACTAACCCCGCGTAAACGCAAGATATCATGTGGTGATTCAGGACCATCAGCGATAACTTCACCTTTAGATACTGTTTCACCTTCATATACATTAAGTTGACGCCATTTAGGGATCATCTCTTCGTAATGATCACCTTCTGGTGGTGTGATCGTCAAACGTTTCTTACCTTTGGTTTCTTTACCAAAGCCAATCATACCGGATACTTCCGCTAGGATTGCTGGCTCTTTAGGCTTACGTGCTTCGAACAAATCAGCAACACGTGGTAAACCACCGGTAATATCTCGAGTCTTAGAACCTTCTTGCGGAATACGCGCTAATACATCACCTTCTACAGCCATCATGCCATTGGTGGCAACGATAGTTGTGAAGCTAGGTAAGCGTATTTCTTGCAATGAGTTTTCGCCCGCTTCTAAGATTAACTTCGGCTCTTTTGCATTTGCCTTAGAAAGATCTTTTACAACGATACGGCTTAAACCAGTCAAATCATCAGTTTGTGTTTCAGTATTCGTATCATCAACATCCGCAAATGAAATTTTCGCAGGACGCTCTGTTACGATTGGGTGACTATGCGGGTCCCAGTTAGCTACGACGTCGCCGCCACTGACTGTTGCACCGTCATCCACTGACAAGATTGCTCCGTAAGGCACTTTATAGCGCTCTTTCTCACGACCTTGATCATCAATCACTGTTAATTCAGTTGAACGAGAGACAATAACAAGCTTGCCTTCTTGGTTACGTACTGATTTATTATTATGTAGCTTCAATGAACCGTTAGTTTTAACCGCAACACTATTCTCAGCTGATGCTCTTGATGCCGCACCACCGATGTGGAATGTACGCATGGTTAACTGTGTACCTGGTTCACCGATAGACTGTGCTGCAATAACACCAACAGACTCACCACGACCAACCATATGACCACGTGCTAAGTCACGACCATAACAGTTTGCACAAACACCGTGATCGTTATCACATGTGATAACTGAACGTACGACCATCTGATCGACTGAGTTTGCTTCTAACATGTCAACTAATGCTTCATCAAGTAAAGTATTACGCTCAACGAGTACTTCGTCATCTGTACCTGGCTTGATTACATCAACCGCCACTACACGGCCTAGTACACGCTCACGTAACGGCTCAACAACATCACCACCTTCGATTAGTGGTGTCATAATAACACCTTCTAACGTGCCGCAATCATCATTGGTAATAACCAAATCCTGTGCCACGTCAACTAAACGACGAGTTAAGTAACCTGAGTTAGCTGTTTTGAGTGCTGTATCGGCAAGACCTTTACGCGCACCGTGAGTAGAGATAAAGTACTGCAGTACATTTAGACCTTCACGGAAGTTTGCAGTGATTGGCGTTTCGATGATTGAACCATCTGGTTTCGCCATCAGACCACGCATACCCGCCAACTGACGAATCTGTGCAGCACTACCACGAGCACCTGAATCGGCCATCATATAAACTGAGTTAAATGAGCTCTGCTTTTCTTTTTCACCTTGCGCATTGATGACTGTTTCTTTTTCAAGATTGTCCATCATCGCTTTAGCAACTTTTTCGTTTGCAGTAGACCAGATATCGATTACTTTATTGTAACGCTCACCCGCTGTAACAAGACCAGACTGGAATTGTTCTTGGATTTCAACGACTTCAGCTTCTGCATCTTCGATGATATCTTTTTTGGCAGCCGGGATTACCATGTCATTAATACCAACAGACGCACCCGCGATCATCGCGTAATGGAAACCGGTATACATGATTTGGTCAGCAACAATAACAGTATCTTTCAGACCCAAGGTACGATAAGAAACGTTCAATAAGTTTGAAATTTGTTTCTTTTTCATTGGTTGGTTAATCACTTCAAAATCTAGACCTTTAGGTAAGATTAATGAAAGGATCGCACGACCCACTGTGGTGTCTTTGATACTTGTCTTTTCAATTTTTTCGCCAGCTTCGTTTACTTCATACTCAGTAATACGTACTTTTACACGAGCATGTAGCTCTGCGTGTTCAGTACGGTAAGCTTTTTCAGCTTCGTGTGGTGATGTGAAGACCATGCCTTCACCTTTACCATTAACACGATCACGAGTTAAGTAATACAAACCTAAAACAACATCCTGTGAAGGAACGATGATTGGCTCACCATTGGCTGGTGATAAAATATTATTGGTCGACATCATTAACGCACGAGCTTCTAACTGAGCTTCAATTGTTAATGGAACGTGGACAGCCATTTGGTCACCATCGAAATCGGCGTTATATGCCGCACAAACCAATGGATGTAATTGGATTGCTTTACCTTCGATTAAGATTGGCTCAAAAGCCTGGATCCCAAGTCTGTGAAGAGTCGGTGCACGGTTTAACAATACTGGATGTTCACGGATAACGTCATCCAATACATCCCATACTTCCGGTGCTTCACGTTCTACTAATTTTTTAGCTGCTTTGATGGTTGTTGCTAAACCACGTGCTTCTAATTTGCCATAGATAAATGGTTTGAATAACTCAAGTGCCATTTTCTTAGGTAAACCACACTGATGCAAACGTAGTGTAGGACCAACTGTAATGACTGAACGACCAGAATAATCAACACGCTTACCTAATAAGTTCTGACGGAAACGACCTTGCTTACCTTTAATCATATCGGCAAGAGATTTTAATGGACGCTTGTTAGAACCAGTAATAGCACGACCGCGACGACCGTTATCAAGCAACGCATCAACCGCTTCTTGTAACATACGTTTTTCGTTACGCACAATAATATCCGGTGCAGCAAGATCTAGTAAACGCTTGAGACGGTTATTACGGTTGATTACTCGACGGTATAAATCATTCAGATCAGATGTCGCAAAACGACCACCATCTAGCGGGACTAATGGACGAAGATCAGGTGGCAATACAGGTAGTATTGTCATTATCATCCACTCTGGCTTATTACCAGACAACATGAATGATTCAAGCAATTTAAGGCGCTTGGTAATCTTTTTGCGTTTGGTTTCTGAATTAATTGAAGGCAATTCTTCACGCATTTCAGAAACATCTTGACCAACATCAAGCACTTTTAATAGGTCGAAAACTGCTTCAGCACCCATTTTGGCTTCAAATTCGTCGCCATGCTCTTCTAGTGAATCAAGGTATTCTTCTTCAGTTAATAACTGACGACGCTCAAGAGTTGTTAAACCTGGTTCGGTAACAACGTATGATTCAAAATACAAGACACGTTCAATATCACGCAATGTCATATCTAACATTAAACCGATACGAGACGGTAATGATTTAAGGAACCAGATATGTGCAACTGGCGATGCCAATTCAATATGACCCATACGTTCACGACGTACTTTGGCTAATGTGACTTCAACACCACACTTTTCGCAGATAACACCACGGTGTTTAAGGCGTTTATATTTACCACATAAACACTCATAATCTTTTACTGGACCAAATATTCTTGCACAGAACAAACCATCACGCTCAGGTTTGAATGTACGGTAGTTGATGGTTTCTGGTTTTTTAACTTCACCAAAAGACCACGAACGAACCATATCCGGTGCCGCCAGACCAATTCGAATATTATCGAATTCTTCTGTTTTGTTTTGTTGCTTTAGAAACTTTAATAAGTCTTTCACGTTCTTCTCCCTACGGAGTTGGTCTTAATGACTCGACAACCAAGCCGTTATCGAGTCAACCTAACTAACACTATTAAATAGCACTTACAACGACAAGTCGTTGTACTTACTCGTTTTCTTCCAGTTCGATATTAATACCTAGTGAACGGATCTCTTTCAACAATACGTTGAACGATTCAGGCATGCCTGGTTCCATTCGGTGGTCGCCATCTACGATATTTTTATACATCTTAGTACGGCCATTAACATCATCTGATTTAACGGTAAGCATTTCTTGTAGCGTATAAGCTGCACCATAGGCTTCTAATGCCCAGACTTCCATCTCACCGAAGCGCTGACCACCAAACTGAGCTTTACCGCCCAATGGTTGCTGCGTAACAAGTGAGTAAGAACCAGTAGAACGAGCATGCATTTTATCATCAACCAAGTGATTCAATTTAAGCATGTACATGTAACCAACAGTTACAGGACGTTCAAATGGGCGACCAGTACGACCGTCAAATAAGGTAATTTGACCACTTTCTGGAATGTCAGCTAGCAACAACATTTGTTTGATTTCTGCTTCAGTAGCACCATCAAATACTGGTGTTGCAACAGGTACACCTTTACGTAAATTTTCTGCAAGACGTCTGATTTCATGATCAGTGAAGCTATCAATATCCACTTCTTGACGACTTGTACCAAGGTTATACACCTCAGACAAGAAGCTACGAAGCTTAGTGATCTCTTCTTGTTCTTTGATCATGCGGTCAATCTTCACACCTAAACCATGGGCTGCCATGCCTAAGTGAGTTTCAAGGATCTGACCGATGTTCATACGTGATGGTACACCTAGCGGGTTCAATACGATGTCTACCGGCGTACCGTTTTCATCATAAGGCATGTCTTCCACTGGTTGGATAGTCGAGATAACACCTTTGTTACCGTGACGACCGGCCATTTTATCACCAGGCTGGATGTGACGTTTCACTGCTAGATACACTTTTACGACTTTTAATACGCCAGGTTGTAAATCATCACCTTGGATGATTTTTTGACGTTTAATTTCTAACTTCTTATCAAATGTCGCTTTTATTTCAGCGTGCTGTTCAGCAATTTGTTCAAAGTCAGCGGCCGCATCATCATCTTTTAATGCAATATCAAACCATTGATCACGTGGTGTCGTGGTTAACTTGTCTTCTGCAACGCCATTTTTCAATAACAAGTTGCGAGCACGGGCAAACACACCATCTTCTAAGATGCCAAGTTCATCCGATAAGTCTTTTTTGACTTCACGTAATTGCATTTCTTCGATTTCTTTAGCACGGGCGTCTTTTTCAACACCGTCGCGGGTAAAGACCTGAACGTCAATGACTGTTCCACGTACACTGTTTGGTACACGTAGAGAGGTATCTTTAACATCCGAAGCTTTTTCACCGAAGATTGCTCGTAATAGTTTTTCTTCTGGCGTTAGCTGGGTTTCACCTTTAGGCGTCACTTTACCAACTAGGATATCGCCGCCTTTTACTTCAGCACCGATAAATACCACACCCGATTCATCTAACTTACCTAATGCAGATTCACCTACATTGGGAATATCAGCAGATATCTCTTCAGGACCAAGCTTAGTATCACGAGCAACACAGCTTAATTCTTGAATGTGAATAGTAGTAAAGCGGTCTTCTTCAGCAACACGCTCAGAGATGAGGATTGAATCCTCAAAGTTGTAACCATTCCAAGGCATAAATGCGATACGCATGTTTTGCCCAAGTGCCAAATCACCCAGATCCGTTGACGGACCATCAGCAAGCACATCGCCTGTTACAATCGGGTCACCGACGTTACAAGTTGGTTTTTGGTTGATACACGTATTCTGGTTAGAACGCGTATATTTTGTTAAGTTGTAGATATCAATACCCGCTTCACCAGCGGTCATTTCTGCTTCGTTCACTTTTACAACGATTCGAGATGCATCAACATAATCAATAACACCACCACGTTTAGCAACAACAGTCACGCCTGAATCTACTGCGACAACTCTTTCCATACCTGTACCAACTAACGGCTTATCAGCCTTTAACGTTGGAACAGCTTGACGTTGCATGTTTGCACCCATCAATGCACGGTTAGCATCATCGTGTTCTAAGAATGGAATGATTGATGCAGCAACAGATACGATCTGCTGTGATGACACATCCATATATTTGATATCAGCTTTCTGCATTAACGTGGTTTCACCACGGTAACGACATGGGATCAATTCATCCACTAATTGTTCAGCGTCATTAATTTCTACGTTTGCTTGTGCAATCGCAAATTGACCTTCTTCAATTGCTGATAAGAAATCAATCTCTTCAGTCACAACACCATCGACAACACGACGATATGGGGTTTCTAGGAAACCGTAATCATTAGTGCGTGCAAATGACGATAACGAGTTAATTAAACCGATGTTTGGACCTTCTGGCGTTTCGATTGGACATACACGACCATAATGGGTCGGATGTACATCTCGCACTTCAAAACCAGCACGTTCACGCGTTAAACCACCTGGGCCTAATGCTGAGATACGACGTTTATGTGTCACTTCAGATAATGGATTGTTCTGGTCCATAAACTGAGACAACTGGCTTGAACCAAAGAACTCTTTAACTGCTGCAGAGATTGGCTTCGCGTTAATCAGATCTTGCGGCATAACGTTATCAAGGTCGCCTAAACTTAAACGTTCTTTTACAGCACGTTCAACACGAACTAAACCAACTCTGAATTGGTTTTCAGCCATTTCGCCAACACTACGAATACGACGGTTACCTAAGTGGTCAATATCATCCACTTCATCTTTACCATCCCGTATCGTAATTAGCTGCTTCATGACCGCAACAATATCTTCTTTGCTCAACACACCCTGACCGATAATTTCATCACGGCCTAAGCGTTTATTGAACTTCATACGGCCTACATTCGATAAGTCATAACGTTCTTCAGCAAAGAATAGGTTTTGGAATAATGTTTCTGCGGCATCTTTAGTTGGTGGCTCACCAGGACGCATCATACGATAAATTTCAACTAACGCTTCTAAGCGATCTTTAGTCGAATCAACACGTAACGTAGTAGATATGTATGCACCATGATCTAGTTCGTTAATATATAGGGTGTTGAACTCGTTGATACCGGCAGCTCTTAATGAATCAATTAACTCATCGGTCAATTCATCATTCGCATTTGCAGCAACTTCACCTGTACTTTCGTCGATGATATTGTTTGCAATTACGCGACCTAAAATGTACTCAGCTGGTACTTCTAACTCGGTGATCTTTGCTTTCTCTAAAGAACGAGTATGACGAGCTGAAATACGACGACCATGCTCTACTAGCACGTTGCCTTCTGAATCCATGATGTGAGCAATAAAACCATTGGGGCCAATATCCATTTTAGGCATTACCACTTCAGCGCCATTGCTGACGGCTCTTGTTAGTGCCTCGTCAAAAATGCCTTCCACATTGATGTAGACGACAGACCCGGTACTTGAGGGTGAGAGGAAAGGTGCAGAAACCAAACAGCCATTAACAGCCCCTTCATTTAATGGAAAAATAGCCATGTCCATTCCGTTCATTGACTCTTGCTTCAATGTCAGCTAATTCGGTGAGCCTATTCTTCATCCATGCCACTTTCTCGTGCATAACAGTGACATCTTCATCAGAGTATTCCTGCTTATCTTTATCCGCTAAAATAGCTAAGTAGTGAGCAATACTCTTATCGAATCGAGCAATTAAGTCTTTGGCTTTTTTAGGCGTGTAGGTCTTTTTTTTATTATTCACTGCTTTGAATTTACTACCATCAATGGCAACGACCACATCGGTAAACATATTCATTTCTCGACATAGTTGGATAAACTGACGACATGTATTTTTAATGCCTGTATTGTTTGCTTTTCATGTTGATAAAACGCCGTGAGTTAGACGCTAACTTGCCTATTATTTATTGCTAAAACTTTATGACTAGTATTTTATCTCCAATTAATATGATGAAAACGTTGGTCTGTTTAGACGATGTTTTAATTTGTAACTATTATATCGTTAGATAAAAAAGGTAAACAGTCAATGTCAAAAATAGCGTTTGTAACCGGTGCCAGTAGAGGAATTGGTCGCGCAACTGCACTGGCCTTTGCAAAAGCCGGCTATCATGTGGCAATAACCGCGCGTGAGTTTGATAATACTGCGTCGACGAAAT
>CAKZLI010000063.1 GCA_937125395.1 uncultured Glaciecola sp.
TGCATATTCCGGTGATGGTGAACACCGATTCCGGTTTTATCGTGAACACTTAAATTTCACGCATTGGGTTCATGACATTTTTAACCTAAGTGTTCACGATGGTCAATTTTAGATTGTGTTTTTCTCATCGATTCACCTTTTAATTTTATCCGATGTGCGTTGTGCATTAGCCTATCTAAGATTGCATCCGCGAGCGTATTATCACCAATCGATTGATGCCATTCATCCGTTGGTAGTTGACTGATTATTGCCGTCGATGTACTGCCATGTCGATCATCCATTATCTCCATCAGGTCATTTCGTTGTGCCGCTTTTAATGGTTCTAGACCCCAATCATCTAATATCAGTAAATCAATTTTAGCCAATGACTGTAGCACCCGACTATAAGTGCCATCGGCTTTAGCTTGTGTCAGCGCAAGTAACAATCTCGATAGTCGGTAATATTTGACGCTGTAACCTTTCATGCAACCGGTATGCGCAAGCGCACAAGTAATATAGGTTTTACCACTACCGCAAGGGCCGGTGACGAGTAAGTTTTGTGATTTATTTAACCAGTCGCATTGTAGTAGTGATGCCATCATCGATTGGTTGAGCCCTCGGGGATGGTGATAATCAATGTCTCTAGCATTGGCGGCTAATTTAAGTTTTGCAGCTTTAAGTAATCGCTGTTGTTTACGATGCTCTCGTTCTTGGTTTTCGCTATCTGCCAGCAATTGTAATCGCTCACCGAAGGATAGTCCTTCGTAGGTACTAGGTTGCTCTAGTTGATTGACTAACGCATTAGCCATGCCACTAAGTTTGAGTTGGCGAAGGTGTGTTACTGTTTGTTCTAACATAGGATTTCCTTTAATTAATGGAAGCTTTTAGGGCCACGGATATTTTCATGGGCTTGGGGCAATCTCGTCGTTTGCTCTTCTGACGGTGCAGGCAATTTATCTTGATTGCTACTGAGGATGTCTTTGATGTGTTTTAGCCGATATAAACGATAATGATTGGCGATGGCACATGCGTTATTTAGCCGCTCAGCAGGATAACTTCTAGATAAGTTCAGTAGCCCTAAACAGACACGATACGCCTGCTCTTCATGGTGTTTTTGTGCTAATTGTGCTTTCACCCAGAGCAAGACTTCATCACCAATGTCCTTTGCCCAGTTCATTAACCGCCCAGGTGACCACCGGTGGTGCTTTTCATGTTTCACCGGCATATGCTCCGGTGTGGTGGTCATGCCTGGGTGGTATTTTCTTGGGTGACTGGCGATACGTTTATGCTTAAAGTAAGCTTCGATCAGGTTGTCTTTAGCATGCAGTTCAAGCTTTTCGCCAACCAAGTGGTGCGGGACGGAATAAAGATGATTATCGTATTGAACATGGTAATCAATATTCACTTTAACGTGTTTAATATCGGTGAATTGATAAGCCTGCTGAGGCATAGGCGCTAAAGCTGGACTGTCAATTGACGCGAACCAAGATTGTCGTGTACCGCTGAGTTGCTTAAAAGGCTTATTATTTACCTCAAGTAACAAAGCGTTAATGCAATGATTAAGCTCAGCTAAAGAGAAAAAGGTTTGATGACGCAGTTTAGCTAATATCCAGCGTTCAATGATTTGCACACCCACTTCAGCTTTGGCTTTATCTTGTGGTTTTCTAGGGCGAGCTGGCACGATCACGGTGCCATAATGCGCAGCCAGTTGCTGGTAACTAGGGTTAACATCCGGATCATAGCGGCATGCTTTACTGACACCACTACGCAAATTATCAGGGATTATCATCTCCGGTATACCGCCAAGAAACTCAAAGCATCGTACATGACTCCCAAGCCAATCAGGTAAACTTTGGCTCCAGGTTGCTTCGCAAAACGTGTAGTTGGATGCGCCCATCACCGCCACGAATATCTGAGCAAACTTCACCTCACCCGTTGCATTACAGACAATAGGCATAGTTTGGCCAGCGTAATCGACAAACAACTTTTCACCGGCCTTATGCACTTGCCGCATCGAACGCTTTTGTTTTTTAAGCCACCGCATATAGCGTTCACAAAACTGAGAGTAGCTATAACAACGGTTTGGATATTGCTGGGTATATTCTTGCCA
>CAKZLI010000064.1 GCA_937125395.1 uncultured Glaciecola sp.
CCCAAACAGCATTCCATCCAGAAGCTTCGCCGTTACTAGGACTTTCAACAGCAGCAGCTTGGGTTCCAGAGCTAAAAACAAAAAATTCAGTATTGTTTTGAGCATCATTATTGGGGTTAAATATAATTCCAAAAAAATCTGACTGTCCAAAATTGTCACGCTGTGTAAATTGCCGCATGATATCTTCTGGATTATCGTATAAATATGCAGAAATATAAATAGCATTATTATCATACACTAATTTTACTTCAGTTTTATGTGTGCTTGGTTCCTTTTCGCCATTTGTAGGACGCATCATTGTAAAATCTTTCGCAATTGGTGTATTTTTCCATGCAATTCCATGCTTACTAAATCACTCCTTTAGATTTAAGTTCCATGATTTGTTGGGTAACTTTTTTCACATCGTAAGTTATGCTTCTTGCCGAAATGGTTGCCCCTGAAATGTTTTGTATGTCGTGCCCAAACTTCATTTTTTCAGTTTGCGCGCCACTGGCTAATGCTAGTAATTGGTGACCAAGGCAAATACCAAACATAGGGATAGATTGTTTAAGCAATGTTTGAATCGCTGAAATCGCATATGTACAAGGTTCAGGATCACCAGGACCATTTGATAAAAATACGCCATCAGGACTTAATGCTAAAACATCTTCAGCTGTTGTTTGCGCTGGCACAACTGTTAAACGACAACCACGCTCTACCAACATACGTAAGATATTGTGTTTAGCGCCGAAATCATAGGCAACGACATGAAATGGTAAGTTTTGTTGATCATTATGATATCCATCACCTAACACCCATGTGCTGTCATTCCACTCATGCACTTCTTTACAAGTCACTTCTTTCGCTAAGTCGAGACCTTTCAATCCACCGAAAGCTTTTGCTTGTTCTAACGCTTGCGCTTCAGTTAGGGCATCACCAGCAACGATACAACCGTTCTGAGCACCCTTTTCACGTAATACTCGCGTTAATCGTCGGGTATCAATATCAGCAATACCTAAAATATTATTCGCTTTTAAATAATCAGAAAGTGAAGATTCGTTTCTAAAATTACTCGCAATTAGCGGTAAATCACGAATGACTAGGCCTTTGGCGAAGATTTGATTGGCTTCAACATCTTCAGCATTAGTGCCGGTGTTGCCAATATGAGGATAAGTAAGGGTAATAATTTGTTCAGCGTAAGATGGATCGGTCAGAATTTCTTGATAACCTGTCATCGAAGTATTAAAAACTACTTCACCAACAGCGAAACCTTCAGCACCAAATGCGGTACCTTTAAATACAGAACCATCTTCTAACACCAATTGGGCAGAATGAGCCAAGTCAACCTCCAGGTAGGAAAACTAGGTGTAATCATAAATTACACGTACAAAAAACGGGATGCTTTTACACTGTGTGTACATCCCGTCTACAGTTCTTTGCGCTGAAAGCTTTTTCCTGTCCATGAATAAGCATTACTTACATCAGGCAAATTAAAAAGAGTATATAGTTTTAGTTTAAATCCGTCCAGATAAAACTACAAAAATATTAAAAATATGCATTTACGTTGATTATATCGACAAAAGCCATAAAACAAGCACTTTATATCTCAAATAAGTTTCTATATAAGGCAGTTTATTGCAGTTTATAGTCTCTAGATAAATCTTACAAATCGTTTAATGACAAGACATCCATCATTGAATATAGACCCGCAGGTTGGTTTACCACCCATTTTGCGGCTCTAACGGCTCCTTTAGCAAATGTCATGCGACTGGATGCTTTATGAGTGAGTTCAATTCGTTCACCCAATTCAGCAAATAGCACAGTATGGTCGCCGACTACATCACCACCTCGTACCGTAGCAAAGCCGATTTGCTGTTGAGGTCGTTCTCCCGTTTGCCCTTGTCTACCGTAAACGGCATCATCAGCTAGATTACGCTGTAGCGTTTGCGCAATACCTTCACCTAAAGCCAGCGCCGTACCTGATGGTGCGTCTATTTTGTGACGATGGTGCGTTTCAATAATTTCAATATCTGCGGTATCACCCATTATCGAGGCAGCTTGTTGTGATAGTTTAATCAGTAAATTGACTCCCACACTGTAGTTAGCAGCAAACACAATCGGGATATGTTTAGCCGCGGCAGCTAAACACGCTAATTGTTCAGGGTTCAGTCCAGTCGTACCAATAACCATAGGTACTTGATGAGTCATCGCCCATTCAAGGTTAGATGCTAGGGATTCTGGCAGAGTAAAATCAATCATGACGGCACAATCTTGCAGCATTATTTGTGCAGGTGATTGACATAGTAAATCTTGCCGAGCAATGCCTGCAAGCTCACCAGCATCGACATTTATAAAGGATGAATTTGCACGAACGAGCGCACTATGAAGTTGAGTTTGTGGATCAACGACGACAGCCTCAATGAGATTGCGTCCCATGCGCCCACTAGCACCTAATATACTGATTTGTAACATGGTAATGCCTACTGTACATATATTTACAATTTAATCGAGACAAGTATGCTCAATCAATTTTAATTTATGCGATAGTATCATTTTCAATGCTTAAGGTCAGTTCAAATTATCTCTATCATTAGTTATAGTTTGACTACATCGTAATGCACATTTGCTATGCCTATATACAATGCATTCGCGTAATGCGCTGTAATAATTATATGTTGGAACAATAATCATGGAAAACACATTTCGGAATCATATTTTACATATTGATGATGCTCAGATCCAATCTCCCCACATGACCCCATTGGCCGATCATTATGCGATGGTAAATTCGGCTGTCTCATTGTTGACACTGTTAGTTATTATTGCTGTAGCCTTGATAGCAATTTTTCAACCTCTCTGGCCATTGCCCGATGAAGGTAGAACCAATGCTGTATTCATCGCTATCGCAGTATCTATTAGTTTCTTACTATTGATTGTTTATGGGTATTTTGCCGAAAAGGCTAAAGGCTACTGTGTGCGTGAACAAGATATCACTCTATTTAAAGGGTTAATCTTCAGAAAAATCATCACCCAACCGATTTGTCGAATTCAACACATTGAAGTAAAAAGTGGTCCAGTTGATCGCAAAGTCGAATTAGCTAAATTGCATGTTTATAGCGCCGGAGACATTGCTCAAACATTTGAAATACCCGGTTTGCCGGTTGCATTGGCTAACGCGATAAGAAATGACATTTTGGCTCACAAAGATATGCAGCATCATGGATAATTTGGCGCAATCGTCACCTGCAGAGGACCCCATGAGCTCTAGCGATGTTGCTGGCGATACAACTTGGCATAGAGTTTCACCTTTAGCGATTTTATACTTTATCGAAAAACTATTTGTGGGTTTACTCAACAATATTTTTTATATGTTGCCCATGTTTATTGTTCTATGGGATGAAATAAAAGCCAATCCATGGATAGCTGCGGGAATTATCATTGCCATAATAACAACTATTACATGTTTTGCCGTCTGGTCATTTATCGTCTTTCGCTATCGTCTATCTGCAGGTACTGTCGAAGTCAAAAGTGGCATATTTGCCAAAAAACACGTTAACTTACCCTTTAATCGCATCCAAAACGTCAAAATAGAACAACCTTTTTATTACCGTTTATTTAATTACTCAAGTATGGCTTTCGACTCTGGTGGTTCATTAAGCCAAGAAGCGAGGTTGATCGCCTTGCCATTGGCGTTTGCTAAAGAACTACAGCAAGAAATTAATCTATTTAAATCAAACAACACAGACACTGCTAGCACCATGGTCGAGTTTGATACTGATGGACAAGTAATTGTTGGTGAGCATTCAAGTATTAGTACTTCTCCAGAAATTATTGAAAATAAACGGAGTATTGGCGACTTAGTGCTGCATGGTATTACCTCTAATCGCATTTATATAATATTGGCCGCGGCAGCGCCATTTGTGAATGATATTTTTACATTCTTTGGCGATCAGTTAGCAGGCTTTGGGGTAGATATCCAAAGTCATATTGATAATGATCCTATGTGGCAAATCAGTATCTATGCACTATCGTTGTTTTTGATTGCCATTGGATTAATGACTATTTTATCAATTATCGGTGCGATAATTATGTTTTATGGCTATACCTTATCGCGCACCGAAGATAAATACATAAGGCGCAGTGGGTTAATCACCAAACATGAGGTTAGCGTGCCTTTTTCCCGCATTCAGATAGCCATCATGAAACAAGATTTTTTAGATATTTTATTTGGCAGAATTAATTTGAGACTAGATCAACTCAATGCCCAGATAGCGAATGCAAATGTGTCTCAGTCTGGAACGAATAAACTTATGGTACCATCTGTTTTTGCATACGAATGTCGCGATATTATCAATCATGTTTTCCCTAACCATCAATTACATGAGATTGATTTTAATGCGATTTCCAAACGATTCATCATTCGCTATTTTAGTTTTATCGTTGTTCCCATTGTTGTAGTGTTAAGTCACAGTGCTTATTATAATGAAGGGCTATCGGCTTGGGTCGTGCTGGGTGCTTTCACCCTACTCTCGGCTATGGTTTATGGTCGATGGTTACGATGGGGATATCAATTTAATGATGAATACATTTATATTCGCAAAGGGTTACTAGGATGCGATCGCTTTTGTTTACCGATCACCAAAATTCAACGTATCACCTATTCCCAAAGCCTGTTTATGCGCAAAAACAAACTCGTATCGATTAAGCTATATTTAGCGTCAGGGAGTTATACCATTCCAATGATTGACGAAGATCAAGCACAATATCTGTATGAATATGTATTATACAAAGTAGAATCAGAAGCAAAGGCTTGGATGTAAATGAAAGTTTGGGATATTTATACAAGATTATGGCATTGGTTGTTAGTGTGCGGCATTTTTTTTCAATGGCTCAGCGCAGAAATACTAGATGACCAAATGCAAAATCATGCATTAATGGGTTATACATTACTAGGGATGATGATATTCAGGTTGTGTTGGGGCTTTATTGGCCCAGAAGCAATTCGCTTTAGTCGGTTTGTTCCTTCTTGGCACACCCTAACGCATTATGTATCATCGTCAAACAAACACATTCATGTGTCACATAACCCACTTGGCGCTCTAGCCGTAATTGCGTTTATTGGGTTAATTACGATGCAAGCCATATCTGGTTTTTTTATGGATGACGAAATATTTTTTACGGGGCCTTTATATAATTGGCTCTCAGCAAGCACGACATCGCTCATCGCTGAAGTTCATGATATTGCGTTTACTGGTATCTTATTACTCATTGCGATACACATTATTGCTGTCATCTACCATCGCTTTAAATATGAGCCATTCATAATTACAGCGATGGTATCGGGCAATAAACCGCTAGCCAATCCATATCCAACTTTAGCAACATTTCAGTTACACTTGCGCGCCTGGTTTTGTATAGGCCTTAGCATACTGATTGTTTGGTTGATGGTAAATCACTTACCAGATTGGCTTGGGGTCGAAGCAGCTTTTTATTAATCTGCTTTATAATCATCATGACAGGCTTTACAAGTCGCGCCTACTGCGCCAATGCCTTTACGATAATTAGCTTCATCCTTGTTGGCTACAATGAGTTGCAACGCTTTTGCAGCTTGGGTTAAGTCATCAGCTTTTTGGGTAAACTCACTCTGATTATCCCAAATTTTTGGTAATGCGCCAGATTCGACATCATTCGAACGGGTATCAAGCACAAAATAATCGCTGATCATTAATGATAACTGCTCTATGCGTAAGGCATTTTTTGCAATAACGGCTTCGTCAATTGGCGCTTTGCCTTTAGCCATTGCTCCTAGTGGGCCAATATTACTTCTGATTAATTGAAAAATAGACTGTCTAAACTCAACAGCATTCTTGGCTTGTTTGTCTGACACTTCAGCATGCACTTGCGTACTAATGAATGCTGTGCCCAATATGACTGAGCATGAAGCAGCAACGAGTGTTTTGGATAATAGAGACATATAAATTCCTTGTATAGATGCGCGTGTTACAGTAGGTAGCACACTATATAATATATCAGATACATTAGCCTATCATATAAGAATTCTATAAAAAGTAAATACACTCCTTTTTCGGCTAAATGCGCAATAAAAATAATCCTTTAGGCTAGTAATGAGAAGTTTCATCCTCCTAGATGCGAAAAATCATAGCTATTTAGTACTATATATATTATGTTGTCACCGATCAGTAAAATGCTGACAGAAAACTCATAAACATAATGAGTCATATTATATAAAACTAACACTATAAGGGAGTACACTTTTACAGCGATACGTCGCGTGTAATAAGTTACTAATCACACATGAAAAATAATTTAAACGCAGTATCTAAAGCGGTTAAATTTGCACTTGTAGCTTCAACAGCTGCCTCTGTATCTTTAGCCATGCCTGCATTAGCACAATCTGCTGATGAAAACCTAGAAAACGTAGAAAAAATCGCTGTAGTTGGTAGTCGTGCTGCTCCACGTTCAGTGGCTGAATCTCCGGTTCCAATCGATATCATTGGTGGTGATGAACTAGCTAAAGCAGGTAATACTGATATGCTAGAAATTCTTAAAGGTGCTGTGCCATCTTTAAACGTTCACTCTAATCCTATTTCAGATGCTGCGTCTTTGGTACGCCCAGCTAACCTTCGTGGTTTGCCATCTGATTCAACGCTTATCCTATTAAATGGTAAGCGTCGTCACCGTTCATCTGTTATCGCTTTCTTAGGCGGTGGTATTAATGATGGTGCACAAGGTCCTGATATTTCAGTGATTCCAAGTGTTGCAATGAAGCAAGTCGAAGTTCTTCGTGACGGTGCTGCTGCTCAGTACGGTTCTGATGCTATCGCTGGTGTAATGAACTTTGTATTAAAAGATGATGCTGACGGCGGCACTATCTATGTGAAGCAAGGTCAGTATACTGACGAAGGCGAAAACATGACTGAAGTGGGTGGTAACATTGGTATGCCATTAACGGATAATGGTTTTGCTAATTTATCATTCCAGTATAAAAATGCTGATGCGACGAGCCGCTCTGTACAACGTCCAGATGCTGCTGCATTTAACCAAAATGGCTTAAATGTACCTAACCCTGCACAAGTTTGGGGTTCACCTGAAGTCAAAGATGACATTACACTTTTTGGTAACGTTGGCCTTGATTTAGGTAACGACAGCGAAGCGTATATGTTTGGTAACTACTCTGAGCGTGACGTTCGTGGTGGTTTCTACTATCGTAACCCGCATACCCGTGGTACGGTTTATTCACTAGATGATGGTGCTACCTTATTAGTCGGTGATTTAACTCCTGGTCCGGTTGGCCAAGTAAACACTGGTCTTGGTGTGGGCGATGGCATTAGCTGTCCAACGATTCCAATTACTACTGGTAATGTTACTACTCAAGCTGATTATATTGCTGGTGTAGCAAACGATCCTAACTGTTTTGCGTTCAACGAAATGATCCCAGACGGATTTACGCCTAACTTTGGTGGTAATATCACTGATACGTCTTTAACTATCGGTACAAAAGGCGAATTCACAGATGGCGCACTTGCTGGCATCTTATATGATTTCTCTGGCTCTGTCGGTCGTAGTGAATCATCATTCTTGATCTTCAACACGATCAATGCCTCTTTAGGTCCAGATACACCGCGTGATTTTGCACCGGGTAAATACATCCAACTAGAGAAAAACTTCAACGCTGATTTTGTTAAATCTGTTGATGCAGGTTTATATGATGATATCAACTTCGCTGCTGGTTTAGAATGGCACGAAGAGTCGTTTGAAGTGGTTGCGGGTGATGTTGCATCATTTGCAGTGGGTCCATTAACTGACCAAGGTTTTGGTATTGGCTCTAACGGTTTCCCAGGGTTCCAACCTTCTGCTGCTGGTGTATTTACTCGTCGTAACGCTGCTGCGTACATCGATGCTGAATTACCGGTTACTGAAGATTTATTAGTTGGCGCAGCATTACGCTTCGAAAACTATGATTCATTTGGTTCTACGACTAACTATAAAATCTCAGCGCAATATAACGCAACTGACGATTTATCGTTCCGCAGTTCAATCTCATCAGGTTTCCGTGCACCGACTGTTGGCCAAGCTAACGTGTCTAACGTACAAACTAACTTAGATGGCGGTGTATTAGTTGATTCGGCGTTATTGCCACCAACTAACCCTATCTCTGTTCAGTTAGGTGGTAGTGAACTACAACCTGAAGAATCACAAAGTTATACGCTTGGTGCAGTTTACTCTGACGGTGATATCTTCTTAACAGTGGATTATTACAACATCGAAGTAACAGACCGTATCTCTCAGTCTGATAAAATCAACTTAACTGCTGCAGACAAAGACGTACTGCGCGCTGCTGGCGTTCCTAACGTTGACAGCTTACAGCAAGTCAGTTTCTTCACGAACGATTTTGATACGACCACTCAAGGTCTAGATGTTGTTGCTAACTACAGTGCTGATATCTTTGAAGGTGATGCAACCTTTAGCTTAGCGTATAACTGGAACGAAACTAAAGTGGATCGTTTCTCTGAAATCACGGGTGATTTCAAAGTTAAACGTCTTGAAGAAGATCTTCCTAACCACCGTGCAACATTAACTTGGGCTCAGTCTTGGGAAAATGTCAGTGCATTTACGCGTGTTAACTATTATGGCGAATACCAAGGTGTTCACGTAGATTATGACTTAACAGCTAAAACAGCTGATGCAACGGTTACTGTTGATGCCGAAGTGAGCTATAACTTTACAGACAATGTTGTATTGACTGTTGGTGCGCAAAACTTACTCAATCAAGAAGCAGAAAAAATTGATTGGAGTGGCGCGAATAATACGTGGGGTGGTGTGTATTATGAAACATCGCCATACGGTTTTAATGGTCGCCTAGCCTATGCAAAACTAGCTTATAACTTCTAATTTATTGGATAGATAAGCAATAATGTCAATTGTGAATTGCAATTGTCGTTAAACAGCGTAAGGTCACTTAGCAATAAGTGACCTTTTTTTATGCGTTGAATTTGACTATGACCCTTATACAACAAGCAGCACAACATTTACAAAATAAACATTACTCTGCTGCTTCTCAATGTTACCGACAACTTATTCAAGCGCAACCTCAGCATGGGCAAGCTTGGTATGGATTAGGTTATATTGCACAGTCCCAGCAACAATGGGCTGATGCTGTAGAATATTTGCAACAAGCATGTCAATTTTTACCACAACAACCTGCCCCATTACTTGGTTTAGCGAACGCATTTAATCAAGTATTCAGCGAAACAGATGCGTTAACCGTATTGGAGTTCGGACACCAACAATGCCCTATTGATGAATCAATACAGTATGCGTTAACTCAACAATATTTGATGTTGGGTGATATATCTGCGGCCACTTTGCTACTACAACAGTTATTAAACAGTGCCGATGATGAGCGCTTTGCTTTTGCCTGTTTAGATACTGCTAAGATAAATGTTGGATTGTTGCTTTCTGACCACCTTCAGCGGGCACAACGCTTTTTAACAGAACGACCACAACACAGTGCCAGTATTCGACTGCATTACACGTTTGGCTTGGTTACCAAACACCAACACGATTATCCCAATGCCATGGCACATTGGGATGCTGCGAATGCTCTGCAGTATGCGCTATGTGATTTTACTGTCGATGATATGACTGGGTTATTTGATGCGCTGCTTAGAATTGATTTAGATGCATCACCATTAGATTCATCACCATTAAATAAGCACTCAACCTCTAATGACTCACCGCTGCCTTTCACACCGGTGTTTATTGTTAGCTTACCACGAACAGGATCGTCCTTATTAGATAAGCAGTTGTGCGATTTTTCTACCTCTTTACAACGTATAGTCAGTGTCGGTGAAGTTGATTATATCGCCACTCAATGTGCACGCATGATCGAACAACACACAGGCTATGCCTATCCTGTATGTCTTGAGCACTTGACTGATGAGTTATGCCGCTCCGCAAGGCAATGTTATGTTGACGCAATTGCACAACACCGAATTGACGCTGATTATATTATTGATAAATTACCGGCCAATTTTCAATCTTTACCATTAATTTACCGACTGTTCCCTGAAGCAAAAGTACTGCACATAACGCGCGACTTAGCAGCGACAGCGCTGAGTATCTACAGTAATGATTTTGGTGCTGCTGAGCCGTATTTTTGTAATTTGTCGCAGATGCAACAATATTTTAGCCACTACATGGCAGTGATGAATCACTTTATGGCTATTTATAGTGCGAATATGCACACCTTGCGCTATGAAGATCTTGTACATGATCCAAAGGGTCAAATGACATTGGTGAGCGATTATTTAGGGCTCGCGGCAAAAGCGCCGAATCAGCTTGATAATGATAATGCAGGTGTCAGTGAAATACAGACTCAAGGTGTGAATGGCGTGATCAAAACCCTCAGTGCAATTCAAGCACGCCAGCCCATTTATCAATCATCTGCGCAAATACCTGAAGAATTGGCTGATTATTTTAAGTTTAGCTAAACCATTTCAGGCTTCGTTAGCGTAAGTAGGCATATTATTTGGTTAATATTTAAATTAACACAAAAAAAATGCCAGCTCAGCATTAACCTGAACTAGCATCTCTATACAGTGTTTACACTGATAATTAATTGGTTAGATCATCAAAGAACTTCTTCACACCATCAAAGAAACCTTGCTCTTTCGGGCGGTGTTTTTGCGGTGAATCGCTCATCGACTTTTCAAACTCTTCGAGTAACTCTTTTTGTTTACTAGAGAGCTTGACAGGTGTCTCGATCACGACTTTACACATCAAATCACCAATCGAAGAACTGCGAACAGACTTCACACCTTTACCTCTTAAACGGAACATACGGCCAGTTTGAGTTTCAGGATTAACCTTCAGCTTGACCTTTCCATTTAAGGTTGGTACTTCAATATCACCACCTAAAGCAGCAGTAGTAAAGCTTAATGGCACTTCACAATATAAGTTGTTACCGTCACGTTGGAATATGTCATGTTCGCGAACTTGAACTTGAACATACAAATCACCTGAAGGTGCGCCTTGCTCCCCTGCTTCTCCCTCGCCCGATAAGCGGATACGGTCGCCCGTGTCTACACCTGGTGGGATTTTGACGGATAAGGTTTTAGTTTCTTCAACACGGCCTTGGCCACGACAAGGAGAGCATGGTTCGCTAATGACCTTACCTTTACCGTTACACGTTGGACAAGTTTGCTGAACAGCAAAGAAACCTTGGCGCATCTGTACTTGCCCATTACCATGACAAGTAGAACAGGTTTTAGCACTGGAACCTTTTTTGGCACCAGAACCGTCACACGGTTCACACTCAACAAGCGTAGGCACTCGTATTTCGACTTCTTTACCTTTGACCGCTTCTTCTAAGCTTAAATCTAGGTTATAGCGTAAGTCACTGCCGGAACGGGCACGCGAACGGCCACCGCCTTGACGACCGCCACCAAATATATCACCAAAGACATCACCAAAAATATCACCAAAATCACCGTTGCCGCCACCATGGCCACCACGAGATTGATCAAATGCAGCATGCCCATACTGGTCATAGGCACCGCGTTTTTGCTCGTCGGTAAGGATTTCATGTGCTTCTTGAATTTCTTTGAACTTCTCTTCCATGCCTTTATCACCTTGAGTTCTATCAGGGTGATATTTCATCGCTAATTTTTTATACGCTTTTTTAATTTCACGTTCGGTAGACGATTTACTAACACCTAGCACTTCGTAGTAGTCTCGTTTTGACATAGTTATTTTGCTCTATTTAGTTACATGCAAAAGCGCAACGGGAAACCCAATTGCGCTTTTAATCGTTGATGTTGCACTAACAACTTAGCGCGTTAAAGGTCGATTTATTTTTTATCGTCTTCTTTAACTTCTTCAAATTCAGCGTCCACAACATCTTCATCTGCTTTAGATGCTTCTGCTTGACCTGGTTCTGCTTGTCCAGCTTCAGCTTGCGCTTGAGCCTGAGCTAATTCCATCAACTTAGATGATGCTTCGATTAATGCTTGAGTTTTGGCTTCAATCTCAGCTTTATCTTCACCGCGAGTTGCCGTTTCTAGCTCAACAATCGCTGCTTCAATTTTCTCTTTTTCTTCGCTCGGTAATGCTTCACCCGCTTCTTCCATTTGTTTCTTAATGCTACCGATCATGCCATCAGCAGAGTTACGAGCTTGCACTAATTCTTCAAATTTAGCATCGGCTTCTTTGTTGGCTTCTGCATCTTGAACCATTTTTTCAATTTCTTCATCAGACAAACCTGAAGACGCTTGAATAGTGATTTTTTGCTCTTTACCTGTATCTTTATCTTTTGCAGATACATGTAAAATACCATCAGCATCGATATCAAATGTCACTTCAATTTGTGGTTGACCACGACCTGCAGGACGAATCCCTTCTAGGTTGAATTGACCCAATGATTTGTTACCAGATGCTTGCTTACGCTCACCTTGTAATGCATGTACCGTCACTGCTGATTGATTATCTTCAGCTGTTGAGAATGTTTGTGATTTCTTCGTTGGGATCGTTGAGTTCTTCTCGATTAGTGCAGTCATTACTCCACCCATCGTCTCAATACCTAAAGATAAAGGCGTGACATCTAACAACAATACGTCTTTAACATCACCCGATAATACACCCGCTTGGATTGCCGCACCGGTTGCTACAGCTTCATCTGGGTTAACATCTTTGCGTGGCTCTTTGCCAAAGAAATCAGCAACATATTTTTGTACTAAAGGCATGCGTGTTTGACCACCAACCAAAATAATGTCGTTGATATCAGATACTGACAAATCAGCATCAGCCATTGCTTGCTTGACCGGTACTAATGATGCTTTAACCATGTCTTCAACTAGCGCTTCTAGTTTAGCGCGAGTGACTTTAATTGCTAAATGCTTAGGACCCGTTGCATCCGCAGTGACATATGGTAAATTAACTTCAGTTTGTTGAGCTGAAGACAATTCAATCTTAGCTTTTTCACCCGCTTCTTTAAGACGTTGCATTGCCAGTGGATCTTGACGCAAATCAACACCTGAGTCTTTCTTAAATTCTTCTACTAAGTAGTTGATAACACGGTTATCAAAATCTTCACCACCTAAGTGAGTATCACCATTGGTCGCTAGTACTTCAAATGTATGCTCGCCATCTACTTCGTCAATTTCAATGATTGAGATATCAAACGTACCGCCACCTAGGTCATAAACCGCAACGATGTTTTCACCGTTTTTGTTGTCCATACCATAAGCAAGCGCAGCAGCTGTTGGCTCATTGATAATACGTTTAACTTCAAGACCTGCGATGCGACCCGCATCTTTAGTTGCTTGACGCTGTGTATCATTGAAGTAAGCAGGAACAGTGATGACAGCACCCGTCACTTCTTCACCAAGATAATCTTCAGCTGTCTTTTTCATTTTCTTTAAGACTTCAGCAGAGATTTGTGGCGGCGCCATTTTCTCACCGTTAGCTTGAACCCATGCATCTGCATTATCCGCTTTGACGATGTCAAACGGCATAATATCAATGTCTTTTTGTACTTCTTTGTCTTCAAAACGACGACCAATCAGACGCTTAATTGCAAACAATGTGTTCTTAGGGTTAGTTACTGCCTGACGCTTTGCTGGAGAACCAACCAAAATCTCGCCTTCGCTAGAATATGCAATAATCGAAGGAGTTGTACGCTCACCTTCTGCATTTTCAATTACTTTCGCTTTGCCACCGTCTAAAACAGCAACACATGAATTCGTTGTACCTAAATCAATACCAATGATTTTACCCATTGTCTTACTCCAAATATTTAATCAATAATGTCTACACAATTAATGGGGTTATTATATTGAGTTTCAATACCCACATTAAAAATTTCTTTAAATTTATACTTCTGTATTTACTGCTGGCGCTGTGTCTTCTGGCGCTTTAGATACCATAACCATCGCAGGGCGTAACAAACGACCATTGATCACATAGCCTTTTTGCATTACCGCCATCACCGTATTGGGTGCCAAGTCAGCCGATTCTTGCATCGACATAGCCTGGTGCTGATCTGGGTTAAATGCCTCTCCCTCTGGATCAATAACGCTTAATCCATTTTTTTCAACAGTACTTATAAATGTTTTTTGCGTTAATTCGATACCTTCAATAATCGGCTTTAAGTCTTCGTTTTCACGATCGGCAAAACGAACTGCATTTTCAAGGTTATCAATTACCGGCAACAAATCACCCGCAAAACGCTCTAATGCGAATTTACGCGCTTTTTCAATCTCAGCAGTGGCGCGACGTTTAGCGTTTTCGCCATCAGCAACTGCACGTAATGCACCATCTTTTTGGTCTGCTAAGGCTTGTTGAGCGGCAGCCAATGCATTTTCTAATTCAAAAATACGCGTCTGCTCTGGGCTCAACTCTTCAACCTGACTTGATTCATCAGTTGTTGGATTTTCATCAGCCTGAATATCTACCGGTTGTAGTTCAGGTTGGGTATTCTCAGGATTATTTTGCGCATCAGTATTATCGTGATTATCGCTCATGCTTACTCCTCGTTCTTAGCAAGATTATTAGATTGAGTATTAAATGGGGATAGATGCAAGAGGTTCAAGGGGACTCAAGTGTTTTTTCTTATATTTTTTTATCACTTTAAATGTTCGATCTTTTTTCGTCACAATGCTTAAACCAACTACACGGCTAAGGTCTAATACAACTAACGATAAGTTTGTAATAAAAAAGATTATTATGACTGTTAATCTTGTTCTCATCACGGCACAATGAAGATGTGTTTATTAAAGAGTAACAACAACCATGCATATTTATGTCGATGCTGACGCTTGCCCAAATTTGATTAAAGAAATACTATTTAGGGCCGCTCAGCGCACCAAGACACATTTAACGCTAGTGGCAAACCAATCTATTAAAAAACCAGCGTCGGCGTTTATCCATATGCTACAAGTATCACAAGGGTTTGATGTGGCAGATGATGAAATAGTCAAACGTGTAAGTGCAGATGATTTAGTGATTACTGCAGATATTCCGTTGGCCGCTGAAGTCATTGAAAAATCGGCTATCGCATTAAACCCTCGCGGTGAGTTATATACGACTCACAATATTAGGAGCATACTGAATATGCGAGATTTTATGGATACTATGCGCTCCAGTGGCGTACAAACCGGAGGACCTCCTCCTATCTCGCAAACACAAAGACAACAATTTGCTAATGCATTAGACCGTATTTTGGCCAAAGCTGGCCCCTCTAATTAATAAGGAACACAACATGACAAGGACAGTATTTATTACCGGTGGCGCAAGCGGAATTGGTTTTGGCATCGCTGAATTTTTAGGTCAACAAGGCCACCGAATTCTAATTGTGGATATTAATGAGCAAGCAGCTATTGCTGCATGTGAGACATTGTCGGCGCAAAATATCAGTTGTCGGCCTGTCGCACTTGATGTGACTGATGCAGTCGCTATCTCGCAATTAAACGAAACCTTGCATGATGAAACCATTGATATCTTAGTCAACAATGCCGGCATTCAACATGTCGCTCGAATAGAAGATTTTCCACCCGAAAAATGGCAACTATTGATCAACATTATGCTCGTTGCGCCAGCCATACTCACCCAAGCGTTCTTACCAGCAATGCGTGAGCGTAACTTTGGCCGTATTATTAACGTCGGCTCGATTCATTCAGTGATTGCATCGCCGTATAAATCTGCTTATGTCGCTGCTAAACATGGTTTGTTAGGGTTTGCCAAGACCATTGCATTAGAAACCGGTGAGCATGATATTACCATCAACACCTTATGCCCTGCTTATGTTAAAACCCCATTAGTCGAAGCACAAATAGCCAAACAAGCTATTGAAAACGGACTCTCTGAAGAGGACGTCGTCACTAAAATCATGCTTGAGCCCATGCCCAAAAAAGCGTTCATTGAAGTCAGTGAACTGGCTGGCACAGCCCACTTTCTGATCTCTGATGCAGCAAAAAATATTACAGGGCAGACACTTATCCTAGATGGCGGTTGGACGGCACGATAAATCTGCTAACTAATTGGTTAGTTGGCAAAAAATGCGGTTAATGGTACATTCTGCATAATTCAAGGATAAGTAGAAAAGCAATGAAATATGCAACGGTTGGACTAATCGGCAAAACACAACATGAAGATACCCATGTCAGTTTAACTGCTTTAACGCGTTATTTGCATGAGCAAGGGTGTGAGGTATTGATTGAGTCATTGCTACATGCAGAAATGAACGATGACCGATTAACCAGTGCAGAGCTAGTCACGATTGGTCAACAAGCTGACTTAGCGATTATTGTCGGAGGTGATGGCAATATGTTGGGTGCTGCCAGAGTTTTAGCGCGCTTTGATATTGATGTCGTCGGGGTCAATCGAGGTAATTTGGGCTTTTTGACTGACATCCATCCTGATGCTATTGAGTCGGATCTCGATGCAATCCTTGCCGGAAAAGGCATTATTGAACAGCGTTTTTTACTCGAAGTCGATGTGTTTAGGCATGAGTCACTCAAATCCACCAATGTTGCGGTCAACGAAGTCGTATTGCACCACGGTAAGGTTGCACACATGATGGAGTTTGAAGTAGATGTAAATGGTAAATTTATGTTTTCACAACGGTCTGATGGGCTTATCGTTGCTACTCCAACTGGCTCTACCGCTTATTCTCTCTCCGGAGGCGGTCCGATATTAATGCCATCTTTAAACGCCTTAACCTTAGTACCTATGTTTCCGCATACACTGACCTCTCGTCCAATCGTTGTCGATGCCGACAGCAAAATTAGTTTACGAGTTTCCAAAGTCAACTCAGATACATTGCAGGTATCTTGTGATAGCCACATCGTATTAAGTATTCTGCCAGGTGATGAAGTAGTAATCCGAAAGTCACCGAATCAATTGAATCTTGTTCACCCACCTAGTTATGATTATTTTAATGTCTTAAGCACCAAATTAAACTGGGGCAACAAACTTTATTAAAACTGATCTTGCACAACACACAATACCTGTATATATTTACAGTTATTGTATATTTGCACAGTAAATCATTATGCTTACATCATTATCTATCGAAAATTTTGCCGTTGTTAAATCAGTAAATGTTGATTTTAATTCAGGTCTTTCTGTCGTCACCGGCGAAACAGGTGCCGGTAAATCTATCGCTATTGATGGTTTAAGCTTATGCCTCGGTGCCAGAGCCGATGCGAATGCGGTAAGAAAGGACAGCGCAAAGGCACAAGTTATCGCAGAATTTGATATCAGTAATATGACGCATGTACACAGCTGGTTAACTGAGCTTGAATTAGTGCAAGAAGAAGACCCTCAACATTGTGTGATCCGCAGGGTCATTTCATCAGAAGGCCGCTCCAAAGCTTTTATTAACGGCAAAACTGTAACACTAGCGCAATTAAAAGTGCTCGGTCAATGGCTAGTCAGTATTCATGGACAGCATGCACATCACCAATTACTAAAGCCTGAAGCGCAACTGAGTTTATTGGATCAATTCGCTAATCATGACGACTTACTCAACGCTGTCAAATCCAGTTATGCAGAATATAAAACAACTAACGCACGTTACCAAAGCTTACAAGCATCACAACAACAACGTAAAGATCGCTGCCAATTATTGAGTTATCAAGTTGAAGAGTTAGATAATTTTGCGCTACAGGAGCATGAATTTGCCCAGCTTGAGATTGAATTTAAACGTCTCTCCAATTCACAGTCGCTATTAGAGGAAGCACAATTAAGTTTTCATCGCCTATATGAAGATGATAACAATAATGCCCTTAGCCTAGTTCAAAAATGTATCAGTGAATTAGAACAGTTACAATCACACGATGCGACTTTGCAACCCATCGTCGATATACTCAAAGACAGTGCGATTAATATTGAAGAAGCAGCGAATGAGCTTCGGGATTATTGTGATGGATTGGATATCGACCCATTGCGGATGCAACAAGCTGAACAACGTTACCAACAAGTCATGGATTTTTCACGCAAGCATAATGTCTCGCCTGAAGATCTGTATCAAACACATCAAGAATTAGCCCTCGAATACAATACATTAACAGCTGACACGGGTTCATTAACTACCCTAGCAGATGAAGTCGCGGCATTACTCACGAGCTATCAAGCAGCTGCACAAGGATTAAGTAATTCAAGACGCACTGCTGGTAAAAAATTATCTCAACAGATCATCAAGTCTGTTGCTCAAATGAACATGGCGCACACCAAACTTGAATTTTCAGTGCACTATGATCCCCTAGCCAGTATCAGTGAGTTAGGGCTCGATGAAGTACAAATGTTAGTCACAACTAATCCAGGCCAGCCCATGGATTTAATTGAAAACGTCGTATCAGGTGGTGAACTATCGCGTATTGGATTAGCAATACAGGTGATTACGTCGCATTTAAATCAGATCCCTACATTGATCTTTGATGAGGTTGATACCGGCATTAGTGGGCCAACAGCTTCGATTGTCGGTGGGCTATTGCGCCAACTAGGCAATGATACTCAAGTTATGTGTGTCACACATTTACCACAAGTGGCCGCACAGGGTCATCAGCAATTGTTTGTCAGTAAATTAACCGATGGTGCGACAACTGAAACGAATATGCGGTTACTAACACCAGAAAATCGAGTTCGAGAGCTGGCTAGATTGTTAGCTGGCGATACTTTAACCGACACGGCCATTGCAAATGCTCAGGAACTATTAAAAGAAGTCAGTTAAGGCCTATTTACTAAATTAATCTAGTTTTGAACCAATAAACGGTTGAATGGTCTCAAGCACTACTATAGCATTCACCTGTCAAAAACTTATAACAACTAGGCTTTTAATGAAACTGATTACTCTTACATTGTGTCTTATCGCCACATTAACCCTAACAGGTTGTACTAACTGGATTTTTAGGATCGATATCCCTCAGGGTAATTACCTTGATGAACGTGATGTTAAGAAACTTCGCATTGAGATGACTAAAGAACAAGTACAGTTTGTTTTGGGTCAGCCAGTAATCAAAGACAGCTTCGATCCTAACACTTGGTATTACGTGTACGAAATTAAACGTGGTATGGCCGGACGTGGTAAAGACTTACGTAAAGAATTGATTATTACTTTTACCGATAATAAATTGGTAGAGGCAACTGGTGATTTTGAACTTGACCCAGAGTTTAATACTCCGTTAAGTTAGTGGATGATTCAATGGTTAGGGTATTGAGTGGTTTAACGCCCTTGCCTGATGCAGTTCATGCTCTTGCTAGATAAGCAAGAGCACATGATAGAGTGATTAAATTACTCTGGCACAAACAAGCGTTGTTAAGTAATCATTGCCCTTGTTGCTGACGCGTGGACTTTTTTCTGTTTGGATTAGTGCGCTTAGGCTTAGCACCTGTCTTATCACTCGACTTTTTACTTGGATTTGCATCACTCGTTCCGGCTCGAGTTCTGCCGACATTAGGTTTACCTGTCCCCGTTTTGCCACGACCGCCATTCCCCTTGCCACCTTTAGATCCAGGACGTCCACCATTTGATCTAGATTCATTTGGCTTACGATTTCGCTGCCCATCGCCGCCATCCGCTACTGTACCATCGGCATTCAATTTATTTGGTGTGCCTGCACGTGCTTTATGCTTTTTAACTGAGCGACGCATACGCTGTAATTTGACATGATCTAGTTTATTATCACCGATGCCTACGACAGTTTCAGTCTCCACAGGCAATTGAACTTGCTTACGTAACGCATTGACATCCGGTAACTCTAATTCAATCCAAGCACCTTGAGGCAATCGCTTTTGTAATGACAATGGACCATAACGAAGTCTGATTAAGCGCGATACTTGCACGCCTTGTGACTCCCATAAGCGACGTACTTCACGATTACGCCCTTCTGATAAAGTAACATCAAACCACGAGTTAATACTTTCTTCTTCATTTGGGCGCGCGATAATGTCGGTGAATTTTGCAATACCGTCGTCAAGTTCAACGCCTTTTTTGAGTAAAGTAAGTGTTTTGGGTTCAACATCACCAAACACACGCACGGCGTATTCACGTTCAACTTCATGTCTAGGGTGCATTAAACGATTTGCTAATTCACCATCATTCGTAAATAACAATAAACCAGATGTGTTTAAATCCAAACGCCCTACCGCGATCCAGCGACCCGATGAGATAGCAGGTAATCGGTCAAACACGGTAAGTCGACCTTGTGGATCGGTTCGCGAGCATAATTCACCTTCAGGCTTGTTATACATCAACACCCGACATACTGGTGTTTTTTGATCGCGTTTTAATAGATTCCCATCTACGCGTATCTGATCGGTCAACTCAACTCTATCGCCTAACTTAGCGACAGCACCGTTAACTGAAATTCTGTCCTGCTGGATCCAAGTTTCCATCTCACGACGTGAACCAACGCCATTATTGGCGAGGACTTTCTGTAATTTATCTGACATTAATGTATTTGCTCTGTTGGTGTTATAGGTGTAATCGGTTCTTGCGCAGCTTGTAATGCTGCCAAAAATTCTTCTGCTTCAGGTAACTGCGTCAATGACGTTAATCCAAAATAATCTAAAAATCCGTTGGTCGTTGCATAGAGTGCGGGCCGACCTGCTACGTCTTTTTGTCCTTGTACATATATCCATTCACGCTCTAACAAGGTTTTAATAATCTGTGAGCTTACGGCAACGCCACGTATTTGCTCTATTTCGCCACGGGTAATCGGTTGTCGATAAGCAATTAATGCTAATGTCTCAAGCAACGCCCGTGAAAAACGAGGTGGGCTTTCTTGCCATAATTTGCCAATAAATGGACTCAAACTTTCTTGGGTTTGAAAGCGATAACCACTGGCTAATTCTTTCAACACCACACCACGTGTTGCATATTCTAACATTAATTCATCAATAACACTGCTAATTGCATGGGTAGATACAGCAAATTCCATTAAGACTGTCGATTTTAATCGTTCAATGGATATCGGTTTATCTGCCGCAAAGATCGCAGCCTCAATCAATTGGCGTAACTGTTGGGCGTTAATTTTCATCGGGATTGACTAAGCGTAGGTAAATTGGCGAATATGGCTCATCTTGAAGACACTCAATTAAATGCGCTTTATTTAGTTCTAACACAGCTAAAAAACTCACTACACCCCCTGCCTTGCCCTCTTCAACCGTATATAAATCTGTCAATGCCATATATTGAGTTGCATCTAATCTTGCCAAAATTGCAGTCATGCGCGCTCGAGTCGATAACGCCTCTCGCGAAATATGATGATGTGCAAATGTCTCTTGTCGCGCCATCGTGTGTTGCATTGCCTTAACTAAATCAGGCAGCGACAATGATGGCAATGGTTTCATCGGTATGACATCTGGAGCCAGTAACACTTGGGCCGGATAAGTATCTCGCTGCATACGCGGTATACCATCTAATGCCTGAGCAGCGTGTTTAATAACTTCATATTCTTGTAAACGTCGCACTAACTCAGCGCGTGGATCGATCTCCTCATCCTGGCCAGCATCTTGTGGTAATAATAACCGCGATTTTATTTCAGCCAGTAATGCGGCCATTAATAGATATTCGGCAGCCAACTCTAAATTTACTTCAACCATGACATCAACATACGTCATGTATTGAGTGGTGATATCAAAAATAGGTAAATCAACAATATCGAGTTTTTGTTTGCGGATTAAATACAGGAGTAAATCAAGTGGCCCAGCAAAACGTTCTAAATTAACTTTTAATGCATCCGGTGGGATGTAAAGATCATGAGGCTGTTCCACCATCGCTTCACCATTAACAAATGCTAATGGTAAAGGTTGCTGGATCATGTCCGGTGTTGCTGAATCGACCATGCCTTCCTCATTAATTAAATTGGGTTATTCATCATTAAACAAATGCAGAAATGTCACCGGCTCCTTCACGAATAACAGTTATATCTCCTTCAGACAAATCTATAACCGTAGTGGGTTGCTCTGTTAAATAACCACCATGAATAATTAGCCCTACGCGTCGTTCTAGGCTATCTCGAATTGCTTCAGGGTCTGACTCTGCACTGGTTTTACCCGGTAGAATTAGCGTAGAGGACATTAATGGTTCACCTAGCTCTTCTAACAATGCTAATGCAATGGCATTATCAGGGACGCGAATACCAATGGTTTTGCGCTTTGGATTTTGTAACCGTTTGGGTACTTCCTTAGTCGCTTTAAACACAAATGTATACGGGCCTGGCGTATTGTTCTTTAATAATCGAAAAGCACTATTATCTACCCTTGCATAATCTGATATCTCAGACATATCCTTGCACATCAAAGTAAAATTGTGAGACTTATCTAAATCGCGCACTTTACATACTTGTTCGAGTGCAGACTTGTTATCCATTTGACAACCGATTGAATAACCAGAGTCTGTCGGATAAACCACTACCTCACCTTGTTTGATTAACTCAACAGCTTGTTTGATTAATCTAGGCTGTGGATTATCAGGGTGAATATAAAAAAACTGGCTCATACATCTTCCTTATTGAACTGAGATAATACATCCCAGTTATGCCATATAGGGGTAAGTTCAGGAGAAATAGCTAATCGCTTGCCTAGCTCAGTCCAGCGGCTTGGAAAATGGAAATCTGAGCCTACGACCGCTTTCAAGTTGTATTCTATCGCAAGTTCGGCTAAAAGTGCTTTTTTTGTTGCTTGCATATTTGGATGTGTGACTTCCATACCATCGCCTCCATGCAACACAAATTCGCCTATTAATCGGCGTAACCATTTAATTTTCATATCATAACTTGCAGGATGCGCAATCGCTGCGACACCACCGGCTGAATGGACCCACTGTATTGCCGTTGCAATATCAATCCAATGCGCGCTAACGTAGGCGCGTTTGTCTTTGCCTAGATATTTGGTAAATGCACCTTGAAAGGTACTGACCACTCCGCGATTGACTAAAACTTGCGCAATGTGGGCGCGCGTAATTTGTCCTTGTCCAACAGTCACCATCGCTTCATCAAATACACCTTCAATGCCACATTTAGCTAACTTTGCACACATTTGCTGAGCACGATCTATTCGGGTTTGCGATTGCATTGCAAGGTGATTGATTAACGCTGGTTGATGCTCATCTAAATTTAAGCCCAATATATGTATATCAAACCCATGCCAACGAGTCGTAATCTCCACACCAGAAATAATCGTTAAAGCCCGTTTTTGTGTGTCTTGATATGCCCTCGCATCTGCTAGCGCTTGGGTCGTATCATGATCAGTAATAGCCAGTACATCCAACTGCATTTGATGCGCACGCATCACCAACTCTTGTGGTGAAAGGTGCCCATCGGAGTAATGAGTATGACTGTGTAAATCAATTTTCATGAAATTGTGTTCTACCGTATCTGTGCCTTTAAAGGATAAAATAATTCTCCATCAGACCATCAAATTAAAATAAAGGTTGACAGCAAAGCACATTTGTTAAATTCTATGTTCATAGTATACATTAAATTGTCTTATAAAATAATGAAATCAAGCATACAACTAAGTACAATCAACATTTGGTGGTGGCAGTCCCTCTAGGGCTGTTTGTGCGCGATTGTGTGTCATAAAAAAAGCCCGTTCATGCGGGCTTTTTTTATGTCTCAAGATTGTATTATTAGAGTGATGTAGCACCCCTGTTTTTAGATAAGGTATTAAGCAAAATGACCATGAATGTACATCAAGTGGGCCAAGTAACCAGTCATTCCACACCGATTGAATATGTCGCGGATCCTCTGGCTAGCTATTATGATGTTACCCACAATATGACTAACACACTCCTGTTAGAGTCAGCTGAGATAGATAGCAAAGACAATCTCAAAAGTATTATGTTACTTGATACATGTGTAAGGTTTGAATGTATTGACTTGTCGGTCACAGCGACTGCTATTAACGCCAATGGTGAGCACGTACTTGCAGCGCTAAGTAACTGGTTACAAGACCGTATAACCACAGCGACAAACACGCAATTGACGTTCACATTTACCTTACCTGACAGTCAATGTGATGAAGATACCCGCTTAAAAGCACAGGGTGTCTTTAGTGTTTTACGCACCTGTATCCAGCGCTTTGAACACGACAATAGTCATCCTTTTGCTATATTTTTAGGTGGGTGTTTTGCCTATGATTTACTGGGAACTGTTGAACAACTTCCGGCTGTGCCACATGGTGCAAACACCTGCCCAGATTTTGTATTTTATTTAGCTCAAACATTGTGTGTCATTGATCACAAAGCACAAACCAGTCATTTGATCAGCAATGTATTTAGTGGCGACCTTCAAGCGACGGTGACACATGAACAATCTTGCCGTGTCAGCGAATTACAAACAGCACTCTGTGCTTCTCCACAACAGATTGAACAAGAAGCCCAACGTGCTAGAACAACCGTATCTGAAGAGGCGGTAAAGGTCGATCAATCTGATGAGGCTTTTTGTGCCAATGTCACTATGCTAAAGGAGCATATTCTTGCTGGTGATATCTTTCAAGTGGTTCCCTCACGCACTTTTAGCCTTCCGTGTGAATCACCTATTTTGGCGTATCAACAGCTCAAGCAACTCAACCCTTCTCCTTATATGTTTTTTATGCAAGACAATGCGTTTGCTTTGTTTGGTGCTTCTCCCGAATCAGCCTTAAAATACACCACAGACTCAAACCAAGTAGAGATCTACCCAATTGCGGGCACACGTCCGCGAGGTAAACGTGCAGATGGATCTATCGATTATGACTTAGATAGTCGGATTGAGTTAAACTTACGTGAAGATTTAAAAGAAAAATCCGAACACATTATGTTGGTGGATTTAGCACGTAATGACGTCGCTCGAGTATCTGTTCCTGGTTCCCGACACGTCAAAGAACTGCTCAAAGTTGACCGCTATTCACATGTTATGCATTTGGTATCCAGAGTTGTAGGTCAACTGCGTGATGATCTCGATGCGCTGCATGCTTATCAAGCTTGCTTGAATATGGGTACCTTAGTCGGGGCACCCAAAGTCAGTGCTGCGACATTAATTCGTGAAGTAGAACAACAACGTCGGGGCAGTTATGGTGGAGCCGTCGGCTACATGGATGCGTTTGGTAATATGGACTCTTGTATTGTTATCCGTTCTGCATTTGTGCAACACCAGATTGCACATATTCAAGCTGGTGCGGGGGTGGTCTATGATTCGGTTCCGCAAAGTGAAGCCGATGAGACTCGAGCAAAAGCGCAAGCCGTTATTAAAGCCGTCCTTTTAAGCCAAACCCAACGAGGCGTTGCATAATGAATAATTTATCCGTCGTCATGCTCGATAATGTCGACTCATTTACCTACAACCTAGTCGATGAGTTAAGAACCTTAGATATCAATATGCAGATCTACCGTAATACGGTCAGTGTTGATACGGTACTCAATGCACTTCACACACTTCGCCAAGATGGGCCGGTATTGTTAATTTTGTCACCAGGTCCTGGCGCGCCACACGAGGCGGGTTGTATGTTAGAGCTGCTAAATGCCGTTGCCGGCGTGTACCCGGTATTAGGGATCTGTTTAGGTCATCAAGCGATTGTTGAACATTGCGGAGGGCAGATTGTCCGCACTGCGGAGCTTATGCATGGCAAATCATCAGCCATCACACATTGCGGTGACCAAATGTTTGCCGGATTTGAACAGCCCCTCCCCGTTGCTCGTTACCATTCGTTAATGGCAACCAATTTACCGGATGATTTACAGCAACTTGCACACGTAGATGGGATCCCAATGGCGGTTTATCACGTATCAAAAAACATGTTAGGGTATCAGTTTCATCCTGAATCTATTTTAACCCATCAAGGATCGGCTTTGTTAGCGCAAAGCATTGATTTTTTAATCGCTCAAACTCATTTAACTCAACAGGATAGCGCCCATGTCCCTGCTTAATCAAGCGATTGACACATTGTCTGCACATCAGGATTTATCGCAATCCGATACCGCTGCAGTGTTTGATCAAATCATGCAAGGTAACGTCGATGATATACCCTTAACCGCATTGCTTATCGCCATGAAAATGAAAGGTGAGACACCGAACGAAATAGCCGGTGCAGCGCAATCGATGGTGAACAATGCAACCTCATTTACGCGCCCCGATTATCAGTTTGCCGATATTGTCGGTACTGGCGGTGATGGACATAACACGATAAATATTTCAAGTGCAGCTAGTGTTGTTGCTGCCAGTTGTGGACTTGCAGTTGCCAAACACGGTAATCGAAGTGTCTCTAGCCAATCAGGCTCAGCTGATTTATTTAATGCTTTTGGTATCAAATTAGATATGTCACCAGACACTGCCAAGCATTGTTTGGATCAAAGCGGTTTGTGTTTTTTATTTGCTCCGGTTTATCATGCCGGTGTCAAGCATGCGATGAATGTGCGCACTACACTCAAAACGCGTACGTTGTTTAATGTTCTCGGTCCGCTAGCCAATCCAGCCAAGCCGACCCACTCAGTACTTGGAGTCTACACTCCAGAGTTATTATTGCCCTATGCGCATACTCTGCAGTTGTTGCAACATCAACACGCATTAATTGTACATGGTGCCGGTTTAGATGAGTTTGCACTGCATGGACCTAGTCATGTGATCGGGGTTGATGGTAATTCATTAACTGAGTATACAGTGACACCGAGCGATTTTGGTTTGTCAGAGTACCCACTTGAAGCCATTGTGGGCGGATCACCATTAGAAAATAAAGCGGCTATTGCTGCAGTGTTTAATGGTCAAGGTCAACCAGCACATCAAGCGGCTATCGCGATGAATGCAGGTGCATTATTACATCTGGCGGGTATCGCTGATTCATTTACTCAAGGCGCTGAACTAGCACTTGAATCGATGAGCCTTAGTAAACCGATGGCAACGATCCAAGCTAGTGCTTTGCTAAGCCAAGCATAAATACCAACATTGATTGATAAAAGATAAGAGTAACGCCCAATATGCAAAATGTACTAGCCAAAATTGTCGATGACAAACGCATTGAAGTTGCGCAAAGAGAAGCAGCAATGCCACTTGCACACTTTAAAGATGAGTTAACGCCATCCACTAAGAGTTTCTATACTGCGTTGAGTCAACCTAACGCCGGATATATCTTGGAATGTAAAAAAGCTTCGCCATCAAAAGGCTTAATCCGTCCTGTTTTTGATTTGGATGAAATCTTAGATGCCTACGGTGAAATCGCAGCCTGTTTATCAGTTTTAACCGATGAAAAATATTTTCAAGGCACCTATGAGTATCTTGAATACGTAACGTCACGTGTTGATATCCCAGTATTAAACAAAGATTTTTTTGTTAACGAATACCAAATCTATCTCGCTCGGTATTATCAAGCCGATGCGGTGTTGTTGATGCTATCGGTGCTCGATGATGCTACATACACACAATTAAGTGCCTGTGCTGCATCGCTCTCCCTCGATGTACTCACCGAAGTGAGTAACGTAGAAGAAGCTGTGCGAGCCGTTGCGTTGGGAGCCAAAATCATCGGTATTAATAATCGAAACTTACGCGACTTATCAACCGATTTGGCCACCACAGAGCGATTAGTGCCAATACTGACTGAATTAGGCCACACTGGTTTAATGATTTCTGAATCGGGCATTTATACGCGCTCAGATATTGCTCGACTGGCGCCATGTGTCGATGGATTTTTGGTAGGTAGTGCGTTGATGGGACAAAATAACCTTACCACTGCTGTGCGTCAGTTAGCGTATGGCACAGTTAAAATTTGTGGGATCACAGACGCTGCTCAAGCACACGCGATTGCTCAACAACCCGTATCTTACTTAGGTTTGATATTCGCACAAAAATCACCGCGCTGTATCACGCTCAAGCAAGCACAAGAAATTGTCGCGCATGTCCCTTTTAATTATGTGGGTGTGTTTGTTGATAGTGCTGTAGCACACATTGTTAGCACAGTTAAACAATTAGGTTTGTGCGCAGTGCAATTACACGGTAATGAAGATCAAAGCTATATTACTGAGCTGAGCAATCAACTGCCGGTCAACTGTCAAATCTGGCTGGCCTTGGGCATCACACAATCAGCGACGGGTTTGGATGACGCCAATTTAAACATGGACCAGGTCGATTTGTTTTTATTAGACTGTCAAACTACGACTTCTGATGGCGTTATTAAAGGTGGTACAGGCAAAGCCTTTGATTGGTCACTATTGGAGACACTGACCGATAAATCAAAAATAGGTGTTGCAGGTGGATTATCACCTGATAATATCACCTCAGCATTAGCAACTGGTGTGCGAGTATTGGATGTAAACTCCGGAGTAGAACATGCACCAGGTGATAAATCATTAACCAAGATCACACAATTGTTTACCCAATTACGTACTTATTAATCGAGCGAAAAATTATGAATCATTTAGACAGTAAATTTGGAGATTTTGGGGGCATGTATGTGCCTGAGTTATTGATCCCCGCTTTAGACCAACTAGAACAAGCGTTCATTGACGCGCGCAACGACCCTGAATTTCAAGCGGAGTTTATGTCGTTACTGACCGATTATGCTGGCCGCCCCACTGCCATGACATTGTCACGTAATTTGGTATCTAACCCGTTGGTTAAATTATACCTAAAACGCGAAGATCTATTACACGGTGGTGCACACAAAACCAACCAGGTTTTAGGTCAAGCACTACTCACCAAACGCATGGGTAAGACCGAAGTCATCGCCGAAACAGGGGCAGGTCAACATGGTGTCGCAACGGCTTTGGCCTGTGCATTACTTGGCTTAAAAGCGCGTATTTATATGGGTGCTAAGGACATTGAACGTCAATCACCGAATGTCTTTCGAATGCGTCTAATGGGTGCAGAAGTGATACCAGTGAATGCCGGTTCAGGTACGTTAAAAGACGCCGTCAATGAAGCAATGCGAGATTGGTCTGGTAGTTATGACAAAGCGCACTACTTGTTAGGTACTGCTGCTGGACCCCATCCTTTCCCAACAATAGTCCGTGAATTTCACCGAATGATCGGAGAAGAAACACGGGCACAAATAATGGCCAAAGAAGGTCGCTTACCTGATGCTGTAGTTGCGTGTGTCGGTGGGGGTTCCAATGCAATTGGTATGTTTGCTGATTTTATCGATGAACCGAGTGTGCGTTTAGTGGGTGTAGAGCCTGCAGGTAAAGGTCTGCATACGCATGAACACGGTGCCACTATTTGTACCGGGTCTAAAGGTATCTTGCATGGTGCATTTAGTTATATTATGCAAGATCAAGACGGTCAAATAGAAGAGTCTTATTCTGTCTCTGCAGGCCTTGATTATCCTGCTGTCGGTCCACAACATGCTTATTTATCCGATATTGGCCGTGCTGAATATGTCGCAGCGACCGATGAGGAAGCATTAAATGCATTTAAGTTATTAGCCCGTAAAGAAGGGATTATTCCCGCTTTGGAATCTTCTCATGCCATTGCACATGCACTGAATATGGCTGATGAAGCAACAGAAGAAACCATTATCGTGGTAAATTTATCGGGTCGAGGTGATAAAGATCTCGCGCATGTCACGGAAGTATTAGGAGACGATATATAATGGCACGTTACGAAGCAATGTTTGCGCAGTTAAATAAAAAAAATGAAGGGGCGTTTGTGCCGTTCGTGATGCTCGGTGACCCGGATAAGGCGACCTCCATCGCGATTATCGAAACCTTAATTGAAAATGGTGCTGATGCCTTAGAGCTGGGTTTTCCTTACTCCGACCCGATTGCTGATGGCCCGACTATTCAAGCTGCAAGTATTCGGGCACTGGATAATGGTAATACCCCAACCGAGTGCTTAGATATCATTGCTGCGATCCGCGACAATCATCCGCAGATCCCAATTGGATTGTTGCTGTATTCAAACTTAGTCCTTGCCCGTGGAATTGACTATTTTTATACTCAAGCAAAAGCCAGTGGCGTTGATTCAATTTTGATCGCTGATGTGCCATTGCGTGAAGCCAATCGGTTTATTGATATCGCTCGCGAACACCAGATTGATCAAATATTAATTGCGCCACCAAATGCCAGTGAAGAAACATTACAAACCATTGGTGAGCTTTCTAGCGGATATACCTATTTATTAGGACGCGCAGGTGTCACTGGTGCCGAAACCGCAGCACAAACCCCGGCCAGTGAATTAATTGATAAACTCACAAAATACCAAGTCGCTCCTCCACTTTTGGGTTTTGGTATATCTACGCCAGCTCAAGTTGCGCATGCCATCGAGTCAGGTGCTGCCGGTGCGATATCTGGGTCTGCAACCGTCAACATTATCGCAAAGCACTTAGGCAATACGCCTGCTATGCTGTCTGAGTTAGGCCAATTTGTGCAAGCAATGAAAGCCGGCACATTAGCTACTTTTAAGGAATAAAACATGTGGTATAGCATTGTTGCAGAAGATCACCCTGATACGCTAGCCGCTCGTTTAGCGGCTCGTCCCGACCATTTAGCTCGACTAGTCGAACTACAAAACGCGGGTAAATTACTGGTCGCCGGTCCCAATCCTGCGATTGATTCATTAGACCCAGGCAGCGCTGGTTTTACCGGTTCATTAGTCATTGCTGAATTCGACTCGCTAGTTGCTGCACAAGACTGGGCTGAGGCTGATCCATACATTGCAGCAGGCGTGTATGCAAATGTGACGGTTAAACCCTATAAAAAAGTGTTGCCTTAGCACTCACCATTCCAGCACTTTTGTATTTGGTTTACGGCATAAGTGTTGGAATTAGGAAAACTAACAGGGATTTTCATGGATATTTTTATTGCTGACGGGGTGTATTTATCATCTAACAGTATTGATTTACAGGCGATGCGTGCCCAAGGTGCCGGCGGACAAAATGTCAACAAAGTATCTTCTGCGATCCACCTTCGCTTTAATATCCATGCCAGTAATTTACCGTTTAGATACAAACAAGGTTTGTTAAAACGTAAAGATTCAAGGATCACCGAAGACGGGATCTTAGTACTTAAAGCACAAAATCACCGCACCCAAGAAGCCAATAAACGGGATGCGATTGAACGGCTAGTAAGTCTGATCCGCGCAGCTGGTGTTGTGCAATTACCCCGAAAATCTACCCGTCCGACACGCTCATCGGTACGCAAACGATTAAATAGTAAAGCCAAACATGGCATTATGAAGCAACTTAGGGGTAAAATTGACTTAGAATAATATTCCTACTCAATTAAGCGCATCAACATGACGACTAGATACCTATTACAAATCCAAGAAAATTATACGTTTGAGATATTACGCCCTTTACAGCAGGTCATGCGCGAACAAGGCCATAGCGTGGCATGGCTAGCCCTTGGTAATAAAGTCAACATGGCTTTATTTAACGATGATGAAGTTGTTTTGAGTGATATTGCAGCGGCTGTCTCCTTTAATCCTGCTGCCGTATTTGTGACTGGTAATGTAGTGCCTGATTTTCTTCCTGGTTTAAAGGTTCAGCTTTTTCATGGTTTTGAGTGGAAGAAGAAAGGACATTTTAAAATCCGCGGTTCGTTTGATTTATATTGTACACAAGGCCCGTTTTTTACGCGTAAATTTACGGAATTTGCCCAGCAACATGGTTATTTCGATGTAATGGAAACCGGTTGGCCTAAATTAGATAATATCTTTCCTATGACTGAACAGCCTCACCTTGATGGGCATGATGATGCGGTGCATCACATCTTATACGCACCGACTTTTTCGCCAAAATTAACCAGTGCAGCGCATTTGTATGATGCTATACGTGCTACTGCGACAAACCAGCAAGATTCACAACAATGGCATATTAAATTTCATCCCAAAATGGCCAAATCATTGATCACGCAATATCAAGATTTAGCGGCAGAGCAGCACAATATCACCTTTCACGGTGCCGGTGATATATTACCGTTGATCAACAAAGTCGATGTCTTAATCTCAGATACTTCATCGGTTATCGCAGAAGCGTTATTACTAGAAACACCGGTCATTACATTTGCCAATGCCCTACCCGATCCGTACATCAATGATATTACCGATGCACATGCGTTAGCAGACACTTTGAGTCATGTACTAACAGATCAGGCTAAACAGCAAGCGATGATGCAAGATTACGCAACGGAATTTCATCCCTACAAAGATGGGCACTCAGCGCAGCGAGTGTTAGCGGCTACCGAGCAAGTGCTAACAGATGGATTACAAGCGACTAAACGCAAGCCGAGTAACTGGCTACGTAATCTTAAACTAAGAAAACAAAACCAGTACTGGCCATGGCGTCGTGCCTAGTCTACTTGTATTGCGGCTGCTATTTGGCAGTCGGTAAGACCAGCACTTCAATTTGATTCTCTTTAATCAAAAATTGCTGTGCTAATGCGGTTAACTCAGTCGCTGTGATAGCCGCATAAATACTCGGTTGTTGAGCATATCGGGCAAATGTATCAGGCTTGGTGTGTGCCGATTTTAATCTAGCTAACCAAAAACCATTTTTTTCTTGTGCCGATTGCCAATTAGCTAGCATTGGTTCAATGGCACGTTTAACCTCATCGTCAGTAATATAGTTCGGGGTTTTGATGCCTGCAATAATGTCATCATACGTTGCTTGGATTAACGTCACCTTATCCGGTGTAGTCAGTGTATCCAATAACAACATGCCATCATCAACAATATCATTAGAGCCAAAAGCCCGCGCTGAAGGTGAGTATGCTGCACCTAATTTTTCGCGGATAACATCTTGCACTTTTAATTGCACCACCGCCCCAAGTACGCGCAAATGCAATGCCGTTTGTAAGTTCTGATTATCCGTGGTTTTGTAATAACGGGTAACGGATGCATTTTCTGGGTTACCCTCATGATATAGCGTAAAGGCGTTATTGGTTTGCAAACGTATATCATCAACCCATTGATGTTCAGGCGCACTGACATTGACAGGTAAAGTACCAAATGTTGCTGCAACTTGTTCAATCAGATCATCAATGTCAATATCTCCGACAATCGACAAGGTAATCGGTCCGTTAGTTAACGCATCAATCAAGACTGGTTTTAGTTGCGTAAAATCCCGTTGTAAAATAGCTTCAGTGGGAGCTGGCCCGACACGGTAATCATTACCATAGATAGCATTGACGACTTCATAACGCTTAACGGCGCCGATGGTGTTTTTGCGTTGCTGCGCACTTTGTTTAATGTTATTTCTAAATAACGGTAGCACTTCAGGGTTATAGCCAGCATCAGTCATATATGCGACTAATAATTGCAATTGGGTTGATAAGGTATCACTGGATGTATTAAATGTGCCACCAAATCCTGTAAAGCTAGTACCAAAATTTAATGAGACATTTTTGTCTGAGAGTAATTCACGTAGCTCATTCACTGAGTGCTGCGCCAATCCACCAACCACATAAAAGCGATACAAATCACTTAACCCAGCTTGTTCGGGCGTTAAACTGCGCCCGCCTTTACCGTATGCCAAATTAACCAGTACTTGTTCTTTAACCCGTTGTGAGGCTTTGAAATTTACCTGAACACCATTGGCAAAACGAAATGTATGAACCTCATTTAATTCATCATATTGTTGTGCTATTACCTGCCCAGACGCACCAAAATCGGTATACGCAAACGCTTTAGTCTCAGCTGCTTGCGTTTCTGTAACGGTAATATCAAACGCATCGTTATACACAGCCATGATTTGTTCATTACTGGGTAAGGCCTTATCTTGCTCCGCAAATTGGATAAATATTGTTGGTGGGACACGTTCAAATTGATCAATTAATAATTGATTAATTTCGCCAACATGAAAGGTTGCCACCCATTCTTCAAACAACGCCAGTGATTGCGATGCGTCATTTAGAATAGCGTGAGTATTGATATGTGACAGCACTGCATTGGCGATTGCTCCGCTGGGGATGGTGCTTTCAGATTGTGCTGCAGTCACCAACCTATTGCGCATGGCACTAATAGATCGTTGCAGTTCTTGCTCCGTTATACCAAATGCCAACATACGGCGTATCTCGACCACTAATGTCTCTAAACTGGACGCCCATTGTTCCGGTTCCGTTTGAGCAACCACTTGAGTGACATCGATTTGTTCAAAGGTAAAGCTATGTGAACTACTTACACCTTGAAATGGCGCTTGGCCTGCTAACACCAGACTATTAAGGCGATAAGCAAGAATATCATTGGCAATCTGTTCAACATATTCTGAACGTCGTGTCAGAACTGTATCCGCTTGTTTAGTTTGCGCGGTAACATAATACAAATTAACTTGTGTTGGTATATTTGCTCCGGTAAACGAAGCCACTTGTACTTGCTCATTTACTTCTAAATTACCTGCGATAAAACCGGTATCAAGATTGGCTTTATCCCAATCGGCAAAGGTCGCGTTAATCTTAGCTAATATCTCAGGTGCATGCACATCTCCAGCAATGATGAGCTGGGTATTAGCAGGATAATAATGCTGTGCATAAAATGCCTTAACCGCATCAGCCGTAAGACCATTAATCGATGCTAATGTGCCAATTGGAAAACGATCTATGTAAGTTAGTCCTTTCGTCCAATTTTGCATGGATGCTTTATAGGCTTCCATATAAATATTATTGCGCGCTTCATATTCTGCTGTCACAACGGGGATTTCGGCTTGCACAGCACTGTCTGCAATGGTTAAGTTACTGGCCGTTTCTCGTAACAAAAACAGCGCAGTATCAATCGTTGCCGCATCGTTATTGGGTAAATCTAATTTGTAGATGGTTTCTTCAAACCCCGTACTGGCATTCGTATCAGCACCAAACTGCAATCCGTACCGCTCCAAAATAGCAATCATCTCACCTTCTGGTACGTTGCTTGAGCCATTGAAGGCCATGTGCTCCAAAAAATGGGCAATCCCAGCATCTTTGGGCGACTCATACATACTGCCTACCCCAACACGCATGCGTATCACTACTTCATTTTTGGGTGTTTGATTTGGCACAATATAGTATTGCATGCCATTCTCTAATACACCCTGCTGAATGCGTGATGAGGACGTTAGCGTTGTAGAAGGTGTGTACTTTCCGGCTAACCATTGGTCTAAAATCGATGGTGCTGACGTCGCCGTTGATGAGGCGTCACTGGGTGTGTAAGTAGCACAAGCACTAAGTAATAGAGTGCTCATAAAAAGAGTGCTAATATAAATGCTGCTAATTAGTTTAATTTTCATTTAATATCCTTTTAAGAATCTAGTTAGCACAATATCATAGACTCATAAAAAAATTCAGTCTGCATTCAGTTATTTACTTTATAATTGTAACTGCATATTAACAGTCAAAATTGGAAGCAAACAATGCCCAAACTTTACCTGACCCTACCTAGACTTAAAGTGCCGGCAAAAAGGTCACAGCATAAGTTATATATGGTGCGTAGGTTTATGTGCAGTGTCTTGTTCAGTGTTATTTTTAGTGCATCATGTAGCATCTTGCTAAGTCCAATTATCACGACTGCAGCGGTTGCATTGCCCTACCTAAATATGTCGAATAGCCAAGCCAACAACGCTAAAAAATCATCGGTTGATCAACAACAAGCTATTGCTAAAGCAAAGCAATCCGTGCAAGGTAAAGTCCTCAAAATTGACCGTAAAAAAGAACATTATCGAGTCAAAATGCTCAACCCTAAAGGCCGAGTAATATCGGTGAATGTCGACCGCCAATCGGGTAAAGTGAGCGCAAAACCAACCCGACGCAAACCTAAACCCGCCACAACGAGTAAACCGACCTCACCTAGCAACGACAAGGAGTAACGTCATGCGCGTATTATTAATTGAGGATGACAGTCAACTCTTGCTGCAATTAGACCGTTTTTTACAAGCGCAAGGATTCAGTGTAGATTTGGCAGATGACGGACAAAAGGCGCAGTATTTGTTACTTGAATACAGTTATGATGCGATATTATTGGACCTTGGCCTGCCGGTCATTGACGGCATTGACGTACTCAAATTTGCACGTGATAAACACATTACAACCCCAATATTGATTTTAACGGCCAGAGATGATTGGGAACAAAAAGTACTCGGATTAGACGCTGGTGCGGATGACTATCTGACGAAACCGTTTCATCACCAAGAGTTACTCGCCCGAGTGAACGCACTGATTCGTCGCAGTAATGGCCATGCCAGTGCCGAATTAACCTGTGGACCGATCCATTTAAACATGACGCAGCAACGGGTTAAGGTTAACGACGATCTATTAGAGTTGACGGCGTATGAATACAAAGTCATGGAGTATTTGATGCTGCATCCTGAAAAAGTCGTTTCCAAAACAGAATTGACTGAGCATATTTATGACCAAGATTTTGATTTAGATAGTAATGTGATTGAGGTATTTGTGGGTCGCTTACGTAAAAAACTCGACCCCGATAACACAATCAAGCCCATCGAAACATTACGCGGCAGAGGATATCGATTATTTTCGCCAAGCTAAACACTCTCTCTTTGACCGCGCGCACATTACTGTCTATTTTATTTATCAGTGTGTGTTTGCTGCCCATCTTAGCGCTAACCGTCGCGAATGCATATCAGGCGAGTTTACTCAAAGCCAAACAAATTGAGTTAGAATCGATGACCTACGCATTGATTGCGACATTTGAAATGGACGATAATCAAATTAATATGCCGTTTAATGTGTTCGATGACCGGTTGAATATGCCGCAATCCGGTTACCAAGCATTGATTGTGCTAAATCAAACAGTGGTATGGCAATCGACATCTAGTACCACTGATATCGCTCCGCTAGCACTGCCACAACCACGTTCAGGGCAAGCATTGTTTGTTGATCAGCCCAAAGGACTCGGTGATATTTTTGTGTATGCGTTTACTGCTGAATTTGAAAGCGAAAACCAATACATCCCGATTAAATTTTATGTTATCGACAACAAAGACACCTACGCCAAAGAACTCAACACGTTTAATCAAAGTTTGTTACAAAATGGCTTGTGGGTAGGTGTGTTAATTTGCGCCTTGTTGTTGATCAGCTTATTGTCTGTGGTTACGCCTGTGAAACAACTAGTACAACAGATCACACAAGTAGCAAAAGGACACACGCAAACGGATGAACAATTACACATTCAGGGTGCGTATCCCAAAGAGCTCAATGCAATCAAAGACAGTCTAAACCACTTACTTATCTCAGAGAGTCAACAACGAACGCGCTTTAAACATGCATTACAAGACCTTGCACACTCATTAAAAACCCCCTTGAGTGTCCTGCAAGGGGATGACAATATTCCTTTGGCTAGTAAAACGCCGATCCAACAAATTGATCAAATTATCCAACGTCAACTTGCCCGTTCAGTGTTAGGTAAAGCTGGTTGGCAGGCCAACACGGATCTGCGAGTAATGATCGATAAAACCGTTGCCTCTATGCATAAAATTTATCATCACAAACAACTCGACATCTCCATCAATGCGGACAACAAAGGCGTGCTTTACCCGATAGATAGTGCAGATGGATTTAGTTTACTCGGGAATATATTAGATAATGCCTGTAAAGCGGCGCATTCACGTATCCAAATTGATATTGTTGATACGCCTCAATGGTTACAAATCAGCGTATGTGACGATGGTCCAGGGATCCCACATCAACACCAGCTTGATATACTAGAACGCGGAACCCGCCTTGATAGCTACACTCACGGACACGGTATAGGTTTGGCGACGGTGAACGACTTAGTGGATTTGTATTCAGCTAAATTACTCATCCACTCGCCGAATAAATATCAAGGCACAACAATTAGCGTACATTTACCTCGATAAATATAGATAAAGCAGCTATTTACGTGTTATTTTGGTCAAGATCAGTGGGCTTATTTGTGTCGGTTGCTGCTGCAAAATCAGCATCAAGCATTATGTGACTAGCATGCTGATCATCACTTGGAACATACACTTCGTCCAAATCATCACCCGATAACAATACTGCTAACCACATGGTTTCTTCCCGCGATTCCATTGCTATTTTGACGATCATGGTTAATGGCACAGACAATAACATGCCAACAGAGCCTAATAGCCAACCCCAAAAAATCAATGACAAAAATACAACTAACGTAGATAAGCCCAACCCTCGGCCCATATAACGAGGCTCAATCATATTACCCATGATCATATTGACCAAAACAAAGCCTAAGCCAGCTAAGCCAGCAGTGCCTAACCCATGCTCAACAAAGGCAATTAAAACGGCGGGTACAGCAGCAATAATAGAACCAATATTAGGAATGAAATTGAGTAAAAATGCCAATACCGCCCACAACATAAAATGGTCAACACCAAGGACAAATAACCAAACACCGATAAATATACCGGTGCCCAAACTAACCAGAGATTTGATCGCAAGATAATCATTCACTGAGCGTAAGAATCGGTCGATATGCACTAATTTCATACCTGGGTCACGCAAAGCAACGTGAATACGACGAGGCATACTTTCCGCTTCAAACAGCATAAAAATAACCGTCAATATGATCAAAAATACGTTTGATAACACCCCACCCATGCCACTCAAAAAATTCGTCGCCACTGACATTGCCACACCAGGATCGAAGTAATTCAAGAACAAATTGCTATCAACAATAATATTAAATTGCGCCAATTGGCTAGCCACCCAGTCCATCTCTACGGACAGCTGTGATTGATAGCCAGGCAAGTTTTGCCTAAACTCATTAAGAGATTGACCAACTAATCCTGCTAACATGAAACCAAAAACGATTATTAGGAGTATAACTAGGGTCACTGAAATTGCGCGTGGGATTTTGTAGCGTGACGCGATATTAATGAGTGGGCTACAAGCAATAGCTATGAATATAGATAATAAAAACGGTACCATGATGGCACTCGCCGCCTTGATACCGGCAAGAACCACCACCACAGCAGCGGTGACAAAGATAGCTTTAGCAGTAGAAGATTTAAGTTCCATAATTTTCTCAGAAAATATTTTAAATGTGACGCCTATTAATGTCACATATCATAACAGGAATTTGTGCAATGATTTTAAATGAAGCGACAATTCGTATAAAAAACTTACGTTTACGCACCTACATCGGTTTTAACGACGATGAAATAGCGAACAAACAAGATGTCGTCGTAAATGCTGTCATCAAATATGATGCACATCAAGCCGCTCAATCAGATGAGGTTGAAAACGCGTTAAATTACAAAACGGTCACCAAATCTATCATCCGTTTAGTTGAGAATAACCGTTTTTATTTACTTGAAAAACTCACCTCAGATATTTTGGCGCTTGCTGCCGATCATCCTTGGGTATCCTGGGCTGAAGTCGAAGTAGACAAGCCGCATGCATTACGCTTTTCTGATTCTGTCAGTTTAAGTATTTCATGTTCTAAAGAACCGCAGTTCTAATTATAGAGCAATAAGGTAGGCATTCGATGAAGATTTTAATCACAGGCGCGACCGGTTTAATTGGCCAAGCTTTTATCAAACATTATGCGCACTTGCACACATTTCATGTAGTGAGTCGTTCAAATAATAAAGTAAATCAAGCTTTTAACCATGAAATTCAGCAAGGTGTAGTAGAAAAAGTAGATTTAACCCTTCTCAATAACTTGAATGCTTACGATGCAGTGATTAATTTAGCTGGTGAGGCGATTGTTGATAAGCGCTGGAGTGATAAACAAAAACACCGTATTTGTCACAGCCGTTGGGATATTACGCAGCGCATTGTCGACTTAATTCAAGCCAGTTCGCAACCTCCAGAAATATTGTTAAGCGGTTCAGCCATTGGTGTTTATGGTCGTCAAGCAGATAGTAATGACACCATCCACCCTATTGATGAACAGTTTTCTGATTATCATGAGGAGTTCGCCCGTGACATTTGTCAGCGCTGGGAAGCAATTGCCTTAGCCGCACAATCGGACACAACTCGAGTCTGTGTGTTGCGCACCGGAATTGTATTGGCTAAATCAGGGGGTGCCTTGGCTAAAATGAAAGTCCCATTTAGCTTAGGCTTAGGCGGGCCAGTGGGTTCAGGGCAACAAATCATGTCATGGATCCATATTGATGACATGGTGCAAGCAATGGGTTATCTTTTAACTACCCCGACAATCCAAGGTGCCGTTAATTTCACGGCACCTAATCCAGTCAGTAATGCGGTATTTTCGAAAGCCTATGCCGATAGTTTGCACCGCCCTTGCCTCTTTACCGTCCCTAAGCTTGCTTTACGCGTATTAATGGGAGAGTCAGCAGACTTATTATTATATGGTCAGCATGTGGTCCCTAAGGCCTTGTTAGACCATGGCTATGATTTTACTCATAGCAACATCAATGAAGCTTTAGTGTCGCTTAGAGATTGAATGGTTGATTGAATGATTGAATGAAGAATAATTTTAAATTATTTGCAAGAATAAAACTCGGTGTTGCTCCTATTGGAGCACCATCACAACATCTTTCGTAACAACACCTGAGTATTCATCGATAATAAACGCCAGCAACTCGCTGCGCCCAGTAAACCGACCACTACCGCCCCCGTTATCGGAGCAATTACCCAATATTCTAAATGCAGACTACTTTGCATTTGAAAGACATTGGTTTGTAACAAATACAAGCTCACTTCATTAGCTAGTGCCGCCATAAAACCAGCCACCAACCCGATGATCAAAAACTCATAAATGACCGACAATCTGATCATCATGCCCTTAGCACCCAGAGTGCGTAGAATGGCAAGCTCTCTTTGACGCTCATCCATACTCGCCTGCACTTGTGCCACCAAGACTAAACTTCCAGCCACTAATACCAACACTAAGATAAACTCGATCGCTGCGGAGACTTGATCAATGATACTGCGTACCTGATTGATCCGCGCGTCAACATCAAACATCGTCACACTGGCAAAAGGCGCCATCAACCTGGTCAGTTCAGGTTTGCGTTCTGGGGGTAAATAAAAGCTGGTAATATAATTGGCTCTAAATTGCGACATCGCAGCAGGATGCAACACAAAGAAGAAATTCGGTTGCATAGTCTGCCAATTCACCGTGCGCACACTCGTGATTTGCACCGTAACAATTTCAGAACCGATATTAAACGTTAACTCATCACCCATGCCGATCCGCATGCGTTCACCCACACGTTCCTCGATAGAAACGGGGTAAACGCCTTCTGGTAATGTGGAATTTTGTGGGGTCCATTGGTCATGCCATTGACCGGCAATAATTTCATTACCCGACTGCAATTGTGTATCCCAAGTGAGGTTGGCTTCACGCCCTAAACCGCGACGCGTTTCATTGGTGGTATCTTCGTCTTCTTTGGTAATATCAGTGCGAATAAGCTCATCATTGACTTTAACAAACCGACCTCTAGAAACAGGATATAAGCCATCTGTATCTATACCATTTTTAGCAAAATGCTCGACCAATTTAGGGCGCTGTTCTTCAGTCACATTGGCCAAGAAATAATTAGCGGTGCCTTGCGGTAATTGGTCACGCCACTGCTGCACAATGTCGTTACGCATAACCAATACAACCAGCAGTAGCATAATGGTTAAGGCAAAACTAATCAGTTGCACAGAGTTATCTAAACTACGTCGTTTGATACGTGCCCATGCTAATTGCCAAGCGCCCATTCGACCTTTGCCAAGGACCCGACCTAAGGCAATTAAGCCAAAGGTAGACGCTAATAACAGCCCGACTAAAATCAGGCCTGAGACAAACAAAATGAGGCTGATTTTGAGGTTTTGTGAGTACACCCACATCATTAATAATATGGCGCCGCCAGCGGTGATATATTGACCTCCACGAGAAGAAAATGTCGCAGAGATATCTCGTCTTAACACACGTAAAGGCGGAATAGAAAATAACCCCAATAACGGATATAAACAGAATAATAACGCGCACACACTGCCGGTAAAAATGGCAATTAACAATGGTCGCCAATACCACACTTGTAATGATACTTCGACTGTTCCGGCTAAGGCACTGACCACAATTTGTTGTAGTAAAAACCCAACAATCGTACCTAATATGATCCCTAGCAATGCAATAAATGAGATTTGATAAAGGTAGACTTTGCGGATTGTGCTGGTACTTGCGCCAAGTGTCTTCATGATCGCGACAGGATCAAAATGCCGCTGTGCATAACGTTGCGCCGCCACACCAATGGCTACAGCGGCTAACACAATGGCTAGCAATGAGGCTAATAAGAAAAACTGTTCAGCACGTGCAACCGATTCACCAATGGGCGAGGTATCATCTTGCACCGAGAGCCAACGATGGATTTGTCGGTCTAATTGCGGAGAAAGTGCATCAAAAAAAGCCTCTAAATCATTTTCATCTCCAGTAAAGTAGGCTTTGTAATTGACCCGACTACCTGGTCCTGTGACATTGGTGGCAGCAATATCTTGTTGGTTGATTAACACCATAGGATCGGCATTAAACACACTAAACCCCCCATCAGGGATCTCTGATAATATCTGCGTTACCGTAAAGGACGCATCACCGAGTTCAATGGCATCACCAATAGTCACGCCTAATAACTGAAATAAGCGTGAATCTAGCCACGCTTCACCGGTTTGTGGGATCTGCGTCGTGGCCACTCCGGTTGCAAATAATTCAGGTGCGAGCTTAATGCTGCCTTTAAGCGGATAAGTATCAGAAACAGCACGTAAATCGACTAATGCTAACTCATCGTTTGCAAACGCCATAGAACGGGTTGATGTTTGCTCTGCAGTGGCTAAAGAAAACGTTTTAGCTTGTGCTATCCATAAGGGATCCAGTGGATGACGTGCTGATAGTTGTCGATCAGCCGCGATAAACTCAGCTGAACGGTCGGTTAACGCGCCTTGTAGGCGTTCAGAGAACAACGACAATGATAATACCGCTGCAACGGATAAGATGATCGCAAACAAGATAATACTGAGCTCGCCACGCTTAGCTTCATGTTTGAATAAACGCCAAGCAAGTTGTCGAGGTAAGGTTTTTACCCTTACGGTGTCTAGGTTGCTCATGCTGATGCTTCCTGATCCTGCTGCGCTGAATTACCATCAGATGCGTTATTGCTGATTACCTCTACTAATTCACCAGCAGTCATCGCCAATTGACGGTCGCATTTTTGGGCTAATTCAGGATCATGAGTCACTAATATCAATGTAGTATGAGATTGCTTGTTTAAATCAAAGAGCAATGTCTCAACGTTATGTGAGTTTTGTGCATCCAAATTCCCGGTAGGCTCATCCGCGAATAAAATCTTTGGTGAAGTAATAAACGCACGGGCAATCGCCACCCGTTGTTGTTCACCTCCGGAGAGTTGATTCGGATAATGCCCTGCCCGATGTTCTACGCCAACTTGTTTAAGTACTGCTAAAGCACGAGCTTTGGGATTATCTAAACCAATGATTTCTGCTGGTAACATGATGTTTTCAAGGGCTGTTAAAGACGGAACAAGCATAAAGCTTTGAAAGATAAATCCGACTTTTTCGCCACGTAATTGTGCTCGGGCTTCTTCGTCTAAATCATGCAGCGGTGCATCGTCTAACCAAATCTCGCCCGATGTCGCTGTATCTAATCCAGCTAATAACCCCAATAATGTCGATTTACCTGAACCGGAAGCACCAATAATCGCAATCGACTCCCCCGCTTCTACTGAAAAATTAACCGGTTGAAGGATCTGCAACTCGCCTTCACTCGTAGAAACTGTTTTAATAAGGTCTTTGGTTTTTATCATGGAGCAATGTTCACCGTGTGGTTAAATAATGTAATATCGAAAGCGGCTTATGCCTTGGTTCAATCTAGCAAATTATTGTGTTGCGTGTTTATCATTATAGGTACGCAATTGCATGCTGCTTCAGATCAATTTTCAAGCTACGATGCACCAATGAATAATAGCAGTCAACCTGCTAAAGTGGTATTGGTGCTCGGAGATAGCTTAAGTGCTGCTTACGGCTTGACCCAAGAGCAAGGTTGGGTCAGTTTGTTACAAGATATGTTGTCACAACATGACGACCCGGATTTGGCAGCGATAACAATCATTAACGCTTCTATTAGCGGAGAGACAACTGACGGTGGTTTAGCGCGATTAACGCGTTTGCTGCAACAACATCAACCTACTGATGTGTTAATTGAGTTGGGCGGCAATGATGGCTTACAAGGACATAGTATAAAAAAACTCAAAGACAACTTGCACAATATGATTACACAAAGCCTCGCCGCAGATACCCAAGTCGCTCTGCAGCAAATGCAGATCCCGACTAATTACGGTGCCCGTTATAACAAGATGTTTATCAATGCATTTTCGCAAGTGGCTAAGGAGAACGACATTGCACTTGTGCCATTTTTCTTAAGCGATATTGCCTTGCAACCTGAACTTATGCAAAACGATGGGATCCACCCTACAGCCGATGCACAGCCATTGATTGCACAATTTATGTTAGATAATTGGATCATCCCATTGGTCGTGCGTTAACGTTTATCAGTGCCCTATTTATTGCAAAAAAAACCAGCGATAGCATTAAGCATCGCTGGTTTTTTAAGTTCAAGCAGAAGGTTATGGTCTAGTATAGGCCATTGGCTTATCTTGTTTAAGATTGAGGTAGCGGTCACGTAACAACGTCTGACGCGATACCATCTTTATCGGTTTACCATTAATGAACACGTGCTCCGCCGCTTCAGTCACTTCTAACGGGTCGCCTGACCATACAACCACATCACCGCGCATACCAGGTGCAATATGCCCCATTTGGTTGTCTAATCCAAATATCTCAGCAACGTGCTTAGTCAATGACGCCAAGCCGGTAGCATGACTTAGGCCATTGGCAACAGCATTACCTGCATGTTGAGTCGCCAAGCGGATATTATGCGTATCAATACCAATCGCAACTTTTACACCTGCTTTTTCCAAACGCCCAGCATTGGCCAAACTTGCGCCAAGCGTGTCAAACGCCCCGGGTAGATTATACTCAGGGTTGAGGATCACAGGGATCTCAGCTGCAGCTAGTTGCGCTCCCACGCGCCATGCATCAGAACCGGATACTAATACTAGGTTAAGATCAGTAAACTTGTGTTTCAAAGCTATGATTTGTAAAATATCGGCTTTACGATCTGCTTTAATCAACAATGGTTTGTGCCCCTGGACAACATGTCCTAACGCAACAGCATCAGCACGTGAAATCATGCCATACCAAGGTTGAGTTGGTGCTAAATCAGTGCCTATTGCAGCTTGAGCTTCGCTTAACGCTTGTGTTAATGCGACCCATAAGGTTCCTCGTGTACCACCTGCATCACTAGCACTTGAGTTATTCACACTTAAGGCCATAAACGCACGTGCTTTGATCAATGGCTCGCTATCGGTTAATTGAATGACTGAACCTTGCCCTTTAAACAAGTAATCTGAATACTCAATTCCTGTCGCAGCAGCCGTAAAGCCTTCAATACGTGTAATTGGGATCAACGTAGAGTCGGCATTCACCCCATAGGATACATCAATCGCCGCACCCACAGTGGTGACCGGATGTTCAGAGGTTGACGAATCAACTTGTCCAGCAGACATACCTACTTCCACTAAACCCAATGCGGTGTATGCACCAATCAAACCCGGCGTGACAACCTTGCCAGTAGCCTCAATGCGTTCGTACCCGCGCGGGACTTGTGAACCTTCAATAATTCGCTCAATTAAACCATCTTTGATTAAGACCGTTGCTTCAGATAGCGTGCCTTGATCGGTTAATGTATGGACTTTGCCACCAACAATTGCAAATTGACTCGCGAATACATTGGCACTTAAACTAATGCCGACTAATGCCGTTAATAAACGTCTCATTTGTGGTCTCCTTGCCCAACTTGGCCTAATTCAAAATCACTCACCGGCCAACTATCAGGGGCGAGTCGGTCATAAGCAAGCCCACCATCTATATAGACTTTTTCGGCTTGTGCATAGGTTGAAAATGGATCGGCGCTCCACAGAACTACATCGGCATTTTTGCCTATTTCTAATGAACCGGTTTGATCAAAAATACCCAATGATTTGGCTGCATTTGCAGTTAACCAGCTCCACGCATCCGCTTTGCTAATATCAATTCCTGCACGACGACCATCCGACCATGCTTTAGCGGCTTCTTGGTTTAAACGCTGAATGCCAATATCACTATCCGAATGTACGACAGCGCACGCTCCGGCTTGATGCACCATCGCGACATTTTCACGGATACCATCATAGGCTTCTAACTTAAAGCCCCACCAATCAGCCCACATTGACGAACACACATTATTTTGCGCAAGCTTATCGGCGATTTTATAGCCTTCAACCGCATGATGAAAGGAACCAATCTGGTAATTAAACTCTTGCATGACGTCCATCATCACTACCATCTCATCGGCGCGATAACAATGCATATGTACAATAATGTCACCATCAAGTACGCCTTTTAGGGTCTCATTGTTGAGATCCCGTTTAGGTGCTGTCACTTCTTTGCCAGCTGCAAAATCAGCATCATATTGCTCCCATTTTGCTTTGTACTCAGCCGCGTCTATCCATGCTTCACGATAGCCAGCTACATTCGCCATTCTGGTCGATGGGCCACCTTTTTTACCGTACACACGTTTAGGATTTTCACCACAGGCCATTTTGATGCCATAGGGTGCATTAGGGAATTTCATGTCTTGAACGGTGCGATCGGGAAGATTTTTTAAGACAACACTGCGTCCACCAAATAAATTAGCAGAGCCTGGCAAAATTTGTAAAGAGGTAACACCACCTGCTAATGCACGTTGGAAACCAGGATCTTGTGGCCAAACAGAATGCTCTGACCATACTTGTGCCGTTACCGGTGACGTCATTTCATTCCCATCAGCATGAGAACGCGTATCTGGCGATGGATAAACACCTAAATGACTGTGCGTATCTATGATACCTGGGGTGACGTATTTGCCTTGACCGTCGATTTCGACGTATTCATCAGGTAATGCTAGGTCATCCCCTAATCCAGAAATTTTACCGTCTTGTAGTAATATTTGGGAATTGGCAACTAAACCACCAATACCATCAATTACAGTGACATTGGTAATGAGAGTAGCTACGCTGGAAATAGGTTCATAAGTAGTCGGAAATGGGTCGGCATTAACTACTACATGTTGATTATGCTTGTCGCTATCAGAATGGTTATTAGCGTCATCGCCACAACCTGTTAGCACACTGGATGCTAAAACGGCAATGGTGAGTGTGGCTAATTTCCACGTTGGTTTTTTATTATTGTGCACCATGAATATCCTTGTATTTGTTGGTGTGTTACAAATTCTACATTATTTGTAATAACCAGGATAAATTAACGAATATTAAGCATAAGTGCAAGTATCAGGGAGGAGTTAGCAACGATCAGAAGATTGTAATGCAGCCACGATTTCGTTAGCGTCTTTTAATCGTCTGATTTGCTCAAACATGGTTTGCGCTTCTGGGTATTGGCGTTTCAAATAAGTAAACCATTGTTTGATCCGGTTAGGATAATATCGACCTTTATCACCGTATATTTCATAGCCTGAATATTGTACTAATAATGCTTTACACGCTTCCCAAGTTAACTCAGGATCACCATCTTTGATACATTTTGCCAAATTAGGTAATGCCAATGCTCCGCGTCCCAGCATGAGATGATCACAGTGTGATTGGGCTTGGCATAACTGCGCATCACTTGCAGACCAAATTTCTCCGTTGGCGACAATCGGCATATCAACTTGCGCTTTGATTTTGGCAATCCACGGCCAATAAGCGGGGGGACGATAGCCGTCGGCTTTAGTTCGAGCATGCACGGCTAAGCTGGATGCTCCAGCTTGATATATCGCATCGGCATTCTCTAAAGCCAGTGAAGTGTCTTCAAAACCCAAGCGGATTTTGGCAGTAACAGGATGTTGCTCTGGCACTGCTTCACGGACTGCTTTGACGATAGCGTGCAAGGTTTCCGGAAATTGTAATAGTACTGCCCCACCGCGAGACTTATTGACGGTTTTGGCCGGGCAACCAAAATTAAGATCAACGCCATGGGAGCCTAATTCAACGGCACGATGCGCATTTTCGGCCATCCATTGAGGATGTTGACCTAATAACTGTATTTTTACTGGTACGCCGCTCGGGGTTAAGCCGCCTTGATGAAGCTCAGGACAATACCGATAAAATACGCGTTCAGGTAGGGCTGCTTCTACTACACGAATAAATTCAGTTACACATAAATCAAAACCACCAATCTGCGTGAGCATGTCGCGCATTAAGTGGTCTACTACCCCTTCCATCGGTGCTAAGGTAATGTGCATAGTGACTTCTTATTAACGGGTATGAATACTAAACATAAATGGCGTAAAACAAAAAAGCCACCCGAAGGTGGCTTTTTTGCAATGCTGACGCATTAATATGGCGTCCCCTAGGGGATTCGAACCCCTGTTACCGCCGTGAAAGGGCGGTGTCCTAGGCCTCTAGACGAAGGGGAC
>CAKZLI010000065.1 GCA_937125395.1 uncultured Glaciecola sp.
TTTATACATTCTTCAGGAGTTAAATGATGAGCTATCAAATAGAAGGTTAAAGTCTAAATTTCCGTGGGTCGACGAGGGCGAGTACGAAGAAAATAGAAAACACTTTCCTACCATTGGAAGAAAACAGAAAAAATCTATTTATAATGCATTTGACTTTGTTTGGGATTTCGTTCAAACCGAGTTGCCAGGTCCATCAAAAGTTGATGCCCTATATATAGCATACGCCCAAGAATTAAATGTGCCAGTTATTACCGATGATCAAGACATGACGCAATTAGCAAAGGCGTTTGACGTCGAGGTTATGCCAACGTTGCAATTATTGCGTGTAATGTATGATTGTACTCATGTAGACTTAAAAACGGTAAAAGGCATTATCGACTATTGGCGAGCTATAGATGATTGCCCTGCAAACCTGCACAAAGATATAAAGAGGTTTTTTCCAAGCTTTTAACGGTATAAATTGGCATGTAGGTTTTTTAACTATTAGGGATGGCTCAAAAGGTAGATTTTTAAATACTTATATTAAGAGTAATTACCCTTATTCACGAGTTTGAAAAGGTTCTTCAATTGCAAAGTATGATACTTTATTGTCATCTATTTCGTTATCATTTAGATATGCAACTTACAAAGTATGATACTTTTACGTAATGAAATGAGTTTTTTTATTTAAAAAGGCTTAATTCGAGAAACCCAAAGTATGATACTTTATTGTCAATTTACATAGAAATTGATACAAAGGAACTGTGTTACGACACCATACCGGAACGCAGAATTAAATTAAGAGACCTTTTGGTAGAGTTATCAAACAAAGGTCTCTCTAATCGTGAAATAGCAGTAATTAAAAACAACACCTTAGGTATGTATTGCGGTAAAATACATACTATGAAATTAAGTCTAGAACAGTCCAGCAGCCACATAGCATTGCTCAAGCAAAAGCGCGATAAGCAAGGCTTAACGGCGCCAGAAAAACAAATTGTAGATTTTCTATTGAAGCACTTGTTGAATAATTATGGCTTTAAATTGCAAGGAACACAAAATGCCTAATCTAAGTCTGCAAGATCAAACCTCAGAATTTTTACTCTACTCCACCCCTGATGGTGATATCAGGGTGGAAGTGTTGCTCAGTGGTGAAACCATCTGGTTAACTCAAAAACGCATTGCGGAACTATTTGGCGTAGGTGTACCGGCCATTTCTAAGCATTTGGACAATATTTACGAATCAGGCGAATTAGAGCGTGAAGCAACTATTTCCATTTTGGAAACAGTTCAGCAAGAAGGTAAACGCGAGGTTAAGCGCAAACTTGAGTACTACAATTTAGATGCGGTCATATCTGTTGGTTATCGGGTTAACTCAACTCAAGCGACTCAGTTCCGTATTTGGGCTACTCAGCTCATTAAAGATTACATCATCAAAGGTTTTACCATGGATGATGAGCGCCTTAAAAATGGCCGATTTTTTGGTAAAGACTACTTCAAAGAACTACTGGAACGTGTCCGGTCGATACGCGCTAGTGAACGACGTATTTATCAGCAAATCACTGACATTTTTGCAGAATGCAGTATTGACTACGATCCTAAGTCAAAAACCACGCAATTATTCTACGCACATGTACAAGACAAGTTTCATTTTGCGATTACTGGGCATACGGCAGCAGAAATAATCTCATTGAAAGCCGATGCAAATCAGCCATTAATGGGCATGACCACTTACAAAAATGCGCCTGCTGGTCGTGTCATTAAGTCCGATACCACGATTGCTAAAAATTACCTCGCTGAAGATGAAATCAAAAAACTAGAACGAACTATTACCGCATTTTTTGATTACATCGAAGGTATTATTGAACGTCGCACTAGCTTTACCATGGAAGCCTTTGCCGAGAGCGTCAATAAGTTTTTAGCCTTTAATGAATATCAAGTACTTGAGGGCTATGGCAGTATTTCAAGTACAGTGGCAAAACAAAAAGCCCATGCTGAATATGAACAATTTAACCAACAACAAAAAATAGAGTCAGATTTTGACCGTGAAGTTAAAAAATTGCTTGGCCAATCGAAAAATAAAAAACAATAAGAGAAAGGATTTCAGATAATGACGACCTATAAAACCATCGCAGAATCTAACAATTTTATTGTTTTAGATAAGTATGTTAAAGATTGGCTTTCATGATAGACGAGCGGCGAAAACCATTACGATATTCAGCACTGCGACGAAACCATCTCATATAATAATCATCAACTGTACCACCAAATCTATCACCTGCGCTCACTCCTCGAGGATTACTTCAATATTATCGAGTACTTAAACATCTATGTTTCTCCAACACTATAGAACAAATAATAAAAATAATTAACAAATCGTATTGATAATCATTCTCATTTAGACTATTCTTTTTGTATCAACAAATGGAGAATGTGATGACTTTTTTATGTCCTTTGTACCGCGAATATTTGATCCAGCATTTAGATAAAGCGTTTCAACAAGTCAAAAAATATCAAGATTTAAGCGAAGAATATTATCAAACAGGTAATTACAATGATGCATTTCATCAGGCAGGTAAGGCATTAGAGGCGACTGAACTTGTCTTGTTTCATAAGACGGGTTGGTCTGTGCCTGCTCTCATTCAATACACTAGTAGCGCCATTCATTTTTGCCGCCTATTAAAGGGGCGCGGCGTATCTACTGCAGTATTAACCAACCAGTACTGTACTCAGCAGTTACAGCAAATTATTGCGATGCATGATCTTTCTCGTCTATCTTGGGCACAGGAATGCTTGCAAGCACTCACTTTGCAACACGAACAGATGTTGAATGAAAGTAAGACTAAAATGTTCGAATTTGAGGCCATAGGAGAAAAAAAATATGTTGATAGCACTTTCCAAACTCAATTTCGTTCTTCGCAAGGAGTGCATTGATATGATGGCAGGTACTGACACATTAGCATTGACCATTGCACCAGATACACTGCTACGTTTATTATCTGATCAACACTTGTCTGGGTGTGAATTGCATTGCCTGGATAAGCGCAGCAAAGAAAAGCTAAAAGCATTATTATTGGAGTCAGCCTGCAAGCAATTAGCGAAAAGCACTTTGATGCTTGCAGAGTAGCGCCTGCGCACGCAAGACCTATGAGTGTATTGGGTACATTAACGCTATTCAATTTGCCCTACAACATCCCAACACGTTTAAATTTTCCTGACTCGCCGCTTCCGTATTAAATACATGAATAGTCCTGTGAACGTCAGTATAAGAGGGGTTAAGCCAATGATGCACCACACAATTTTTGACCATAATCCAGCAAAATAGCCAAAGTGAAGTTTACGTGTGCTGTCATCAAACTTGCGCCATATACTTGCTTCTCTAATGTCTGACGCACTAATCAAATCGCCATTATCTTTGTTATATGTGATGACACTCGCATATTGACTAATGAATGGGTTATTCGTTGAAACCTCGCCGAAAAACATGATATTCATACCCGGTTCATTGGGGATAGCCAGATAATGACCCATAAAACTATCGATTTGTTGCGCTGTGTCTTGCATTAAATTCTCAAATGATATTGCAGGTGCATGGTAAGGTTGTTCGATATAGACGTGTTCATTATCATTACTATGCTCAATGACTTCATGCAAGATAATCGAAATATTCCAATATACACCAGTGAAAGAAATAAGAATAAAGATTGGACTAGCGATGATCCCTACCATTTTATGAATATCACTAAACAGCATCCGGCGAGCGGCGCCTAAGCGTAATGTGAATATTTTTCTCCAAAAACCACGATACAGTACAATGCCACTGATCCCCAAAAACAGCATAATCAAACCAACAATCGCACCGATTACCGTCCCATTAAAATGCAGTAAAAATGCAAAATGTAACTCGAGTAACCAATCAGTAATGTAGTGCTCCATATCTTTTGCATCGGATAATATCTGCCCAGAATATTGGTCAACATAGACTTTATACCAATCTTCGGTTCCTTTTTTAATGATATAAGCGGTATCGGAACGTACTTTATCATCAAATAATTCCCAACCCGCTAACACATGATTTGGATGTTTATTAGAAATAGTATGCATCAACGTATCTAGATTGACCCTTGCTGCATCTAAGCCCGGACTCACTACCATCTGATGAGGGCGCAGTAAACTATCTATCTCCACTTTAAATACAAGGATACTGCCTGTTACCGATACAATAAGTATCGGTAACATTGCAAACAGCGCGGCGTAAGAATGCCATTTGAATAGTGCTTTTCTCATGTTTATTGACCTAATCTATTGATGTATTTATCCGCCAAGCTATAAAGACCAAGATAAGGTTGCACTGAATGTTCTGGGCGCAGCATAATAGCTCTGTGCCCAATATAAGCCAGTTAGGTATTTTTCATCGGTGATATTGAATACATTGAGGTTGATTGTAATAGCGTCATTCAATTTATATTTTACGAGTATGTCAGCTACGGCATAGGCATCTTGTTGAGTAATAATTTCTTGCCCGACATTATCGAATTCCTCACCAACAACACCTTGAGAGCGACTAATATCATCTTGCCAACGTATGTTTGCACCTACAGATAATCCTGCAACATTTTGCAAAGTATATACTGCACCCATTTTAAGCATCTTACTGGGCGTATAACTGGACACCAACTCGTCGCCTGAAATAGAAAAGTCAGTGATCCCAATGCTGGCATTTAAACCTGGAAGGATTTCACCGGCAATGTCCAACTCTAGACCATGGCTACTAATGCCTTCACTACCCATAAATCGTTGTTCAGTCGGAGGAAGATCAATCGTTAAGGGATCAGCAACAGCCAGATTAGTCTGCTGTACATCAAAATAGGTAGCACTGAGGACCGCACTGTCACCAAACAAACTTGTTTTGATACCCATTTCTTGGCTTTTACCTACAACTGGATCTAATTGTTTATTATTGATATCGAGTTCATTTTGAGCCTGAAATGTTTCGGTATAACTGGCATATAGATTTGTGTTTTCAGTGATGCCATAAACTGCCCCAAAATAGGGAATAAAGTCGCTATCATTAACATCTCTGTTAACATCATAAGATACACCTCTTGTCTCCCAATCGTTATAGCGTCCGCCTGCTAAGACATGTAAGTCATCAGTAATATTAAACCGACCAGTGATATACGCTGCTTTTTGTTTTTGCTCTACTTTGCTGCCGTTTTCACCGTCTGTCAATGTTGGGGAAATTGCGTTTCCATCCCAGTTATTCAGGTTAGGTATTGCAGGAAAGCCGTTGCCAGTGGTGAAATCATACAATGAACGATCGGTGTAGCGTAAGGTTGAATAATTAACACCTACTATGAGTTGATGCTCACGCCCAAACAGTTCAAAATCACCATCCACATAAATATCATATAAATGATGTTTATCATCTAGGATGTACTCACTCGCATAACCGGTTAATCCAGCTTCAGTGAGTCGGTCAGGGGTGCCAAATACATAAAATAATTCACTGTCTTCGTCGGCTTGTTTCTGTGAATATGTTGCCCGTAAACGCCAATCGTTTGCAAAGCGATGGTTTAACTCTATAACTGAATTGTTATTGACTACTTTCCAATTAGACCAGTCGGCCGACGTACTCGTACTGCGGTCATAATCAGTTGGTGTCCCATCTGTATAATATAATGGGAGTGCGCCCCATAAGTTTCCATTGGCATCACTTTTATTGTAACTATGACTAAATGATAACTGCGTGTTTTCGGATAAATTAGCTTCTAGAAAGAGATAAGCTAATTGATTTTGTCGGTTATAGCGATCCAAATATGAGTGTTGGTCCTGGTCTACTAGCACGCCTCTAACTGAGAACGTATCGTTTAAAACGTATGAAGCATCTACTTCAGTCCGATATAAATCATTACTGCCAAACGTTGCTTTGATATCTAGTTGATTATTTGCGGTAGGTCTTTTGCGAATATAGTTTACGGTTGCAGACGGGTTGCCTACTCCAGTCATCAAACCATTGGCACCTCTAATAACTTCAATACGGTCGTAAATTGCAGTGTCATCCCCAGCATGATTGTTACCTGAGGTAAGTGGTAAACCAATACCATCAATTTGGAAATTAGTAACATCAAAACCCCGAGCAGTATAGTACGTTCGATCGGTTTCGATTCGCTCGACATTAATACCTGTCGCTGTATCAAGGGCAAGATTAATATCGGTAAGCTGAAAATCTTCAAGTTGTGCACTTGTAATAACTGAAACAGACTGTGGAATATCTTTGACGGCTAAATCCATACGTGATGCACCACTGGCATTATGCGCATGATATCCATCCAAATAATTACCATGAACAACAACTTTTTCAATATCTTGTATTGATGTATCTTGAGCGTGAGCAATAGGTAAAAAAGCACAAGCCAATAACGATGAGCTAATGACAGATAGTTGGAAGTTCTTGAGTTGCATAATGAGTTTTAATCCCTAAAAGTATTGTTGATACGAATAAGGATACACACATACCTATTTAATGTAAATAGGAATCATTATCATTTGTATTAGAGAGTGAAAAAAAAAGACGAGTCAGTAATTTCTCACTGAGCCGACTCTTGTTTTATCGGTTATCTTTAAATAGTGCAGTACTGCCGGCTAGTTCATATCCAATTGCGTCAGTTGGAGCATGGACACGTTTTTCCTTACCGGTTAATCCTGGCGGCATTAATCCGAGTTGTACTAATCGGGCATAGCGTTTGGATTTAATAATATCCCAGCCTTCACTGTAATTCGGTAGGTATTTTTCAGTTAATTCTTTGGTTGCTTGATGGGGATAATGCACAGCAGTTAATCTTCTACTGTTCGATTAGGCTCGAACGACTCAGCATAAGGGACAAATAAACGACAGGTTTTCTTTAAACTGAAACATTAGCATTTATAATGTACCCCTTGATCTAAGGGTACAAATGGTGTTTAATTGTACCACTTACGTAGATGGTACAATTAAATGATAACCATAGATCTTGATTCTGCAGAACCACTATTCAACCAATTGATGATGCAAATAAAGCTAGCTGTGCAGCAGAAGAATCTTTTGCCTGGCGATCCTTTGCCTTCTATCCGTCAATTAGCTACGGATTTAGATATTAATGCCAAAACCGTCGCCAAAGCCTATCGCTTGTTAGAGCGAGATAATGTCATTGAATCAAAAGGGTATCGTGGTTCATTTGTGCATAGTCAGGCGCTTAACAACCTAGATGCTGACATTAAAAAATGGTTGCACGACGTCATTGCGCTAGATATTGCACGCTACCGCGAAACGGGTGCGACCGACTCAGAAATCCGAGTCGTCTTTCAAAACGTCCTTTCAGGAAATAATTTGTCAGGTAGTAAGCCATCGACGATGCCAAACGAAAACAAGCAAAGTGAGGAATAAATAATGTCTGATTGGTTAATGCAATCCAATTATATGATCATGGTTTTACAAGTTTTGGTCACGTTAGTCATAGTGCCGATATTGAGCTCTATTAAGTTAAAAAACATAGCGTACCAGTATGGGCTAGTGCGTTATCCACAGGCCAAATCTGATGTAGATCTATATTTGAAATTCTCGCAGAAAAGATATTGGTCAAGTGTCATATTTGTTACGTTACTGGTGAGTTGCATACTTGGTCATGCTATTGTGAATCAAACAGAATTGCTGAATTGGGATGATCAAAGTGGCTTAATGCTGATGTACCTTTTATCGATGATCCCTGTTGCTATGATGCTATTGACCCATCGCCACTTATTTAATATTTTTAAACAGCATGCAGGCAATAAGCGAACAGCTTCATTAAGGGTTAGAACATTAAAAGAGTATGTATTGATACCCGATTTAGTGCTCGTTTTAATTGCCAATGCTGTATTTGTTGTAACGGTTATGTATTTTGTGAAGCATCCATTTGATGGCTTTGCAGGTTACGCCAACTTGCTGGGTTTGCTTGTAATAGACGCTGTGTTTGCCATTATTATTGTTACTCTTTATCGCAACAATAACACTTTTGGTTTAGCGTCTCCCGAACATCGTGATGCACTCAAGAAACGCGCTATCCACATTAACATGCTTATACTTGTGTTTGCGGTATGCCATATTTCACTAAGCATGTGGGTGCAAGGCAGTGAATTAGTTGCGTATAAGATTATGATTCAATCTTTGTATTTTCAAGTTATGCTGGTTATTGTTGCGTTTTCTGCGACGTTACCCAAATCGGTATTTCAATCCAAAGTTGAAAATTATCAAACGTCAAAAATGGAAAGCCTAGATTAAAGGTACCATGACGGCATATAATCAGTTTATCTAAAAAAATGGTTGTTTCAGCTATGCAATTTCAACAAATTAATGCATTTAAAGCCGTATATGAATTAGGCACCGTGACAGCAGCAGCTGATTTTATTCATATCACCCAGCCAGCAGTGAGCCGGTTGATTGCGAGCTTAGAAAGAAATCTTGGGTTTAAGTTATTTCAACGCGTCAAAGGGCGGTTATTACCCTCTGAAAAAGGCAAAGCTTTTTATATTGAAGTAGCCAAAGCCTATTCGGCACTGGAATCCCTCTCTGAAAGCGCGCTGGATATTAAGAGTCGCAGCTATGGTAGCTTGCATATCGCTGCATTTCCGATGTTATCGAGTAATTTTTTACCCAGATTGTTAGGTCAGTTTCTATCAACTAAAACCAATTTGCGTTCGTCACTAAAAACCTATCGCTCTGAAGAAGTATTAAGGCGTACAGGCTTACAATCCTGTGATATTGGTTTTGCCTTGTTGCCGGAGATCACCAAAGGGGTAACCAGTATCAAAGTTGAATGTCATTGTGTCTGTATTTTACCCAAAGATAGTCCCCTTACTGCTCTTGATGTGATTAAGCCAGATGATCTTGATGGTCATCCGATGATCAGTTGCGAAAAGGATCATACCCAGCGCCAAGTCGATCAAGCCTTTCATCAAGCCAAAATAAAACGCAATGAGGTGGCCGAGGTTTCCTTAGCTGTTGCCATCGCCAATTTGGTAGCACAAGGCGTCGGTGCTTCGATTGTTGATCCGTTCTCGGCAAAATATTTTGCCGGCGACAGTGCCGATATCGTGATTAAAGAGTTTCAACCTTCAATCCCGTTTAGATTCTTTATTTTGCTACCTTCCTTACGCGCCCAATCTGAAATTGTTGACCAGTTCATTGAGCTCTTTTTCCAAGAAGCGAAAAACGCCGGTATAGCGCTGACGCGTTGTAAATAATAAATGAGATGTGTAACAAGTATATAACATTTGAACATAGGTTTGGTGCGTACTAGCATTAGACAATATTGTGTGTGCGCTTTACTGTTTGACCCGTTAATAAGGCAAGAATCCCTTACAAAGGTTTAAACATAGTGACAACAAGCAATCCAACATCAACAAAAAAAGTAGCCGTCTTTGGCGCAGGTAACGCCGGTTTGACTGCTGCGTATCATTTTACCAAACAGGGCTGTCAAGTCGCGTTATATGGGGCTGAAGGGTTCGATGAACAAATCCATGCTATTGCCAAAGATGGTGGTATCACGTCATTAGCTGAGTATCATGGTAGCACATTAGACTACTCTGGATTTGCGCCTATTGATTGTTTAACGACGGACTTACAACAAGCCGTTACTTATTCTGATATTCTTATTTTACCTGTCCCTTCTTTTGCACAAGAACTGTTATTTACACAAATGCTTCCCCATTTAAGCGATCATCAAACCATCGTGTTAATGCCGGGTAATTATGGTTCGTTAGTGCTTAATCAATTAAAAAATGAGTTAGGGTACACCGCCCTAAAACTCAATTTTGTGGATGCGATTTCTATTCCTTGGGCCACCCGTATTACTGGCAATGCACAGATTGCCATTTTGGGAATGAAATCCTTTTTACCGATTGCAGCATTACCTGCAAGCAAAACAGATGCAATGATAGCCTTGCTGCAACCTATCTTTCCATTAACATTAACGCCACTTGATAACGTCATTGCAGCAGGGTTAGAAAATATCAATTTTGGCGGTCACCCATTAATGACCACATTAAACATTGGTTTGTTAGAAAACTTCCCCGGTAAATTTAACTACTACACAGATTGTTGCTCGCCTGCGACAGCAAAAGCCAGCGCTAAGTTAGATCAAGAGCGCATGTCGGTAGGAGAAGCAATGGGTTTCACTCTAAAGACTGAATTGCAGGCCATGAACGAGTTATACAACATGGACGCCAAAAGCGTGTATGAGTTAAATAAAACTTCGCAAACTCATGGCAGTGTCAACAGCGCACCTAAATCATCAACCGACCGCTACATTACTGAAGATGCCCCTTATTTACTGGTGCCTTGTGTCGAATTTGCCAGATTACTTAATATTGATACCCCGATGGCTACCTCAGTATTACATTTGACCAATGCCTTTAATGACGCGGATTACTTTAAAGATGGTCGGACCCTCACAAAAATGGGACTGGATAATATGCCACTATCTGACATCATTGCAGCAGTTAGTTAATTTAATTAAATGGTTATTGGACTAGGTTTGAATGATGAAGCTTAAAATTACACTCCCATCTGTTTATACAATATTGTTTTTACTCATTGTATTCATTGCTGCGTTAACGTGGATTGTGCCTGCTGGGCAATACGACATGGCCAATAATGAACTATTAGGTAAATCAGTTCCTGTTGCGGGATCATATCATCAGGTTGAAAGCAGTCCGCAAGGTATCAATGATATTTTGTTAGCCCCCATAAAAGGGTTCTACGATCCCATAACCAATCAAGCCAGAGCCATTGATGTGGCGTTGTTTGTGTTAATCATTGGTGGATTTTTTGGTGTAGTCAATAAAACCAAAGCCATTGAGAGTGGTATATTTCAGATCACGAACAAGCTCAAAGGTAGAGAGATCTGGATGATCCCCACACTGATGGGCTTTTTTGCGTTAGGTGGCACTATTTTTGGGATGGCCGAGGAAACTCTGCCATTTTATACGTTGGTTATCCCAGTGATGATTGCGGCAGGCTATGACAGTATCACCGGTGTTGCAGTGGTGATGATAGGCGCTGGAATCGGTGCTTTGGGCTCCACGGTGAATCCTTTTGCGACAATTATTGCCTCAAATGCCGCCCAAATTAGCTTTACCGAAGGATTAGGATTACGAGTCGTTATCTTGGTCTTAGCGTGGTTGCTGTGTGTGGTCTATGTCATGAAATACGCCAAAAAAGTCAAAAACAACCCGAATGCGTCATTGGTCGCCAATGATAAAGTTGCGAACGAAGAATATTTTTTGCATCGCTCAAACACGACCGGTCAAGCGTTATCTTTTCAACAAAAAATCGTCTTAACGATTTTGTTATTAGTCTTTGTGGCGATGGTGATAGGGGTGTCATTTAGCGGTTGGTGGATGGCTGAGATTTCAGCGCTATTTCTTGCCGCCACTTTATTGGTTGGCCTAGTTGCCAAAATGAATGAACAGATACTCACAGCTAGTTTTATTGATGGTGCTAGAGAGTTACTTGGGGTTGCGTTTATTATCACTTTGGCACGAGGCTTAGTGGTGGTAATGGATGACGGTAATATTACGCATACTTTTTTGTATTATGCAGAGCATCTATTAAGTGATTTATCTCCTATTGTATTTATCAATTCGATTTATTGGGTGTTATCGTTTTTATCATTGTTGATCCCGTCATCTTCAGGCTTAGCCGTTTTATCTATGCCGGTTTTGGCCCCTTTGGCTGATTTTTCAAATGTCCCTAGAGAGTTTGTAGTCACTGCATTCCAAGCAGCTTCTGGTTTACCCAATTTAGTCACTCCGACCTCTGCCATCGTTATGGGTGGACTAGCTTTAGGTCGGGTGTCTTATAGTACGTGGTTAAGATTTATTGTGCCTTTATTAGCGATGATCGTTGTGTTGGTTATGGTCTTGCTGAGCATCGGCGTTATTTTTAGTTAATAAAAAAGTCATATAAAAAATGGCAACAAGCCATAAACATCACATTGAGGAACAAAATCATGAATAGGAATAATCTACAGGTATTTAACAAATCGGCAATATGCATCGCACTCAGCTCAGCGCTGGCTCTGCCCATGTATAGCTACGCTGCTCAAGCGACTGAAGATAGCGCAGTGAAAGGTATTGAAACAATTCAAGTTACCGCTTCTCGTCGCGCGTCTACTGTGCAAGAAGCCCCTATAAATATCACCGCGCTTGATGGTGATGTCATGAAAGACCAAAATATTTCTCAATTATCCGATGTGGCTCGTTGGGTACCAGGTTTGAGTATTGCTGATCAAGGTAGTCGTGAAGGCTCTCCGATTATTGTGCGTGGGTTAAACACCAACTCATCGGGCCCTGGCTCTAATGCCGGTACCGTTGCCACTTATATCGGTGAAATTCCGCTTGTAGTGGATATGAAACTGATTGATGTTGAACGTGTTGAAGTATTGATAGGGCCACAGGGTACTTTATACGGTGCGGGCACATTAGGTGGTGCTATTCGTTACTTGCCTAACAAGCCTATCCTCGATGAAACATCAGGATCGCTTTCAGGTGATATATTTAGTTTATCACAAAGCGACGATATGGGCGGGGAGGCTGGTTTTGTATTTAACACGCCGTTGATTGAAGACGAGCTAGCTGTGCGTTTTGCGGTTAATTATTTGGATGAACCTGGTTATATTGATTATAATTATGTGGTTCGTGAAGGCGGTGTGTCTTTACCTGACCCTGATTTTTCTGATGCACAAGCAGTGAGCGCTAACCTACAACAAATTGCAGATGCGAACTACGAGCAAACCACAACCGCCAAAGCGATGATCCGCTGGCAGCCCAATGATACCTTCGATGCGACTTTGTCTTATTTTTACCAAAAACAAGACATTGGTGGTCGTTCTATCGTGCATGCCAACAGCCTAAGTGAGAGCAATCCTTTATCAACTGTCATGGGTGACTATGAATCGGGATATCGCTTTAAAGAGCCGCGAGAAAAAGAAGACAGCTTACTGAGTTTAGAAATGACAGCTGATCTGGGTTTCGCTGAATTAACATCTGCAACGGGTTATTCAGAGTTTGAAGCACTTGGCCAACGTGATCAAACCGATTTATTAATTCGTTTAGATTACAGTTATGAAGATTTCCCCAGTTTTTCAGCCTTTACCCGTGAGGTGGACGAAGCAGAGAATTTCACGCAAGAGGTTCGCTTAGTATCAACCAACGATGCACCATTAACCTGGATAGTGGGTGTTTATTATAATAAGTTTGAAAACATCGAAGATAGTCGTGAGTTTACGCCTGGCTTTGATCAATTTGCAGTGGATAATTGGGATGCAAACCAATTACGCCCTGATTCATTAGAATACGTGTCAGTAGTGAATAATGAAATTACTGAATCGGCTCTGTTTGGCGAGGTAACGTATAGCGTAACCGATAAGCTAACCATCATGGCCGGTGCACGCTTCTACGATTATGAAGTCAACTCATCTTCTGCCATTGATTTACCTTTGTATAATACCTTGTTTGGTAGTGCTGGTCCTGATGATATTGCATTAGACTTCGATGATACCTCTGCCGCTGATGATGGCAACTTATTCAAGGTCAACGCCAGCTATCAATTCAGCAATGATGTAATGGGTTATGCAACTATCAGTGAAGGCTTTAGACTGGGTGGTTCAAATGGTATCGGCTTGTGTGACGCAAACACAGGTGAGCAGCAAAGCGTTTGTGCTCAACCATACGAAGTGTTGTACGAACCAGATACGACGACCAACTACGAACTAGGGTTTAAGAGTACTTGGTTGCGTAACCAGTTACATTTTAATGCTGCGTTATTTATGGTGGAATGGGATAACGCGCAAATTGCCGGTGCGACATTGATCGGACAGCAAACCATTACCAGTAATGCCGGTGCAGCAGAGGCGACAGGCATTGAGATTGCTTCAAGAGCCATTTTAAGTGATAACATCACTGCTTATGCGACCTATTCTTATACCAATGCTGAATTGACCAGTGATGCACCTTTTTTGTTTAAAGTGTTAAACCAAGATCAATTGGATGCAGGTGTTGAGCAAAGTTATTATGATGGTAAGGATGGCGACCGTCTACCTGGGACGCCTGAGCAGCAGTTCTCTTTAGGGGCTACCTATTCAACAGAAGTGTTTGGCGATACCGGTTTAGATATCAATTATGGTTTAACCTACCAAAGTGACGTTTACTCTAAGGTTGGCTTGCGCGCTGATGGTGAGAGTTTACCTGGCTATGCGCTGAGTAATGTGTCGGCTCGATTTACCAATGATGACTGGTCGGTCACTTTATATGTAGACAATATGTTTGATAAGTATGCTTACAGCTCAGTTCGCCGCGATAAAGGTGATATTGGTTTAGCACAATACCCTGTAATGAACGCTAATGATGCGAGTATCCAGCGTAACTATGGACATTATTTGGTTACGCCACGCAAAATCGGCGTGCGTTTTGATTACTTATTTGAATAAGCCTGTATTGGCTTAACAATTTGGAACATCACCAACTGGGGTCAGAATCTAATACATAATTGGGTTCTGACCCTGTTTACTTAAGTTTGTTTCTGATCCAGTTGGATCGATGTATGTCTATTAATTTTACACATTAACAATAATCTTCCCGCTGAGTATTACTTTTACTTGGCGAATCAAGTCCATATCCATGCGGTATGAATATTGCTTTGTAACTAGCGTTATCATTTTACAGATATAAAATATCTCTCAACTCAATGAAGCATATTAAATGAAGCCGGCTCAATGAACGCAATACTAGATATTGGCTTACTCGTACTACCTATGCTGATTACGTTATTTATCGTAGTAGTCGTGTTGGTGCTTGGGCATAAAATATTACTCAATGAGCATACTCTCACTAAAGATAACCAGTTATCTCGAAAGCTCATCTTAATATTACTCTACATATTAAGTGTTTTAGCAGTGAGTTTGGCCTTGCCTGTCCCTGAAAGCACACGTAATCAAGTAATTGGGTTATTTGGGATTGTATTGTCTGGTGTGATAGCATTTTCATCGACTTCTATTGTCAGCAATATTATGGCGGGGATCGTCTTACGCTTTACTAAACCCTTTAGTACTGGGGATTTTATTCGTGTTGATCAATATTTTGGACGAGTCAGCGAAAAAGGGCTTTTCGATACCGAGATCCAAACTGAACAACGCGAGTTAGTGGCGTTTACCAATAGTTTTTTAACGTCTAATCCAATTACGGTAACGCGTTCTTCGGGGATGATTTTATCTGCCAATTTATCGCTTGGTTATGACCATCATCATGATAAAATCACTGACTTGTTAATTGATGCCGCCAAAAAAAGTCACTTACTCGAGCCCTTCGTTGAGATCATTGAGTTAGGCAATTATAGTATTTCGTATCGGATATCGGGTTTACTCACTGAGGTCAAAAGCATGATCTCATCTCGATCCCGCTTATATGCAAATATTTTGGATACATTGCATGATGCTGATATCGAAATAATGTCTCCTAATTTTATGAATACCCGCAATATAGAAGACGCACCATTGGCCATGCCCAGTGGTTTGCACGTCGTTAATAAGCCGATGCCAAGTCCGTTGGACACAGCACCAGAGGATATTATTTTTGATAAAGCTGAAGAAGCCGAACAAAAAGAACGAACCAGTGCTCAATTATCTGAAGACATCAAAGCGTTGAATGTGCGCTTAAAAGATGCCGACAGTGACAACAAATCCATTATAGAACAACAGATTACTTACAAAAAACAACAACTCCTCAAGCTTGAAGCCAAACCTATTCAAAAATAACCTAACAGGGTCAGTGTGGATTTGCTGCTCATTTCATGCATAAATCTGTTAATATCCACTTCTTCCAGTAATCACATCGATAGCACTGGATTTACCTAAGACTAGGAATTATTTTGAATAACAACGATATTTTACGCCGAGTACGTTACACCTTTGACTATAACAACGCTGCAATGATAGATGTGTTTGCCCAAGCAGACTTAACTGTTAGCAATACACAAGTTGATGCTTGGCTAAAAAAAGACGATGATCCAACATTTGTCGCGATCACCGATACCGAATTTGCGACATTTTTAAATGGTTTTATCAATCTTAAGCGGGGCAAGCGGGAGGGCGAACAACCGGTCCCAGAAGCACGCTTGAACAATAATATGGTATTTCAAAAGTTACGTATTGCGCTAAATCTTAAGGCCGAAGATATACTTGAAATTTTATTACTGGCAGAATTGCGCTTCAGTAAACATGAGTTGGGCGCGTTTTTCCGTAAGCCAGGTAATCGCCATTATCGTGAATGTAAAGATCAGGTCTTACGCAATTTTCTTAAAGGTGTTCAATTGCAATTGCGTCCTAACAGTCCGACTCAGGATGTGCAAGAAGATGCAGCCGACGCATAAGTAAGTCGCTGTACCTATGTACAGACTTCTTAGAATTACTTACAATGACTATCATTATATATATCAAAGGTGTTTACCATGTCTGACACAAAAACGTTACCTGCATTACCTGACCGTTTATCCACTAATCCGCGCAGCCCACATTATATAGAAGCGGTATTTGAAAGTGATATTGGTATTTTGTTAAATGGAAAAGAACACAACAACGTAGATGAATATTGCATCAGTGAACGTTGGATCAAAGTCCCTTCGCCTAGAGCGTTAGATCGCCGTGGTCAGCCGATGTTGATAAAACTTAAAGGCGATGTTGAAGCGTTTTATAAAGATTAATGAGTAATAAAAACCCCAGCAATACCTATAGTGTCTTAGAAGAACGGCTCAATGCGTTGAGTCATTTTATTGGTTTATGCCTAGCTGTGTTGGGTTTTACCTTATTAATTGATAAAAGTAGTGGCATCACTGAGCTTATCGCGGCAAGCGTTTTTGGTAGCTCATTGGTGCTGTTGTTTGCGGCATCAACCTTATATCATTGGGTGCAAGATGCTAAGTGGAAGTTGATTTTTAAACGCGCGGATCATATTGCTATCTACTTGTTGATTGCCGGTAGTTATACCCCATTTTTGTTGGTCGCATTAGATGGCTGGATATCCGTGGCAAGTATGATTGCAATCTGGTGTATTGCAGTTTTGGGGATATTATTCAAGACTCTGTTTAAGAATCGCTTTCCACGACTTGCGGTGGCCATTTATGCGGTCATGGGCTGGTTGGCATTACTAATTATAGTACCTATTTTTAATGCCGTTCCGATGATGGGCTTTATGTTGCTCTTTTTGGGTGGGCTAGCTTACACCTTTGGGATCCATTTTTATATTGCCAAGCATAAGCAATTTACCCATGCTATCTGGCATTGCTTTGTATTGTTAGGTGCCATTTGTCACTTTTTTGCTATTTACAGTTATGTCATTGGTATGGATACCAGTGTTGAAGCTGGCACAAGTAAATTAGCAAATACCACCATGTCAGTGCAGTTATCCTCAACAATTAATACAACAGATTCCACTGCACCATTGTTCCAACTGACCCTTGAAAATATAGCCACTAAAATAGACCAGCGTATTAGTAGTCTGAAAATGCTCGCGAATACCATCGCGAATGATACTCATATACAAGCCTGGGTGACGCAAGATTTTACGCCCCAACACGAAATTTTGTTAGTTGACAAGCTAGGGTATCTTGTACATGAATATGGCCTGACAAGCGCTTCATTTGCTGACATAGACAGCCATCAATATTGGAACCACGAAGGGTTTCTACGTGTTCTAGATCCCAATATCGATACTTGGTATTTTGCATTTATTAATACTGGCAAACAAGATTTGATCAGTGTCTATCATGATAAAAACAAGCATAGGGTCGATTTGTACGTTAATTATCGGCAACCCAACGGTCGTGGTTTATCAGGAATTGCGACGTCATTTGATGGAGTGGTGGACATGTTAGCGCAGTCACCGCTAAGCCAGTTAGGTGAAGTATTTATTGTCGATGCTCAAGGGGTTATTCAAGTACATCCTGACCCGTTGATCGCAGGGCAAGACTCGTTGCAACAACGCTATTCAACCGACACCGCTGCACAGTTATTAACTAAGCAAGCGTTCAATCATACTCATGATAATGTTTACCTTGCATCAAGTTATATAGCCAGTATGGATTGGTTTGTTGTGACTCAATTGAATGCGCAACCATCATCCAATGTAACAGCGAATAGTCACTAATGAACAAGCTGCCAACCAACTCAATTAAAGCATGTGATTGCAGTCCTCCGGAGGGCGGCAACCGTTTTAGCGGATGGCTAGGTCGCAGTCTATTGCGGTTAACCGGTTGGCGCATTGAAGGCGCGATACCGCAATATCCCAAAATGGTGATTGCTGTTGCCCCGCATACTTCTAATTGGGATTTTTTTCTAGGTGTCGCAGTGTTATTTGCCTTGCGAATTAAAATTCGCTTCTTAGGCAAGCACAGTATTTTTGTGCCTGTTGCCAAGCAGCTCTTAGAAATGATTGGTGGTATGCCGGTGGACCGTAATGCTCCGCATGGGCTGGTAGCTGATGTGGTGGCACAGTTTGATGCACAGGATAAAATGATTTTGGCAGTTGCTCCTGAAGGCACTCGCTCTCCCAAATTTCCCTGGAAAACAGGTTTTTTGGCGATTGCGCATCAAGCCAATGCAAAGGTAGTGTTAATTGGTTTCGATTTTGCTCGTAAGTCTGTGGTTATCGGACCGACGTTAGTCAGTGCTGGCGATTTTGATGCTGATATGCAAGAGGTATATCGATTTTTTGGTACAGTGACAGCCAAATACCCTAAAAACGTAGTGTTAGCTAAACCACAAACACCTGTTGAATAAGCTTTCTTGCTCAATAATAAAAATAAAATATCCCCAATATTGGGATTTATCTCAATTCACGACTAAGGTAAATGTATCTATCTAAAAAGGACTTTAGGCAATGCATTCGACCTCTCATCTTATACTCGGCGGAAATGGACAACGCCATATCTCCCTTAATCTCAAGATGGCCAATCGCCATGGATTAATTGCAGGCGCTACTGGAACCGGTAAAACCGTTAGTTTGCAGACCTTATCCGAGCAATTTTCACAAGCCGGTGTGCCGGTATTTGTTGTTGATGTTAAAGGGGATTTATCTGGCCTGGCTAGTGCAGGTAAGGCTCATCCTAAAATTACCGAACGCGTGGATTATATTCGTCTGGAGCAACATCAATTTAGCCCTAATCCGGTTGTATTTTGGGATGTATTTGGTCAATCAGGGCAGGCTATTCGCACAACGGTTAGTGAGATTGGTCCTTTGCTAATGGCCAATCTATTAGAGTTGAATGATACGCAAACCGGTGTCTTGTATGCTTGTTTTAAAATCGCAGATGACAGTGGATTACTACTACTAGATTTAGATGATTTGGTGTCGATGCTCAATTACATGGGGGATAATGCCAAGGAGTTCAAAACTCAATATGGTAATATTACATCCTCTAGTATTGGTGCAATTCAGCGCCGTTTAATGGTGTTAGATGAACAAGGGTTTGGTCAGTTTTTGGGTGAGCCTGCGCTTGATATTCATGATTTGATGAAGACGGATATGTCTGGTCGAGGCATGATGAATATTTTTGATGTCAGTCAATTAATCCATAAATCACCCAAATTATACGCCACCGTCTTGTTGTGGTTACTCTCCGAAGTATTTGAAACATTACCAGAAGCAGGAGATTTAGAAAAACCCAAATTTGTGATGTTTTTTGATGAAGCGCATTTGTTATTTGATGGGGCATCTAAAGTCTTGGTTGATAAAATCGAGCAGGTGGTGCGTTTGATCCGTTCAAAGTCAGTTGGGATCTATTTTATCAGTCAATCACCACTTGATATTCCGGAGGATATCGCTGGGCAGCTTGGACTCAAAGTCCAGCACGCATTGCGTGCATTTACCCCTAAAGATAAAAAAACAGTCGCAGCATTGGCAGATAGTTTTCGGGCCAATGAAAACTTTTCGGTTGCTGGCGTGATCACGCAGTTAGGTATGGGGGAAGCATTAGTATCGAGTTTAGATGAAAACGGGATTCCAACACCGGTAGAGCGTACATTAATGAGTCCGCCATCTTCACAAATTGGGCCAATTGATACCGCTCAGCGCAGTGAACAAATGCAACGATCACCCACTCAAGCTAAATATGTACAATCAATTAACCGAGAATCTGCTCATGAAATGTTAGCTCAACGCTCTGCTGATATGCTTGCCGCGGCTCAGCATGAGGAACATGTGGAAGCTGAGGCACATAAACAAGCTGAATTGCAGCATGCTCAGCAAGCATCAGCAAAGGCCAAAGCAAAACCTGCACGCAGAAGTAATCGCCAAGGTGTGGGAGAGTCATTATTAAAGAGTATATCTCGAGCGATAGGCAGTCAGATAGGTCGTCAATTAGTTCGCGGTGTATTGGGTTCGTTATTTAAACGCTAAGTGTTGTGCTTAATTCGTTTTTGGTGAACTACTTGAGTATATGAAACGTGTGCGACGCATATTCTTCGCCGTTTATTTGTATACTCACGCGTTGCTCACCTGGATAATATACGCGCGTGGTAACAGCCTTAAATGAATGTGTCTTTGATAGCATTATGTTTGAGTTTTTGGCAAGATTAAGCTGTTTCCACTTGAATACTTTAGGGCTCAATGAACCGTTTGATTTTTGATGCCAGATAACGTAATCCACTAGCAGCGATTGCTCGTGATCGAGGGTATTGGTGATGCTCAAGGTAAATTCAAAAGTGTCACCCAACTGGATTGAGTGTTGCACTACTATCAATGTCGCTTCAACGTGTGCAGGCACAAAACCAAACAAGGCTAATGTTTTTGGCTCTCCTTGTTTAATCAGGGTGCGGCAAGCATGCTTAACTAAACGGTGTCGGTGTTTAATTGATATCGGCGAGTGTGCTGGTGTGAGTTCATTTAACCAATTTTTGGCGATAACGGTGATGAGCTGTGGATGGTCCTTGGCAATATCATTCAGATGATTTGCTACCGATAAGCGTACGTAAGCTGATGGGTCATCTTTGAGCGCTGTTAGTAGAGTAATACTCGGAGCAGGATCAATGATCACGTTATTTAAACGCATTCCCCATGGTAGGCGCGGACGTGAGCCTTCGCTAGCCAATCGCCGTACATGTTGACAAGGATCTTTTGTCCATTGCAATAATTGTGCATATGCACTTGTTGGTTGTGCTTCAATAAACGGTCGAATAGCAAACTCAGCAGTAAAACGTTGGGTCATGGCATGTAACGCGTGCATGCTCAATGCAAAATTATCAACCGTATTGCCATGCATCGCGATGTAATCTGCACAAGGCATAACCAGCCACCCATATAGCCCATGAGGGTTATCTTGATTGATATTCCAGCCTGCTGAAGTCGCTTCATCTGTGGCACCATTTTTGTCTTGATGCACAGGATTAATTACCGCCAAGGCATTTATCAATACTGTGACTGCAGCTGCAAAATCATCAGGTAAACAACGAGTCAGCGCATCGACAATTTGGTTTGAACGCGCTTTCATTTCTAATTGTTCAAGATTGTGTGTCGCGGTAGTCAAAAAATTCGTTTGATTAAAGTCAGGCCAACTATTTGACAGTTCCTGGCTCATCTTAGTAATACGAGCTTGATTAAACTCTTCTTTGAACAGACTAGCCATCTTTATTCCTTTAATCTACGATAGCAAAACATTTTATTCTGATTCCAGTTTATACCATAGCATTATGTAAGCAAAAAAAGTATCATACGCGCTCTACACATACTTAGGGCAACTCATGAAAGATTTATCGGATATTGGTTTAGTTGGATTGGCTGTGATGGGCGAGAATCTCGTTTTGAACATGGCTTCAAAAGGCTTTACAGTAACGGCGTTTAACCGCAGCTATAGCAAGGTTGAGAAGTTTCTCAATGGTCGGGCTAAAGGCGAAAGCATTCGCGGCGCCAAAGATATATCAGAATTGGTTGCTTCGTTATCCACGCCCCGCAAAATCATGTTAATGGTCAAAGCAGGACAGCCGGTGGATGACTTTATTGATAAACTGATCCCACATTTAGACGCTGGTGATATTATTATTGATGGGGGAAATACACATTTTCCTGATTCAAATCGTCGCACAGCGTATCTAGCTAAAAAAGGGCTTCATTATATTGGTACTGGTGTATCAGGCGGCGAAGAAGGCGCATTAAAAGGTCCTTCAATCATGCCTGGTGGCGCACATGCAGCGTGGCCACATGTCAAAGATATTTTTCAATCGATATCAGCCAAAGTCGCCGATGAACACGGCGAGCTTACTGTACCATGTTGTGATTGGGTCGGGGATGATGGTGCGGGTCATTTTGTTAAAATGATCCATAATGGTATTGAGTACGGTGATATGCAATTGATATGCGAGGCGTATCACATTTTGCATGATATCGTCGGTTTGGATGCTGATGAGATTGGTGATGTCTTTGCCGCTTGGAGCAAAACCGAGTTAGACAGCTACTTAGTTGATATTTCTGTTGATATTTTCCGCTATAAAGACACTGATGGTGCACCATTAATTGATAAGATTTTAGATACTGCCGGACAAAAAGGAACGGGTAAATGGACCGGTGTGACGGCATTAGAACTTGGCGTTCCATTAACGTTGATCGCTGAATCAGTGTTTGCTCGTTGTATTTCTGCACAAAAAGAAGCACGTGTGCACGCTTCAAGTATCTTGAATGGACCAACCGTGCCTGAGTTTACCGGAGACAAGACTCAATTTATTGAAGCATTGCGTCAAGCGCTGTTGATGGCCAAGATGATATCTTATGCCCAAGGTTATGATTTAATGACCCAAGCTGCCAAAGAATATAATTGGCAGCTAAACTACGGCGGTATCGCATTAATGTGGCGTGGTGGTTGTATCATTCGTTCAGCGTTCTTGGATAACATCAAAACTGCTTATGACAATAATCCTGAATTATCTAACTTGTTATTAGACCCGTATTTTAGTAATACCGTGATTAATGCGCAATCTGGCCTTCGTCAAGTTATCGGTAATGCCACCATTTCAGGTATTCCTGTGCCATGCTTAAGTGCGGCTTTGACGTATTTTGATAGCTTTAGAACTGCGCGTTTGCCGGCTAATTTGTTACAAGCACAACGTGATTACTTTGGCGCACATACGTATGAACGCTTAGATGGTCCTCGTGGTGAGTTTCATCACACCAACTGGACAGGTCGTGGTGGAGAGACTGCATCAACCACTTATGATGTATAACTCTTAGAATACCCTATCCGCAGATTATCTGACATTAACAAACCACCGTATTAGCGGTGGTTTTTTTTTAAATAACATTTTAGTTACAATGAAATCATATTCATAATGCTTACACTAGTGCATGACAAGACTTGTAAAGTATTAGCTAACAGGCATTCTAGCTTTACAACCAATCCATTTATTGCAAAGAATAATTTTAATTCCTACCCAAAAAAGTTTAACATCTTGGGCGATGTTAATTTTTTTAACAATTTCTTGATATTTTATTTTAAGTAATTATACTGGTTTTTGGAAGCGCTTACATTTATGTTTCCATTTTTTTGAATATTACATGTAAGCGCTTACATTAATTAGCACGTTTTACTAGGGTTAAACACACATGAAAAACCGTATGACAACATTAACCAAATTAGGTGCAGTCATTTCTGTACTTGCGTTGACTGCCTGTGGCGGTGGAACAGAAACCGAGACTAACTTAAATGCAGTCAATCCCTCAGTACCAGTCGATGATTGGCGTCTGGTTTGGAGTGATGAATTTGATGGTTCTGCAATTAATACTAATAATTGGACTCACGAAGTCAATTGTAATGGTGGCGGAAACCAAGAACGACAATGCTATACCGACTCTGCTGCTAACTCTTTTGTCAGCGGTGGTATGTTAAATATCGTTGCCTTACCTGCCGCAGATGGTGCTGAACAGCCCTATACATCTGCTCGTATGACAACACAAAATAAAGTTGATATCCAATACGGTCGGATTGAAATGCGTGCAAAATTGCCAAAAGGGCAAGGCGCATGGCCTGCGTTTTGGATGATGCCGACAGATTCAGTTTATGGTGGATGGCCTAAATCAGGCGAAATCGATATTATGGAAGCTGTGAACCTAGGTACGCTGCGTGATGATGGAACGGAAGAAACCAATATTTACGGCACCATACATTATGGTGCTGGTCCTGCTAGTGATTTTACCGGTGCGTCCCATTCTATTGGCACTAACCCAGGTGATGTGTTCAATACCTATGCGATTGAATGGCAAGAAGGCGAGATCCGCTGGTATATGAATGAAACTTTGTATGCGACACAACGTCAATCAAAACTTCGCTTGAGTGGATCAGGTGACATTCTTGGCCTGACACATCGTGGATGGTATGCAGAATTATACGACGTAGCAACTGGACAACTGGGTACTGATTATTCAAGTGCGCCATTTGACCAAGATTTCTTCATGATACTTAATGTTGCTGTTGGTGGAAACTGGCCTGAGTCTGTTAACGAAGGTGGTATTGATGCTGATGCCTTTACTGCCGGTCAATCATTAGAAGTCGACTATGTGCGTGTATATCAATGTAGCGCAAATCCATTAAACGGTCGTGGCTGTGAAACAGTTTCACCGGGATATGACATAGACACATCTGACGGTGGTAAATTAGTTGAAGGCCGTGCTCCTGCTCCTTCATTAGTGGCGGGTGCTCCAGATCCTATTACGATTTTTGATGACACTATTGATGTTAACTGGGTTGCATGGGACTGCTGTGGTGGTTCAACACCAGGCTTAGTTGCTGATGATACTGAACGCGGAAATGTATATGAATTTGCCGTAGAGAACGGCAACGACGGTACTGTGTTTGGTGTCGTGACCCGTGCTGCATTCTTATCATCTGATCCTACATCGCCATCTCGTGCAACACCGCATAATGCTCTGGGTATGATTGACGGTGGTTATGTCACATTTGATTTGAAAGTAGTCAACGCGCCGACTGATCCAAACTCAGTATGGAAATTCAAAATTGAAGCCGATGAAGCTGCCGGTGGAGCGTGGGAAGCTGACTTAACAACATTCGGTGATGCCCCTGTAACAGGTGAATGGGCAACATACCGTGTGCCTTTGCAAGATATAGCAGATAACGGTGTGGATATCTCGTTACTGGATATTATTATGGTATTTCCTGCATGGCAAAGGGGTGAAGGTGCCGTTTTTCGTTTAGATAATATTGCTATTTTACAAGACACTGCTGGAACAAGCTTTCCAGAATTCTCTGTATCAGCCAATACTGATTGGGCATTGTGGGATTGTTGTGGTGGTACAACACCAGCAATCGTCGCTGATGCTGACAAAGGTCAAGTGGCAGAATTTTCTATTTTGGATAACAACGGAACTGTTTTAGGTTGGAATACGCGTTCTACCGATGGTGGCAACGATATGCCAATCAATGCTTCTGCTATCTCTAGTAACGGTGTGTTATCGTTTGCTATGAAGGTGATTAATGCACCAGAAGCGGGTAATGAAGCATGGTTATTGAAGTTAGAATCTGCTGGTAATACCGGCGCTGTCGAAGTCAATCTAAATACTTCAAATGAGGGTGCTAATCCTTCAGTGGAATGGCAGACTTTTACGTTTGATATTGCCGATTTGGTTGATGGTGGAACATTAGATCCTACTACTATTGATGTGTTTATGTTGTTCCCTGCATGGCAAACGGGAGCTGGAGCAATTTATCGAGTGGCTGATGTCAAATTCTATGTACCTGGTTCAGGTCCAGTAGTAATTGAACCATTAGCAACGTTAATTGACGCTGGTACTGTGAATACGAATTGGGCGTTATGGGACTGTTGTGGTGGGTCAACTCCTGCATTTGTCGATGATCCAACTAATGGTTCTGTGGCTGAGTTTTCGGTATTAAATGGCAATGATGGCACTGTTTTAGGTATCAATTCAAGAACGTCTGATGGCGGTACAGGTATCTCTATCAATGCGGCAAGCTTGCTTGCTAATGGTGTATTCCGTTTTGATCTGAAAGTCATGAATGCACCCGCTGCCGGGAATGAAGCGTGGTTATTAAAAATAGAATCTGCCGGTAATACAGGTGCAGTAGAAGTCAATCTAAACACCTCAAATGAAGGTGTCAATCCTTCGGAAAACTGGCAAACATTCACGTTTGATCTAACCGATCTGGTTGATGCTGGCACATTAGATCCCAGTGATATTGATGTTATTATGTTATTCCCAGCTTGGCAAACAGGTGCCGACGCCGTCTATCGAGTCGATAATATGGAAATTATTGACGGGGCAGCAACAACTACTCCGACAACGCCTGTCACCGTAGAGCCTGAAACAACTCCACCAGTAGAACCGGAAACACCTGTTGCAGTGGTATATGCGATAGGTCAAGACATAATTGTTGATGGTACATTTGATGCGGCAGAAACAACGGCTTGGACAGCCGGAACCGTATCGGTGGAAGGTGCTAACAATGTGTTAGTTGCTGAAGTGAGTAGTGCTGGTGATCCTTGGTCAGTTAATGTCAGTCAAATAGTAACATTAGAGCCTGCAACAAACTATGTTGTTACTTTTAAAGCAAAAGCGTCTGAAGCAAGAAACATTATTGCTGGTATTGGTCAAAATGCTTCGCCATTTTATGCTGACACAGAAACCGTTGCTATTACTACTGAGTGGGAAACATACACGCTTAATTTAGCGACAATAGATGCTGCCTCAGGAGAGGTATTTGGCGATGTAGCAAGCCGAATTTTGTTTGACTTAGGTGCAGAAATTGGAGATGTCACACTTGATGATGTGACACTAGCTAAATCAGCACAGATAGTTGTCGATGGTGGTTTCGATAATGCCGTTGCTTTTTGGAATGCCGGCACAGTCGTTGATGACGCTGGTAACAGTGTCTATTTTGCAGAAGTAGCTGCAGCTGGTGACCCTTGGTCAGTTAACTTAAGCCAGGTATTAACATTAACGCCGAGTAAGTCATATTCAATGAGTTTCCGTGCAAAAGCATCTGAAGCTCGCACCATGATTGCCGGTATTGGTTTGAATGCTGCACCATTCCATTCCTCGACTGAAACTGTTGAATTGACCACTGAATGGCAAACATTTACCTATACGTTTGTTACAGAGGATGACACAACAGGTACTCCTTATGGTGATGACAACAGCCGTGTCTTGTTTGATATGGGTGCAGAAGTCGGTAATGTTTTCATTGATGACATAACAGTAACCGAATTATCAGGCGAATTGTTAGCAAATGGCGATTTTACAGCTGGTGTTGCGAGTTGGAACAGTGGTGTAACAGTCACAGAGGGTGATAATAGTTATTTCCAAGCTGTTGTTGATACTGCCGGTGATCCCTGGGCTGTCAATCTTAGCCAAGTACTCACATTAGAGCCATCTGCTCAATATGTCTTAACATTTAAAGCTAAAGGCGCTGCGGATAGAACGCTAATTGCAGGGATTGGCTTAAATGCTGCACCGTTTCATTCTGCAACAACGATTGTTACATTGACTGAAGAGTGGACGACTTATACTTACTTGTTCTCAGCCATCGATGACACGACTAGTACTCCGTTCGGCGATGACAATAGTCGTGTCTTATTTGATATGGGGGCGGATGTTGGAGAAGTATCTTTAGATGATATCAGCTTAATGCCATATGACGCTTATAATCAGCTTGTTATGAATCATGATTTTGCCTCTACGGATAATTGGATCGGTGCGGTATTGGTTACCGAAGATGGTAATTCTATTTTCCAAGTTGATGTTACTGCAGCTGGCGATCCTTGGAACGTGAATTTGAGTCAAGTATTAACATTGATCCCAGATACTGAATACGTATTTAGTTTCAAAGCGAAGGCGTCCGTAGCTAGAACGATGATTGCAGGGATTGGACAAAATGCAACGCCATTCTATGCAACCACTAATACTGTTGACTTAACTACGGAATGGCAAACATTTACCTATACCTTAACTACTCAGGATACGGGTACTGGCAATCCATATGGTGACGACACAAGTCGTGTCTTATTTGATATGGGTGCTGCAGTCGGTATGGTTTCAATCGATGATGTTAAGTTATTAATAAAACAGTAGGCATGGTCCCGAGAACGGTAAATTGTTCTCGGGTGCTAGTTAGCAATCATAAAAAAGTAGAATTAATATGAATATAAATAATTTTAAGAAAACCCAGCTTGCAGCAACTATGTCTTTGTTACTAGGAAGCGCTGTAATAGCAATGCCATCTGCGGCACAAGATGAGGCTGGTGCAACGACAGCTGATGACGTTGAAGTCATTGCAGTCCGTGGCATACGAGGCAGTTTAATTAGCTCAAGTGCTCTAAAACGCGACTCAAGCGGTGTAGTTGATGCAATTACTGCAGAAGAGATGGGTAAGTTCCCTGATACTAACCTAGCTGAATCATTGCAACGTATAACCGGTGTATCTGTATCGCGGGCAAATGGTGAAGGTAGTCAAATTACAGTCCGTGGTTTTGGTCCTGAATTTAATTTGGTGACCTTGAATGGTCGTCAAATGTCAGGCACTGGATTTTCACGTTCTTTTAACTTTGAAAACTTATCATCAGAGGGCGTCAGTGCGTTAGAAGTATATAAAACAGCTCGTGCAGATATCCCGACGGGCGGCTTGGGTGCCACAGTGAATATTGTCACCAACAAACCCTTACAAAGCCCAGGTCAAAAATTTTCATTGATGACCAAAGCGATGTACGACTCTTCGAATGTGACAGGTGAAGACGTGACACCTGAAGTTGCAGGTATTTATAGTAATACGTTTGCGGATGACCGAATTGGTTTTTCGATGAATTTTTCTCATCAGCGTCGTGATTTTCAACGTCAGTCTGCGAATGTCAGATCTTGGCAGTTAAACCCTAATTTATCAGATAGTGCTGTTGTCACAGATGGTAGAGCAGTGGATGCAGATGGTAATGTTATCTCTCAGTTTTTGGCACCTAATGATGAGGGTGTATTAGAGGCTGCTAGTGGTGCATTTTTTCCACAAGAAATCAGCTTTGCCCGAGATGATATTCAGCGAGAACGTCTAAACAGTAATATGACATTTCAGTTTGCCGCAACAGACGAGCTCACTTTTACGTTAGATCACACTAAATCTAAGGCGACCACGGGTAATAATTCATTATCATGGGGAGTTTGGAATGGTTCTTTCGGTGGCAATGCCAATGCATATGAGCTCGACGAAAATGGTACAGCGATTTATTATAATTCGTCAGGTGATGATGGTTCGTATACCGCATTTCGTGAAACAACCGAAGTCGATTCAAGCGCAACGGGATTAAATATTGAATATGATTATTCCGATACGTTAAATTTTGAATTTGACATGCATCGCTCAAAGACGACAACGGATAATGGTTTAGATTCTGGTATGAATGCACAAGGTCGTGTGATCTTGGGTTCTGCAGCCTTATCAACCAAAGAATACTTCTTTAGAGATGGTGATATCCCCGGTTTTGCAATTAATTGGGATAATGGTTCCACTACATTAAATCCAAGCGAAATTGGTTCTAACTTTAGTATCTTTACCCGGACTCCAGGACAATCAGAAGTCAATCAGTATCAATTGAAAGGTGAATGGTTACCTGAAATTGGTTATGGATTGATAGGTGTTAAATTTGGTGCTGCTGTTACCGAACAATCACTAAGTGGCTCTGGCGGTTCAAATAATGCTAATGCACCGGGCTTTAACAATGGAACGTTTGCAGAGATATTCCCTGACAGCATGTTTGAAGAAGTCAATTTATCAGGCTTTTTAGATGAGTTTACTGCAAGTGGTGCAGGCATCTCACCTGGCTATGCTTATGCATTTGATTTTGATGAAGCTGTTACACGTCAACTTGCTTTCTTAACTGAAGATGTGGTGGGTAGCGATGTGTATCAAATTGGGTCATTTGATCAGTTCCCAGTAAATAGAATCACCGAAGAAACAATGAGTCTATATGTCTCTTCTGCATGGGAATTCGAAGTATCAGATTTTGTTATTGATGCAAATTTTGGTCTACGTTATGAAAAAACACAAATCGTCTCTCCAGCGAAAAGTCGCGTAGCTGAACTAGTGTATTGGGCTGGCGGATCTGAGTGGATAACTCAGTTTGCTGGTGATGGTGCTGCTATTGAAGTCGATTTTGAAGGTGAATATGATTTAGTGTTACCTATGTTGGATCTTAAAGCAGATTTAACGGATGACTTAGTTGCACGTGTATCAGTAGGGACCACCATAACTCGTCCTGGTTTGGGAAGTATGTTAGGTAACTTAAGCTTAACTCCATCTCCTAAGATCAATACACGTACTGGTAGTCGAGGCAATCCAAACCTACAACCGTTTAAGTCTAACAACTTAGATATTTCATTAGAATACTATTATGATGAAGGTAGTTTTGCTGCAGTCGGGTTATTTTGGAAAGAGGTAGATGATTGGATTGAAAGCTCACAAGTAACAACTACGTTCCCTGGTTTATATGATGTATATCAAGGGCAACGTTGGAATGCTGCTGTGAATGCACTTGCAGACCGAGGTGAGCAAGCGACTGATTCAGCTATTTATCAAGAAATTGTTGCAAATGGTGTTGGTCTAGGCGAAAACAACCGTATTTTACCTGATCCATCAACTGATCCATTAATTGAATGGACAATCAATTCCCCTGAAAATGTTGGCTCTCGTAGTGTCAATGGGGCAGAATTTGCAGTTCAGCATTTGTTCGGTCAATCAGGTTTTGGTGTTGGCGTAAATGGAACTGTGGTTGATGGTGATGTTGAGTATGACAACTTTATACTTGCTGCTCAGGCAATTCTACCTGGATTAAGTAATTCAGCGAACTTGCAAACGTTCTATGAAAAAGATGGATTATCGGTCAAGTTAACTGGGGCATGGCGTGATGAGTATCTTGCCGGTCAAGGTCAGCCTGATACTAATGATGCTCCTCCAATCTATGTTGAAGAATTTCTGCAATGGGATATTAGTGTCAATTATGATGTTAATGAACATGTGACGGTATTCTTTGAAGGTGTCAATTTGACGAACGAAACAGAACGTTCATTTGGACGTTTTGAACGTCAATTCCTAAGTGCTGCACAATATGCGCCGCGTTATACTCTAGGTTTCCGTATTAAATCTCTATGATACGCAAACCTAATGATTAACAGCCGCTATAGTTTTCTATAGCGGCTTTTTTGTATTTGCTGATGTGGTTAGTGGGGATACTGGCAATAGACTTGGTTAAATAATATATCTAGTTAATAAGTAAATTGAGCGGGATGAACTTGTTTAGTGAAGGTATGTTCGCAACCGCTAAGTCGGCAAAAACTTAGCAGTGCAAACAGACACACACACTTCAATATTCCTTGAGAAACCATCCTTGTTTTTTAATTAACGCTTATTGACAAGTTAGCGTCGCATCCGTTACTTCCGTATAACCAATTTCTGAAAGAATAATATTGACACTATCAGCACTGCTCAGGCTGAATGCATTGGTGACAGCGGATAAATCTACACCAGCTTGTGTAAAGCAGCTAGTAGCGACAGATATCTGCGACCATGTATTGATTTTAAGCACATTTAACGCTGGGCTAATATCAACATTAGTTGCACAGTTACTGTCGTTTTCACAATTAATACCTACATTAACTGCACCAGTCGGTTTAGCTACGAGGTTGACCCACATGCTGATAGCTTGGTCCGTCGCCACAGTACTTAAATCTACAGCTTTAGGAGCGTTAAATGCCACTGCACCATTGCCTGTACCGGTAAAGGTTAATTGGAAGCTATCTTCTTGAACGTTACGATCATAAGTACGATATTGAATAGTAGGTAAGACAAGTGTGTTTGACATCACTGCCGCTGCTTGACCATTAGACACTAAAGCAAGGTTCCAAGGATAGACGACTGAACGGTTGTACACCATGTTCGAAGCATTCGCAGAGGTATCAATATTTAATTCATCTAACTGCGAAGCTAATACTTCTTCAGCACCATAGGTTAAACCAAAACCATATGGTAATAATGGATCGTAGTTAGCATCACCACGGTTAACAACTTGGTCAGGCGTCTTTGGCCAAGAATAAGATAACTTACCATGAAAATCATGATTTACGCTGCCATCGGCCTTCGCCATAATCACATCTGCGACACCGACACCTTCTGAGCCAGGTAACCAAGCAGCAACAAACGCATCAGAGGCATTTAATTCAGGATTAACCCACATCGCACGGCCACTGATAAAAATGGAAACAACTGGAATACCTTGTTCTTGCAAAGATTTTAATAATGCTAAATCTGTTTTATTGCCCGGTTGGTATTCGACAGAAGGACGATCACCTACGCCTTCTGCATAAGGTTCTTCACCAAATACAACAACAGCAACATCAGGTTTACCAGCGCTGGTATCGAAACTACCATCGACACTTAATGTCACTTTACCGCCCGCAGCATTAACCGAGTCGGCAATACCTGAGTAAATAGAACTACCTCTAGGAAAATCAGCATTGGTGTTATTCGTACCTTGCCATGTAATAGTCCAGCCACCAGATTGCTTGCCAATATTATCCGCCGCATCACCTGCGACTAAAATATTGGCTTTAGGGTTAAGCGGTAATAGATCGTTGTTTTTTAATAACACTAAGGATTTACGTACTGCTTCACGGGCAACAGCTCGGTGATCGGGATGACCGATCAAGTCGATTTTACCTGAGTAAGCTCGCTTTTCTGGGCTAGGTCGGTCAAATATACCAGCGCGCACTTTAACTCGTAAAATACGCGTCACCGCATCATCTATTCGGCTCATTGGGATCGTTCCATCTTGCACTTGAGCAATTGTATTGGCCAACAATGGACGCCATGACTGGGTCGGTGCCATAAAGATATCTAACCCAGCATTGATTGTTTGTGGGCAACTTTCATTGGAGCAACCGGCTACTTGGCCGTGACCATTCCAGTCACCTACGACGAAGCCATCAAAACCCATACGTTCTTTGAGTACTTGTGTTAACAAATATTCAGAACCGTGGATCTTGTCACCTTGCCAACGATTAAATGACGCCATAACTGATTGAGCACCAGCTGTTAGACCACCGACATAGCCCTGGGCATGGATATTATACAAATCTTCTTCGCTACTGATATTGTCGCCTTGATCAACACCACCAAGCGTACCACCATCACCGACAAAGTGTTTCACCGTACTGAGGACTTTATCTTCGGCTAAAAAGTTTTCCCCCGCTGTACCTTGTAAACCATGCACAATAGCGGTTGAATAGGCTTTAACGATTTCAGGATCTTCAGAATATCCTTCATAGGTGCGTCCCCAACGGTCGTTACGGACAACAGCAACTGTCGGCGCAAAAATCCAATCAATGCCTGTTGCCAGTACTTCTTTAGCTGTAGCTTGAGCAATGCGTTCAATTAAGTCTGGATCATTGGCGGCACCCAAACCTATGTTATGTGGGAACAAAGTTGCACCCACAACATTATTGTGGCCATGGACGGCATCCGTACCCCAGATAGTCGGGATCGTCGAGCCATCCAATGTATCATCAATTGAGGCTTGGTACATAGATTCGGCTAAATCAATCCAATCTTGTGGCGTTGCTTGTTTATTATTATCAGGATATGCCCCACCACCATTTAAAAAAGAACCAAAGCCGTATTTACGCATATCTTCAAGCGTAATATCGCGGATCTCAGGTTGGATCATTTGTCCAATTTTTTGTTCAAGTGTCATTGTATTGAGCATTTTGGCAACTTGTGCTTCAATCGCTGCATCTTTTTTAACTTCAATATCTAGCTGAGGCCATACTGGATTTGCTACATTCGTTGTCGTTGCATCAGCTTCTTGCACAGATTCATTAGCAGTATCACAGGCTGCTAGGTTTAGCGCGATAAGAGTTCCTAACAGTGCGCGAGGCATATTTATTAACATGTTTCGTGTTCCTATCTTTTAAATGTCGTGCTTAATTTTATGGCCAGATAAACCATAGAATGCGATGTAGATATAACAGATTGCCGGTAATAAGAATGAGAGTTGTACTCCAATGTTATCGGCTAATACGCCTTGTAGTAATGGTAATAATGCACCGCCAACGATTGCCAAACATAATACACCAGAGCCTTGGGCAGCATGCTTACCTAAACCTGTAACAGCAAGTGAGAAAATAGTTGGGAACATAATCGAGTTACATAAACCGACCAATAAGATTGCCCACATTGCAAAATGACCCGTTGTAGTAACTGCAAGGACAATTAACACTACAGACATAAATGCGTTAAAGGCTAATACTTTACCCGCAGCAATATGTTGCATAACATAAGCACCAATAAAGCGACCTACCATTGCTCCGCCCCAATAAAAAGCGATGAGTTTCGATGCTTCAGCTTCACCAATGCCCGCGATTTCCGGTAAACTAAAGAAGTTGACTAAAAAACTACCAATTGCGACTTCAGCACCTACATAGACGAAAATACCAACTGCACCCAACACTAGGTGAGGGTATTTTAATACCGCAGCCAGATTACCTTGACCATCAGTACTGGTATCTTGAATATTTGGCAATTTTAAGTACGCAAACACTGCAGCTAAGATAACTAATGCTAATGCCAGCATGACATACGGAAGTTGTACTGCTGAAGCATCACCTGCAACCGGCTCATGACCGCCCGCAAATAATAACGAAGCACCAAAAAATGGGGCAATAGTCGTACCAAAAGAGTTGAACGCTTGAGTCATGGTTAAGCGCGAAGAGGCTGTTTTTGGATCACCTAAAGCACTAACGTAAGGATTAGCAGAAACTTGTAAGATCGTGATTCCAGAGGCGAGGATGAACAACGCAGCTAAAAATAAACCATAAATGCCAGCTGTTGCGGCAGGGTAAAATAACCCACATCCAATAGCTGCAATAGTTAATCCCAAGACGATGCCTTTTTGGTAACCTATCTTAGATACCAAGCGACCGGCTGGCAGTGATACAATGAAATATGCACCAAAAAAACAAAACTGTATCAGCATTGCTTGGGTGAAATTTAAGTCAAAAGCACCTTTAAGATAAGGGATAAGAATGTCATTTAAGCAGGTGATAAAGCCCCACATAAAAAATAACGAAGTCAGTGCATAAAGCGCAAACTTAAAGTTTCCTTGAGGTTGTTCCCCAGTATTGGTTGTTGGTGATGCAAAGGCCACAATTAATTCTCCAAAGGTCTTGATTTTTTTTATTATACACATTAAATTAACATAAATGAAAGCGCTTTCATTATCTAATTGCTATCTTTTTTACTTTTATTTACACTAAGCGCATATTTGTAATATTGCACTTATACAGCTCTAACACCGCACAATTGGTAACACAATGACTAAACTAGCTATACCCTATGACTCAAAAATGTTTCACCAAGATTTTATTTTTGGAGTAGCTACTTCTTCGTATCAAATAGAAGGAGATCGTGCGAGTCGTTTGGATTCTATTTGGGATATATTTTGCCAACAAGAAAATACAATATCGGACCAAACAAACGGTGATGTTGCCTGTGATCATATCAATCGGTGGCAAGAAGATGTTAACTTAATTTGTGATTTAGGGGTTGATGCATATCGTTTTTCAATCTCATGGCCACGGGTCATGCAAGAAAATGGTCAAGTTAATGAAACAGGTTTAGCATTTTATGAATTATTAATAGATACATTAAAAATGCAAGGCAAAAAAGTCTTTGTGACTTTGTATCATTGGGATTTGCCGCAATATTTAGAAAATAAGGGTGGCTGGCTAAATCGCCAGACGGCTTACGATTTTGCGGATTATTGCGCTCTTATCGGTCAACGATTAGGTAATAAAGTAGATGCCTATACCACATTAAATGAACCTTTTTGTGCTGGCTACTTAGGCTATGAGTTAGGCATTCATGCACCTGGCTTGACTGGTAAGAAAAATGGTCGTCAAGCATCTCATCATTTAATGCTTGCCCACGGGTTAGCAGTACAAGTACTTCGCCAACATTGTCCTGAAGCGGATATCGGCATCGTCATCAATATTCATCCTGGTTACCCATTATCTCAATCTGCTGATGATATTGCAGCGACCCAAATGGGCGGAGAATATTTATTTTATTGGTATTTGGATCCGTTACTTAAACAATCTTATCCAAGTGTTATCGAGCATCTTAATGCCTCGGAACAACCTGATATATTACCTGGTGATATGGCAATTATTGCACAGCCGCTAGATTTTATTGGGATGAATTATTACACTCGAAATGTGTATACCATGAATGCCCAAGGTTGGTTTGAAATTGTGCCGCCGTCACATGGAAATTTGACTGAAATGGGCTGGGAGATAGTCCCAGAGGCGATGACGGAGATGTTGGTTACGTTACATAATGAATATGACTTACCCCCTTTATACATTACCGAAAATGGCGCTGCAATGCCGGACAAATTAGAAAATAAACGGGTAATGGATCAGAATCGCATTGCATATTTTCAATCTCACTTGTTAGCAGTACATAACGCAATGGAGCAAGGCGTTAATATCAAAGGCTATTTTGCGTGGAGCTTGCTAGATAATTTTGAATGGGCGGAAGGCTTCAGTAAACGCTTTGGTTTAGTGTATGTCGATTATGCTACCCAAGAACGATTCTGGAAAGATAGCGCTATTGCTTATCGGGATATGCTAACATCACGAACATTATCAACGAATGAATAATTAATTATGGCCACCATTTACGAAGTAGCAAATCTTGCAGGTGTCTCGTTAGCAACGGTTTCACGAGTGATGAACCGGAATGTTAAGGTGAGTGATAAAAGTCGAATCAAAGTTGAATCGGCAATGGAGCAACTAGGCTACAAGCCTAATTCGATAGCACAATCATTAGCGTCTAACCGGACTAATCGAGTAGGCGTGTTAGTCTCTGAGTTAAGTGGTCCTTTTTTTAGTCACATGCTTGCGATTGTCGAAAGTGAACTTCGTGAAGCGGGCAAGCATGCGATTATTACCGCAGGTCATTCGGATGAAGAAAAAGAAAAAGACGCGATAGAATTCTTGCTGTCTTGTCGTTGTGATGCACTGATTCTGCATATTGATGCTGTCAGTGATGAATACCTCCTAGAATTAAGACAACGTGATATCCCCTTTGCATTAATTAATCATCAAATTGAAGCCATCGCGGATTGTTGTTTTATCCTTGATAATGAGCAAGGCGGTTATTTAGCGACTCAATCCGTTATAAAACTTGGCCATACTAAGATTGCTTATATCAGTGGTCCTGAATTTAAAGAAGATGCAATGATGCGTCTAAAAGGTCATAAACGTGCGTTAAGTGAAGCTGGTATTGCGTTTGATGAAACCCTCCATTATCGAGGAAATTATAATGAAGATGGGGGTAAAGCTGGGTTTGATAATCTATCTGATCACCGCTTTACTGCATTAGTATGTGCCAACGATGAAATGGCAACAGGTGCTATGTATTCAGCGCGTAAACATGGTTTACAGCTTCCTGGTGATTTATCAATTGTTGGTTTTGATGATCAAGTTTTTGCTCGCTACACCTATCCTACTTTGACTACCGTTAATAACCCGATTGCAGCGATGGGAAGTATGGCTGCGACTTGGGTGTTAAAAGAGGTGTATAACATTAATACTAGCGCAGAGATTGTTAACTTGTTCACTCCCAAAATAGTCTTTAGGGATTCAGTGGAAACACACACTTCATGAGTTCAGTGCCAGCTAATACCTTGTACATCACATTCATCGTTGCATTAGGTGGATTTGTGTTTGGTTTTGATGCATCAGTAATTGCCGGTACCGTAAATTTTATTACAGAAACTTTTTCTTTAACCCATTGGCAACAAGGGATAGTGGTCAGTGCGCCCACATTGGGTGCATTAATTGCCATGTTTTTTGCCGGTGTGATAAGTGATCGTTATGGTCGTAAACAGACCTTACTATGTGTGTCATTATTGTATGTTGTTTCTGCCATATTTTCTGCATTAGCGACGAGTTTTGAGATGCTACTTATTGCCCGTTTTGTGGGTGGATTGGCGTTTTGTTCATTAATGATTGCACCTATGTATATCGCAGAGATAAGTGCAGCGACGCATCGAGGTAAACTGGTATCAATTAATCAATTTAATATTGTGTTGGGTTTGTCCGCATCATATTTTACTAATTATGGTTTACTCACGATAAGTCAATCTGATTCAAGTTGGGTACGCGTATTAATGCTAGATACGCAAACTTGGCGTTGGATGTTGGCCTTAGAAATAGTACCAGCATTAGTTTGGTTTGTGTTGCTCTTTGGCATTCCAGAGAGCCCGCGATGGTTATGCACTAGAGGCCAGCTGGATGCAGCTAAACTCAATTTAGTACGCTTACAGTTTGCTGATGTAGAAGCACAACTACAACAAATACAAACGTCGCTAAGCAAGACTTCTCTCTCGCTTAGCCAGCGGATTCAGGGGTTATGGTCCGCTCGCTTGCGTTGGCCTATTATGCTTGGATTAGTCATCGGTATGGTGCAACAACTAACCGGTATTAATGTCATTTTCTTTTATGCACCCACAATTTTTGAACAAAGCGGCGTGGGAACAGATGCTTCATTTGTTCAAGCCATTGGTGTAGGTGTTATTAACGTATTGTTTACCATCGTCGCCATTTGGGCGATTGATAAGTTTGGTCGCCGTCTTTTATTATTGATTGGTTTAAGTGGTATTTTGATCAGCATGTTAGTGTGTGCTTATGGTTTTGCTCAAGCACAGTATTATTTTGATATGCAAGCATTGTCGGTGATATCGCAGGCAACTGAGATTCAGCTTAGTCAACTGATGCCTTTGCTCAATCAGGTATTTACATCTGATGTTGCGTTTAAAGCGGCACTGAATGAGCAGCTTGGTGCAACGCTATTACAAGCCCATCAAGGGTTATTACTGCAACAAGGTACACACCTTAATGCGACCTTAATTCTGATTGCAATATTGAGTTTTGTCGCGTTTTTTGCAATGTCACTAGGGCCTGTGATGTGGGTCTTGTTTGCTGAGATTTTCCCAACCGAGTATCGGGGAGTTGCGATTTCTTTTGTGACGGTATTTAACAGTCTGTGTAGTTTTTTGATGCAGTTTTTATTCCCGTGGGAGTTGGCAAGATTCGGTGCAGCATTTACTTTTTTTACGTATGCCATGTTTGCATTGATTGGTTTAATATTTGTAGCGCGTTATTTGCCAGAAACCATGGGGAAATCATTAGAAGCAATTGAAGCTGAATTTACCAAGTAAGTCATCTTTTGTGGTCTGTACGGTTTGTGCATTTTGGTCTATTCGTGAGCTGCATTTTGAAAATTGAATTTAGCTACTTGATTAATGTAATGTGATACTATAACATTATTGGTGTTGGATTAATCAAGAGAACGACCGTATGCCATTTACACTCAATAAAATCATGTTAGCAGGAATGCTATTGTCCCCTATGCATGTCATTGCTAATGATATTTCAGGAATGGTAGTTGATGAAAATAATCAGCCTATTGCCAATGCAACAGTTGAAATAGTTAATACAAACAACCGTGTCACTTCTAATACATCTGGTAATTTTAGATTGTCGGATTTAACTTCTGGTGCCATCGAGTTACACATCACAGCCCCTAATTTTGTGCATCAAACGCTAGATTTTGATCTAAACAAAGATATCAATAACGTCAATGTTATTTTGCAACCAAGTAGCCTAGAAGTGATTGATGTCTTTGCGTCGCCTTTTCATGCATCGGTCATTGAATCCTCTTTACCCATTACGGTGTTAGCTGGTGATGCTTTGCGCCTGGCACAAACCTCTACCTTAGGTGAGACACTAAATAGCCAAGCTGGTGTGCATTCTAGTTATTTTGGTGGCGTAGCAAGTAGTCCAATTATACGTGGTTTAGATGGTCCTAGAGTCATGATCACGCAAAATGGTTTAGATGCGTCAGATGTCTCCCGTGTCGGAGCTGATCATATTGTCGCTGCTGAAAGCGCCACTGCACAGCAAATCGAAGTGTTACGTGGGCCTGCTACGTTATTTTATGGAAGCGGTGCCATTGGTGGTGTTGTCAATGTGGTTGATGAACGAATTCCGCAAACTAATGAGACTAAAGCCAGGATACTTGTCTCAAACAGTTCGGTTAATTCAGGTAAGAACATCTCGGGTGCCGGACAACTTGGTTTGGATAATGTCGTGTTGTACGCAGATGGGATTTGGCGTGATGCAGATGCCTATAAAGCGGGAACAAAAATTGACAATACGCAGTTTGATGGAACTGGTTTTACGTTAGGCGCCAGCTATTTGTTGGACAATGGATTTGTTGGCTTATCTTTCGAGAACACGGATCGCCAATATGGCCTACCAGGACATGAGCATGGTGAACATGAAGACCGTGAGGACGAGCACGATGAAGACCATGAGCACGATGACGATCATGATGAAGATGCGCATGATGTATTCAGTGATATGCAGCAAGATCGTGTTCAATTACTCAGTGATTTGTATTTTGACAATCAGTTCTTCAGTAAAGTGTCAACCAAACTCGCTTATACCGATTATACCCATGCTGAAATAGAAGAAGGTGAGGTTGGTACCCGTTTTAATAACACGACGAGTGAAGGTAAGCTAACATTTTTGCATCAACCCATGTCTGGTTGGAAAGGTGGCGTGAGTCTACATGCAAAATATTCTGAATTTGATGCGGTTGGAGAAGAAGCATTTACACCGGGTTCATCTACGCGAATGTTAGGTTTGGCATTGATGGAAGAAAAGCACATTGGCGATGTATTATTGCAAGTCGGCGCTAGAATCGAGCGTGTTACTATCGCTGCAGATCATATTGAATTTGATCCAGAACTTTTTGCAGATGATCATATGGAACATGCCGCTGAACATGATGATCATGATGAGGATCATGGTGTTGACCACGACGATGAACATAATGATGAGCACGGCGACGATCATAGTGACCATCTGATGGAATTTGATTTTGATGAAACCTTCACCCCGACAAGTATTTCGGTAGGTGCCGTCTGGGAATATACTGATGGATACAACTTAGGTTTATCTTTATCACGTGCTCAACGTGCACCGAGTTCTGCTGAATTATTGGCGAACGGATTGCATATAGGTACAGGTAGCTATGAACTAGGAGCTGTCTACGATTTACATGAACACGATGATGAAATGGAAGTGGAACTGCGAGAATCAGCTCCGCAATTAGAGACCTCAAATAATATTGACCTGACCTTACGTAAATTCTCTGGTGATTTAGGTTTTGTGTTTAACGTATTCTATAACCGCGTAGATAACTACTATTTTGAAGACGATCTTGGCTTTACCTTCGATGCAGGTCATGACGATCACGGTGACGAACATAGCGATGAAGAAGGTGCACCGGTATTCTTGTTTACGCCTCAGGACGTTGCATTATATGGATTTGAAGCGCAAGTGAATTATGCGATTAATACTAATTGGACTGTCACAGCTCAAGGCGACATGATTAGAGGACAACGTCAGGACGGGGGAGATTTAGCTCGAATTCCACCTTCTCGTATAAGTAGTGCGTTAAATTATGCTGCGAGTAATTGGGATGCAAAAATTGATGTTAAGCATGTATTTGAACAAGATCGAATTACTACGCTTGAAACCAACACACCGGCTTATACGATGGTGGATATCAGTGCTAACTGGTATATCACACAAGATAAGTGGGATTGGGTTGCTTATGTAAAAGTCGATAACGTCACCGATGAGCTAGCTCAAGTTCACCAATCGTTCTTGAAAGATATTACGCCATTACCAGGTCGGAATATTGTCCTAGGATTACGCGGGGAATTTTAATCCCTGCGTAACCGTCGGACATAAGGTGAGGTCAATGAACCGTATGATTTCATATTCAAGCGCCTTTTTTTACAATCAAGCGTCTGCGTGACGCTACTACAATTAATGATAATAACGCCAAGAAACTTGCACTACCACCGGAACTACCTGAGCTGCTAGGTGGTGTGGGAGTCACAACTGATGGCGGGGCATTCACTGTGATATTAATTGTGGCTGTTGCCGTATCTTGGCCATCAGAAATAACATAGGTAATTGTCTCAGTACCAGTAAAACTCGCTGCACTGACATACCGCACTGATGTACCTACGATACTGACACTACCAGAGCCTGAAGTGGTGGCTGAATTAATACTTAAGGTATCACCATCGGGGTCACTGTCATTTGCCAATACCGCGATGGTAATAGTTGCACTAGTATTAACAGATGCGGAATCATTGACTGCAACTGGGCTACCATTTACTGGTGTAGGTGTAGGTGTAGGTGTAGGTGTAGGCGTAGGTGCAGGTGCAGGTGCAACGTCTATCGTCGAAGCAAACACCCCTTCAGATGTACTATAAAAGACATTATCACTGCACTGTACTTTGATATTTTGAAAGCGTTCTTCACCATCTGTTGCGGGTAAATTAACAATAGCACTACCGTTATTGCTCACCGCATCTGCCAGGGTAACGGGATAACTTCCCCCTGTATTATTTGATAACGTGATATCTACGTTAGCGCAACTGATGGGGGCTTGATTTGTGCCCGCTACATTCCATTGGACTGTGATAGGATTTGCAGTGAATACATCACTACGAAGTGGTGCAGTCACCGCAAAAGCTTCACCTGTATCATGTACTGAAATAGTGGTATCGTCCGAAGCGACCCCACCTTGCTGATCGCGAACTGTGAATTTAAAATTTAGCTGCCGAGTGGTCGTTGGCATTGCCTCACCAAATGAGGTATTGCGCTGTAACGCATTAATCCGTTTTGGAAAATACCGAGAGGGCGAATTACTTGGTGCGACCGACCGAAATAATGGCCCATTGCCTTCATCGGTTTCATCCGCTAATTGGTTGTCACTGCCAGGGCCTAAATCGTATTGTTCCCAAGAATAGATCAATGTGTCGTTATTGGTATCACTGCCACTGCCGGTCAATACAAAAGGGGTATTTGCAGGAATTTCATAAACAGGGCCAGCGTCAGCTTGTGGCTGAATATTAGAGGTTGCTGTTCGTGTGCCACACGAGGGATATTCTGCGATATGGGCTGCCATTTCATCGAGTGAATGCACATGGTAGTAATCGTCCACTTGAAAAGTGATGTTTTGCCCTGAACAAAGTCCGGCATAACTCATTATCGTGGTGCCGGCGCCGACTTCATAGGCATCGTCAGTTGAGCGATTACCACCACTACAGCTGCCTGAAGTGGCATTAAAGGTATGATTTGCGCCAAATTGATGGCCAATTTCGTGTGCAACAAAATCAACCCAAAATGCATCATTGGTAGGAGTGTTGCTGCCAGTAATAGCATCTGCTTTGAAACCTTCCAGACACAAACCACCTAATACTGCTAGGCCGCCACCGTTGGTATTAACAATATGACCAATATCATAATTAGCTGCACCGATACGAGTATCTGTTACAGCTTGGTTGAGTTCTCCATCGTCAGAGTCATTTTCAAAAGGATCAGTATCAGCATCTATAAAAATCAATTGATCATTATCCGCGACCAATTCAAAACTAACACCGAGCTCATTTTCGAATATTTCGTTGAGGCGATTTACCATAATGACTATCTCTGTCATGGTGCTTGCGACAGTTCCACCATGAAACTCAGTATAATCACCGGTAGCAGTCATCGCTAATCGGTAAGTAATTTGTTGTTGGACAGTATTTGGATTTGATGTTTTATTAATTCGATGAGCATTCGGCTGAGTAATCGATTGTGCCGATAATTTTGGAGCGTGTTTGATAAATCCCGCTTGTGATGCTTTTAGTGCGTCAGGAGTCACTATGTAGCTTTTATATTGACGGTCGGTTTGTCGAATAGGGTCGATAAATACCCGTTGTGCACTAGCCACTTGGTTTTGATTACTTGATATACTTTGCTTAATTGGAATATCAAACATCGCACTTAAACCCTGCGATGAGATGACAAATCGACCAGTGAATGCTGGATCATTAACACTGACCCCTTTGTACGCGCGTATCGTTGGAAATTTTTCCATTAACGCTGCAGGCATTACATGACTTTCCACTAAATGAAACTGATGTAACTCTCCATCCGGTGCTGGAACGCTCAATACACGTGATGAGCTGTTTGCCCATCGCCCCTGAAAAGCATCTTGGTCAAAAGTAAATCGCTGTGCAGTAGGCTCTGTTGAACTTGTTTTTGCTTGAGCTTTTACGACTTGCCAAATATTGTCTGCAGGCATTGAATTGGCAACACTTAACCATGGTAATAGGCAAAAAATCACTAGAGCACTGCGGCTCGCTAATCGTTTTCTAACTATGGTACTGTCGGTCGTTTGAAGCATAATGGGGTGATCTCTTATTGTTATCACAAAGTTAATCATAGTATCGTTAGCTGAAAGTATTACATAAATTCAGCCAACGATGAGGCTATTTTTCTAATCCATCAGTTGTTGCGCTAAATATACATACTCTAATGCTGCTCGCTTAGCTGATTCAGCTAGGTTGGCGCTGGCTGAATGACCGCCATCAATATTTTCATAATATTCAAATGAATAACCCATTTGCGCAAGCGCATTAGCCATTTTTCGGGCATGCGCGGGATGCACTCGATCATCTTTTGTGGAAGTCACAAAAAAGATACTTGGGTATTGTGTATCAGCTTGGATGTTATGCAGTGGTGATATTGATTCTAAAAAAGCGCGCTCTTCTGGGATCTCAGGGCTGCCATATTCGCCTACCCAAGACGCACCGGCTAACAGTTTATGATAGCGCAACATATCGAGAAGCGGGACTTGGCAAACCACTGCATTAAATAAATCAGGTCGCTGAGTATACATGACGCCCATTAATAATCCGCCATTGGAGCCGCCCATAATTCCAAGTTTGTTTGGGGTTGTGTAACGAGTTGCGATAAGATCTTCAGCCACAGCGATAAAGTCATCATAAATCACTTGTCGCTTAGTTTTTAACCCGGCTTGATGCCATGCTGGCCCATATTCACCGCCACCTCTAATGTTAGCAAGTACATACACACCACCATTTTCTAGCCATAATTTACCCCTGACACCTGAATAACTCGGGGTCAGTGATATCTCAAAACCACCATAGCCATACAACAAAGTTGGATTGTTACCATCAAGCTGTGTGTTCTTGTGAGCCACCACAAAATACGGCACTTGAGTACCATCTTTTGATGTTGTAAAGCGCTGTTTAACGACAAAATCGGCATCGTTAAAACGTGATGGAATTGACTTGATAATCTCAGCGTTACCACCTAACACATTTAATTTGTACAACGAGTCAGGTGTCGTAAATCCTTCACTATTAATAAATACAATATCGGTTTTATCATTTGCTGAACTTATGCGTAACGCACTGTTAGTCGGTAAATCGAGTTGCTCAGCTTGCCATTGCGCTTGTGTTGTTTGAACAATATCAAAGGCATAAATTTTATTTACAACATGCTCAAGTACATTGACCAGCACTTTGGACTGCGTTATGGAGACTGAGTCAATTGATGTGCTATTCGTTGGCGCATAGACGATTTGTAGATTACGAATGCGTTGATCCGTTAACCACTGTCCAAAATCAAATGATACAAGTTGGCCTTGTGCATAGGTTTGGCCATCCACTACCCAGTCTTCTTGCAGAGAAACTAATAATTGTTGTTTAAATACGCCGGTAATAGAAGACTGTTTGGGTAATGGTAAAGGAACCGTTGAACCATCATCACGTAACCAAAATGTACTGTTATGATAGAAGGTTTCACTTTGATGAATGAGTGTGATGAATTGATTTTTATTTACTTCTAGTTGGTATGCCGCAGCTAGAATATCCGTCTTGTTAGCACTAAATACATGTTGCGCTTGGTCTAATGTTTGTCCACGTTTCACGGTTTTTAATACACGGGCATAGCCGCTTTCAGTCAATGCATTGTCATCCCAATCGGTACCGACGATCAGCGTGTTCGCATCTTGCCACATAAACGTGTTCTTGGCTTCTGGGATAAATAGTCCGTTTTCGACAAACGATTTTGTACCATGATCCCACTCTCTGACTTCAACGGCGTCTTTACCGCCATCAGACAACCGGATCATGCAGCGATCATAATTAGTCGCTAAGCAAGTTGAGCCTTTGTATACCCAGTTTTTCTTTTCGCTTTTAGCTAATGCGTCAATGCTGAGTAACTCATCCCATTGCACATCGTTAGACATATAGCTGTCAAGTGTTGTGCGTCGGATCACGCCTCTGACATGTGTTTCATCTTGCCAAAAATTATACACATACCCACCGCGATAATTACCATAAGCAATTTTATCTTGGGCGTTAACAATATCAAGTGCAGCTTGCTCATATTGACTAAAACGAGGGTCGATAGTGAGTTTATTAAGGGTATTGGCATTCCATTGATTGACTTGGCTGAGTGCTTGTTCACCCTGGACCTCTTCAAGCCATAAATCGTTAGTCGGGGTAAATGGTGATGTGGTAGGCATAGTCATTCCCTTTGCGGCGATTGTTTGATTTGAATCGGTGTTAACCTTATCGGTGTGAGTGGGGGAGCAGCCCATGATTGCTAATGCAGTGACAAAACAAGATAAACGATAAATTGACATAAATTTTCTCTAGTGTGTTTGTTATTTTAGGGTATGTTGTAAGTTATGTTGGTAAGCCCAATATGCTGGTACACAGGCCGTTATCAATGTTGTGATGAGTACTCCAAGTACGATTACCAGTGTGGCAAGACTGAATACATTGGTATCCAAAAATATCCCAAACTCTGCCGCAATCCAGCCTTGTGAGATAAGTAAGGTTAGACTGAGTAGGAGTAAACTGAGCAGTGTGGCACTGAGTGTTATTAATAATGCTTCACTTTGGATCAACCAAAAAATGACCCACGGTGATGCGCCGACACTTCGTAATACTGCCATTTCTTGACTGCGTTCACGCATCGAAGCCAGTAACATCGTTGCTAAGCCTAATGTAGTTGCACCGACGATCATCCATGCAATACCGATTAATAAATATTCTACAAAGCCCACTAACTGCCATAATTCATTCAAGACTACCCCAGGAATAATCGACATTAAGGGTTCATCCTGATATTGGTTGACCGCGCGCTGCATTAATAAGGTACCAATTTTGGATTTTAAACCAATATAGATTGCGGTTAAATTTGATGATGATGGGGTAGTGGCGATTCGTGCATCCTGTTCATGTGCTAGTGCTAGCCCAGCTAAAGAGATGTGTACGGTTTGATCTATTGGCGTACCTGTCGCATTGAGTATTCCTGCGATAGTAAATTCGACATCATCATGTTGATGAAAACTCACATGCCCCACACCATGGTGCAGATGAAGTGTATCGCCAATTTTGTAATTATGGTGTCCAGCAACTTTTGCGCCAATTACGACTTGAGTATCTTGCTCAAATACGCCTCCGGCCCTAAATGTTAATGGTTGCTGTTGTCCATATTGCAAATAAGTAAATATATCGGCGTTAGTGCCTACGACTGGAAAACCATGATGTGAATCGCCTAATGCAATCGGTACTGCCCATTTTACTTGTGGGTGCTTTGCCAGTGTTGTAAAGCTGTCATAACTAATTGAATTACTGGGGATGCCAATTTTAAAAACGGAATAGAGTAATAAGTTGATAGGACCTGTGCGTGGGCCAACAATTAAATCTGTACCTGAAATAGTGCGCGTAAAACTGCTTTTTGCAGCATGGCGAGTATGCTCTACTGCAAACAGCAATAATAAACTCACCGTCACAGCAAACAATGTTAACAATACCGATTTACGGCGGTACTTGAGACTTTGTAGCGCAATAGTTAAACGCATACAGACCCACCTTTATTAATGTCATTGAGCGCGACATGGCGTGAAAAATAGCGAGCTAAACGCTGGTCATGACTGACAAACAACACACTCATTTGTGCAGCGTCACTCATACTGATCAGTGTATCCATAAACCCATCTGTCGCGGCCTCATCTAGGGCTGATGTTGGTTCATCGACGATCAATAGCTTAGGTTGGTGAATCATTGCTCGGGCGATGGCGACACGTTGTTGTTGACCGACACTCAAGCTGTTGGCTGTTTGATTTAGAATCTGCTCAGGCAGGTTGAGCTGATTGAGTAACATAGGGATCTGTGCGAGTAGTTGTCGTTTGTCGCAAGAATGAAATTCGGTACTGAGGGCTATATTTTGTGCAACGGTTAAATACCCAATTAAGTTAAATTGTTGGAAGACGATCCCCATATTGCGTGCGCGAAACTGATCAGATTCTCGGGCTGTAAGTACTTGTAATGATTGACCTAAAACCTGGATGCTATCGCGCGGATCACTTTGTGCTAATGTACCGCTGAGTAAATTTAGTAGGGTGCTTTTACCACAGCCCGATGGGCCAGATAAAAACACGCGCTCACCTAACGCCATATCAAATGACTCAATCTGAAGGACGGGAGTGTCCGAATAAGCAAAGTGTAATTGGTTTATGGTAATGGCTGACAACCCTTTGCTCCTAGATGTTAAATATATATATATTATCGAGAACACACGGTACCTGAATTTGTGCTAAGAATAAAGTTTAGACACAGAGATCAACAAGGGTTGCTTGCGTTAGGTTTTGTAAATCTTTTGGTGCAAGGGCAATCTCTAAACCCCGTTTTCCAGCGCTGATATAGATGGTATTGAGTGTCTGGGCACGTGTATCGAGGAGTGTTACGAGCGATGTCTTTTGACCTAAAGGGCTGACTCCGCCCATTACATAGCCGGTTTTTTTGGCGACCAATTCTGGATTTGCCATGGTCGCCTTTTTGGCATTTACCGCTTTAGCTACGTGTTTGAGTGACAGTGAGTGTGTGACTGGTATAATGGCGACAATGAGTTGTCCATCGCATTCAGTTACCAACGTTTTAAATACGCTATCAGGTTGCACATTGAGCTTATCAGCAGCTTCTAATCCGTACGATGGTGCACTAGGATCCGATTGATAACGGTGTGTCGTAAATCGAATCTGTGCATCTTTGGCAAGATTAATTGCAGGTGTCATACAGAATGCTTCGTTACCATTCGCCAGTATTTGACATACTTGCCCAAGGTTCTTGAGGGGCTAAATGATCGCCTTCTTGCAGTAACTCGATAGAAATGCCATCTGGCGAGCGTACAAATGCCATGTGACCATCACGAGGAGGGCGATTGATAATGATGCCACCGTCTTGTAAACGTTGACAGGTTGCATAGATATCATCGACTCTATAGGCTAAGTGTCCAAAATTACGGCCGCCGGTATAGGCTTCGGCATCCCAGTTATAAGTTAATTCAAGTAGTGGCGCTTTGTCTTCTTTTGCACGCTCAACATCATCGGGTGCTGCCAAAAATATCAACGAAAAACGGCCTTTCTCACTGTCATAGCGGCTGACATTGACTAGTCCTAATAATTCACAGTAAAAATGCAGCGATGCATCTAAATCTTGCACCCGTACCATGGTATGTAAATATCGCATGTGACAAATTCCTTGATAATAAATGAGTAAAACTTTGCATTATTCTACCGTGTATTTGGGGCGATAGTCATCTTTTTGCTGTGCTTGATGGTAGGCATCTATGGAAGGATTGCCGGTCAGTCGTTGTATTTGTTGCTGTTGTTGCTGTTTATGTTTTTCAATCATAATTTTGGTTAATGCTTCAAATTCTTCGCTTTGCGGATTAAGATTGTTACTTGCTTTACCATTGATTTTTTCCCATGTTCTAAATCCACCGATCCCTAATACACCTAAGATAATCGGCATAAATAACTCAGTATTCATTGAGGGAAGTTGGTAAAAAGTACTGACTGCAGTGATTTGTGCACTTGTTGCATTTTGAAATGCCGCCTCACCCAAGATACTCGTCATATCCAAGCTTAACATGATGATCCAACTGCCTAGTGGACGTAATAATGCCTCATAAGCCAAACCTAATGCACCGATCCAAATAATCGCGGGTCTTGCGCCAGCAACAAAAATACTCGGATGATTGGCTTGCGCTAAATTAATTTGTAACTGCATATGCTGCTCTTTGAGTTCTGCAGCGAGCTGTTGTAATGCAATCCGTTGTTTTTCAATGTCAATATTGCCACGTTCTTCATCGCTAGTGATCAGCTCATCGACACCATTGGCAATTTTGTCGACTAAATCGCCAATCAATGGAATAGAAGTTAATATACTCATCAGTGTTCCTTTTTCTGCTAAGTGTTACTTAGGCTACATAATATGTGTTAGCACGATTGATCCAGCCACGTAAAAATACCTGCTGGCTGGGATGACGAGCGACAATGCGTTGATAAAAGGCAATGCGTTCATCACATAAGGCATTAATAAAATAATGCCCCATCTGCTGATAAATGTTGTCACATGCTCGCGCTGTAATCGGTCCTAACACACCGTCTTGTGCAATATTGGCGATACCGGTTAGGTTCATGACTTGTTGTAGGATTTTGATAGATTGGCTCGGGCCATGATTGACTGCCATATCAAATACTATGGGTTGTACAGCGCTGGTCAGTAAGTATATTTTGGGTTGTTGGTAATACATTACCCTATAAATGTGTCGTGCTTGTGTTTGTGACAAGTTAGCAATCTGTACCTGCGCCAATGAATGGGCAGTTAATTCAGTATTATCATTGAGTGAATCGGCTTGATTTTGTGGAATGTAAGCGTCTTGGAAGGCTTTTAAGGTATTGTTGGTGATGCCGTAACGTGTTTCACCACCACGATCTTGAGGGTGATCGCTATAACCCCCTTCGTGCGTTAGTGTACGTGCAAAAATACGTTCAAACACCGCGTGTTCGGTTTGCTGTGATGTGCTCATAACCATCCTTAGTTGCTATTTATTATGCTGCGTCAGGGCATCACATAATAATGGTGTATATAGCAGTATAGATGATTTGGCAGTGGTGCTAGGTTTTTTTACTTATCGCTGGCAGCATCATTGATAGAAACCACATCAGCACTTTCTGAGTCAAGGACTTCGTCGGCTTCAACACCACGGAAAAGCTTAGCCACACCGTCTTTGTTCTTGGCCAGAATAATCGATAATTCTTCGCATATAGTATCGTCTAACGCGACCCCTTTAGCGGCAATGTATTGGGCTAAGTTATCGGCGATGCTCAGCATTTTGTCGTATTTATCAGCTTCTCGTTTGTCGGTAGTCACCAGTTTATCTACCCCTTTATGTTGCACTACATATTGTGTAATTACGGCCATTATTGCGCTCCATGATTGCGACGTTTTGTTAAGTATACGCAATACTGTATAAATTAACAGTAAATATTTACATTTTGTCTGATGATCTATACTGTATATGCATACAGTTATTTTAAATAAAGGGTAAAGTATGTTGCAAGTGATCCCACTCGCGGCACAAGCTGGTATTGCTGGCTTTGAGTCACCGGCGGCTGAGTATAAGCAGCTAGGATTAGATTTGGATGAGTTATTGATTGAGCACCCTAGTGCGACATTTATCGGTTTGGCGAAGGGCGACTCGATGCAGGGATATGGTATATTTGATGGTGACTTGTTGATCGTCGATCGTGCTGCTCAGCGCTCGCCATTAGACATTGTGGTGGCGAATCTGAATGGTGTATTTGTCTGTAAATTATTTGACCGTCGTAAATTAATACTCTTTTCAGCAGCAGATGAACATGTGCCATATGAGCTACGCCAAGACGATATTTTTGATGAGGAAGGCGTGGTGATCCGTTCAATCCGGATGCATCGTCATTCTAAGATGGTTAATAAATGTTTGCCTTAGTGGATGCGAATAGTTTTTATGCTTCTGCTGAAAAAGTATTCGATCCGAGTATTCGACGCAAGCCGGTGGTGGTGTTAACGAATAATGATGGCTGTATCTGTGCCATGTGTGATCGAGCTAAACAAACGGGAGTTAAAAAATTTGGCCCTTATCATGAAGTTAAAGATCAACTCGCTCAGTTTGGTTGTGTCATTCGTTCTTCTAATTATGAGTTGTATGATGATTTATCCAATAAAATGATGCATGTTGCTGGGCGCTTTGCACCGGAACAGCATGTATATTCAATTGATGAATGTTTTTTACAATTTGATGGGTTTATACCAGAAGTAGGCTGGGAGCCGTATGGACAGTCGATACGTCGAGCTGTGTGGCGTGAAACACGTTTACCTGTCGGGGTGGGGATTGCTAGTACGCCGACCTTAGCTAAAGCTGCTAGCCATGCAGGAAAACGGTTACCTGGTTTTAGTCGTGGTATAGCGGTAATTGATAATCCGATGATCCGAGAACGGGTACTCAAACAAATGCATACGCAAGATGTGTGGGGTGTCGGTAAGCGCATTGCAGCACGGTTAGCCATACTGGGGATCCATACGGCTTGGCAATTAGCCTGCGCGTCACCTAAAGCGATGCGTAAGCAATTTTCGGTGGAAATTGAACGCACAGTGCGCGAGTTGAATAATGAGCATTGTTTAACGTGGGATGATGAACGTGCTGCCAAACAGCAAATATTTTCGACGCGGGCATTTGGCGAAAAAATCACAGATTTAATGAGCTTACGCCAATCCCTGTGTTTGCATGCCGAGCATGTCGGAGCTAAAGCTCGGCGTCAGGGAAGTGCTGTGAAAGCGATACAGTTTTTTGCGCGGTCCAATCCATTTCAGCCGGAACAGTACTACCATCAATCCGTGATCCATCGCTTTGCGGTGCCTACAGCTGATACGATTCAGCTCGTGCTAGCTGCCACGGAAGCAACTCAGGCAATTTTTAAATTGGGTGTTATTTTTCATAAGTCTGGGGCGGGTGCGATTGAGTTAGTACAGAACGAATATATTCAAACAGATTTATTTGATAGTAACCAAGATAACCCCGAATTGATGTCATGTATGGATACGATTAATCGTAAATATGGGGCGCATACATTGGGTGTCGCATCCAAAGGCATTATGCCTAAATGGCGTATGCGTCGGGCGTATTTATCACCTCAATACACAACACAATGGTTAGATATTCCCAAAATAAACTGTCAATAATACGGTTCAGTTACACTGTTATAACAACGTTTTATCGACCATGCAGTCACAGAACATTGGCGTTAGATAGTGTAGACTATCGACACATTCACATTGATGATATAAATACATGGCCTATCAAAATAAACCTAAAGGATTCATATTCGATTTAGATGGCACTTTGGTGACCAGCGATTTGGATTTTGTTAAAATGAGGGACGCGGTTGGTTGTCCAGAGGGGCAAGATATATTGACTTTTGTCGATCAGATAGCTGACGATAACCAACGCAAACTAGCACACTTATCGATAGTGCAAATGGAATTGGACGATGCATTAACGGCCACATGGATCCGTGGTGCGCAAGCATTTGTTGAGCAGTTGGCTCGCTACGATATACCGATGGCCATAGTGACACGTAATTGTCGTGTGGCAACGTCCATGAAGATCACTAATAATCAAATCCCAATCAATACGATTATTACTCGCGAAGATGCGCCAAGTAAGCCTAACCCAACAGCCTTAACATCGATTGCGAATGAATGGGCAATAGCGCCACAGCAGATTGCTTACGTTGGTGATTATTTATATGACATTCAAGCTGCAAACCGAGCCCGTATGCAAGCTTGGTCATTTGGATATCAAGTACAAGAGAGTGGTCTAGATGACCAAATCGATAAATATTTTGATTGTTTTACGCAATTACTGCTAGCAGATTGTATTGAATGTTGAAGTGGGTTATTCAACCCCACCTAGAATCTGAATTTGTTTAATGTCAGTCAAACCGCGTAATACTTTTTGTAGTCCATCTTGCATTAGAGTACGCATACCATCCTGAGAGGCTTGTTGAGCTAATTGGCTAACACTAGCAGATTGATAGATTAATCCGCGTAATGCTTCGGTCATCGTTAAAAGTTCATGCACTGCAGTGCGACCTCGATAGCCGCTGTCATTACACAATTTACAGCCCGTTGTTTGATAGAGGATCAACGGGTCAGGCATCACCAACTCGGCGATATTGTCTTGACCATACTGGCGCAGTATAAAGGCACGTTCTTGTGCTGAGGCGGTATAAGGTGTTTTGCAGTCAGTGCATAAGGTCCTGATCAATCGTTGCGCTAAAATACCGACACAAGCATCAGAAAAATTAACCGGGTCAACGTCAAAATCAAGTAACCGAGTAATTGTTTCAGGGGCAGAGTTGGTATGCAATGTTGATAGGACTAGGTGCCCAGTCAAAGACGCTTCAATACCTGTATGAGCCGTTTCTTTATCACGCAATTCACCAATTAGGATAATGTCAGGATCTGCTCGCAAAAAAGCACGTAGGGCATGTGCAAAGCTAAATCCGATCTTGGGATTAACTTGGACTTGTTGTAATCCTGGTTGGGTTATTTCGACAGGGTCTTCAGCTGTCCAGATTTTTTTGTCAGGGGTATTAAGATGACCCAAAATAGCATGTAAAGTCGTGGTTTTACCTGAACCTGTCGGACCGACTACTAGCATAATACCGTGCGGCTTATGCATGATCTGTTGCAACATCGTCAGATTAGTAGATGTCAGGTTCATATGCTCGATAGGCAGTGCTCCACCAGTCGCTAAGATCCGCATCACGACACCTTCACCCGCAACCGTAGGAATAGTCGCGACGCGCACTTCGATGATTTGACCGGACAATTTGAAGGATAACTTACCGTCTTGTGGTAAACGTTTTTCGGCGATATTCAGGTTAGCTAAAATCTTAATTCGAGCAATGACAGCATTATGGTGCGAAGCTGGCACATGGTTAATATCGCGACAAACACCATCAACCCGCATACGGACTCTAGTTGGTGCTGATTTTTCAGGATCGATATGAATGTCAGAGGCATTATGATGCTTTGCATCATGTAAGATGCGTGAAACCAGACGAACTACAGCAGGGGCATCGTCAGACATTTCTTCTAATGCATCATCTAGCTCATCCGACTGAATGCCAATCTCATCTAAGATATCATTCATTTCTGCAGGGCCGGTACCATTGTCTGCTTCACCTAAAAATTGCAAAATATGTGGGGCTAAACCCACCGCTATATGATACGCATCGAAACTTAACGCGCGTTCAATTTCCATAATTAAAGCAGTATTATTTGGCTCAGCCATTAATATGATAGGTGTGTCATGGTTATCTGCGATGATCGCGACGAAATTCCGCTTGAGATACGATACATTCAGGCGGTGCTCATGCCGATATACATGGTATACATCAGGAGCGTAATGAATAAATGGCACTTGATAATGGATTGCTAAAGCCCTTCCGATATCCATGGGATTAACTCGATGTTCTGATATTAATTTTTGAATCAGTAATGTAGGGTCTAGTTGTGTATATTTATCAGCCAATAAGCCACTCAAGGCTTTGTCTGAGATCAGCTGACGGTGGATGAGATGATCAAAAGGCCGAGCAGTCCCGCCTAATTCGTATCTAAATGAATCACCTAAAGACTGAGCAATCGTCTGGGCGTCACGCAGATCACGTTCACAAAACACAACCGGGTGTCTATTAGTGAGTTGCAGTACGCCAAGGAGAGTATGTGCATGAATGATAGGGACACACAAGATATTGACAGTGCGGCAACGCGGTGTTTGCTCAAGTGGCTCAAGTGGCTCAAGTGGCTCAAGGTGATCAACAAATTGTAAACGAGGATGGATCGCAAACAACGCAGAGGTGTCAAAGGGATCTGGAATGATAAGCGGTACTTTGGACATCGCAACAAAACCAACAATGGATTGAGGATCGATAGCAACAGAAATAGGTTGATGATTAATGCCAGTTGTAAAACGGGCTAACAAATCCTGTTGTTGGTGACGGTGTTGAAAGACAGTGACATGCTCAACTTGAAAATAATTAATTAAAGCAGCCGCAACATCACAAAAGATCTCTTGTAACGAATCCGAAGCGTCCATGGTAGCGGTAATATTGTCGAGAGTGACATTAGCAAGATACGTTTGGATAATAATGGCTCTCCAGAGCAATAATTAGAATAATAATACTGATCAAGATAGACCAAGCGCGAGAGTAATGTATGGTTAAACCTAATACATGCTGCAAAACCGTGCTTAAGTAGAGCTGTAAATGCAATAATAGTAAATCAGTCCTTGCAAACTAGGCTATGACATGTATAATCTGCGCGCATTCGTCGAAGAAGACGATGCCATTAGTAGTTATTATCACAGGTATATTAATTTGGGATAATGGCAGCAAACTAGCAATAGTTAGGGTGCAATACTAATACTATGAACAGGATCCCGATATGGGATCATCGGTTTACGCACATCTTTTCTACCAAATAAGAATGGTTGGAGAAGGTGATTTTTTTTGTTCTTTCGATTGGAGCTTAATCGATGCCAAATCAAAGAATTCGCATACGTTTGAAAGCGTTCGACCATAAGTTGATTGATCAATCAACTGCGGAGATCGTGGAAACGGCGAAACGTACAGGCGCACAGGTATCTGGACCTATTCCATTACCAACACGCAAAGAGCGTTATACGGTTCTTACTTCACCACACGTCAACAAAGACGCTCGTGATCAGTATGAAATCCGTACACATAAACGTTTAGTAGATATCATTGAACCAACTGATAAAACGGTTGATGCATTAATGAGATTGGACTTGGCTGCTGGTGTTGATGTTCAAATCAGCCTGGGCTAACAAGAGAGGGTTTTAATATGGCGATTGGTCTAGTCGGTCGTAAAGTAGGTATGACGCGTATCTTCACTGAAGATGGTGTGTCTATTCCTGTGACCGTTATTGAAGCGACCCCAAACCGTGTTACTCAGTTACGTACTGAAGAAACTGACGGTTATCGTGCACTACAAGTTACTGCTGGCACTAAGAAAGCCAACCGTGTAAACAAAGCTGAAGCAGGTCATTTTGCTAAAGCCGGTGTTGAAGCGGGTAGTGGTTTGTGGGAATTCCGTCTTGACGGAAGCGAAGGTGAAGACATTGCAGTAGGCAGTGAAATTACTGTTGAATTGTTTAATGACACCACCAAAGTCGACGTTGCTGGTACCTCTAAAGGTAAAGGTTTCCAAGGCGCTATCAAGCGTTGGAACTTCAGCTCACAGCGTATGACTCACGGTAACTCATTATCACATCGTGCTCCTGGTTCAATTGGTCAAAACCAATCACCAGGTAAAGTATTTAAAGGTAAGAAGATGGCGGGCCAAATGGGCAACAAACGCGTCACTACTATGTCTTTAGAACTGGTACGTGTAGATGCTGAGAATAACCTTTTATTAATAAAAGGTGCCGTTCCTGGTGCAATTGGCGGCGATGTAATCGTACGTCCAGCTGTCAAAGCATAACGTCTGGGGAGTAAACTGATGGAATTAACATTAAAAGACGCGAATAGCGTTCTTGAAGTATCAGATGCAACCTTCGGACTTGAATTCAACGAAGCACTTGTTCATCAAGTCGTTGTTGCATTCGGTGCAGGCGCGCGTCAAGGTACAAAAGCACAAAAAACTCGTGCTGAAGTCCGTGGTGGTGGTAAGAAGCCATGGAATCAAAAAGGTACAGGTCGTGCCCGTGCTGGTACTATCCGCAGCCCAATCTGGGTTGGTGGTGGTCGTGCATTTGCAGCGAAACCACGTAGCTTTGAACAAAAAGTAAATAAAAAGATGTACCGCGGCGCAATCCGTAGCATCTTATCTGAATTAGTTCGTCAAGAACGTTTAATCGTTGTAGAAAATTTTGGTGTTGACGCACCTAAGACTAAAGCGCTTTTAGCACAACTTAGTACTTATAATTTGACTGACGTATTAATCGTGACCCCTGAGGTCGACGAGAACTTATTCTTAGCGTCACGCAACTTGTATAAAGTTGATGTACGCGATGTACAAGGTATTGATCCAGTAAGCTTAATTGCATTTGATAAAGTGTTAATGACAGCGGATGCGGTTAAACAACTTGAGGAGGCATTAGCATGAACGAAGAACGTTTATTAAAAGTGCTTTTAGCACCTCACGTTTCAGAAAAGTCTACAATGGCTTCTGAAATCAACAATACTGTTGTATTTAAAGTAGTTAAAGACGCGAACAAAGCAGAAATTAAAGCTGCTGTTGAGAAGCTTTTCGAAGTGGAAGTCAGCAATGTTCGTACTGTGAATTGTAAGGGTAAAACCAAGCGTCACGGTCAGTCTTTCGGCAAACGCAGTGACTGGAAAAAAGCATATGTTGTGCTTAAAGAAGGTCAAGACATCGACTTCGTCGGTGCAGGCGAGTAAGAAGGGGATTAGAAATGCCATTATTGAAAGCTAAGCCAACTTCTGCCGGTCGTCGTCACGTTGTCCAAGTTGTTAATCCTGATTTGCATAAAGGCGCACCACATGCTCCTTTACTTGATAAAAAGAGCAAATCTGGTGGTCGTAACAACAATGGTCGTATTACGGTACGTCACATCGGTGGTGGTCACAAGCAGCACTATCGTATAGTTGATTTCAAACGTAATAAAGACGGCATACCAGCCAAAGTCGAACGTTTAGAATATGATCCAAACCGTTCTGCTAATATCGCACTTGTGCTTTATGCAGATGGTGAGCGTCGCTATATTTTAGCCCCTAAAGGTCTAAAAGCTGGAGATGCAATTCAATCTGGAGCTGATGCACCAATTAAAGCGGGTAATGCATTACCAATGCGTAATATCCCTGTTGGTTCAACAGTACATGCCATCGAAATGAAGCCAGGCAAAGGTGCACAAATTGCACGTTCTGCTGGTGCTTATGCGCAAATATTAGCGCGTGATGGAGCTTATGTAACATTGCGTCTTCGCTCTGGTGAAGTACGTAAAGTCTTATCTGACTGCCGTGCAACTATCGGTGAGATTGGTAATGCTGAACATATGCTTCGTTCATTAGGTAAAGCTGGTGCATCGCGCTGGCGCGGAATTCGCCCAACTGTTCGTGGTGTTGCCATGAACCCGGTAGATCACCCACACGGTGGTGGTGAAGGTAAGACATCGGGTGGTCGTCACCCAGTGTCACCTTGGGGTACGCCAACTAAAGGCTACAAAACACGTAAAAACAAGCGTACAAATAAGCTAATTGTACGCCGTCGCGGATCTAAGTAGAGGATTAAGACGTGCCACGTTCATTAAAGAAAGGCCCTTTTATCGATCTTCATCTAATGAAGAAGGTAGAGGCCGCCATAGAGAAAAATGAAAAGCGTCCAATCAAAACTTGGTCGCGTCGCTCGGTGATTTTTCCGGACATGGTGGGTTTGACCATCGGTGTTCATAACGGTCGCCAACATGTGCCAGTCTTCGTAACTGAAGATATGGTGGGTCATAAACTCGGTGAATTCGCTGCTACTCGTACCTATAAAGGTCACGCAGCGGATAAGAAAGCTAAGCGCTAAGCGCTACTTGGAGGAAATGATGGAAGTAGCTGCAATTTTAAAAGGTGCCAATATTTCTGCACAGAAAGCGCGCTTAGTGGCTGACCAGATCCGTGGCAAAAGTGTTGAAGAGGCTCTTGAGCTTTTGAACTTCAGCACTAAAAAAGCTGCGGGCTTGGTAAAGAAAGTACTTAATTCAGCCATTGCAAATGCTGAGCATAATAACGGTGCTGACATTGATGAGTTGACTGTATCAACCATCTTTGTTGACGAAGGCTTGACTATGAAGCGTATTCGTCCGCGTGCTAAGGGTCGTGCTGATCGTATCTTAAAGCGTTCTTGCCACATCACTGTCAAAGTGTCTGAGAAATAGGGAGCCGAAGATGGGTCAGAAAGTACATCCTACTGGTATTCGTCTCGGTATCACCAAAGACCATAATAGTGTTTGGTATGCCGGAAGCGACAAATATGCAGATAATTTGTTAACTGATATCCAAGTACGTACTCTTATTGAGAAACGTCTTGTTAAAGCTTCAGTAAGCAAAGTAGTTATCGAACGTCCTTCGCAAAATGCGAAAGTTACTATTCACACTGCCCGTCCAGGCATCGTGATTGGTAAGAAAGGCGAAGACGTAGAAAAACTACGTAAAGAAATCACTGATATGATGGGTATTCCGGTACACATCAATATTGAAGAGATCCGCAAACCAGATCTTGATGCTAAATTAGTAGCGCAAAGCGTTGCTAGCCAGCTAGAGCGTCGTATTATGTTCCGTCGTGCTATGAAGCGCGCCGTTCAGAATGCTATGCGTGGCGGTGCTGAAGGTATCAAGATTCAAGTTGGTGGTCGTTTAGGTGGTGCTGAGATCGCTCGTTCTGAGTGGTATCGTGAAGGACGCGTTCCTTTGCACACACTACGTGCGGACATCGATTATGGTACTTGCGAAGCACATACTACTTACGGCGTTATCGGCGTAAAAGTATGGATCTTCAAAGGTGAAGTCTTGGGTGGTATCGAAGAAGTTCGAAACCGTGCTAAAAACCAAGGCAAAAAGAAAGGCGGCCGTTCATAGGGGTTTTTAACCATGTTGATGCCAAAACGTACAAAGTTCCGCAAAATGATGAAAGGCCGCAACCGTGGCCTGGCTCGCGGAAGTAAAGTGAGCTTCGGTGAGTATGGCCTTAAGGCTACTGGCCGAGGTCGCATTACAGCTCGTCAAATTGAAGCTGCGCGTCGTACAATGACTCGTAAAATCAAGCGTGGCGGGAAAATCTGGATTCGCATTTTTCCTGATAAGCCGATTACCAGCAAGCCTCTTGAGGTTCGTCAGGGTAAAGGTAAGGGTAACGTAGAATACTGGGTATGCCAGATCCAACCAGGTCGTGTTTTATACGAAATGGAAGGTGTAAGTGAAGAGTTAGCTCGTGAAGCTTTCGAACTTGCAGCGGCTAAATTGCCTATTGCTACGACATTCGTTAAACGGACGGTGATGTGATGACGGCGATCGATTTAAAAGATAAGACAGTAGCTGAGTTACAAACTCAGCTAGAAGAGCTGTTGAGCGATCAATTTAAGTTGCGCATGCAGAAGTCTACTGGTCAGTTGGGTCAATCTCACCTAATCAAGCAGACGCGTCGTAACATAGCTCGCGTAAAAACCGTGCTAGCTCAGAAGGCAGGTGAATAATCATGAGTGAACAAACTACTGCACGCACCCTTACTGGTAAGGTTGTAAGCGATAAGATGGATCAAACCATCACTGTTCTTGTAGAGCGTCGTGTTCAGCACCCGATCTACAAGAAATTCGTGAAGCGTTCTACGAAAGTACACGCACACGACGCGAACAACGAATGCCAAATTGGTGACGTGGTTACTGTTAAGGAATCTCGTCCATTGTCTAAAACAAAGACTTGGACGTTGGTTACTGTTGATGAGCGCGCCGTTAAGGTTTAGCGCAGTTACTAGGAGCAAATGGCATGATCCAAACACAATCAATGCTGGATGTTGCTGATAACAGCGGCGCCAAACGTGTAATGTGTATTAAGGTTTTAGGCGGTTCACACCGTCGCTATGCCCGCATAGGCGACCTTATTAAGGTATCCGTTAAGGAAGCAATTCCACGCGGTAAAGTTAAGAAGGGTCAAGTACTTACAGCGGTTGTTGTTCGTACACGTAAAGGTGTTCGTCGTCCGGATGGTTCTATCATCCGCTTCGATACGAATTCTGCAGTATTGTTAAATGCCTCAGATGCACCTATCGGTACCCGTATTTTTGGGCCAGTGACTCGTGAACTTCGATCTGAGAAGTTCATGAAGATCATTTCCCTAGCACCAGAAGTGTTATAGGGGTAGAGATAGCATGTTAAAAATTCGTAGAGATGACGAAGTAATTGTTATTGCTGGAAAAGATAATGGTAAACGAGGCAAAGTAGTTAAAGTACTTGCCGACAATCGTGTTATCATTACCGGCATTAACATGGTGAAAAAACACCAAAAGCCTAACCCGCAGCTACAGCAACCAGGTGGCATCGTTGAAAAAGAAGCTGGAATTCAAGTTTCTAACGTTGCAATCTGGAATCCTAAAACTGAAAAAGCCGACCGTGTTGGCTTTAAAGTTGAAGGCGAGACTAAAGTGCGTGTTTTCAAATCAACCGGCGAAGTAATCGCTTAAAGCAACTAGGAGAAGCAGATATGTCACGTTTGAAAGAACTGTACAAATCAGATGTTGTAGCCAAGTTGACTGAAGAGTTTGGTTACAAAAACGTTATGGAAGTGCCACGCGTTACTAAAATCACCCTGAATATGGGTGTTGGTGAAGCGTTAGGCGATAAGAAACTTCTTGATAACGCCGTTTCCGATATGGAAGCAATGTCAGGTCAAAAAGCAGTTGTTACTAAGGCTCGCAAGTCTGTTGCAAGCTTTAAAGTACGTGATGGCTACCCAATTGGCTGTAAAGTAACCATGCGCGCAGATCGTATGTGGGAATTCCTTGATCGTCTAATCGACATCTCGCTTCCTCGTGTACGTGACTTCCGTGGCTTGAATGGTAAATCATTCGACGGCCGTGGTAACTACAGCATGGGCGTGAAAGAACAGATTATCTTTCCAGAAATCGAATACGACAAAGTCGATAAGATTCGCGGTATGGATATCACTATCACTACTACAGCTAATACGAACGAAGAAGGTCATGCTTTATTGAAAGCATTGAACTTCCCGTTCCGTAACTAAGGGTAAGTCTCATGGCTAAGATCAGTATGAAACAGCGCGAAGCGAAACGTGAGAAGCTAGTAGCTAAACACGCTGAGAAACGCGCTGCACTGAAGGCGATTATCTTAAACGTTGATTCTTCTGATGAAGATCGTTGGGCTGCGCAAATTCAATTGCAAAAGCTTCCACGTGATTCTTCAAAGAGCCGTTTACGTAACCGCTGCCAAATCACAGGTCGTCCACATGGCGTATACCGTAAATTCAAGCTTTCTCGTATTAAACTACGTGAAGAAGGCATGAAAGGTAACGTTCCTGGCCTGAAAAAAGCTAGTTGGTAAGCAATTCCGATTAGTGCGAGAAGAGTGTCGTAATGGCACTCTTTCTTACACTTTTTAGGGCGCTGTACAACAGAGGAATTTTAAATGAGTATGCAAGATCCCTTAGCGGACATGCTAACTCGTATTCGCAACGGCCAATTGGCTGGTCATGCGAGTGTGAGTATGCCGTCTTCTAAGTTAAAAGTATCTGTAGCCCAGTTGCTACAAGATGAAGGTTATATTGCTGCGTTTGCAGTTGAAGGCGATGTTAAACCAAGCCTTAATATTGACCTTAAATACTACGAAGGTAAGCCAGTAATTGAGACTATCAAGCGTGTTAGTCGTCCTGGTTTACGTCAATATAAAGGCACAGCTGTTCTACCAAAAGTAGAAGCTGGTCTTGGTGTTGCCATCGTATCCACTTCGAAAGGTGTAATGACTGATCGTGCAGCTCGTGCTCAAGGCATCGGCGGCGAAGTTATTGCTACCGTCTTCTAAGGGGATTTACAATGTCACGTATTGCAAAAGCTCCCGTAGCTATCCCGGCTGGTGTTGAAGTAACACTAGCGGAGTCCAAAATCGCGATTAAAGGCGGTAAGGGCACTCTAGAGATGGAAATCCATTCATCTGTAGAAATTAAACAAGAAGAAAACACTATTGTTTTCGCTCCAAAAAACGGTGATAAAGCAGCCATGGCTATGGCTGGTACTTTCCGTTCTTTAGTGAACAATATGGTTGTTGGCGTAACTCAAGGCTACCAGAAGAAGCTAATTCTTCAGGGCGTTGGTTATCGTGCCAAAACTTCTGGAAAAGTCGTCAATCTGAGTTTAGGTTTCTCACATCCAGTGGATTATGAGTTACCTGAAGGCGTAACAGCTGAAGTACCATCTCAAACAGAGATCGTAATTTCAGGTGTTGATAAGCAACAGGTTGGTCAAGTAGCCGCAGAAATTCGTGGATATCGTCCACCAGAGCCTTATAAAGGTAAAGGTGTTCGTTATGCTGACGAAAATGTGCGTCGCAAAGAAGCTAAGAAGAAATAAGGTCTAGGCTCATGAATGAGAAGAAAACAGCTCGTTTACGCCGTGCCCGTAAAACTCGTATGCGTATTCGCGAGAAGGGTACAGTACGTCTGTGTGTAAATCGTACACCCAGACACATTTATGCTCAGATTCTTTCTTCCAGTGGTGCTGAAGTGTTAGCTACAGCCTCTACTGTTGAAGCAGATCTGCGTGCAACTGCTACTGGTAACGTTGAAGCAGCAACTAAAGTCGGCCAGCTTATCGCTGAACGCGCTAAAGCTGCTGGTGTCACTAAGGTTGCTTTCGACCGCTCTGGTTTCCAATACCATGGTCGAGTTAAGGCCCTGGCTGATGCAGCCCGTGAAGGCGGCTTGGAATTCTAAGGGGTAGAAACAATGGCAAATAATGAACGCAATGAGCGTAACGAAAGCGATCTGCAGGAAAAACTGGTTCAAGTGAACCGAGTTGCAAAAGTAGTAAAAGGGGGTCGTATATTCGGCTTCACTGCTTTGACTGTAGTTGGCGACGGAAATGGTAAGGTTGGTTTTGGTCGTGGTAAAGCACGCGAAGTGCCAACTGCTATCCAGAAAGCAATGGATTCAGCTAAGCGTAATATCATCCAGGTAGAACTAGATGGTACGACTCTTCAGTATCCAATTAAAGCACGCCACGGCGGTTCTAAGGTTTACATGCAACCAGCATCAGAAGGTACTGGTATTATTGCCGGTGGTGCAATGCGTGCAGTTTTAGAAATGTGTGGTGTTAAAAACGTATTGGCAAAATGTTACGGGTCTACAAACCCAGTTAACGTTGTTCGCGCAACTTTCAATGGCTTGAATCAAATGAAGTCACCTGAACAGATTGCAGCCAAGCGTGGTAAATCCGTAGAAGATATTCTGGGGTAAGACATCATGGCTAAGAAAACCGTTAAGGTAACACAATTGCGTAGCTCAATCGGCAAATTGCCGAAGCATCGCGCGACCATTAAAGGTCTAGGCCTTCGTAAGATCGGTCACACTGTAGAGTTGGAAGATACTCCGTCAGTACGTGGCATGATCAACAAGGTTCAATACATGCTTAAGGTAGAGGGATAATAAGATGCGTCTTAATGAACTCAGCCCTGGTAAAGGTGCTAAGACTGCACGTAAGCGTGTAGGTCGTGGTATCGGTTCTGGTCTTGGTAAGACTGGCGGCCGTGGCCATAAAGGACAAAAATCGCGTTCAGGTGGTAAAGTTGCACCTGGTTTTGAAGGTGGTCAAATGCCTTTACAACGTCGTTTGCCAAAATTTGGTTTTACTTCACGTCAAGCTCAGTATACCGCTGAGGTTCGTTTAAACGAATTGACTAAAGTTGAAGGCGACATCGTAGATTTAGCAGCTCTTAAAGCTGCAGATATCATCGGCGATAAGATTAAGCGTGCTCGCGTAATCTTGTCAGGTGAAATCAAACAAGCTGTTACTATCAAAGGTTTGAAAGTAACTAAAGGTGCTCAGGCTGCTATTGAAGCTGCCGGTGGGAAGATCGAGGACTAAATGGCTAAAGGCTCACTACCGCAAGGTATGCAAAGTGGATTAACCGAGCTATGGGCTCGGATTCGCTTTGTATTCTTAGCGATTATCGTATATCGAATTGGGGCACATATTCCTGTACCAGGAATTAACCCTGATCAATTAGCGCAGATGTTTGAACAGAATCAAGGCACGATCTTGAGTATGTTTAATATGTTTTCGGGTGGTGCATTAGAGCGCATGAGTATTCTTGCGCTTGGCATCATGCCTTACATTTCTGCTTCTATTATTATGCAATTGCTAACGGCAGTGAGCCCCCAGCTAGAACAGCTGAAGAAAGAAGGTGAAGCTGGTCGCCGCAAGATCACACAATATACGCGCTACGGCACGGTATTGTTGGCTACTATCCAGGCAACTGGTGTGTCAGTCGGTCTTGCGGGGCAGGGTATTACCTTTAGCTCTGGCATGGATTTCTATCTGGGTGCTATTCCGTCATTTGTATGTGGTGCTGTATTCCTGATGTGGTTGGGTGAACAAATCACCGAACGTGGCATTGGTAACGGCATCTCTATACTGATTTTCGCAGGTATCGTTGCAGGCTTGCCTGGTGCGATCGGTCAAAGCTTCGAATCAGCACGTCAAGGGGACTTAAACATCCTTGTATTGTTAGGAGTTGCGATCGTTGCGGTAATGGTTGTTGCGTTTGTTGTTTTCGTTGAACGAGGACAGCGTCGCATCACCATTAATTACGCAAAACGCCAGCAAGGTCGTAAGGTATTTGCAGCACAGACAAGCCATTTACCATTGAAATTGAATATGGCCGGTGTTATTCCTGCTATTTTTGCTTCAAGTCTGTTATTATTCCCCGCTTCAATCGGACAGTGGTTTGGTCAGAGTGAAGGGATGGAGTGGTTGCAGAATGTATCTTTAGCGTTAGGCCCTAGTCAACCGCTATATATCGTTCTGTTTGCAGCCGGTATCATCTTCTTCTGTTACTTCTATACGGCGTTGATGTTTAACCCGAAAGATGTTGCAGAGAACTTGAAAAAGTCAGGCGCTTTTATTCCAGGGATTCGTCCGGGAATACAAACTGCCAACTATATCGATGGTGTATTGGGTAAGTTAACTTTGTTTGGCTCCTTGTATATCGCAGCAGTGTGCTTAATGCCACAGATGCTTGTCGTCTTGGCTGATGTACCCTTCTACTTCGGTGGTACTTCTTTATTGATTGTTGTAGTGGTGGTGATGGACTTTATGTCCCAGGTGCAATCGCATTTGATGTCTCATCAGTATGAGTCGGTGATGAAGAAATCAAATTTAAAGAATTTCGGTTCTGGTGGCGCTGCGCGCTAACAGACTGAATTGATAGGAGATCGTCATGAAAGTACGTGCTTCTGTAAAAAAAATCTGCCGTAATTGTAAGACGATTCGTCGTAACGGCAGTGTGCGAGTGATCTGTACTGCAGATCCTAAGCATAAACAACGTCAAGGCTAATAATAGTTTTGACCATTGGTGGTGTTTAAGAATATGTTGCTTGCATTTTATGTCAGGCACATATATTATCTTGCGCCCTTTATAAGCAAAAACTGATTGGAGTTAGACATGGCCCGAATCGCCGGTGTCAACATTCCTGATAACAAGCACGCGGTTATCTCTCTGACTTACGTATTTGGCGTAGGTCGTTCTACCGCGAAGCAGTTATGTGCTAGTACTGGAATTGCTGAAACGATTAAAATTGCTGATCTATCTGAAGCCCAACTTGATGAACTTCGTAATGAAGTAGGTCAATTGACGGTTGAAGGTGATCTTCGTCGTGAAAAACAAATGAACATCAAGCGATTGATGGACATGGGTTGCTTCCGTGGCATACGCCACCGTCGCGGTCTTCCAGTTCGTGGCCAACGCACTAAAACAAATGCTCGTACCCGTAAGGGTCCTCGCAAACCAATCCGTAAGTAATTACGGATTGGCTTTTAGTGTAGCTGCATTGTCATTGTTTAGGTTGCAGTGTTGATATTAAAAGTAGGAATGTAGAATATGGCTAAGCCAGGAAATTCTCGTACTAAGAAGAAAGTTAAAAAGCAGGTTGCGGACGGTATCGCCCACATTCATGCCTCTTTTAACAATACCATCGTAACTCTTACCGATCGCCAAGGTAATGCTCTTTCATGGGCAACCGCAGGTGGGTCTGGTTTCCGTGGTTCACGTAAAAGCACTCCATTCGCTGCGCAGGTTGCTGCAGAGCGAGCTGGTGAAGCTGCTAAAGAATATGGATTGAAGAATCTTGACGTTGAAGTTAAGGGTCCTGGTCCAGGTCGTGAATCTGCGGTACGTGCATTGAATGCATGTGGTTACAAGATTAACAACATCACAGACGTGACGCCGATTCCTCATAATGGTTGTCGTCCGCCTAAGAAACGTCGTGTATAAGGAGACAGAATAGTGGCACGTTATATTGGTCCTAAATGTAAACTGTCTCGTCGCGAAGGCACTGACTTATTCTTGAAGAGCGGCGTTCGCGCATTAGACTCCAAGTGTAAGCTAGAAACTAAGCCTGGCGTACACGGCGCAGGACGTGGTCGTTTATCTGACTACGGTCTACAATTGCGTGAAAAGCAGAAAGTTCGTCGTTTATACGGTGTTCTTGAAAAGCAATTCCGCGGATATTACAAAGAAGCTGCACGTCGTAAAGGCGCAACAGGTGAAAACCTGCTTCAGTTGCTTGAATCTCGTCTAGATAACGTTGTTTATCGTATGGGCTTTGGTTCAACTCGTGCAGAATCTCGTCAGTTGGTATCACATAAAGCGATTACGGTTAACGGCACTGTCGTTAATGTTGCTTCTTTCATGGTTAAAAGCGGTGACGTTGTCGCTGTTCGTGAAAAAGCAAAGAACCAAGATCGTATTAAAAGTGCACTTGCTCTTGCTGGCAATCGTGGAGATTCTTCTTGGATCGATGCGAACGCTACTAAGATGGAAGGAACATTTAAATCTGTTCCTGAGCGCGCTGATTTACCAGCAGAGATCAACGAAAACCTAATTGTGGAACTTTACTCTAAATAATAGAGCATCGTAAGGGGCAGCTATGCAGCGCGCAGTAAACGAATTTTTGACACCGCGTCATATTCAAGTTGAAGAAATGAGCAAGACACATGCTAAGGTGACTTTAGAGCCACTGGAGCGCGGTTTCGGTCATACACTTGGCAATGCTTTGCGTCGAATCTTGCTGTCCTCCATGCCAGGGGCGGCAATTGTAGAGGTAGAGATCGACGGTGTACTTCATGAGTACAGCACGATCGAAGGTGTGCAAGAAGACGTAATTGAAATCTTGTTAAACCTTAAGGGTGTTGCAGTCAAACTTCACGAACGTGATGAAGCGACTCTGACTCTAGTTAAATCTGGAGCAGGTGCAGTTACCGCTGCCGATATTCAACTGGATCACGGTGTTGAGATCGCTAATCCTGAGCATGTAATTGCTCATTTAGCGGCTGGCACTGAACTGAAGATGACGTTAAAAATCACTTCAGGTCGTGGTTATGAGACTGTAGAGTCTCGCAACCAAAACGATGAAGAAACGAAGGCAATTGGCAAATTGCAAATCGATGCAACTTATAGTCCTGTTCAGCGTATTTCTTACAGTGTAGATAATGCACGTGTAGAACAACGTACTGATCTAGACAAGTTGGTTATCGAATTGGAAACCAATGGCACTATCGATCCAGAAGAAGCGATTCGTCGTTCTGCTACAATCCTGCAGCAACAATTAGCAATATTTGTTGACCTGGAAAATGAGGAAGTAGTTGAGCAGCAGAAAGAAGAAGAGGAAATTGATCCGATCCTTCTACGTCCAGTTGATGATTTAGAATTAACCGTACGTTCTGCGAACTGCCTAAAGGCCGAGAATATTTACTACATTGGTGATTTGATACAGCGCACTGAAGTTGAGCTGTTGAAGACTCCTAATTTGGGTAAGAAATCTCTGACTGAAATTAAAGACGTTCTTGCATCACGTGGTCTTTCCCTAGGTATGCACCTAGAAAATTGGCCGCCAGCAAGTCTTCGAAACGACGACAAAGTGCTGGCTTAGTCCTTTGGGATTAAACCTCGCAGAGCGTTCAGTTAGTAAAGGAAATTAATCATGCGTCATCGTAAAAGTGGTCGCCACTTTAATCGCACCAGTTCGCACCGCCAGGCAATGTTTAAAAACATGGCTGTGTCTTTGTTCGAGCATGAAATCATTAAGACGACTTTGCCAAAAGCAAAAGAGTTACGTGGTGTTGCTGAGCCGTTGATTACATTGGCTAAAGTTGACTCCGTTGCAAATCGCCGTTTGGCTTTTGCACGTACTCGCAGTAAAGAAGCTGTTGGTAAGTTGTTTAATGAGTTGGGTCCTCGTTATGAAGCACGTCCGGGTGGCTACATTCGCATTATGAAATGTGGCTTCCGTTCTGGTGATAATGCACCTATGGCTTACGTTGAATTAGTAGACCGTCCTGCTGTTGAAGCAGAAGACGTTGTTGAAGCAACAGAAGCTGGCGAAGAGTAAAATCTTCGTTATAAAAAGCCCAGCTTATGCTGGGCTTTTTTTTGCCCAAAATTTATGTGTATATCTGCATCAATAATAGAACATCCATTCTCTCAAGTAATACTTACTATGGATTGCTAGTAAAGGAAGTATTAATGTTAAAGCGAGACAATGCTTATGTCATAAAGCATCAGTTGGCTAGCTACTTTGGTGAGTTCAAGTCTCACAGAGAAGTCATAGGACAAGATACTTTTAGTTATATCGAAGCTGGCCCAGCAATGACTGAGTGTGTTTTCTTTATACATGGAACGGTCGGTAATAAAACTCAATGGCGAGGTCTGATGCAGCTTCTTAGTCGTCAATATCGAGTTATTGCTATCGATGTCCCTGGGTTAGCTGTGGGGCATGAGGCAAGTGATGGTGGTTATTCGCTAACTGAATTGTCAAATTATATAAAGCGCTTCTTTGTGTATCGAAATATTGAATCAGCCTGTTTGGTCGCTCATTCAATGGGAGCTAATATTGCTTGCCGATTTTCGGCCTTGTACCCTGCTAAAGTTAATTCTTTGGTTGTTGCTTCACTAACTGGGTGGGAGCAATTATTTGGCCAATCTTATTGGCATAAATTCAGTGAGTTTAAGCAGTTACTTGTTTTTAATAACCTAAATGAATTCAAAAATTTATTTTCTTCTTTGTTTCACCAGCCGCCTTATATGCCAGATGCATTATTAGAACTTAGAATGCGTGATCTGCAAAAACACCAAACTCAGCTTTATAAGGTGCTTACTCACATACAGCAAGAATTCCATTTATTGAGCAATGATTTAGCATCTTTATCTTGTCCGGTATTGGCGATTAATGGGACGGAGGATATTTTCGTTGATTTATCTATTTTGGATCGAGTAGCGAATCTGTATCCCGATTTTAAGGTGGTTAATTTTAATGAATGTGGTCATGTGCCTTTTCTGGAATACCCAAAAAAGACACACTCAATAATCACAAAATTTATCTTATCGAATGGGCGTGAGTTCTGATTTATTCAAGTCTAATAGCCACGTTCTAATAAAGGCTTAAGGAACGTCGCTGTATGAGACTGCTTTTGCTCGGCAACTAGTTCTGGCGTGCCCTCGGCAATAATGTATCCACCTTTCGAGCCGCCTTCTGGCCCAAGGTCAATTATCCAGTCAGCTGTCTTAATAACATCTAGATTATGTTCGATAACAACAACAGTATTGCCGTGATCACGTAAGCGATGCAACACAGCTAATAATTGCTGAATATCGGCAAAGTGCAAACCGGTTGTCGGCTCATCCAAAATGTACAAGGTATTGCCGGTATCACGCTTGGAAAGTTCTTTGGCCAACTTAACGCGTTGCGCTTCACCACCCGACAGTGTTGTCGCTGCCTGCCCTAATGTTATATAAGAAAGGCCTACATCAATTAAGGTCTGCAGTTTGCGTGAAATAGCGGGTATAGCATCAAAGAACTCACGTGCATCTTCTACTGTTAGCGATAAACATTCGTGGATATTTTTTCCTTTGTAGCGAATATCCAAGGTCTCACGGTTATAACGCTGTCCTTTACAAATATCGCAAGGGACATACACATCCGCTAAGAAATGCATCTCAACCTTAATAACTCCGTCACCTTGGCAAGCTTCACAGCGTCCACCTTTAACGTTAAACGAAAAGCGACCTACCTTGTAACCACGGCTACGGGCTTCTTGTGTGCCTGCAAATAACTCACGTATTGGAGTGAAAATACCGGTGTATGTCGCAGGATTCGAACGAGGTGTGCGGCCAATGGGGCTTTGATCGATATCGACGACTTTATCCAGTTGATCCATGCCTGCGATGGTTTCGTAAGGCGCTGCTTTTAACGTCGTTGCACCATTTAGTGCGGTTGCCGCTAGAGGATAAAGCGTACGGTTAATCAGTGTTGATTTACCGGAGCCTGAAACCCCTGTCACGCAGGTTAATAAGCCAAGGGGAATATTGAGTTCAACGTTATCCAGGTTATTACCTGTTGCGCCTGTCAGCGTTAACAATCGTTCTGGGTCATATACGCTGCGTTCTTTAGGGATATCAATTTTTCTAACGCCCGTCATAAACTGACCAGTGATGGAGTTCTTGTTATTAAAAACTTCTGCTGGGCTGCCTTGGGCAACAATCTCGCCACCATGAACTCCAGCGCCAGGACCAATATCAATAAGATAATCGGCGCTACGAATTGCATCTTCATCGTGCTCAACCACGATGACGGTATTACCAATATCGCGTAAGTGAACCAAGGTTTGTAATAGACGATCGTTATCGCGCTGATGCAAACCAATGGATGGCTCATCCAAAATATACATTACGCCGACTAAGCCAGCGCCAATTTGAGAAGCAAGGCGGATACGCTGTGCTTCACCACCCGATAAGGTATCAGAACTTCGATTTAGGCTTAAGTATTCTAAACCTACGTTAACCAGAAACTGCAAGCGATCACGAATCTCTTTAAGAATTTTCTCTGCGATTTGAGCTTTCTGCCCAACAAATTCAAGTTGAGTAAAATACGCCTGCGCTTCATCAATCGGTAACGCCGTACATTGGTGAATCGTTTTATCACCAATAAATACATGACGGGCTTCCGTTCTTAGGCGAGAGCCTTCGCAACTTGGGCACGGCTGTACGCTAAGATACTTAGTCAGCTCTTCACGCACCATTTGTGAATCGGTATCGTGAAAACGGCGGTCAAGGTTTGGCAATACCCCTTCAAAGATATGGGTCTTTAATACGGTATCGCCGCGGCTATTAACGTAGTTGAAGCTTATTTCGTCTTCGCCGCTGCCTTGCAAAATTAAGTGTTGTTGCTTTTTAGTTAGCTTGTCGAAAGGCTTGTCGATATCGAAGCCATAGTGTTCAGCGACTGAGTTCAGCATTTGGAAATAATAAATGCTACGACGATCCCAGCCTCGAATAGCCCCTTCAGAGATGGAGAGGCTGGGTTCTGCAACCACTAAACTTTGATCAAAGTATTGTTTAACACCAAGGCCATCACAGGTGCCGCAAGCGCCCGCAGGGTTATTGAACGAGAATAAGCGAGGTTCTAATTCTGACAGACTATAACCACAGTGTGGGCAAGAGAATTGTGAGGAAAATAATAACCCCTCACTGTCATCGTCATCCATTGGCACAACCAATACAAGTCCGCCACTAAGGCCAACGCAGGTCTCTAACGATTCAGCTAGACGCTGCGCAATTTCAGGACGAATTTTAAAGCGGTCTACCACAACTTCAATGGTGTGCTTCTTTTTCTTATCCAGTTCAGGAGTATCATCTAAATCACAAACCAAACCATCAATACGAACTCGAATAAAGCCTTGGGCGCGGAGGTTGTCTAGAATATGTAGATGTTCGCCTTTGCGCTCTCGAATAACCGGCGCCAAAATCATCTGCTTACTTTCTTCTGGAAGTTCAATGATTTGGTCAACCATCTGGCTGATGGTCTGTGCTTCAAGAACCACATCATGTTCAGGGCACTTGGGTGTGCCAACTCGAGCAAACAGCAATCTTAAATAATCATAAATCTCAGTCACTGTGCCCACGGTAGATCGAGGGTTGTGAGAAGTTGATTTCTGTTCAATAGAGATGGCAGGTGATAACCCTTCGATATGATCAACATCAGGCTTTTCCATCATGGATAAGAACTGACGAGCATACGTTGAGAGAGATTCAACATAGCGACGCTGACCCTCTGCATAAAGAGTATCAAATGCTAATGATGATTTTCCTGAGCCACTCAAGCCAGTAATGACAATGAGTTTGTCGCGAGGAATCTCAATATCAACATTCTTGAGATTATGGGTGCGAGCGCCCTGAACTATAATTTTATCCATTAAACAATTCTGACTTTATTAATCAATAAGCCAGAATTGTAAAGCAACTGAGCAAGGGGTAAAGGAATTAAACCGCGGTTTCTAGAACAATGTCTTCTAAGTTCTCTTTTGCCCAATTAACGGCTTGGATTCGATTAGAAACATCAATTTTTTTGAACAAGTTGTAGATGTGAGTTTTGACTGTATGCATGCTGACATTTAAGTTCTTTGCAATCTCAGTGTTGGTCGCACCTGTCGCGGTTAAGCTAAGAATTTGTTTTTCACGCCGAGTAAGCAGACTAGCATTGTGAGTGACTTTGCGAGGCTTACTGCGAGTGCGCTCTAAATACTGTGCAATTAAACGTCGAGAAAGCCAAAACTCGCCTTCAAATATCCCCATTATGCCTTTCACTAACTGCTGCTGGGATGTTTCCTTATAGAAAATACCGTTGACCATCGGCCAAGCAATGAGACGTTCAACTGAACTGGTATTGTTTGTATTAAAGAAAGCGACTTGGATATCGGTGTTTTGAGCAAAAATTTGCTCTAGCAACTCTTGCTGGCGTTCAGGGCGAGCTGAATCAGAATCAATCAGGGCAAGGGTCTGGCCTTCAAATTCACTCCATTCATCTTTCCATTCGGAAGTACTGATTAGTTGACAATCAATCGTTGTGCGCTGATGAATAAAACCAATTAGAATTGAGTTTTGAAGGTTCTGTTGACCAAAGAGAATGATACGGCGAGAGGTTGAAGTTGTGCTATCCATCTTACTTTCCTTGTAAATTGTGTGGCGTCCAGCCTGAATTGCAATAAGTTTACGCTATTTGTCTTAAATTGCCATAGAATTACAGTGCCCGAATTCACATTTTAGCGCTAAAAAGTCAATAGTTTTTGGTATGAAAGTACCGGTTTTCGCAATGGTTTTCAGTAAAGGCTGCTATATATGCATTTGAGACTAAAGCAGAACAGGATAAATACAGTTTAAATTATAGTGCAAATCGGCGCTTCTAATCTGCTAGAATGGCTTCCTAATTTATTTTTAATGATTCCAATGTCTACAGTGACCAATATATCCAGCACCGAAAAACGAGCCATTGCCTCGCTGGCTTCCCTATATGCCCTTCGCATGCTGGGGTTGTTCATGGTGTTGCCTGTGATGGCGATTGCCGGGGCTGGTTTTGAAGGCGCAACGCCAGAGCTGATCGGTTTAGCAATCGGCGCTTATGGCTTAAGCCAAGCATTATTGCAGATCCCCGCCGGGGCACTGTCTGATTATTTTGGCCGCAAGCCAATCATTGTCATTGGTTTACTCATATTTGCTTTAGGTAGTTTTGTAGCAGCTAACGCAGATACTATCTATGGCATTATCTTTGGTCGATTTCTGCAAGGCTGTGGTGCTATCGCAAGTGCTGTCATGGCGCTGGTTTCAGATCTGACGCGTGAAGAGCATCGAATGAAGGCTATGGCCTCTATTGGGGCTTCTATAGGCTTGTCATTTTCAGTCGCACTCGTCTTAGG
>CAKZLI010000066.1 GCA_937125395.1 uncultured Glaciecola sp.
AAGTGGCGTGGTTCGCCTCTGGTGGCAGTGGCACGGGTTGCTGGATTCGTGTTGGTACTAAAGGTTTGGGATTAGAACATGCTGGTGGTAAGAAAGGCGGGACATCCGATTGCACTTTGTCAGCACGTGCTCTTATTACATTGAATAATTTTATAGGTTTGGATAAAGGCGTCTGGTTAATAGATCCTTCTGTTCGAATTGATTTAATCAACGGTAGCACAATCATCGGTACGGGATTATATGATTGTGCATTGCTCGCTAAATATGATACAGCAGGTTCGGTAATAGGTAGGGATTTCAATCCTGTTGCAACAAATGACAGGGTTGATGATGTAAGGATGATGGACTTTTCAATATTCTTAAATCACATTCACCAGTCATCTGCACCAGCTAACATCCAAGTTGGTTTTGATATGCGAAATATTGGTAGGACTAATATTCATCGATGTTACGCTGGCAACTATCGGTGGGGTGTTGCAAAAACTCTATTTCCCAACGCAGGAACAAAGGCACAGGCGTGTCGAGGTTATCCTTTTGCATACGGTAATGTCGGTGGCGGTGACATTGCTTACGCAGGTGGTGAGGTTCACAGGAATGTGAATTGCAAATCATGGTGGGGGTTAACAGGGATAGCAATAGATGAGGTTGCACTAAGTCCAGTCAGTGCAGCTTACAACACTCAAATTATCGGCGCAGATATTCAGACGGTAGCAAGGGGTATATCTCAACAAAGCAGATTTGGTACAGGTTGTAGATACACAGGTAATCTAATTCAAGATATTCAACAACCAGCAGGATCATCAGAAACACTAGATGTTTACCACATTGCTGGTTACGAGAACACGATCAGCGATGGGTATGTAGAAACACACGATACATCGATTGATCATGTTGTGCACTTCCTATCGACAGCTAGAAACAATGTGGTCACGCCATTCTATTACGATAATTCAAAAGCTAAATTTTTGAATGACGAGGGGAGTCGTAATGTAGTTGAATTTTATACTGTTGAAGCGGGTGATATAACAGGTGCAACAGCAGCTAATCCGGTAGTTATTACATCAGTTGGGCATAATTTGCGGAACGGTGAAACCATCATCATCAGTGATGTTGTTGGTATGACCGAGTTAAATAACAATCCTTACACAATCTCAAACTTAACCGCTGACACGTATGAATTAACCGGTATAGATGGTACGAGTTTTACAGCATACACCAGTGGTGGTATTACCAGTGTTGTTGATAAGTTCTACAACAAGTATTTATATAATGCACCGATAGAGGAAACAGTCAAGTTTAACTGGGATGGTTTAGTAATACTTGCAAAAGGTCGATTGGCATCTGCCTCAAACATAACCAGAACAGGAGTAGGTGACTATAGCATTGTATTCAACACACCATACCTTCTTGATAATTATACAATATCAGTTACTTTAGATACTAATGCATCTGGTCATGCCGGAACTTACAGCATACTAAGTCACTCAACTGCTAACATTCGACTGTTAACGTATGGTCAAAATGCAGGAACTACAACACAATTGGATCCGCGAAATATTTGGTTAACAATTAGACAGAATGAGGGTTAGAGTCGTAGCTTTTCAACTTCTTGAATGTAGTATTCATAGTCGATGGGTTGTGTTGCTTGGTTTACGTTGTTGCACACATGAACCTTCCAACCCTTAGCTACTTCAAATCGTCGCCATTCACCGGTGGTTGATTTAGCTAAGGGTGGCATACATTTTATCAGGGTCACACCGTTCCGAGTCATGTAATATCGCGTAGTATTTTGCTGAGGTGTTTCGTTACCTTGGTCATCTACTGATATTAGTTTACTGTTCTTCGGTATCTTAGCGGCGATGAAAAAATCCTTCATGATTTGATGAGTCTCAATGAATTTTCGGATTCCTTCACCACGTACTAGATGTGCCTCGATTGCTTTAGCAACTACCTGACTACTGTGATTTTGATTCCAATCGAGATCATCACCGTATCCATATGCACCCTTCCTTTTCAACTTACCATCAGTGAATTCAGCAATGTAGTTGTTGACGTCGCGTATCATCATACGACTGTAGTGTGCTGATTCTAGGTTTAGTTTAGTGTAGTCTTCCCAGTATTTACAGACTTGATCTACCCAATCCAACAGAGACCTGTGAACCTTGATAGTGATGCCATCGGTATTGGCTTGGATCATCGTCACATGGTCTGATTCCATCAACATCTCGGCTAACATACATAACATTAATTGACCGTTGATCGTCACTCTCATAGTGAACAATGGGTCATAAAATGGAGAGTATGCGCTGTTCGATTTACCATAGACTCCGTTCAATGCAAGTTTCAACATCGCTGACTCAGATGATTTCTTATCGTAGGATTTACGTTGCTCGAACACATCTTCATACACATCGCAGAATACTTCGGATAAGTGCTCAGGATACAGACGGTTCTTGATTGCCACATTAGGATAATAGCTGGTCACATCCAGATCAATGATGGCGTAGTCGTCATCAGCTTCGATTATTTGAGAGCTGACAGATCCGTGTATTCCACCGAGACCGAATACGAAAGTGAAGTCATTGACTGTGCAGTTGACATCCTCGAAAACACCCTTGGTCTGGGTGATGGTCTGTCGTTTAAACCATTCTACTATTCTGTTGAACTCAGGGTGATTAAATCTAATCAGAGGGAGGACAGCATCTGCTAGATTGATCGATTGCCTGTGTGTCTGAATTGGTTTCTTCGGTTGCTTGGTGTAACACTGCACACCTACTTGTTCCAATCTCATAGTGAAGTAATCAGCACCTATCTTGGTGTCGTTACTATTAATGAAACTCCGACCGTGCTTGACTTCCATCTCTAATCTAAAATCGATTTTACTTTTACTTGCAATATAAAACTTCCAAGTTTCCATAACATCATGGACGTTGTATTTTATTAATTCGGTTATTTGGTGATGTTCTAGGAACGTATCAGGTTCATATGGTAAGTCTTGGATACTATCTGACCCCATATTAAATTCTAACATCTTCAATGATGTAGCTCTCGCCATGTTATCGAAGTGGTGGATCTTATATAAATCAATTTGAGGTACAATCTGTTGAGATTCCCACACTAAATGTTTAAAGCGATCATCCCAGTTGGTGTCTATTATTTCTTTTGATTTATAGTAAGCCACCTCAGCTGTCATATCGGCAGCATCCATCATGAAATCAATGACAGGGTAATCGTATCCGAGGTTATTGAAACCCACCATGTACGAGTCCTTACCCAACCAGTTGATGAAATTCCTGAATGCTTGAGAGTCATCAATGCGTTGACTGATCTCAAATATGTACAATTGACATGTGTCTACATCTACTCCAGTGAAGGTGAAGACGGATGGATAAACTTCAATATCGTAAACTATTATTGCCATTGATGTGAATGAGCACCCCGAACAACAGGGTGCTCTAGTTTCCTAGTGGGTTGGGTTAGCAGGAGGATTGAGGATTGCACCATGTCCTTGCTGCGGTTGCATTGGCTGCTGTTGCATTGGCTGCTGTTGCATTGGCTGCTGTTGCATTGGCTGCTGTTGCATTGGCTGCTGTTGCATTGGCTGCTGCTGCATTGGCTGCTGTTGCATTGGTTGCTGTTGCATTGGTTGCTGTTGCATTGGCTGCTGTTGCATTGGTTGCTGTTGCATTGGCTGCTGTTGCATACCACCGATGGGTGTAGCACTCGCACCTTGTGGTAGAGCGGCAGAACCAAACCCTGCTTCACCCACATCTGGACCACTATTAATTGGTTCACCATGTCCAGACAGAGCGATGATCGCTTGATTCAAATACACTCCGGCATTGGCCGGTGAGTTATTGCTCGTTACACTGAATCGAACTTGCACATAGCAACCCTTGTAGAATTCATTCGCACCGATAACCTGAGTACCATCACGATTGTATAGTTGGGGTGCGAATGAATTCTTGAAAGTGACTACCCAATGACCAGCGTAACCTTCTTGTTCACAAGGTATTCTGTTATTTTTATTAGGAATGTTAGAGTCACCGTCAATGATCTTGAATGCAAAATCATTTCGCTGTGATTCACCATTAGTCCACGCTTGATGTGCATAATTCCATATAGCTGATCCCCACTCAGTGGTGTTCCAGTGAGTAGAACCATTCTTAGGAATAGCTACCCCTAGAGCGTACTCATGTCGTTGTTGACCAGCACTGTCCAATTTTGGTTGCTTAGTGATGATGTCAGTTACTGGATGAGATGTACCGGCTGACCCAAATACAAGTCGACCAACATCAGATGTTACCATTATTTGTTCCATTACAATTTCCCCTTAGAAAATATACGTCGAGCTTCACTACCGTCATCGGCAGTTAACTTCAGACCAGTTTTAGATTTTGCAGAATAATTTAAAATGACGGACTCGTCAATACCTTTCTTCTTAAATGCTGCCATTGCTTGAGTCGGTGTAATCGGTTTGATCTTGGTTCGTAGATCCACCTTCATCACATCACCGATCATGAATGCTGTATCAGCGTCACAAGTCCAGTTACGATTACTGTATGTAGTATCCATCCTGTAACCTTGTACCGGTTCACCTCGTTTGATTCTTTCGGTGAGTTGAATGTCGATTGATTGTTGCTTACTCTTCAATCGTTCAATGGATGTATCAATCAGTTGTTTCTGATACGCCAATGATTCATTCGTTGGGTTCGACACCATACCTTCCATGCTGATATCAATACACATGGTAGCAACCTTTGTGATCGCTGCACAACGGTATGACGACTGACAATGACGACAATGATCACCTGTAACGAACCGACTATTGTTACCTCTATATTGGGCAACCGAACCTTTCATTATATTAATGTGTGCCCGTACCTGATCAATAGATGTCACCCAGTTACGAACCGCGCCATTACCATCAAAGCATCTTGGTTGTACGATGTTCAGTGACAATCTAGGATTACTTTGAATTAATTGGTTCATCTCGCAGAAAGAGAAAGCGTACCCCACTAATTGAAAATTATCTTCAGCAAGAACTGAACTGTGACCATATTTGAAATCCCACACATGCAGTGTGTTGGTTGATGCGTCATAGTAAAATGCATCGCTCGTACCCCATGCCTCAGGATCAATGTGACCAGAATGCACTCTGAGTTCAACGTGTAGGTTATCGACATCATCACCAACCACCTTCGTGATATCCTCTACATAAACCCATGCAGCATCAAACATGTCTTCGGTGATGATGGTTCCTTTAGGGTCAGACTGACCGATCAATGACTCACCATATTGATAAACATCAGGTGTTTGTTCCTTGAACTTCTTCAACATCTGCTCACCAACCCAGTGTGCAGCGTCACCTTCTAAACTATCTGGTGTGTCAGGTAGTTCAGGTTCATCAACAGCTAAGAGTACGGAGCCGCTACAGCGACCCCATATTCCAGCTCCCGAAAACCCAAAAGTCTTCGAGTGTTCCATTAAGATATACTCAATTCAATTAAGAACTGATTCCATAAATCAGGACGTTGACCCATTGCTGGGAACCCGCCATCTACCCCTAGCTCAATTGCCTTGGATGACAACTGACTGTCGGTGACAGTCTGAGATTGAACAGCTTTAATGCAACGCTGGAATACTGTCTCCCATGTCAACTGTTGCACTGGTTGCACTGGTTGCACTGGTTGCACTGGTTGCACTGGTTGCACTGGTTGCACTGGTTGCACTGAGTTCACCCACAAATCAGGATACCCTTCATCTCTCCATTTTTTGTAAGCATGCACATACTCTAGACTATCCACGACATTTGATGGGGATAACCCTAACCAGTGCTTGTTAAATAGATCAACCTTACTAGAGTCAACCTGTGGTTTAAATATTTCCTCAGGTGTTGGTTCCTTGGTAGTTATCTCAGCGACGACTGACTGATAAACATTATCATCAACACCTCTGCGACGTTTCCACATGCCGTTAGCTGTCTTTGTTTTAGTTGTAGCATGGATGCGTTCATCCCAGACTAAACCTGATTTATCACGTTCAGGTGGATCAATACCTTTGTCTTCATCAGCATTGTCAGTAGATGTATTTTCGGTTGAGGTGCTTGACAGATCATCAACAAACTCGCCTCGTTTTGACAAATCAAATATCACATCTTCATCACCGGTTGATTCGACAACTGCAGGAGGTTCTTCATCGACGAAGTAAGATGTCATCTCAGGTTTGACATCATTGATGAATTCATCCAGTAACGAACGTGATGCTTTAAGTAGGGTGAGTGAATCATTTGAGCTAATTTCTAATTTCATTTTAATTTCCTGTGAGTTGGTTAATTTATTTGACTCGAGCGGATATTACAATAATAATGACGCCTTCGTCAAATAAAAAATATTCAGCTATGCAGTTATACGATTATCAGCAAGATACCAAAAACAGAATTCATCAATCGTGGAATGAAGGCAACCGTAATGTGATGGGGGTGCTACCCACCGGAGCAGGTAAGACAGTACTGTTCTCGTCGATACTGCACGATCATCAGGGTGCTGGAGTAGTCATAGCTCATCGTACTGAATTGGTTAGTCAAATATCTTTAGCACTTGGTAGAGAAGGTGTTAATCATGGAATCATTGGACCAACTTCATCGATAAAAGAAATATGTAATGAACATATGAGGGAGCTGGGAAATGTTTACTATGACCAGAATGCTCTTATTAAAGTGGCGGGCGTTAACACTTTAACCAGACGGACATCGCAGTTGAAATCATGGTGTGATCAAGTGACCCTATGGGTTAATGACGAAGCGCATCACCTTTTAAAGGAAAATGTTTGGGGGAAGGGTGTTGCTATGTTCCCTAACGCCAGAGGATTGGGAGTAACTGCAACACCTTGTCGATCAGATGGTAAAGGCTTAGGTAGTCATTCACATGGGGTGTTTGACGACATGGTTGTTGGTCCTAATCTAAGAGATCTAATCAATCGGGGTAAGCTGACAGACTATCGAATATTTGCACCACCTAATGACATCCAGTTAGATAAAGTTGAGACTGCAGCTGATGGTGATTATAAAAAACCACAACTCAAGAAAGCAGTCAGGGAATCCCATCTAATTGGTGACATCGTCGATCATTATATTCGAATAGCTAAAGGTAAGTTGGGTATTACATTCACCACTGATGTCGAAACTGCCACTGATGTAGCTACTCAATATAACACCCGTGGCGTACCAGCTGAAGTGGTTAGTGCTAAGACCCCAAGTAGGGTCAGAGCCGAGATACTGAGACGATTCAAGAATAGAGAATTGTTACAGTTAGTGAACGTGGATTTGTTCGGTGAGGGATTCGATTTACCAGCTGTTGAAGTGGTCTCATTCGGTCGACCAACTAAATCATATGGTCTTTACTGCCAGCAGTTTGGTCGTGCTCTCAGAATATTAGAAGGTAAGACCGAAGCGATCATCATTGATCATGCCGGAAATGTAGTAAGGCATGGGCTACCGGATAAGGAACGAGTGTGGTCATTAGACCCTAAAGAATCTGCCCCAAGAATGAAGAACCCTGACGATGATATACCTCTCAGGTACTGCTCAGAATGCACTCAACCATATGAGAAATGTTTGATACTGTGTCCATATTGCGGTGCTAAATGGGAGCCAATGGATAGATCAAAACCTGAATATGTTGATGGTGATCTATTCGAATTGACACCTGAGGTATTGGAACAGATGAGGGCATCAGTGGCTCGAATAGATGAGACAGAGGAATCACTTCGGGGCAGGATGAACTATGCAGGTGCTCCATCAGTGGTAGTTGGTTCACAGTTAAAGGCGCAACGTATTAGGAAGAATGTGCAGGGTGTATTACGAGATCAGATTTCGTGGTGGGCTGCATGGCATCGTCAATTTGGCAGGAGTGACGCTGAAATATACCGTAGGTTCTTTTTTAGTTTTGGTATAGACATCATGAATGCTCAAACATTGGGTAAGACTGAAGCCGGTGATCTAGCAATTAAAATTAGTAAACAAATAGAGGAATTAAGCAATGGACAAAGAACAGGTTAAACTTAGGCAGGACTTCACTACTATGACTGAATTCTTGGATTACCTGATGAGTATATTACAGGTTGATATACCTCGATCAACGGTGATCAATCGGTTAAATCGTGGCTGGCATCCACATAAAATAGTAACCACTAAGACAATGAAGAAACCGAGTAATTCACATCCATATAAATTAACTTACGGGCAGAAATTATGATTAATTTATATGGATGGGCGACGCGATGGAATATCCCCAGTACCGCCATCGATGATCTCCGGTATCAGATGGGGATATATGAGGGAGGTCAAAGCGTGACAGGTGGTGTATCAGAGTCAGCAGTAGCTAGTCATACACGGTTGTCAATATCTAAACAAGGAGGCTTACTGTGGCGTAATAATGTGGGCGCAATGCAGGGTGATGATGGAAGGGTGGTAAGGTATGGACTAGCGAATGAATCCAAAAAGATGAATCAGTATATTAAATCATCTGATTATGTGGGTGTGATACCAGTGAAGATCACTGGTAATTTAGTAGGTCAGACTATCGGCAGGTTCATTGCAATCGAGACCAAGAAGCAAGGATGGTTGTATACTGGGACAGAACGAGAGATAGCACAAAATCGATTTCTACAGCTGGTAACCAGTAAAGGTGGTGTTGCTTTTTTCAAGAGTACCATTGACGACATCGTCATATAACATTAATATTCCCACATTAACTAAGGAAAATATTATGCGTGTTGGTAAAATTAAAAAGATAGACCTGCTTGAAGTAGCTATCAAACTGGCTGAGGCCGAAGGTTATTCCAATGTTAAACGGGACGAGATTGCCCGTGTCGCAGGGGTGGCAATGGGTACTGTCAATTATCATCTTGGTACTATGTCGAAGATTAAAAAATCAATCGTGAAGCATGCCATCAAGACAGAAAACCTGACGATCATGGCACAGGCAATCATTGCTAAAGACCCAATGTCATCTAAAATATCAGATGATCTAAGATCACAAGCAATCCAAGCTGCATGCGTTCGTTAAATCAGTTCATCCTCTGTAACGGGAAGGTTCCAGTATCATCAGCAGGATACACGATAGATCCACATGATCCATCCAACTGGATGTCTTATGATGACGCATATACCTCAGCCTCGTTACTGGGCAGGGGCATTGGATTTGTGTTCACCAGCAATGACCCGTATTGGTTCTTAGACATTGACCATTGTGCAATTGATGGTCAATGGTCACCACTTGCTCAACAGATGTTCTCCACCTTCGGCAACGCCTGTGTTGAAGTGTCATCGAGTGGTGAAGGGATACACATGTTCGGGACAGGATCAGTACCAGTGCATTCGTGCAAGAATAAAGAATACGGTATGGAGTTTTATACTGAGGGGAGATTCGTTCTACTGAACAGTGATCTCACCAATGGAAACTATGACTTTGACTACACCCAAAACATACAGTGGTTAGTTGATAGTTATTTCCCGCCAAATGAAGCCGAAGAAATTGGTTGGAGGAATTCACCAGTGTCAGAGTGGGACGGAATTGAAGACGACAATTCGTTATTAAATAAAATGTTACAGCATAAAAGTGCTAGGAGTATATTCGGTGGGTCGTAAAGCAACATTTGAGGAATTATGGACAGCGAATGAGTCAGTATTAGCAGAGTGTTTTCCATCACAGAACCCTAAAGATCCATACGATAGATCAAGTGCTGATGCTGCGTTGGCAAGTCACCTCGCATTCTGGACAGGTAAGAACCATGAACGTATGAAAACATACATGTTGGGATCTGGCCTTGTTCGAGACAAGTGGACAAAGCATAAAAATTACCTAGTGATGACAATCAAAAATGCAGTGAACAACTGCACCGCTGTCCATAAAAAAGGTGGTGGTAAAGTACTTGAAGAAGTAATCATCCCTGCTGCAGAAAATCCGACAGGTATTGAACCTGTTGCAACTACCGGCGTTCAGTTTATGAGTGCCTCCCAACAAGTAGAATATTTTAAGAATTGTGTTTACATCAAGAACTCACATCGAGTGTTGACCCCAAACGGATCAATGATTAAACCTGAAGTGTTCAAAGCATCATATGCTGGATTTACTTTCGCTCTGGATTCGATGAACGAGAAGACAACCAAGTCAGCATGGGAGGCTTTCATTGATAATCAAGCAGTGAGATTTCCTAAGATGGACAACGTGTGTTTTCGTCCATTATTGCCACCATACACAGTGATCAATGAAGAAGGCTTCAACCTAGTGAATACTTATGTTCCTGTAAATATTGCTCGCAAGAAGGGTGACGTCAGCAGATTTCTTAGGCACATGGAGATATTATTTCCTATCGATTCTGATAGGTTCATTATATTGGCTTACATGGCTGCAGTGGTGCAACATCAAGGTGTTAAATTCCAATGGTGCCCGATCATTCAAGGTGCTGAAGGTAACGGTAAATCATTGATCAGTAGAGTGTTATCGATGGCTGTCGGTCAACGGTATAGCCACTTTCCAGACACATCCCAGCTTGCAAACGGTGGCCTTAAATTCAATGGTTGGATTCAGAGTAAGTTATTCATAGCGATGGAAGAAATCTACGTCAGTGATCGACGAGAGCTAACGGAACCAATGAAGACACTGATCACAAATGATCGCATAGAAATCCAATTCAAAGGTGGTGACCAATACACCGGTGACAATCTAGCTAATTTCTTAATGCTCAGTAATCACAAGGATTGTATGAAGTTGACATATGATCAGCGTCGGTACTGGATGTACTTCTGTCCTCAGCAAACTAAAGACCAAATCATCAATGCTGGTATGACGAACAAGTACTTCCAAAGTTTATATGATTGGTTGAAGAAAGAAGATGGGTACGCATATGTGACCGACTACCTGATGTCATATAAAATTCCTGATGAATTGAACCCAGCTACATTACTACAAACTGCACCACGTTCATCATCAACCGATGAGTCAGTGCAGATAAGTCTGGGTATTGTAGAACAACATGTTCTTGAAGCAGTTGAAGAGGAACGTCAGGGCTTCCGTGGTGGGTACATCTCAAGTAAAGCATTCAACAACCTACTGGTTGACATCAGGATGGACACTAAAATCACCCCTACTAGACGTTTAATGATTCTTGAATCGTTAGGATACATCAGACACCCTCACCTCAGGAAAGGCCGTGTGGACAATCCTGTGGCTGCTGAGGGATCTAAAGTTACCATCTATTGTAAGAACACCATGCAGTTCGGTAACCCTCAACCACATCAAATGGTTAAAGAGAATTACGAGAAGGCTCAAGGGTATGCACCATCACCATTAGCTCAAGTAATTTAATAGTTGACGGCTCCGTCAGATAGTATTATGATCATCTTACTTTAAATAATTTATTACTAGGTGAGATAGATGAACACTTTTACAGAAGATCAGAAAAGTAGTTGGATTAAGGTGATGCAATCACATCAAGATGCTGATCGAATAACGCAAGGTTTATGGTGGGATGGGTCGAAAGGTTGTTTCTTCGGTTGTGCTATGGAAGAAAATAATGTCGATTTGAAGAATGTGGCTAGAATCATGAATCTTCCTTTATGGTTGGTGAGACTAGCTGAGAGAATACATGAGGGGTTGTCAACGGAAGAAGCCGTATGTTGGCCTGTTAGATTATTGAAATCTATACCTACTAATGCTGATGTGTCTGACGTTCCGAATGATTTAACGATTATGAGACTCCTCAAATTATCAAAGAAACATCCATCTGTTTCTAGAGAAATTGACCAAGTAATTAAATTAACCATAAAAGGGGGAGACTCTACAGCATGGTCAGCAGCAAGGTCAGCAGCATGGTCAGCAGCAGAGTCAGCAGCAGAGTCAGCAGCATGGTCAGCAGCAGAGTCAGCAGCATGGTCAGCAGCAGAGTCAGCAGCAGAGTCAGCATGGTCAGCAGCAGAGTCAGCAGCAGAGTCAGCAAGGTCAGCAGCATGGTCAGCAGCAGAGTCAGCAAGGTCAGCAGCATGGTCAGCAGCAGAGTCAGCAGAGTCAGCAGCATGGTCAGCAGCATGGTCAGCAGCATGGAAGACAGAAGCTGATAACCTAGTTAAATTACTTGGAGCAATAAAATGACATACAAACAAACAATTCAAGACAAGTGCGACAATTTGGTGAGATTTCATGGATCAGTGGCGATGGCTTTCCTGAAAGCGGGGGAAGATGTCGATGTCTTGAAACACTTGGAGTCCATGCTCATCAAGAATCCTCAGGATTTATTGAAATGGAAGAGTGGTGTCCGTCTTCGACATAATGACGGCACTCGTTACATCAAAACAAGTTTAGGTCTGGTCAATCTTGAAGATGGATCAGTCACTGAACGCGCAAAAATTAATTACCCTATCGAGGTCTATAAAGCATGAAAAGTTACACAATCGTAGGTGTCATCTCAAAGGTGACCCATGTACCAAACGCAGCAAATTACCACCGTACCGTTAAACAACGGATTAGTGTGGTCACCAGAAGTGGTGACATATACTCAGGCGTGAAGCCTAATGGTTTGATAGGAGCTACTATCGGCAAGATTGTTCAGTTTTTAGCTGACATCCGTGAAACTAAGAAAGATGGCGAATGGATATTTGTTCGTGCTAGGGACGGATATGTATTATGAATGATGAACAGCACAAGGTATTGATGAACTCACTGGTTCTAAAACAAGATGAGTTGATCATGGAAGCGGTATCTCGCACACTGGGGCACACTGAGTGGACAGGAGAGACCATTGTCACTCGCGGTAACTGGCGTCGATACCCTGATGGATCCTCTGTATGGTCGTTCGATGGTAAAGACATGTTATTGTTTGAGCCACCGATCCTAGATGGTGAGAACATGGGTCAACCAGTCCAGTATTTATATGATAAGCGCGACTTCAAATACATGACTGATGAAGAACGCAGGGATCGAGGTCTAATCAAATGATGAGACTAGATCAGAAATTCCAATGGGAGACTAAAGTTTACCGAGTATCATCAATTGGTGTGACCTGTGTGATTGGTACTCTAATCAGTGTCATCGGTACTCCTAAGAGCCATCACGATATCTGTATTCTAACTAAGACCGAATACGAGAACACTGTGAAGATTGAGTCATGATTAAGTGGACCCAAGCACTATTCATCATATTTTTATTAACAGTGATGTATGCGAACGGGACAATACTGGTAGGTGTTGAAAAACATATACCGGAGTGGAACACATGCCTCAGTTTGGAGTGGAACAATGGATGATTTATTTAAAACATTAGCTGACCTTCGCCTGATGTTAGATGACTCTTGCGATGTTGAGTTGAGGGTTGATAAGACTGGACAAATCACTATGATTTTCACTTGGGTTAACAGTTTCAACGTGGATCGTAGGTTTAAGATGGAATTCGTTAGTGATGACAGCATGTCTGTTGAAATGATTACTGACTGGATAAACGGATTGGTGAGAGAATGATATATAACATATTATGTATTGGTGGTCCTTTGGATGGCCAACGAGTTAATGCTGCAGATCCTGAAAGTGATCACATCTTTGAATATGAAACTACTATATACGAGCTGAAACATCTTCGTAATGATACTGAGATATTCTACATTTATTTTCACAGGGGTGATGACAGTATCAGATCAATGCTTCATCGATTAATTGATGGGTATAGGGGTTGAGATATGAATAAATCAAGCACTTTGAACGAATTAAAAAATGAACTAGCTCAAGCTAACAGGCGTATTGAGATATTGAAAAAGCAATTACATGAAGCTGACCAAATTCGACGCTTAGTTGTAGCAGCTGGATTGATTGATGAAGAGAAGTTTATTCAAGCCGCTGATCTTATTGATCGTGATAACAAATAAATGTTTACATTAAATAATGCACTACCATGCCCGTTCTGCAATAGCAAGAATGTGACAAACGGTGCGGTTGGGTCACCATTACCTCTAGAGTTAAATTGGGTGGTTTGCGAAGACTGCGAAGCAACTGGTCCTGTAACTAGTCACAAGGATTATATAGACCTTTGGAATAAACGAACTAATAATATGAAAGGAAGAGCTGATACAGCACGATTCATTGAGAGTCAATTAAATTCCGATTATGAGTGTAAGAGGGATAAAGTTGGTCATTATAGTTATGGTTGGCAAGATTTACGCGAACTCATGGATTTTATCTACGAAGGTGAGCCTGAATCAGTAGAAGAAGAATTAACGAATGACTGTGAATACCGGAAAAGGATTAAGAACTAAACGAAGGACGCGGTATTTGACCGCTCCATTTTGAATTTTTTGTTATGAGGTGAATTTATGAAAGCATCAACAGCAATAAGAAATGCTACCAAACATCAAATGGCAGCGAAGGATTTGCTTGCTCCTTTTAGTGACCTGCTAGCTACTATACTAGAGGACGATTGCGCTCACATTTCTTACAACGCAGGCGATGGTTATGTAGTGTCGTATAGAGGCGGCTTTAATAATACAGGGATAGCGATGCTGGACATAGATAAATTATTGAAGATGGACAAAGAAGAAATGCTGGCTGAATTAGATCAAGCCGGACTTCGACCTCATAACCCTGTTTTTCAGCGGTTAGGAGCGAGGAGGAACGACGAGTGAGTAATCCGATGCAAAATGTTGTTAGCGTGCTGGATGTTGCGCGTGACAGCGATGGAGTGGCGCATATTGTGCCGGTGAGCGGCGGCAAAGATTCAACCTGTTTGGCGCTGGCGCTGAAAGAGCGGGAGCCTAGACCGTACACCTACATTTACACCCCAACCGGCGACGAGCTGCCGGAAATGGTAGCGCACCTTTCACGGCTTGAGCGGATGCTTGGGCAGCCAATTATTAAATTGGAGAACGGTACGCTCGCCACTCAGATTGAAGCAAACAAAATGCTGCCGAACGTATTTTCTCGTTGGTGTACTCGCCTGCTCAAGCTGCGCCCTGCCGGAAAATTCTACTCGCAGTTTGCGCCAGTTGTTTGCTATGTAGGTATTCGTGACGACGAAGATGAGCGTGAAGGCACAAGGCCGGGTGGCGACAGCGCTCCGGTTGGAACTGAGGTTACCCAAGTGTTCCCGTTCCAGCACTGGGGCTGGGGTATTAATGATGTGTGGTCTTTTCTCGACGAGCGCGGGATAACGATACCGGAACGAACCGATTGCGCTAGGTGCCCATACCAGCGGCTTGGGGAGTGGTACAACCTGTGGCTGCAACATCCTGAAATATATGCAAGCGCCGAAGGCGACGAGGAAAAGTGGGGCCATACATATCGTTCGCCACAACGCGACACATGGCCAGCAGACCTGCGCGGACTGCGAGAACTTTTTGAAGCTGGGACGATCCCGGAGCGCAGCTTGAGAATGATGGAAAAACGACGAGGAATGTGCCGGGCTTGCAGCCTGTGAGCACGCTAACCCCCGTATTCAGCGGGTGATGAACGAAGTGAGGAATCCGATGGAATTAGTTGTTAGCACCGAATTACGCGCG
>CAKZLI010000067.1 GCA_937125395.1 uncultured Glaciecola sp.
AGCTCGAAAACTCCTTTTCGCCGTTAAAAACTTGTTCACCAAATTTAGAATTAAAATGATATTTTGCTCCAATTAAAGTGTCTGTGCTTGAAAAATCGAAATAAACTAAAGCAGAATCTAATCTGTCCATTCCCATGGTTTTGTTCATGTTATGGTTAATAACTTTATATTCAACTTTCTCTAATTCATTTAGGGTACTAATCGTGTTATTTAATATTTCTTTATCGGTTTTTTTACAGCTAGAAAACAGACTGATTGTAATGATTAAAATAAGTATTATTCTGATTTTCATAAAATTTTCCTATGGTTCGATCCAACCGGTAGTTTCTAGCTGCCCACTAATTCTTTGCGCTATAAGGCTACCGGCGTTGCTGTAGTGAATGGTCTGGTGGTAAAGAAACGGAACTTGCACGTTATCAAACACATATGTCAGATTACTAGTTCCTGATTTTCTGACATATTTCGTTTGAACGGTGTGGTTTGATCCATCACCTGCAAAATACTCAGCAATATCACTCAAAGACGCGGACGATATTGTGGCGATGCTATCCAATATAACGGCGGTCGCCAAGGGGGAAATGTTACCTTTGAAATTGATTTCAGTTGGTGATGCAAAACCACCAGCGGCAATATTCGTTGTGTTGTTGGTGACCATTTTCCCTTTGACGATAGTCCCACTGTCGTAGATATTTCTGACCTCTGCACCGTCGAAATAAAACGAGCCGAGATAAACAAAATAGTCAACACCTGGTGGTGCTACTAAGATGAAATCACCCGCAACAAGACTATGGGCATCTTCAAGCGTGATCGACGTTGATGTGTTTGCAGTAACGGTCGTAACTTTACCAGACCAAGCAAGACCCTCAGATATAATGAGACACTTCGCACCAGCCAGATTGTCTGTTGCTGCCCAACTATGTGAGGCTGTGGTGACAAAATCTGTGACGTTTTCACCACCTTCAATAATGGGTAGTGTACTCCCCGATGGAGCGCCAACCCGCAAAAATGGCATGGTACGAAGCGTTGCAGTCGGGTCAGCTTCATTAGCCACAGCGAATCCTGCAACCCACGTGTTGAGTTTCACCGCAGATAATTCGGGGCAACCGGTCGTGCTATATGTAACACGATTGTCTGCTGGCATAGGAAAAACTGGTGCATTTTTTGAGGCTGTGTAATTACCCCTAAACCGAAATTCAGCCATTTGTGCGTATTTGTTATAAACCGCCACTTGCGTTGGTGAAGAATAGGTCAAGGCCGTACGAGGACCATCAACGTAAGTAAACCGAGAAATAATGGCATCAACTTCGGTTTTGAGATAACGCAAACCGAGCGCGGTTGATATCCCGTCCAGAACATTTTGTAAGCTATCGGTTGTTGTACCAATAACACCAGCACCAAGGCTGGACCTTAGATATGTTATAAAACCAGCTATAGTGGTCCAAAGCGATCCAGCCGCGCTATCATCGCTACCTACAGATTCAGCACCATCATTAGCAGCAAGAGCCGCCGTAGTCGCTAGTGTTCTTTGAGCAACAGCAGACCCGCCGTCATTGAGGTAAATTGTGACCGTACCATCACCGTTATCGACCGCAAAGGATTCCGTATCGCTGGTCGCAGCAAGACCCGCCGTAGTGTCGGGATAATTCGGGCCGACAAGTGCCTCAGCCATTGCTGCGGACAATTCGGCGGCGGCGTTCAGTTTCGATAATGCCTCAGCATCGGTATCAGTCGGAACAACACCGTATAAACCAGTCCTACGAGCGATATCAGCAAAACTTTCACCACGTGCACCACGTGAACTGAGATCAATTCGGCGCGGATTACCAGTGTCTAAAGTAGTCATGCATAAACCCCTAATCTCGTTGTAAATTTACCTTCCATCAACATTTCCATGAAGCCATCAGCATATGTAACCCTAATATCATAAACATATGATGGTGATTCATCGAGTCTAGTCACGTTGATCGGTAAAGCGTCAACATTCTCTTGTGGAATGTCGATAACAAAAATACCATCGGTCGGATCGGTGATAGTCACAGTTGGTTCAAGTAAAAAAGCACCAGTTGAACCGAGGTGATCCCTAATCTGCATCGCCAAAGTCACCGAAGTTAAATCAATATCAACCCCGTCAACAGAAAGATTATAAGTTTCCCTGAAATCAGCATTTCGTCTTGCGACCAGATCAAGCTGTAACGGTTGAAGCATTTCTTAAAATTCTCTCTTACGATGAATCTGGGCATTGATAATGCAAAAAAATAAATTTGTCGAGCGATATTACGGTAAATCACCACCAGGGATTCCGCCACCACCACCGTTCGACGTACCACTGTCAGGGACAGTGAAATAACCGATGAAATGACGATATGGATTTGTTGTGGAAACATGTGCGTCATTACTGTTGTCAGCTACACCATATGTTACGGAACCACCTGATCTGAGTTGATCATCGTAATATACATAACCCACGTCACCGTCTGTCAAACCAGTGGAAACATCACCACCTGTAACCGATACATCAGCGTGACCGTCAGGGTATCTTCTCGTGTGACTATCGATAGTCAATTCACCCATATCATCGATAGTCATTATATTTGTTCCATTGACGACTTCAACGATCCAACTGTTGAAGATTGCTTGTTGAAACGAACTGGATTGACCGTTTACGCTAACATTATTCGACCAATCGCTGACACGACCTGACCCACTAACCGATCTATATCGAACGAAATATGCTGCACTTACGGTTAAAGGTTGACTGTATGCTACACCGTCCTGAGAAATAACTGTCATTGAACGCCATTCGTCTGTTTCATCATCATCATCATGTTCAGATTGCAATATGGCTTGAAACTGATAACCTATGTCATTTCTCGTTGCAGGGGTGAATGTTGCTTCTATTCGACCTTCTGAGTATGAAATTGAAACACCACTTGGTAATGACGGCGCTGCCACAGCGTCAATATCATCGATAACTGGTTTAGGTTTTTCTTCACCTGCAAGTAAATCCCATTGATCTTCATCGGTTGGTGTTGCACCAAACGAACACATGAAACCAATATCATCCACTTCAACCTGTGTTGTGATTTCATAATCACCTGAGAATGTATTATCATACTGTAATGCAATCAATCTTTCCTCACGCGCTTTCAAACCACGTAAACCAGCAGTCGGTGCAAGACGATGTGACGGTGCAGACCGCATACCGATTGCTTTCGCTAATCGCATTGCTTGATTGTGATTATTACAACCAACTATATCCACAGTTAGAAAATTAGATGCTTGACCTTCAACATGATAAAGAGGATTATACCACGGTGCAGATGGTTGAAGAACATAGTTCCCGTCTGGTTCTGTGTATCGGACGATTACACCGTGTGTTTCACTTTCACCGTTGACTGCTTCAATACTTTCCATCGCAATGATGTCACGGTTTCGATAAAGTGATAATGTTGGTGTTTCATAATATCCGACACGAGCATATGCTTTACCAGTTTCATCAAACAACAATTGTGCGTCAGCGGTGAGCAATATATCTTGTTCACACTCGGTGCGTGTTCGATCTTCTGGCATAGCGATACCACATTCATATCGTTCATGTGTTCCGACAATACCAGTTACATTTTCTTCACATACATCTGCGTTTGTGGCGACTTCATCCCAATTGATTTCAGTTGCAGGTTTATTGCGACCGTAACGATGCATTCTGAACCATGCCCAAATCAATTCACTATTTTTGCTAAATGACCATGTGGTCGGGTCGTCAACATCGGACGAGGGATCGCGTGGATCATGTACTTCGGCCCAATTACCAATGATTGAAACACTCGGTTCACCCATACCGATTGCACCGCGCCATTTATAAAGTTTGAATCGATCTTCAACTTCTAACGCATTCATTTTTATCACTGAATATGTTGTGCCGACCAACTTATGATCTGATGTCCATTTGGTAGGAAAAGCTGCTGTCAACGCCGCTATAGCAGGTGGTGTTGGGTCGGATGCTGTATAAGTTGTTGTCCATATCTGAACACATGTATCACCGGCACCATCTGTTTCAGCAGGGTCTTTATCTTTGCCCACTAATCTAAAATCTTTGGTTAAAACATTACCACTACCATCGACTGTGATCGGTATTTCATCAAGTAAATATGAGGGTGTGTTGGTGAGAATTGAATCACTGTGGACGACTAAATACCAAAGGTTCCCTGAACTATCAAATTCAGCAAACAACACAGCACCACCAGCACGAGCCGTACCAGCATGTAACCACCTGATCGGTTCAGGAATCCGCACATTCACTTTGCTAACTTCATTATTGCTGCCAGGCGACCCACGAATGACAGAAATCACACCTTGAAGGACTAATGAAACACCAATCCCAATGACCTGTGCAGCAGCAACCGGCCCAATCACAGGAATCAACAAAACACCGGCAACAATCAGCGCGATACCGGCAAATATTTTAGTTACTGCTGACACTGACCAACCTTCCAAGCATGGGTGATTTTGACATATTTCAAATCGATTTCAATCACACCACGCTCTAATCGAGCAGCAACCCCTTGACCAGTGCATATTGCACCCACAGAGCCGTCAGAACCGGTTCCGGTATCCAGAACCACCACATCACCCCTCACAGCGTCACATGGATCGATTTGAGGCAATCCAGTCAAGTCGATCAACCCTTGCGGTCCTTCATGCTGATGGACGAAATTTCGTGCTTCTTGCTCTGAATAATATTTTCCACGGAATGTAGCAGATATATCAACACCACCAGTTATAGCAATATAGTCACCAATCGATAAAAGACAGTCATGCTGACCATATTCAAACGGCGTTTGCCGCCAGTACCGAAGTGTTTCATCAACGATGTCACTCATGGTATCGTGTATGTCCGATTTGCCAACGCAGCGAGAAATTCTGACCCTTTATCGGTTGGTACACCGAGTTCAAGCGCACGTTGTTTCTGGATCGTATCAGCATAGGTTCCATTTGGTCGATTGGACCGGCCAAAATTTGCATCTTTCGCAATCAATGTAACCTTGTAGTTTTTAGTTATCCCACCGTCATCGTTACCTTCAATTTTTTCCGAAAATTTAGTCGAAATCATATTTAATTGTTTGAAAAACACATATGGTGTATCAGGTCGTAAACCTTCACCCTCTTTGAATATCGCCATATAGCACGTGATAGTCCTGTTTTTAATCAATGCTTGTTCAGTTTTGATTTTCTCAAACAGTTCAAATTGACTTTCTCCAGGTATATCAGGTATGGTCAGTGTCATCTCATAGATAGGACTCGAACCATCTCGACCGTCTTGAATTAAAGGTGTGTTGTGGTGATCATTATTTGCACCATCTATCGTACCTAACCATTCGTTCCCGTCGAATGTGGTTAGTTTACCTTTCCCTTGCCAAATCCGTAAAGGATTATCTACAAAATCATAAAACCATAGGCGTCGAACGACTGCACGTATTTCAGTCAATGAGTCACTTTCACCAACATATTCATCTAAAAGAGTATAAAAATCGCTCATATCACTACTTCACTTAATATGATTTTACCCATTTGAATCATACCATTATTTTCAGAATCATATGTAGTTAAAATTTCTTCACTGTTTACGATTTGTCCGGTGAAATAAGGTCTAAGTAAAGCAGTGTCACCGTCTGTTATATCACGGCGCAAAGGTGGTTTTACAATAATCGTTGCAACATTGTTTTCATCATATTCAATTTCATCAACTTTGTAAGAATCGAATTCATGACCGATCACGTGACCCACTTGAAGTATCTGACCATATTCAGAAAAATCTATCTCAATTGATGTTGTACCGGACAGTGAATCTGCGCCAAAAACCAACGGTATGTTTCCAACCCATTGATTAAATTCACCCATGTTGACATCTGGTAAGATGACACGTGACGATGCAACTTGCGGTGTTGGTGCTAACCGAACACGTAATATCTCACCGTTGGTTTTTGACATCAACCAACTAGAAAGAGGATGAATCCATTCACCGTCTTGCAATGATGGTTGTATTTCAAGCATTGAAAAACCACCAGGTTCCGGTGATCTGATACGTGCACCACCTGATGTGATACCACCGTCAACACTCGCACCAGGGACATGAAACAATTGCTTACTGATAGGAAAAGTAGGAAAGTCGTATATCTTATATGTTACACTCATACCAATGTTCCGTCACGTTGAATTTGCTCAAGCCAAGGTTTGATACTACGTTTGATTTTCGTTTCGGTTTGCTTAGATTGCTCTTTCTGCAAATCAACAATATCTTTACTGGATAACGCACCGGACAATGTGGTGTACGACCGAGCATCAACACTAATGCTTCTATCACCTGACTGTCCGCTACCACCATACATCTGGACGCCAAGAGAGCCGTCAGAGCCACGTTGCAGCGGCATGATTGCTTCCGGTCCTGCTTCACCCATAATACCAAGGTTTGAACCACCCTTGCCGAACGCAAAAGCAGTCGGTCGATCCACAATGTTATTGGTAAACGCACCACCGTTGGCAAATCCCGTCACACCGGAAGAATTGAAAGCACCACCGTTGGCGAAAGCACCAGGTATCAATTTAGTAGCAAGACCGATCAACTGATCAACAGCGGCATCGAATAACTTATCTGATAATCTATTGATTATTTTAGTCAACGCTGCATCAGCAGCATCAGCAAAACTGGACCATAATGATTTACCGTCCATCAAATTATCACGAAAATCCTGAAAGAATTCTTTAGTGGTTTGACGTGCAAATTCGACATTTTCACGAGTATGTCTTATCGCCGCTTCAACACCGGCTTGCGCTCGTGCAATTTCACCCATCGCTGCAACTTCGGTTGGTGTCAGTTCAATATTTGCCAGTCGGGCCTTACGCAACAACTCATACTCAATCTGTGATGCTGCTAACGCTTCACCAGTCAAGAATATCTCTTTACGTTGTTGTTCGTACTCAAAATCTTTTTCTTTCGTGTCTTTATTTATGTCAGTGATAAACTGATCTTTACGGTTCTGTTCTGATTGTGTTGCGATCAAATCAGCTTTTGTTTTCAACTGCTGAATCTGTGCGGCGTCGAGTATCAAACCTTCGGATAATGCTTTATTCATCAAAGACTGTTCAGCGGTCAAACGTGCCAACTCATAACCCTGTAATCCGATCAAATCATTTTCTTGTTTCAACAACCTGATACGTTCATCAGCATCATTCATCAGATCGTCAAACCCGAACTGTTTCTTACCGACTTTGGATTTCTTACCTTTTGCAGCCTTACCTGCTTTCCCGTCTTTATCACCATCAGCACCCATACCATCAGCGAGACCGCGAATCCATTCACCAGCAGCATTGATGAAACCTTTACCCATCTCAATACCGTTACCGACATAATCAACAGACTGTGCTGATGTTATTTCCTGTCGTGCAATACCAGCTACTCTATTAGCTGAACCGGCATACGGGTTGTCAATTCGCCCAACACTGAGATTACCAATTGTACCCATGTTGCCGCCAAAAATAGCATTGTATTTATTGATCACACCGTCAATTGCAGCCGTGGACTGATTTATCAATCGGTCAATTGCAGCCAATGCACTATTTGCTGCACTGATTGCAGCATCACCAATCGCAGCCGGTAACATTCGCCATGTTTTTGTAATGGTATTATATGCACCGACAAACCCACCAATGATGAAATTCGTCCCATCGCTAGCTGCTTTAACGATATCAAAACCAAGTATTTTCGTGAGTGTGTCACCCATTACAATTGCAATCCCGATCACCGCACCAATCCCCAACACTATTGCAGTGAATGGGTTAGCAAGAGCAAACGCTATCAATGCACCGGTTGCGGTCACAATCGCATTAACGAATCCGACCGCAATAGCAGTTACTACACTATAAATTGCTTTCAATATTTGCGGTCCAAATGCTATCAGCATCACCGCACCGAGATAAATAATATAGGGTGCGGCTGCATCGGCTGCATCGGCTATACCGTTCAATGCTGATTTTGCCAGTTTCGCCCAATCGACCATCTGAATACCAGCAGCCACAAGCGCGACAATACCAATAGTCAGGATAGAAATCGGACTAATGATCTGACGAATCGCACCACCAAGTGATGCAAGCCCACCGCCAGCAAATGCAGCGGACAATTGAGTACCTTGCTGCAATGCGATCAACATTGGTGACATACCAGCAGCGGCAGTCACACCGACATCCTGAAACTGAGCCGCGATATTACCAGGTGTCGCTTGCAATCGACCAATGTTATCATTTGCTGCTTTACCGAGCCGGTTCAACCCACCTGTAGCAGCCTGTGCAGCCGGTCGAACGCTGTTTAGACGATTGACGAACCGTTGCCATGCACCACCGGCTGCATTTGCCCCTGTGGCGCTTCTGGACGTTGCGCTGGTTGCTTGTGCTGCACCAGAAGCCATACGCTGTGTTGCTGACGCTGCACGATCAGATGCACTTGCTACCTTGTCAGTTGCGGTGGCGGCTTCGTTTGCCGCCGGTTTCAAACGCCGTAAAGCATCAGCGCCTTTTTTCAATTGGTCGGTGGCGACTTCAAAACCGAGTCTTGCAATGTTACTCATTTTTGACCCTTTTTCGCTTCGTCCTGCAACCGCTGACGATAATCTTTGGCTTCATTGCTCATTTCAGAACAATATTGATCGTCCATAGCACACAGAATAGCAAATTCGGAAGGATAAATTATAGAACCGGTCAATTCAACCCAAGCAAGGTATTCGGACGGTGGGATCGGTTCACAAACACCATCTCGCATACGTCTAATTCGACCGGAAATATCGAAGTACCAATCCCACAAATACCGACCAGATTCAGGGACATCTAATGTCGGTACGGGTTGATTCATACCTTCATATTTATCAACCCGCGTGACACCATGCTCATCTGGCATGTAGTATCTGACGTAAACCCTAACAGCCTCAACGAGTTCTGCTTGGGTTAGGCGAAAAAAGCTGATTCATCATCCACTTCATCGTTGATCTGCTTTTTGAACCACGGTAGTTTCTCGAATACTTTTTTGACCATGCGCCGGTTGAACTCAGGAACTTCACCGTCTGCTTCATCATCTTCGTTGAAGCCAGCATGTGCATCGGGGTCGAAACCATCATCACCTTCAACACCTGTAGGATTGTACCATTCCCAACCGTCCATTGCATTGAACAACACTTCAAATAGATTTTCGTCGGTATCTTCGGCTTTGAAATATTTACCTTTCGCAGCAATCCGATTCCGTTCGTTCTGAATCTTACGCTGAATTGCTTTCATTTTCGGATCATCGATTGATCGAATGGTGACGCGGACGCCTATTTTTGAACCTGTCCCGTCAGGTGAGAGAATTTCAACAACACGTGGTTTCGCTATAATTTTACCAATATTCGCCATTCGTATTTCCTTCGGTGCATAAAAATAGGGTGTCGAAACATTTGCTCCGACACCCTGCATTTGTCAACCCTGTAAAACTAAGCGGTGTAAAACTAAGCGGTGTAAAACTTTAGACTGTGCCGTCAACCGGTGCGACTTTGATCTGACGCTGTTGCAATCCGAGCGTGTAAACTTCGAGGTCGAAATCTTCATTACGACCATTCGGTTCAGTCGGGCCAGTAACCAGACCACGGTTGTATCGAGTGGTCGAGCGACTTGCAGGGTCATCATTCGGTTTGTCGTTACCGACGATTTTGAAAGCATAGTTGAAATTCGTCGCACCGGCTGCGCGCATAATCACCTGACCAGCATCATCAGCAATTCGAGCCGTTTCAAGCGTAGGGTCACCAGCGTTGGTCATACCCTTACCTTTTTGAATGACATCGGTGTTCCAAGTATCATATGAAAGGATGTTGGTGTTTTCGCCGGTTTCACCGACCTGACCAACCGCACCAACTTCAACCCATGACAGGGCTTCAAATCCACTCTGATCAAGGTCCGCATTTTGCGGTGTGGCACAAACATAAAAAGTGGATGATGCATTAGTATTCGCAAAACCAGCGGCGATTGCAGCAATTGGGATAATCTTAAACATTGGTAAATTCCTCATGGTCGAAAACACTGATATTTGATGGTCGCCGGATAAAGTATCTCGTTTTCAAGCGTCACCGTTGATCCGGTGTCGGGTTTCTCATATATCTGGACGTTTTGCAAGTTTTTTCCTTTATCAAAATAGGAAACTATCGAAGCGAGTAAATCCATCGGCGTATATGCCCCTGCACCGTCTTTCGGCCAATGTAAGACCAACCGAAATAAACCTCGGTAGTTTTTCTCACCACCCCAAAAATCACCACCGTTATTGTTGGAAATCCAGACGACTTCGAGATACTTCTGATCGTTCGGTACGGTGAAGCTAACGTCCTGATATGCGACCGGTAATGTCGGTGTAGTTGAAGCAGCTACAGCAGCAGTTGTCGCTTCCTGTAGTGTTTGCAATATCGCTCTATCATATGTTTCGGTCATTTTTTAATCCGATTCCGCAATGAGTCTGTTTGAAACGCTACTATACGCGCCCAATTCTGCAATGCACCACCTAAAAACCCATCGTAAACTTCTCTGACTTCTGCATAACCAGCAGTCCAACCGAAGAAAAATACATCACCGAATTTCAATTTCGACAATGTGGTTATCAACGGTCCACTATCATACTGATAGCTATTGGGTAGTTTATTCTCACCCTTGGTTGGACCGGTCGGGATCGAACCGATAGAGTGTTGACCAGATGAACGCAGGAAGCCTGTATCAACACGCATCCGACCACCTTTGGTGATTGGTTGCTGCGCTTCATTGACCACATCCTGAATTGACTGCTGCATCACCGCGATCATGCGTTTCTCGCTGACTTTGATGAACTCATCAATATCAGCCTGTATGAAATTATTTGATCTTCTAAATTTCATCACTCAACCCCGTCAAACCAATCAACTACGGTTTTTACGCGGCAATGGCAATTGACAATTTCACGTGCTGGCGCATTGAGTGACCTATCACCAGGAAACATCAACCTGTCACCCCTTGGTGTGGTGAATGCTTCGTCAAGACCGACCTTCTGACCATCCATACCACGGTGAGAGTTTCGGACGTTATCAAGCCCTGTGGTGTCCCATTCACGTGTAACAGCACCGTTCCGTACCGCACCGGAATCAACGGCTTGTTTCGTCGCCTCATAGTCAGCGCGATTGAGAGATTGAATGGTTTCGGTTTGTGCAATATCCAATGCACGTTTTTTCAATGCGTTCGCTTTGTACCGATCCATCAATTTATCGACGACTTCACCTGATAAAGGTTTCCCGCTTTCGATAGCTTTCGCAACCGTACTGTCAAACCGTTTGTCACGCAATTGAAGATCGAAATAATTCTTATCTAACGTAGTGAGTTTGGTTCTCGCACTACGTACCCATGATTCCTGATTTTTACTTAGACCAATGATACCACCTTCACGATGACCAGTCTGACGGTTCATACGACCAACAATGTCTAATGCAACTTTACGTGGATTTCGACCATCAGACATACCGGCTTGCAAAGTGTTTCGTACATTGGTTCGTGCTTCATCTTCTAACCGACCGACCAGAGCGGACGAATTGTTACGCAACCACGATTCAGCACGTTCGTTTTTTACATTGAATCGAAAGATCATCCGACCATCTGATGTGTTCAGTATCTTAGGAAATGTCCGACCAACAAATATACCACCAGTTTCAAATGTTTCTTCAATAGCAGCAGTCAACGGGCGCATCGCAGCTTCGGAGAAACCCAACAGTTTGAACACAGTATTGATCTGGTTCGCTTTCACCGCTGCGATCAAATCTTTCAATACCGCATTGTCAACAACATCGCTGATTGCGATCTGAAATGCTGACCTAAGTTTAGGTACAAACCGATCAAACAAACCTTCCAGTTCTTTACGTGGGTCGATCACAACTATTTCCTGTAAATGATAGTGTAAGCAACTGCTGTTCCGGCTGCTGGTTTACGGACGATCTTGATCACTTTATATCGTATGGTGTCAACCATCACGAAACCGTCACCGGTTGGTGTGAACACCTGATCACCAGATATAGTGATTTGTTCATCAGTCGAGAATATAGACGTACCATCCACATATTTGAATGAAACACCACGAGCCACCGCGTCAACGGTGTGAAACACTTCGGTAGGTGTACCAGGGTTGTCAGGCGGTCCACCACCAGCAGTCACATCAACATATTGAACAACACCTTGTTTGAACTCGGTAATCAAGTCCGTTGCGATGTTTTGCATATCATTATAAAAATCAGACATATTTTAAATTACCTATTGACCGCATGGTAAAACACCATTAAACGAGAATCACCAAAACACAAACTTAAACAAGGAAACGATCATGACTAAAAGCACCACCAAAGCAGCAGCACCGGCTGCGAGTGTCACCGAAGCGGTGAAATTTGAATTGCCAGCACCCAAGACCAACCGTGGTCAGGGTTCCATTTACAAATTTGACAGTCTGACCGAAGTTGGTCAATCGTTCGGCGTTAAAGGTAAGACGCTGAAACAGGTTTCCAGCGCGATCAGTGCGGCCAACCGCAAAGGTAAAGCCGCTGTTGAAGATAAAGACGGCAACCCCACCTATGAAACCAAAGCGATGCCGTCTGGACCGAACGGTGAATTGACTCAGGTTCCTGACACGAGCAAACCGATCACCAAGGTCGTTCGCAAGTTTCGTGCGGTCGAAGTTGACGCCGATCTGAAAAAGCAGATCAAAGGTACGCCGCTCGAAGGTTCTGACGTGATCGTTGGTCGCATTATCTAAACCGAACACCCGCAAGCACCGTTGAAAGCCGCTGATCGAAAGATTGGCGGCTTTTTTCATACTCGCACACTGAAACCGGAATGGCTCGAACTGGTAGAATTTTTACCACCGAGCAATGGTGCAAGAATTTCCTCAATCAATCGGAACCGTGTCTGAATATCTGCTGCTGTATCATATTGCATGTACTGTACACTCACTGCACCATCGACCGATGCAGATTTATATTTGTTAGGCGTCCAATCGACCGATAACGACCCAGGTGTTAGCAATTGCTTTAATGCAGCTTGATAGGTTGCTTGTTCAACTTCAATCGGGATCGTACCGGACGGTATTATTTGATCATACATATCGACTGCATCGTAACGCGGCCATTCACGAATTTGATCACGATCATAGATTTTCAAACCAGGAAAGCTGGATCGATATTTTGCATCAATATATTCTGTGCTGACCAACAACGCAGATTCGATTACTGCGTCATCATCAAAAGCCGAAACATCAGTCCCACGCGCTGTATGATAGGTTGTGAATCCGGCTGCTGTTCCATATATCGTCATCTCGAACTCCAAAGAAAAGGCGGTGAAATCGCTCTCACCGCCGTTCTTAGCATAAACCTGACCAGTAATGCTAGATCATTCGGCGTTTGCAGCCGTGATAGCACCCCAAGCGTCTTGTTCGGTTTCATAACCCGATTCATCAATTGCTTCATTGCCGGTGATCGGTTCACCTTTCGCATCGGTCACGATGAATTTACCGTCAGCGTTTTTCGATACCAGAGTCGGTTTCGGTCCGGTTTCAGCGGTCGGTGCAGCACGTTTTGCTTTGATAGCAGCAACGATGTCATCTTTAACGACATTACCGCCCGAACCAGTACCGGCAATTGATTCCAGATCGATACCTTCCTCAACAGCAAGTTTTTCCAGTTCACCTTTGGTCACATCCAGATCATCAGCCGGTGCATTAGTTCCGATTTCTGTGGTCGTGGTAGATTCACCACCGATCAATTCAAAATCATCGGGTGAAGCGTCATAGTCGGACTGGTTGATCGTCAGCGGTTCACCGTTCTCACCAACAACCTGAACGGTCGCGCAACGGTCGGACATGAAAGCGGCGGTGAGTGCAGTGGTACATAGTAGTTTGAACATGATAAATTCCTTTAATTTGACCAATATGACAATACCCGCACCAACTAAAAAGTCAATGCGGGTATTGTGCGACCCTAGTAGGGTAATTTATTAACCGAGCAGCAGCGCGATATGTTCCGGTTTGACGGCTTTAACACCCCAAACAGCAGCAACTTCCGCACTGATCATGCGATAACCAGCATAGAGCGAAACTTCAAAGTTCATACCCGAGCGTGGGTCGGTTACGGTCATGCGGTCAATCGCGTTGTCACCACCTTCCGGTAGTGCTGGCGCACGCATTGCGAGTTGAATCGCGTTGCGTGAGAAACCGACATTCGCAGCATAACTGTCAACGACCGTAATAGCTGTAGCACTTGTCGCAATCGCTTCACGCAGACCAGGTGCAGCAATTGTGATCGTACCACCACCAGAAACGTCAGCGTCACCAGAAACAACAACGTAACGGTTGGTGTCGCCAGCAAACGTCACCACATCACCAACAACAATCGTACCAGTACCAGCAGAAGCCAGTGTGATTTCAGTCGCACCAACAGCGTAACCGGTCGTATCGGTCGTAGCGGAAGCACCTGTACCCTTGGTGTGGGTGATAATACCCGCCGATTCTTTGACCGAGAAACCATGAAGATCGAGCAATTCACCCTGACGCAATGTCATGGATGAACCGGCTTCGTTCGCTTTGGTCAACTGAGTCTGACTGCGAAGATTGACACCCATGTTACTGTTGCCGACCAACGAACGGTCAGAAGGTGGCGCACCATTGTCGTCCAATACCTGACGCACAAGCGCGGAATCGGTTAGATCACTTCCAAATGGTGTCGTACCAGCAGTACCAACAGCACGTGAAGCACCGGCTGCACCTTCGGCACACAAATCAGCTTCGATCGAATTGACCAAAGTACGCAAACCCTGTGCGAACTCATCAGCCTGAACTGACATAGCACCAGGTCCACTGTTCAAACCGCGTTGTTCTTCACCAGTGTAACCGAACTCAACTTTCTTGGCGTTAGTCAACGTCATGCTGACAATACCACGATCAGTATCACGTGGTTCAGGATGTTGCATTGCTGGCGCAATATCAACAGCCGTTTTGGGTTTTGAAACATTTGCGGTTACTGTTTGACCAACAGCAGCACGTTCAACAGTGCTATCACGAGCAACAGATGGGACCATGCCGACCAATTCACGTGATACAACATCCATACCAGCGTAAAGATCACCGACTTCATCTGCGTAGCCATTCAACATCAGCGTCGGCACACGTTTGGCGAACAATCCACCGCCTACAAGTCCTGCGATTACAATAAACAGAAGAATTTTTTTTAGGTACATCAGCTCTTAATCTTTTGATATAGTAATTCGTTTTTATATGTTCCATCGGAATAAATCCAGTCTTTTTTCAAACCTACCGATTGAAACCCTAATTTCTCAAACAAATGAATACTTGATTTATTGTCTTCTAAAATATTGGCATACAATTGTTTCAATTGTAAAGTTGAGAAAGAATACTCGCAAAGCAGCGTAATGGCCTCCGAACCAATACCTTTATTTCTATCTGCAGCCTGTAACACTATAATTCCAATACCTGCCCTATGATTTTTTGGGTCAAAATCGAAAAGATCTATCAAACCGACCACTTTGTCGTCAAACTGACAAATACATAGCCTTAACTGCTTTACATCATATATATCGCGATGGGCGCTATCGAGATATTGTTCTAGCACATGTTTGGAATATGGGGAAGTTGTACCGCTGATTTCCCAAATGGCCGTGTTATTCTCTAACTCGTATAGAAATTCAAGATCTCGAGGCTCGATTGCCCTTAAATAGATATGTTTTCCTCTCAAATTCAGCACTCGATTTCTCCTTTAAATACTTGCTCGGCCGGCCCAATCAAGAATACATTCGAATAGTTGCCATTACTATTGAATGTGACCTCCAATTTTCCCCCAACAGCTTCTATCGTTACTTTTTCACTATTGGTTTTTCCTACTTTATGCATTGCGATTGCCACAGCAGTGACCCCAGTACCACAAGACAAAGTCTCATCTTCCACTCCACGCTCATAAGTGCGGACGGAAAACTTGGAATCATCCAGCTGTTCTACAAAATTGATATTACTTCCTTTTTTACCATAAAGTCCGTACCGGAGTTTAGCCCCTTCTTTTTGAACCTTAAAATCCTTGAGGTTTTCCACCAACTGCACATGGTGCGGTGATCCCGTATCCAAAAAAGCTGAGTTCGGTTTGGTTTTGACTTCCAAAACATCGACCATCTGCAAACTGACTATACCGTTATCAATGGTTGCATGATGTAGGCCATCTATAGCGTTGAAACTTGTCTTGCCTTCAATGATTCCTAAGAAATTGGCAAAAGCAACCAAGCATCTCCCCCCATTACCGCACATGGTACTGGTATTTCCGTCTAAATTATAATACACCATCTTAAAATCTGACGAACTGTCATTCTCAAGTAAGATCAAACCATCCGCACCTATGCCAAATTTTCTGTTGCACAATTTGGCTACCAATTTGGCATCGTTTTTGGGAAAAGTTTGTAAGCGATTATCGATAATCACAAAGTCATTGCCCGTGCCTTGGTATTTATAAAATGAAAGTCTCATAAGGTACTTATCAATGACAAAGATAAGATTTATTTAACCGTTTTTTGGCAGTTAAAAAGACGTTAAACCGTCTCTCTAAATATGTTAAAATTTATAATTTTACGTTGATTCAAATTAATAAATTAAAAACAGTATTACATTATGAAGCGAATAGGAAGTTTATTACTAGTAGCACTTTTTGCAGGTGCCATAACGTTAGGAGCGTACAAACTCTTTTTTGAAAACACGAAGTACGTAACCGTTTCTTCAGACAATGAGGCAAAAGTGTTCAACACGAGTCTAACTCCGACTTCTGCAAAGGGGTCTGGTTTAAATGATGTCGATTTCACTGTAGCAGCGGAAAATACTGTAAACGCAGTAGTAAATGTTACAAATATGACTTCGGGGAGAGGTTCGGGGAGTGTTATGGACTTTTTCTATGGGTCAGGTGGAAGTGGTCAACGGGCACAAATGGGTACTGGGTCTGGTGTCATTATTTCTTCGGAGGGATATATCGTCACCAATAATCATGTTATAGCCAAGGCTGACAAACTTCAGGTAACCTTAAATAACAATAAGAGTTATGAAGCCGAAGTGATAGGTACTGATCCCAATACCGATATAGCACTGATTAAAATTGAAGCAGATGACAAGCTTCCATATCTGGCCTTTGGGGATTCTGACAATGCGAAAATTGGGGAGTGGGTATTGGCCGTGGGAAATCCATTTAACCTTACCTCTACCGTCACCGCGGGAATCGTAAGTGCAAAAGCGCGGGATTTAGGACGAAATCAGTCGTTTATTCAAACTGATGCTGCAGTCAACCCTGGTAATAGTGGTGGCGCCCTGGTAAATACCAATGGTGACTTAGTTGGTATCAATACCGCAATTTCCTCTCAAACAGGCTCTTATGTCGGTTATTCTTTTGCTGTACCAAGCAATATCGCTCGAAAAGTTGTTGAAGATATTATGGAGTATGGTAATGTTCAAAAAGGGCTTTTGGGTATTAGGCCTATAAATCCAAAAACTCCATATGCCGTTCAAAACGGCTTGAATGAAATAGAAGGAGTCTATGTTTCAAAAGTAGAAGAAGGTATGGGCGCCGATGAGGCTGATTTACGAGAAGGAGATATCATTAAAAGAATAGATGATATCACGGTTAAAAAATTCCCGGATTTAAGCGGATATCTTGCTACTAAAAGACCTAATGATGAAGTCGAAGTCACTTTTGACAGAGATGGAGAAGAGATGACCGTACCAATTGTTTTGAAGAAAAGACAGACTGTTGTAATTCCTCAATTCATGGGGCTGGAAATCAAGAACCTTTCTGACAAAGACAAAAGAGTGTTCAAAACTAAAAAAGGTGTAAGAATCGTTGGTGTTCCTGAAACTTATAGGGGATATGGCCTTGATGGTAAAGTGCTCATTTCAGTAGACGATGAGGAAATCAATGATATTGAACAAGCTAGAGAGGTCTTTAGTAAAATTTCTAAATATGGTAAAACTAGTATAACCATGCTTGACGAAGGTGGTGAAAGAGAACGTCTTATCTTTCAATAAGATTAGTAAAATCAAAAAAATGAACGCCCCTATTTGGGGCGTTTTTTTATTAGTAAAATTGATAACGAAAACGTTTGAAACTGTTACTTTTGTAACATAAAACAACAACCATATATTCTAATGAGTTCCATAAAATCTTACGAAAAAGAGTTGGCATTTCAAGCCGATAGAAGAAAGGCTACGACTGAGTTTATTAAAATTACAAGTGACCTTTGGTATGATAAAGCTATTGAAGTAGTGCTTTTCAAGAATCAGATTATCGACAAGAATGTAAGTGATATCATTCATCTACATGAATATGCCGGAGAATTTGTGCAGAAACCTATTTCTATTTTTGATTCAGTCGAAATTTTGAGGGCTATCAATGATATCAAATTACCGCCGTCAAAATTAGATATCGGCAAACTCACCTACGAATACCACGCCGATGATACGAACTCTAATAACGTAAAGGCTTTTGTAATCTCGAAACTAAAGGGAGCTAGCAATGCAGAAGAAATTGTTCCTAAGGATGTGATATTATATGGTTTTGGACGAATTGGCCGATTACTCGCTCGAGAATTAATGGCCAAAACAGGAAAGGGCAATCAGCTTCGTCTTAGGGCAATTGTAACCCGCGGCAAGTCCGACGCCGAAATTCTTGAAAAAAGAGCAAATCTACTTCGTACAGATTCGGTACACGGTAAATTTATGGGTACCGTAGAAGTAAACATCAAAAAAGGCGCATTGATTATTAATGGCACCACCGTACATGTAATCAATACAGATGTGCCAGAGAATGTAGATTATACCAAATATGGTATTTCCGATGCTCTTCTTATTGACAATTCTGGAGCTTTTAGAACTAAAAAAGAATTGGAGGCCAAGATGGAGGATATCAACCATCAATTGGTGGAGCGAACGGATTATGAAAGCGACATTTATCATCAATTGATGGTTGATGTAAGC
>CAKZLI010000068.1 GCA_937125395.1 uncultured Glaciecola sp.
TTTCTAAAATCTCATACTATTTTAACTCCCATATAATGTGGCACCGCTGCCCTCACAGCCTCGAAATGTTCATCGTTAAGAGCACGGTGTTTAAATGTTGAAAACGTCAACGTATCTCGCGTGACTTCAGTGCTGCCAGTGATTAACGTCGCGTATTGGTAATAATCTCTAGCTACTTCGAACATAATCATAGTCTATTCCTGAAAATTGATAACACTCGCATATTTCGATCTACTATACGAAAAGTTAGAAGGTTGCATGTTTTTAATAACCCCATCATACTCAAATATCTAAAGTCCCTTTTATTTGTTACACAAGCGAAATGTTTTTTAAAAATCTCCACCGATTTTTAGAAATTGACCAGACCATTATCCTATTCATGACAAATCCACCTTCTCCCAGTGTGCAATCACGATTGACGTAGGGTTCTTGGAACCCCCAATTAAACCGTTGTATGCTCTCTCTCTACTGAACATATCCCAGCCGTACTTATTACCCCATTTTTCAGGATTATCGCGTGCCCAGTCTCTGATTGATCCTACACCGGCGTGTTGCTCCATTAAGTAGATACCTTCGGTATAATCGATTAAATGTTCGGGATATCCCTTAAATAATCCGTCACGTCGGCAACCTTCCAAATACCACCCAGATACACATAATATTGTTCCGCATTTAGTATTCCCACGTGGGCTGACTGTCTCCTGCTCTATATCAAACCCTCGGTTAGCGTCTTCCTCAATCAATTTAAAACGTCGTATTATGTCTTCTTTACTCATTTTTATTTCTCCATTTCGTTAGTTGATAAATAGATAGTACAGTGTATTGTCGCTTTTGTCAAATAAAAAACGCCCCGAAAGACGTTTTTACCGATTTATCGTGTTCGAAAACACTTCGCTGTTGTTGCTGTACCAGTGTTAGTAATAAAACTAGCGGTACCGAAGTCCCAATTTTCAGCGTCATTAATCGCTGCGTCACATGCTGCGTATGACTCAAACTCAATCGTTGCGCTATGTGACGCCACGGCGTCATGGTTCTGAACCGCAGTAATAGAAGAGATAACCATCACGGCATGGCCGGTATAATATTCGCCTTCGTCACCACCTTCATTAATGACATAAGCGTGTGATACAGTACTGATGATAAATAATATAACAAACAATAATAAAGTTTTCATTTTGATTTAAACCTTTTATCTAAATATTTAACGGGTGCTCTGCTGGTAAGGTGCCAATAACAACATTTCCCGCAGTAGTACACCCACATTTTTTTGACACCTGATCCATTACTTTTCGCTCCTTTATGCCTTTTCGCATCGATTTGGATAATACGTTTATCTTTGTTAGCGTCCGCTTTGCTGGGATATTTAATTTTATTGCACGTGACTCCGAGCCTCCCAGGCTGTAAGTTGTGATAGTTGGTCTGTTTCATATTTCTTCGCCGCCTCCATGCGGTTTGTTATATTACAGTTAATGTGATCTTGTTTAATGTACAGTCGAGGTTTCCCGCCGTCAAGTAGTATTCGGTTATCCACACGACCATCATGTAGTGCAGGGTGCTGTATATATCCGATATTTTCCATGACTTCACGTCTGTTACGGAACGGCATTAAGTGAGCCATGCGTTTTTCTTCCAATAGTTTCGTAAGCTGCATAGATGATACCCAGCCTCCACAAAAACCTGGACGTCCCTCGCCGATAGCTTCAAGTATTTGTTCTTCTACTCTACCCATGCTGGCGCTTATAGCTTCTAGCGTTGATGTGGTCTCAGGTGCACGATGGCACATCGTAGCGGGGTTATATTTCTCTGGTATAGCGTACTCCTGAAGATGTTTATTGATTATCGCGTAACCGTCACGTTTAAGCCATGCGTATAATTTCGGGAAATAATCCCCACCCATGCCGCATTTAACCAGATCGTCATAAGTCTGCTGTGCGGTAAAAAATATAGCGAAACGTCTATCGTTTTGCCTCTTAGGTATAGCATTCTTGTGGTTGCTGTTAAGTATGAAATTCGCTAGATTATTCCCCATGACTTGCGATTTTTGCATCGCCCGCATGGCCAATCGATCATTAGTAACCATTGGTTTCAATATTTCTAGAATCTCTTGTTTATGGCTGGGGACGTACACGTCCTCAATTCCGATAAATAATTTATGAAATAACCACTCGTTAAATTTTTCACTAATTTCATGCGCTGGCGGCATGTGCGAGTAATGCTCACTCAAAGCAAAACATACCGCACGTGTAAGTAGTGTTTTACCGTTACCCTCAACACCTTGAATCAATGGGCACCACTGAAATTTTACACCAGGGTATTGAACGCATGCGGCCATATACGACCACAATATCTCACGATCTAAATCATCTGGTAATAATTTCTTGAAATAGTCGGTGAATGGTGTTATATCCCCGTCTACAATCCGTGTTTCAATCGGCACGTATGAATTCACATAAGTTTTCCCGTTTTCCTCGATTATCTGACCCGCTGGTAGATCAGGTCTGAATACATCATCGTTGACCTTTGGATGTTTTACACACTGATTATCGATAAACGCCTCCCACGGCTTGCGGGTGTCTTTACTCGAATCATTAGACATCTGGAAAACATAACCGGAATATACGCTATTAAATTGTTCAGGTTTTAGATGCATACCGCACGGCGTTTGTATTTTATGCGATGAGATTATATACACACAACCTTTAAAGAATTCTACCTGACGATCAACAGGCATGTATTGAAAACCTTGCGTTAATGTGACAGCATCGCTTGATGTCTCAGTATTGAGCGGTATACCGAAAAATTCACGCTGCTGCGATACTGCGTTAACGATTGTATCGTTAATATAATCTGTTCTCTTGTATTTATCGCGCACTAACCCAGATCGTAACATCAGAGTTTTAATACGTTCACAGTTTCCACCCGTCCAGAATGCTAACCGTTGTGCTAATGACGCGTCGGCAGACGAATAATCATACTGTTTCGTTTCGTGCGGGAATGCGTCCGCTAACGCTTCAACGTTATTATTCCATAGGTCTGCAAATGATAACCCTTGCCCGAATTTATTTGCCGCTGTTTGTGACGCGAGTGCTTTCTCAATCAGTTTATCATCGTCTTGAATCGGGTTAGAATTTACGTTATGGGTGTTCGTCCACATAACAGGGTTAATATCTGATTCGCGCGGTTTAAAATAAGAATTTACCAAACCTGGTAACTGATGACTAAAATTCGCAGCGGCGTTGCCAATTGTATTCTTATCCGTCAGCGCGATAAATCGATTATTAGTATAAAACTCGATACCGAGTTTAACGTTCTTACAAGAATGTGGTGGCGAATCACCTGTTCCAATGATGTGCAGGCCTGTACCAGACTGTGAGACTTCAATCGCCGCGCCGCTAAATGTACTACATAAATTCATAGCAAGTTGCGACCAACTGCCGTCCTCAAGACAGTGATCTATGTCGACGAAAAAGAACGAGTCGTTATCAGTGAATACGAAACCGACGTGTAAAAAATCTGTTTCATATTTGACCGCTTCCTGAAACGTCATCCAGTTTGCGGAATCGTGTGCGTCTACAGGGTAAGTTCCGGTTTTATCCATCGGTGTTTTGACGGGTTGATTATTATGAATTGTGATCGCCCATAGAATAAACTGTTTATACTCGCCGAGCGGTGCGAGTGGTTCTGATAATTGTCTCATAGTCTTGATATCGCTCGACGCAATTGTGTCATAGTTCCGAAATAATAATTTATTAAACTAAGGCTCACACCGCAATGATCCGCTAATTCTTGACGAGTGGCATCAGGGTTCTGTTTGCAATATTCACCCATGAGTTTGAGCAATTGTTTCTTACGCATTTTAGGGTTTGTTCGTTTCTTACTCACATAATTAGTGCTACCCGCAGGCAAATCTTTTACGAATTCAGTAAAACAGCATCCCGCATGATGAGTGAATGACCCGTTCGGAATTCCAACGCGTTCACATAGCCCAGCGCGAGACAGGTTTATTAACCCATCTTCACGAATCATTTGCTCGGCGATTTGTTTCAGTTTATTTTTCATTGTTCAGTTCTTTAAGTTTCGTTGATATCATTTCAAGTTCTGATTCAGTGAAAATATGTGTTATCTGGAACCTCACGCCACCAAACGCTATTCTATCCGTTATATAAGGTTTGAAACGCCATTTACTTTCATGGTTTGTAATGTTTCCTAACCGTATATCGCCGACCGTTACTAGATATTCATCAGGCGGAGGACTGCTTACTGATATGTGCTCAATCTTCATTACAGGGGTTTCTACAACTTTCACAGGTTCTTCTTTTTTATCCCAAAACATAATTTTCACCTTAACCTTGATATAATAGTATTTAAAACTTTAGGGGTTATGTTACTGCCCAACATCTCAATAATCTGGTAATTTCTATAACCAGCGTGAATATAATCACGTATCTTTTCTTTCATTTCTTCACGATCCGACGTGCGTATTGTTTTAGGTTTAGGTTCGCATCTATTTGGTATATCTTTTATACTGGGATAACGTTCACCCTCATACATTACGTAACTCATTATATCGTTCCCTCCCCATCCGCAAAACATGCGTCACCACCGTTTGCGGCAATCAAACTGATAAATTTTAATTGTGCTTGTTCGTGAGCATTACCGGATATTTTCCAGTTACCTGATTTAATTTCACGTGCTACGAATTGACCGATGCGCAATCCTACATGTTGCTCAGTAATTTCAATCGGGCGAATACCGATCAAATCAGATGATTTATATTCTTGGTTCATCTGTTTGGATTCGTTAGCAAGACCGAATCGGATAAAACGATTGTCAGATGTCATCATTGCACCCACATTATTCCGAAATAATGTAACTCCGGCTCGACTCGCTTCTAATCTAACGATGTTTTGCACGTCTGTTTCAGTGTGGTCACGATCGCTGTTCCCGATAGGTCTATTAGCAAAAATGTACATTAATTCTTGAATTGCTATGTCGGGTATATTCCATTTTTCAGCCCAATCCTTCATCGTATTTTCAAAGCTCCTTTCATTTTTAAAATAATCGCAGATATACTTAAACACATGCCGGAGTCTGTTATACCGTAGAGTTCACCCAGTTCCTTAAGAGTCATGTCATCAACGAACCTTTTTTCTATAATATCTCTTTCTTTATCGTTTAATACTGCTAACGCCTTCTCTAAAATCTGAGAGTTTCCCATTATTTCACGTGGGTTATCGGTTTTATTATCTTCCACGGTGTTGTATTCCACATCACTGCAAAAAGCGTGGTTCAGGTATAAAGCGAATTGGTAATGATGAGGTTTAATGTTCAGTTCTTTACATATTTTCGTGATATTAGGTGTAATTCCTTCTCGTTGCATTCGCTCTTTGACTTCTTCAATTTTCTTAACCCTCATGCGGTCATTTCGTGGTAGTTTATCTTGTTCACGTTGATAATCGCATATCGCGCCCGACACTCTTATTGCTACATACGCTCTAATGGATGAGCCTTTATACGGCTTGAAACGTTTTAGTGCATCCATCACACCTAGCCATCCAGCTTGATAATAGTCATCATAATATGTTCTCTCTCTGGTTTTCGCATTTGCTTGTCCAGCTTTCGTTTGTACAATTTCAGAGAATAACTTGATATACTCAGGTGTTAATTTCATTTTAATGTCTTATTAAATAATTATTAAGATTGTTCATATATTGTAGGTGTTGCCCAACTTGATAACCATATACCATATTTGCGACTG
>CAKZLI010000069.1 GCA_937125395.1 uncultured Glaciecola sp.
ATTTTAATTTACTGTTTTAGTTTAACCATCAATGACACTTCGTCAACGTTTTTGTTGTAAAAATGTCACACTTATTTATAAGGATCATAATCATGCCCCTGAGCGCGATGAATATTAGGGCTTTGTCTGTTTATTGCCTCTTGTTCTTCCCTGCTTCTAAACTGGATTTCAACTTTCGGATAAAGCTCACCCTCATCAGGCCCTTCTCTGAATTTTGCCCCGCTCTGTTTCATCTTTGCTATAGCTGCCGATGTTCTATGCGTATGGGTCATAATCACCGCCTTGTACTTGTGACACATCAGGATGATGTATGCTTGTTACGCCAACCCTAGGGGCTACTGGCAATGCGTATGTCAAAGCAAGTGCGTCACCAAAGTCAGGGGATGACAGACCACGCTTCTTCATATCTTCTTTCTTCTCAAGTTGGATCAAATTCTCTTTCTGATAACCGTATTCAATACCAGTTAAATCTGTCTTGATCTCAACCTGATTTGGGATCGCAACACCATCCTTGATTGCTGCCTTCATTGTTCCCCACATCTCAGCTCTCCAATTGACGTACACAGCAGGGTTTACTGCTCGCCCTCCGAATTGTACCTCAATGACATTCTTCGCACTCAGCTGGTTTAAGCGGTCTACTACACCACCACCTACACCGCCACCATCGACAAATATTGCATCGCAATCAAACTCGATAGCCAACTCATGAACCTTTGCAGCTAATGTCATTGTGTCAATGCCTGAATAGCTACTCATATGAATATCACGAGCGTTACGACCACGACGAATGAGGATTACAGATTTATCTGATCCAAAGCGAGCCACGTCAACACCCATGATGACGGGCTGCGTCATAATTACATCTGGCGTATCCATCTCAGCACAGCGATCCACATCTTCAGACGATATGAATTGCATTGATCCGGCACGAGGAAATACACCGCGCACACGCACACGCACGAAGTCACTGTCTTCGCCGTAATCTTCCACCCACTGATTGAGCTTCTTCTTGTTGGTGATATTCACATCACGGCTGTCAATTACAATAGACTTCCAGCGATGCCTAAACCGATTGAAGCATTCAAAGAATGATCCTGTATTCTTAGTGGGATTTCCCCACACGAAACGCATGGGTTCACCATCTGTCAAACCACCCTCGGACACTTCCCAAATCTTATTCGGAACGGCACTGGCCTCATCAAAGATGTAGAATGGTGTACTGTTGGCTGCATGGAGGCCAGCAAAGCTTTCACTGTTCTCTTCACGACAAGTCTGAGCATCACAGCGCCAACTCTCAGGAGAGCTGACAGAGTACAGGTTCATATTGCCTTTGCCGTTGTTATAGGTAAACCATTCTTGAGTGATGCACTTCTTCCACCACTTACCAAGCTCTGACCATGTTTTTGTTTTTAGCTGCTCACCAGTATTCGCTGTCACAACACCCTTGGCAAATGGTCGGGTTGTCATAATAAATAAGATCAACCATGCTGTCAGTGTAGACTTACCGATACCATGTCCTGATACTGTAGCCATCTGAATAGGATCGACAGCATTCTTGCCATCAAATCCTCTGTCTTTAATTTCTGCGCCGAGATCATCAAGCCACTCACAGGCCCACTTGTCCGGCCCGAACTCACTATTGTATTTAGACGCCCACGGTTCCTCAAGCTCAACCATCTGAATTGAAGGATCAATATCCCAAGGAAAGGCGTACATCACAAAACCCATTGGATCGTCATAGAACTTCGCAATGTCGTCAATGAGCATTTGCTCGTGATCAATCTCTCGTTGAGCCAAGACGCTTCCTTGATTGCATTAGACGCTCGCCCAAACTTCCTTTAACGTTCACATCAACAGTTTCTTTAAAGGCATTTACCGATACGTGCTGACCAAGCATATGAAGGATGCGTGTGCGATCCATAAACTTGACCTTCTTCGTGTATCCGGAACCATCATGATTAACCTGTACATCAATACCTGATATCATTCGTTGCCACACATCGGGCCACTCGCTTATGTCTTTCAAGCCACCATCGTCATTCAGTATCTCTGAGATCATCGCCTTCTGCATATCGCCCAGCTGAAGAAGAACAAAGTCAGCATCAATCTTTGTACGCTCTGATCTTTCTATCTTCGCCTTATTAATAAGGTCTTTTACCGCAGGCATATTGAGCATTTTGCTTGCTGTTACTTTTGAACAATTAGGTGAGTATCCAGCCCGAATAGCCGCTGCTGACCCATTGTTGTCAATGAGATATTCATCAACAAACTTTGCCTGTCTTATGTTCAATTCCTTAGCCATCATAAGTCCTCATCACTGATGATATTGGATCAGATAGTACGGACTGTAAGAACCGATATTCGGATGGTTCAGAAGGTGTAACGCCACCAACTAAAGTGCAGACAAGCGGCCCCGTTGTGTAGAAGTTGTCATTGTTAGCAGCGTTTGCCAGTGTGGTTACGAGATTGGCATCGTCAGGGAACGTAACCGCATTATCTACCAAGTCACTGCCATAAGCTTCGTCTGCTGCTGGCTGCGCTTGATCAGCGTTTACCTTGCGGATATAGATAGTTTCCGCCGCTATTGCAGATAGACTTGGATGCAGATATTCAAAATCTATTGTTCCCGCATTGATATCAAAGTCAATTATCTTAGCTGGTATTCTTGTGCTTCCAGTAAACGGATAATCTTTGTGAACCTCGATATTCCCACCACCATTTACAGCGGAACCTGAACCACCATCAAAGAAGCCAGCCGGAACATGAACTGTTCGTACTGGTAAAGGTATATCCAGAAACGTTGTCGATCCAGCAACTTGAACATGATCCGTAACAATCGTGAAATAACAATCCTGATATGTTGTCTCAACCTTACCTGTTATCGGGCCTACTGCGGTTCCTGTTACTTCTTCATCATTGTCTTCGCCATCCGTGTAATTGATACGTGGCACAATCATTGTTCCAACATCAAATGCGGTCAGAACATAAGTCTCGTTATCTGTGTCTGCAATAACAACACCATCACGCAACAACGCGCGAGTAAAAGAGCCTAAGCCATCAACGTCAGCTAAATTGTCGGTGATTGTAATTGTCTCACCTTGACGCAGTGTTCCTGTTATAGATACCGAACCTGTAGGCTCATTATTAACTGTTGTTGGTACTGGAGTTCCTGCACTAGCAAAGGTGCTAGAGTTTTTAATACTTTCATATTCAGTAGCAAACCAATCATTACTAAACTCCTCAATAGACGTTCTGAGCATCCCCATATCGGCATTGGCTCTTGTTGTTCCGTTGTGGTATGTTCCTATTAAGTAGTCAGCGCCATCACCCATAGCTGTATCTACGGCAGGAGGCGTTATATCCCCATTCGGTGAACCATTAGTAAGCAATTGCATTTTAGACGAAGTATGCATAACAACACTATGATATACGTTACTATTTGATAAGCCTGACGTTGGGTCTTTTTGATCATGATCTGGTGGATTGTCAGCACGTGCGCGACCATTTGTGAATAAGTGACGCCAATCGCCTGAACCATCCGTGTTCCAGTTTCCCATAATAGCATGTGTATTACCTGTCCATCGGTTATAATGCCATCCAGATATCATATAGGTAGTGCCATCGGTGAGCATGTCACCAGAACTTAAAATCTCTAAACTGTGATTATATGTGTCAAACTCATGCCAGTAAGCATCGTCAATAGGATGGTTTGTTGTTTTTCTTATGCCTGTGTCTAGTTTATTTGTAGCATCATAACCATTGCCAGTACTATCAATATACGGAGCCGCAGCCTCGTTCAAATGATGCACTGAGCGATATCGTGACCATACGTTGTTACGCCCATAAGTCGCACCAACAGCTACCGCGCTTGCGGCGGCATTACGATACCAAATATATATTATTGTGTCTGAATTATACGATAAAGTTGGTATCTTAACCCAAGCCAGAAACCTACGACTACTTGCCGTTGCATGTGGCGTACATTGCAGAACTTGACAGGCCAACTCATTAAGGCCGTCACTATCACTTGTAAAACGTATTTCATCAGCACTCAGCATAGATGCACTACCCGCATCAATTGCGGTTGTGTCCAGATGGTCTAAAGTAACAGGAACGGGAAAATTAGTATGATTAGACGAACCTGAAACCTTAGTATTGTCTATGGTAATTGCTTGGCTATACGCCCAATCATCTGGAAAGGCCATGCTTTACTCCGTTGTGTGAATTGTGCTGTCAGTGAACGAAGAACCTTCGATGCAAACATTATCGGTTTGAGTGAACTCGCCAATTCTACCGATTGTACAAGGTACATTTGCTGTATCGCCAAAGAAGAAGTAATTGTTCTTAGCTTCTGCATTGTCTGTGCTAGAAAAATCCATACCAGCCGTTAAGTTTAAATCATTCCCGCTGTCATCTGTCACGACCACTAAATTATATTGCGCAATAACATCATTGTTTTGTAAGCCTGGGTCTTGCGCTTGAGTAGCATCATAGAAACCACGAATAAAAGTCTTGTTGTTATCGTGATATATTCTATTGAAGTTAAACCTAGCTGTCCCAGTGTTACCCATACCGAAGTAAACATTACCTAGATTTGATAATATGTTTCCTTCAACTGTCATATTTGTGAACTGTTCATTGCCGCGTTCAGGCGCATACGCTGCATCCCAAGGCATACCCCAACAAGATGCTCCCGCCGTATCAGGGTCTTCATAAAGCTTATTATATCCAAAATAAACTTCATCACCGTAGCCATGCCCTACGAAAATTGCACCGCTACAAACCTCACTATCTTTCACTACTTTGCCTGTAACAAATGTGTTGTATGTAGTGCTATTTACACCATCCAATTCAAATGTATCAGCATCAAGAACAGTAATTTGAAATCTGTGATGATTAATTTCCCACATGTCAGCACTATCAACAAAATAAACATAATCGCCAGTTGTATATCCATGCCCCGTAACCGTGACCACTGCTGTTGATGCCTTGCTGACAGATGTTACCGCCACCTCTGAACCGCCACTATTACTATGAAATGTCTTATTGTTAGTAATCCGTCCACCGTCCCAATAAGACCAGTATATTGAGTGGTTTAAGAAAGGGTTTTCCCAGCCATTATATGTGTAGATGTTGTTATCAATAACAAAATCACCACCACCACCACCAAGCCATCCAGCACCACCATTATAATTAAATCTTGAGTTCTTAACAGTGATACGCCTATTAGCTGAAGTGCCGTTAAGATCACTTTCATTTCCATTTGAGTAAACGCCATGCGTACAGTTATCAACCTGAACATCGTCAAACATAATATCGCTTGTGCCGTTAAACAAAAAGAATGACCAAGAAAAACCTGCTGATCCTGTGTAACAATGTGTAGTGAAGTTCTTGAATGTCCAACCATCGGAGTTATTCAAATAGAAAAATACACTATCGCTATGTATCGCCTGAATGTATGGCGCGTCACCAGAACCATAAACGTCAACAGTGCAACCCATGCAAGGGCCGCTAATATTCTGAGTATTTGCTGGCTCCCATACGTCACCGCGCTTCAATAACGCAACATCACCAGCAACCATATTATCCATAATCTGAGAAAGCTTAGTGACTGTTTTAAACGGCGCACCTTCAGACAATCCATCATTGCTATCATCACCTTCAGAGAATGAGAAGTAATAAGTTTCAGCATTAGAGTTTGCAGACGACAACATGGTGGAGGCCATTAAGACAGGTGCTAAGAACTTCCTCATCACTTGGTAATCCGTACTGTTGCCGTGCCATCAATTGCAGTGCAGTTAAAACGATACTTGTTGCCGTACACCGGATCATGTCCAATTTTAGATACATTTTCAGTGATTGTCTCAACTGGCACGTATTCCACACCACCCTCAACCATGCGCTCAAGATTGATTGAACCCGTATTAGAAAAGACCACCTCAACATTAAAGTGACCTTGTACTTTTTCGCCATCAGTAGCACCAACGCTAGAGAATGCCTCATTTATTATTGCTGACATGAAATCCCCCCAAGGAATTTTTTTGTAAATAGTTAGTTAAAGTTAGTTAAGTATCATTACCACTGGCACTCGTGTCAATGACAAAATGTCAATGATGTGAAATTAGTCACAACACCTCCTCCTTTCCACAATGCTCGCAAGTCATAACCGTGTACCCATAATCATTATCATCACAATCAATCACCCAATTAACCGGAACAATTGAGTGAAACCCAAACAAACAGAAGAATTTTCTAATCACGTGATGCCATCCAATGAGCTACAGCCAAACAAAGGCAAGTCATTAACACTCCAATAGTAAATATTATTGAAAAATCAGGATCGGTGTCAAAAACAAAAACTGAGATACAGGTCCCAATAAGCATACAAATCACATTTTGAATAAAATAGTACTTAATCAAGAGCATACTCCTCATCTTCGATATCCATTTGCCTACCATCACCATCACCCTGAGAGCCATGAACCTCAGCGACTTCGACAATTGCCTCAAGCATCTCTGCTTCAGTCACATCGCCCTCA
>CAKZLI010000070.1 GCA_937125395.1 uncultured Glaciecola sp.
TTGGGTTAAAAGATGTGATCGTTAACTTCGCAAACGCATGTAGTGAACGAGCGCAAGAATCTGCTGCTCATACTGCTGCTCATACTGCTGCTCATACTGCTGCTGCTGATCGTTATGCTCGTTATGCTGATCGTTATGCTCGTTATGCTGATCGTTATGCTCGTTATGCTGATGCTGCTGCTCGTTATGCTGCTGCTGCTCGTTATGCTGCTGATGCTGCTCGTTATGGTGATGCTGATCGTTATGCTCGTTATGCTGATGCTGCTGATGCTGCTGCTCGTTATGCTGCTGCTGCTGCTCATACTGCTGCTGATGCTGCTCGTTATGGTGATGCTGATCGTTATGGTGAAATAGAGAAACAAAAAGAACACTTAATGGAGTTATTGAAATGATGGAACATGATTGTAACATAGTCGTCCAACCAAGCAACATTGATAAAAAATGGTGTGTGTATGAACATTATCATCTCGGTGATGGAACGAATCCACCTGTCTTAGTGTTTATCGGTGCTGATAAACTAACTGATGTATTCTTTTTCAGACAGGGCAGACGCAACAGTGAATGGCATAATATGTATGCTTCGGGCGAAGCAAACCTATTGGTCCGAATAATCAAATCATTCGACAACCAGTTGGACGCACAAAACTTTTGTATCGATCACTTGCGTCGGTACAAACCGATCCCGCAATGCAATCTAAAAGGTTACAACCTGACACGAACAACCAGAGCGATATTGTGTAGCAATGGTCAAGAATATGATTCACAAGCTGATGCTGCTCGTAAGTTGGACATCAACCAGTCCAGCATATCGAAACATCTGTTGAACGGTAAACCGAAAACGATTAACGGTTACTCTTTTAAGTATTCAGAATGATGACCGGACAGCATTTGCAAGAGCGCGACACTGGTAAAGATTGGGAACAATTGTATCAAGCCCTCGCGCAAACAAAGCCGGAAGGGGATGGAGAATGACTGAATGGATCATCATAGGTATCGTTTCCTCGCTTATAGGATATTATGGTCATGAACTTGATCTGCATCTTACAAACCGGAACGAGCAACGATTGATCGACCGGATTGAATCGCTCGGTTGGTCCGCTGTGATCGGTTGGGACGACACGGTCAATTTATGGATCGTACACGCAGCCCGAGCGGGTGATAAAATGCAGGTTAGCCACGGCGTGAGCCGGATTGTCGCACTATCTAAAATGCTAAACGAATTGGAGAATATGAAATGACACGTACAGCACTTGAAGTATTGAATAGCTTTGAAATCACCGGACCTGATGGTGACAATACCATGTGGTTGCGGATTTCAGATCAAGGTGATGGTAAGGAAGCGATGTTTAACCTTGGTGGGTACAAGAAGGGTATAACACATGATCCTTTGTTAGCATTTGAAGAACATCGTAAAGCGGTGACTGATATGCAACTGACGACCGATCAGATAGTCGATATGGTTGATCCATTTTCACGCCCGATCCCTGAATCACTCACCGAACCACCGGAGACACCAGATTATCGATTTGGTCGGCTGGTGAAAGGTGAGAAATATGCTTACGCTCGTGGGTTGGTGATCAATCCGACACACTTGCCCAAAGCACTCGACGCGATGGAAGCGGACGGTTGGTCATTGGTAGCAATATTCGGTGAAACGGACGCTGAGAACATCGGATTTATATTTCGCAAGCGGACGGCACGGTTTGGTCTGGACAAAGGTAATGATTTTGAAGTGCTAGATTTTGAACACCTAGAGAGGATTATCGATAACGGACGGAATGAATCATGAAACTCACACAGTCCGAGCAATTGCACCGTGATAAAGTGAACCTGGCTCAACGTATGGCCGACTATGATGAAGGTTGTATAATCGCCGGTCGAGCGGTAGGTTTGTCCAAAAACAGGGCAGCACATGTTTTCAATAAAATCAAACAAGACTTGGGAGAAACGCAATGTCAATGAATATGATTGCCAGCCTGCTACTCGCTGCATCTGGACCAATGTATGTTGAGACACCGAAAACCGATGCAAATCGTGCGGTGATTGAACAATTTCACCGATATAATCAGCATTGTAAAGATGTGCTGATTCTGATGACTTATTCGGGTGGTGATTTCAAACCGTTGATCAAAGACATAGCGACCGCTCGTGGTTACAGTGATCAGGAAAGAATAAATTTACAAAACCACTGTATGATATATAGTGCTGGTGTTTCAATGAATTTTAAGGAGCCGTAATGTCCGATCTATCCAAAGCGCAATCAACCGCATTATTTCAACTTTTTGAAGCGGGTACACCGTTGACCATCGGTAAGAAAACAGCCACGGCTTTGGTCACTGCTGGTTTGGCTCAAATTGCCAGAGTTTCACCCACACCAGAGCCGAAACAGGGTCTAGCGGTATCGATCACCACTAAAGGTCGATCACTGTGTCAGAAGCGCACAGAGCGCAAGTATGTTTCACCAGATGAAGCGTTCAAGGATGAGCCGCCAGTCACCGATACCAACGATGACGAATCTGAATAAATTCCACTGGTTTGACACCACCGAAGTTCAGGACATTATAACGCAGCTACAGGCAGACGGATCCTCATGGTCCACCGAGCGCGTTACTGACTGGAATCCTCACAATCGCGGTAAATCAGAGCGCGTGGTTTATATTGGCGAATTAATAGATCGACTCAGAGAGATACGCACCGATCAAATTGATGTTGCACTCGACTTTGCCGATTTATCCGGTGACGGTAGTTACGCTACTGAATTGATGTCGCAACCAGATGTTGATGATTGGCTAAGAACACAGCTTTGAGAAACCCACGCGGCCCTTCACTGCGTATCTGTTTCGTTTTCTTTGATTTTCCACCAAGTTTCATAAATTGTTGTGACCCTCTCACACCGTTATCGTTTTCTAATATTAACGGTTCAACTGGTAATCGACCAGGTTCAATGAACCCATTACCGAACCATATACCAGTTTTCTTTGTATAAGCATCTCGTGGTGTTATGTGATCAGGCCAGCGTGGGTGAACATCATCTATTGGTAAATATCCACCAAAATCACAGGGATCAAAATAGAAATCCGGTTTTCTGTACTTACTCGACAAAGCACCGACTGGATTTTCAAAGAACCAAGGTGATCCAATCAGCATCCCAACGAACGGTACAGTCATTACCAGACTGACTGCTTTATCTTGAAACAACGGATCGATCAGTGCTTTTTTCACCCAATGTTTCGTCCCACTGACTGCTAAATCATCACAAGGTGGGAAACCCATCAAAAATACAGGGTGTAGACTGACTATTTTAGAAATATAAACAGGATCATGAAAGTCAGCATATTCGTAAATTATGACACCACATCCGACATGCTCAATCCTAAATTCATTCAAAATATCGAAAGCGTAACAGATATATCCTGCTTCGGCCCAAGGCCTTAATGCGTTCCCGCTTTCGTCGAACATACTGACGACACAATTCACCATGTCTTACCTGTATCACTCACGACTAATTTACATTCTTTTTCCGTCCCTACAAACACAGGTAGGACGGTTTCACCGCTCATTACACTGATGAACATCGATTCACCGTTATTCAATTTCTTCAATTCTTCTGGTGTTGGTTTCCATGCACTAACAACAGTTTTTCCGTTTTTGAAAACATGCAACCACCCAATCATTTCTTCTAATCCTTTGGGTGGACCGTAATGGTGTGTTGAACCTTTGAAATCATGCGTATCACTCATATTACATCCATCCTTGCACCGTAGCGTACTGTGAAACATCACCGACCGATCCCATGAAATACAGGTGTGGTTTTGGTGTTGTTCCGTTCTCGCCTTCCTGCATGATCTCGACCGGTGATCGACCGGAATATTTATATCCGAGTTTTTCGAGTATCGGTTTGACGATGTTTGACGTTATTGCTGTTCTGGTCACACCGGACGCTTTCACACGTTTGATGACGGCTGACATACTCACCCATCCACCTTTGAAACCTGGTAGTTCATCTTCAATCGCTTCAAGTATGACACGCTCGACCGGCGAACGACTGATCTCAATCGCTTCACTGTGACTGCTGGTTTCAGGTGCGCGTTGCGGCATGGTTTCATCTGTGATTGGGTGCTGCATCAACCAGTGTGCGATATTAGCTGCACCGCCGTTTCTGAGCCATTTGAAAAGCCGGTTGAAATACTGATCGTCCAGACCACAGCGTTGAATATCTTCTATCGATTGAATGTCACTATAAAGAACAGCGTATCGACGACCGTTTTTTGTGATTGGAATACAGTCTTTGAAGTTCGAGAAAAATATCCAGTTCGCGGGGTTATCCTCCATGTCCTGATCGACACCTTTGGACTGGACCTCAACACGGCTGTCTGTGATCATCGGTTTCAATATCTCGACCAACTCACGCTTTTCATCAACTTTGATCTCGTTGACCACGATGATCAATTTACCGCGCATCCATGCGTTGAAAGTTGCGCCGGATTTAACTAACTCTTGTGCTTTCGGGCTGTAACTATACATTTCACCGAGCATTCGACCCATCATTTCATGGATGAAACCTTTACCAACACCTTCCTCAGACTGAATGACCGGCGACCATCTGATCTTATGACCTGGATATTTCACGTTATGTGCTAGGAACATGTAAATCAAATTACGGTCATTCTCGTTTGAAAACATCATTTCCATGTGACGTGTGAAAGGTGTCACATCACCTTCAACTGGTGTAATTCTCGCACATTTATATGTATTCACGCCTTTTCTCCCTAAAGCATCCGGTATAATTTCACCATATGGTTTTTTAGGATCAAACCGGATGTGATCAACCCTTGGTACGGTCCACATGGTCGAGCGAGTTGCCGCTTTCCATGCTTCGTCTGTTTTCTTACCTTCACTATCGATGATAAATTTCTTACCACCATATTCCATGTTGAATTTCGTCGAGTTCATGAATCGACCATCATTGGTCAGTATCAAACCCATATTGGTCACACTGTAGCAACCTTTAAACCATTCTTGCTGTTCAAGATGTGTGAGATATTCACCAGAACAATCCAGTGGCGGCGGTTCTGGCAACGGTAAGGCTGGCGCAGTAGCAGCACCCGCATCAGTGTTCGCCGGTTTGTCACCGAACGTCAGAGCCGCTTGCAATGTTGGGACGCGGCGCATGATCGACGGCCAGCCGACTTCGGTATTTCTTATACTGTTCCACTGCTTTAGATTTTCACCAAGGTCATTGTTCTCGTAACGAGCGCACCAGTCGGAGAATATCTTATAAAGCGAATCAGGATCGGTGTGTGACCAGCCGGATTGTTTCACTGCTGACATGATCGAAACCCATTCAAACCGGTCCAGTGTGTTGGGATCGATCAGTTCCAATCCGCGTTCGAGCCACGATATAGATGGTGCTGCAAGTGATGGTTCACCAAGGTCATGTCTGACACCAGCCGCACCGTCGATTACGTTGACGTGCGACAATGCCGATTCAAGCTGATCGACGGTGAGAGGCTGACCATAACCGTCGAGTGCGTGACATGTCACTAGAAACGGTGCTGACGGGTTTTTCTGGTGTAGTGTACCTGGGAGTCGCATTACTCTTGTAGCATCGATCACATTGTCACTGCTGAACATCTGGCGCAATTTGCGTTGCAACATCTGAAACCGGTCATTACCTTCATACGGTTCGGTGGACCAATAAACATGATATTTGCCGGTCGATGTCTGGACAGCGAATGTTGGTGGTGGTTGCATCGCTGCTGCTTTTTCATAATTCTGCTGTGCTGATAGATCGTCCAGATCGATGTAATTAGCGCGAAGGTGCTGCACGTTCGCTAAATGATGTCCCTGACCGTCCAGAGCCGCCACAGTAGCAAATATACCATACCCTTGCGCGTTGTAACCTAGAAGCGCGTTCCAGCACTCAGACAGCGTTCCACGGACCGGAATAGCCGGTATGTCTTTGCGGACATCGTGGATTGCTCGGAAGTCGATAATTGCGGTATTCACATCACCGGCTATCGCTGCGACATAAGCAGCCGCTTGGTTATAGTCGGTCATGCGCCGCGTTCTTTCAACCAGTCGTTGAGGTCGTCAACATTGAATTTCGGCGGTTTGGTTCCTTCAAGTGGTTCGACCGCGAAAGTGTCGTTTTTCAACCAGTTGTATAAAGTCTTGCGGTGAACACCTATATGTTGAGCCGCTTCGGAAATGTTCAGGAATTTTTTGTGCATTTCAATCCCATAGACAGATCATGCTGAATCGGTCAACATATATTTGTGCAAAAATGTGCAACGAACTGCTTGACACGAATTTGACCGCTCGGTAAGACGATGAGTAACGAAACGGAGTGAATGTGATGTCGAATTTTGATGTCGAACGATATGAGAAATTATTACGTGAGAAATTGCGTGTGATCAATGAATGCGCAAAAGCAGAAGCACAACCAATCATTGATGAATTGGTTAAAATTGAGGCGATGAAACCGATTGAACCGTTGATTATTGATACAACGGATGCTGTAAGACAGTCACAAATATACGATGAAACCGCGAGACGATGATCCACACTCGCACATATTATAAAAACCTTGCTGAAACATATCGACTTGAAACGATCAGTCTGAATGATCAACTTGATGAAACGATGGAGCAAGTCAAACTGATCGGTGAGGTGATGCAAAATCAAGCAGCACTCGCAAGCATCACTCGTGAAGGTGGTAAATTGAGATTCTTATTCGTCCGAAACGGTGAAGCACATGTGATCGAAACATACGGTACATGGTCGGACCAGATCGAACAGACACGTAAAGCACTATTGGAGAAGAATGATGTCCAGACTGTTCCAGACCAGTAAGCCAGCACCAGAGAAACGACATTGTGAAGTCGGTAAACAATCATGGGTGTCACATGACAACCAAACACCTGAATTTCTTGAAGCCGTCAAACGTGAAAAATTACGTTTGAAACTGGCACAAAACGGAGAGGATTTGCACTGATATGAGTGATGCACACCCACCAGTTCCGATAATCGAAACTACTAAACTCGGCCCTTTATATACAATACCGATGATTTTACATTGCCCTGAGTGTACGACACGTCATATTGATGAAGGTGATTTTGCTATAAAACCACATCACACCCATGCTTGTCAGGATTGTGGTCTGGTGTGGCGACCAGCTAAAGTCAATACACATGGTGTTCAGTTCTTACCAGGATATAAAAACGATGATGACTAAACAGGAACCATCCAGACGTGATACCAAACCAACACCGTTCGATCCGAACACAGCGAATCAGCCATTGAAATCAGATCAAGCTAATATATTTCGTAAAGCTGCTGATTTGCTTGACGATGAAATGTTTCTGACCCAAGCAATTTTTGCATCTGGTGGGACGCGACAACATGTCAACCAGTTCAGCCGATCACAATGTGGTGGTGCACCTATCGACCCTTGGTGCACCCGAGACATGCGAACGATTGACGATGTACTGGTGGCGTTAGAAGTATGTGCATGCGAAGTTGAAAATCATGACTGAACATTACAGATCATCCGGTAAAAAGGTGCTGCTCGACGGTTTTGAAATTGCTAAAGCAAAAACAGAAAAACATGCTGATTTAATCGCTAAAGCAATGAACCTTTATGAAATCCCTGTCGTTACTGACGAATCATGTCAGATTTCAAAACAACAAGATGAATGGTTCTGTGCGACACATGGTACACGATGGGACAATTTAGATATGACACCGGATAGCTGTGTTTGATCTGTTTCACACGTTCAAACCTGAACCGAAGTCATTCAATATCGTCCGATCAACTGGTCCATATACGATCACAAGACCGGTCAACGATCAACCGGCTTGCACACTTTGGTTCGGTAATCGTGTGCAAGCAATTTTAACACTCGCAGATATTAGAAAGTATTATCCACATGTCTAAGAAACCGCAATTGAACGTCATCAACGGTGGTAAAGACATGTTGGAAGTGTTGGATGATCTGACCGAAAGGGTAAAATCAGGTCACATTCATGGATTGGTAGTCAGCACGATTGAAGTAAACCAACTGGATGATGAAAATCACCTTGTGAATAACATGTGGGCTTTTAACGATGACCTGCAAAACCCTTGGTCTATGATGGTTTCGACTGTTGATTATACTCACCAATGTCTGATGGATGTCTAAAACCCGCTCAGATAGGTCGCACGATCCGATTCAGACATGTCAGCAACCGAAGGGTGTCGATTGACGATCAGACCTGGCACAATAGCCTTGTCGCCAATCCTAACAGCTTCCTGAGCAATCGCATCTTTCAAGTCGGTAATGTCACCAAAATGGTACAAAATACCGTTGTGTTTCATACCGAGTATTTTACCGATCCGACGCGCACTGACACTTGCTGGATCATTGCGCCAGAGTTCTAAACCGGCTTGAATGATCCGGTCGGCTGTGGCTTGCCCATGTTCTGTTTTATTACTCACGTCCGATGATCCTGTAAATGTCGCTAGGATCACTTACGAAACCAGCGTACCCACAAGCCGCCTTCACGATGTCGTGAAATTTTGCTTGCGCCTTGGCTCTATCATCACTTGGTCGCATTGTCCAGCCTGTCGGTTTAATCTCAAAAGCTGTGAAAACACCGAGGTGATATCCAACCATTTCAGGTGTGATTAGGGTTGGAGTGATGCCGATCAAATCGCTACTAGCCCATTCCTTAACCTGTTTTGCTGACACATGGCCTAACCCATATCGAACCATTCTCCCTGTTTGATCTTGACATGCGCCAGAATTATTACGGAAGATCGGACCTATTTTTGCATGTTCAAGTTGCGTCTGCTGCTGAATTACTTTTTCACTCGCCATTGTAATCACCTTTATATGACCACCCACCTGTTGATTTGCGTTTACCAGATATAATAGAAGAAACCGCTGATTGATGTAACCCAAAGCATTTCCTAAGATTGAAAGCGGTGGTAATCAACTCAACACCACCGTATGAAAATATTCTCAACGTAGGGTTAAAAGCAGCATTTAATTCACCGGAATGTGCAGCGGACATTTTATTCTTTGTATTTTGACTAGCTTTCGAACCAGTTCGATGTAGGGAGATTGATTTTCTAGCCTCAGCAGTGTGGGATCGACCGAACATGGGGTTACCTTCACCTTGCATGATTTGACTCAATCTTTTACGATTTTCTGGTCGTCTATTTGAATTATTAATAGAGATTTTCAATTTTGATATTAGGGAATGTTTCATACCATAAGCAGGATGTTCACCCCCTTTACTTATGTTAGTTAAATTTTCTAAACCTATTTCATCTATCAATTGTTTTTCAAGTTCCGCTGCTTGTGCAAAAGTGAGATTATCTTGGACGATGTAAACTTGGTAATTACCTTTTCGTCTTACATGTTCGTGCCAATATCGATTACGAGAAGATTTTGAAAATGCTCTTTTTACATCACCTATACCAACGTAAAATATGGACCAAGGTACGGTGATGTGAAAATATACCACTTTATTATTCTCACTGGTCATTTTCCCGCTGCCTCTATATAAAATTGTTTCATGTCTGGATCATCCCATAAGTTATAGACCGGTATGTTCCAATCTTCTGCAACGCGCAAAGCCTGACCGGTTCCACCGACCGCTTCACCACCCATCGTCCAACAAACTATCCAATCGACCGGCGACATTAAATCCCGACCGAGAATTATAGCACTGTTGCGACCGTGGCAATTTTTAGCATATTCGCTACATGCGGACCAATTGGGGTGATATTTTGCTGCATGGATTCGCCAGTTCGGTAAACAGTCTTGTGGTTTTATAATTGAAGCAACACCACCGACACTATCACAACCGGTCGCAAATGCTGTATCTGCACCGTCCGCACCACCACTGCGTAAATGCCAACCAACCTGACCAAGTGTCTCACCGATATGGTACATGTGATCCATAATTTTCATCGGTGTCTTACGTGCACCGATCCCTGCGTATGTGCGGTGGTGGGTCATAACCCACACCACCTTTCGACTGTTTCACTTAATTTATCCATATCCTGTCGAGATTGAGCCAATGCGCTTAAAACGTCGATCCCAAGCGCCAGATAGAAGCGACGGTGCGTTTCACGGTCCTGACGGCCTTTATGACGCTCTATACCGGCCCACTGGTTGATTGCGGCTGTAAGACGTTGCTGAGAGGCGTGACGCTCGATTTGACGGTTCACAGCACCAGCAGCAGCCAATGGGCCAGCAGCAGAACCTACACGCTGCCCCATGTCGGTAGGGCTTTCCAACTCTATCGCTTTTCGCATAGCAGCAAGCATATCACGATCGAGCAATACCAGATCACCGTCAACTTGTTCCAATGTCCGCGATGCAGGATCAGGCAAGGGTGGTTCAAACCCGCAATGCGGACATGCTGGATAGAACCGTTCATATGGACGGCTGCAATTGGTACATGCGGTCAACGGTATGTCATCTGGATCAGGGAGTGACTTTGCTCGTTTATCACGCCGGTCGAGTGACCATAAATGCGATTTGTCAGGGAAACCGTGACGTTTCCAGTTACTCACATGGTCGATCACCAACCCAAATTGCTTACCGGCTAATATGCGAAGTGCACGACCGAATTGTTGCAAAAATACAGCAAGGCTTGCGGTCGGTCGTGCCATGATAACCACTTCGACGGCGGGAACGTCAAATCCCTCACCGAATAAATCAACATTGACCAAGCCCATCAATTCACCGGCTCGGAACCGTCTGATGTAATCATTGCGTACATCGGTCGGGGTTTTTGCTGACACGGCTGCAACACGTATCCCGACATTGTTGAATTGTTCGGCCATTTTACCAGCCGTTTCAACATCAGTGGCGAAACAAATGAATCGTTTTCCGAGTGCACGACTACAATATTCTTTCACCACATCACCGACAATGTGTGATTTCTTGGACGCATCTTTCATACGTGCGGTGGACCAATCACCGGATTTTGCAATCAGCGATTCGTCAATCTCGAAATCCGAATCAGGTATTGCGATTTCGTAATCACATAAGTAACCCATGTCGATCAGATCACGCATTGTTGGACCAAGTATCATGTCATCAAACACACCGTCATGGTGACGACCCAAACCCATACCATCCGCACGTCTAGGTGTTGCTGTTACACCTAATCCGTTTGCGTTGGGAAACAGATCAACCACTTTACCCCATATATTATGTTTCAGTACATGATGACATTCATCCACAGTCCAATCGTCAACTTGAGCCGCCCACTGTTCGAGTGTATTTTTACGTGCAATGATCGTCTGGACTGCGCCAACGCTGCAATTTGCATCAGGGTTGATGAATGACCGACCGTTGAAATTGCGACGATGTTCAGCGACAATCTGTGCCACGGTCGGTTTTGGTGCAATGATTCGGTGTTTGATACCACGGTTGGCAACATGCAATGACATCTGGCCGACCAACTCGGTACGGTGTGCCATGATTGCCTGTGTCGCACCGAGTTGATGCTTTTCAAGCGCGATGTCGGATATTATATGAGATTTCCCGCCACCGGTCGGAAGCACAGCTAGGACGTTCTTATTACCACGCGCCCACGAATCATATATACCGAGTTTCATATCGGTTTGGTATTGACGGGCTTGAATGGTCACAGCGTTTCACCACATAAACGACCGACTGATTTGATGTAATATTCAGGGTCTTTCTCGATTGCAATCCATCGTCGTCCAGACCGTTCAGCGGCAACTGCTGTCGCACCAGAACCAGAAAACGGATCTAGTATCAGATCACCTGGTTGACTGCTATTTTCAATATAATACTGCATCAATTCGACCGGCTTTTCAGTTGGATGTGCTTTGTTGCGCGGGTTATCAAACGGGAAACTGCTTTTCGATCCGCAATCATTGATACGTTTTGCTGGTTTCTTATAGAACAGCAGACACAGTTCTTTGTCTTTCATGTACCACCGGTTTGCGGTTGCGTTGTTCTTTTTCCAGTCCAGCAAATTATGAAACCCGAAACCGATCTTATCCGCAACATTCAATAATTCACGTAAATTCTTATTGTTGATCATCACATAACAATGCGTACCGTCTTTTAGAATGCGATAAAATTCTGTCATGAAAGCAGTGATTGATACATTGTTATGTTTGAAGATTTTACCATTGTTCCCTTTTAGAACCGACTGTTCCCATCCGAATCCAAGTTTGTCACCGTGAGCCGTACCACCGCTGATAACCTTATAGGGTGGATCAGTCACCACACAGTCAACCGAACCGTCCGGTATCTGCTTCATCAATTCCAAGCAGTCACCGAGCCAGATTGAACCATTTCCTATGTCAAACCTACTCACAACCGTACAATCGCCATGATGACCCAATTTCCACCACTGTCCGGTCCGATCAATGGTTTCTTATACCACATCGGATTGTGGACGACTTCACCGCCTTTGCAAATGACGACATGATCGGCTTCACTGGTCCGACCTTGCAACATGTAATGAACATCAGGGTTCAATTCACCCATACCGGACAGAACATTTTCAAGTGATATTTCACCACCAATACCGGTGATCATCAAATGATAACCTTTACCGTTCAACCATTCCCTGACGCGACCGATACCAGTCACACCGTCACAATTATCGTGATAAAAATGTGGTACATCTGGTGGGTCCATATCCATCAGCGATGCGATACACGCACGAACGCAATCACCATATGTACCATTTTCAGGATCATGTTTCACTTGGCAGATTACAGGTGTCACTGATCGACCATCCATGTCGGCATTGTTGCTGAACTGTATGTTTCTTTCAATGTGTACGGGTTGAATACACCGAGCCAATCCATTGAGTGAATATCACGCATCAATGTTGGTCGGTGATATGCGTCGATAAATTCTTCAAAGACGACCTTACCAGATGGACTAGCACCGGTCAGTCTGATCATTTCGTCAATGTCCCAAAACATACCACCTTTTGATGCTTTCAACGGTTCGGACGCTTTCAGGGTGATGCCACGCCATTTGTCCAAATCATTCGGTTCGTCTGAGAATATCACCGCATTTTCAGGGTGAACGTAACCGAGCGTGGTCTGAGCCGCACCATGTTTGAGCATTTCGTTCACTGTGACTGTTAGCGTACCACCGAATGCTGCTTCTGTTTTACACTGTGCGATCAACGCTGGATCGGCTTTGATATGAACGATACCTGGGTTACCGAAAATATTCTCAATCGCCATGATGTGACGGTTTGAAGCAACCGCTTGACCGTTATCAATACGGACGCTGTGAAACCATTCGTTTGCATCTTCATGAAAATCAGTCAGAATACTTGCTAGTCGGACAAATGTTTCACATGGTATGGTAAAGTCAGTCATATGATGGATCACCCTTTTGTGTTGTTTCCGAGCGATCTAACCAACGTTTTTCTTCGGCAGCGCGACCAGCATCATAACCAGCCATGATAGCGTTAGCGAACCAACAGATCAACAATCCTTCGTCTATGTCATCAGGTGCAAAATCTTTGGAAAGAAACTCACGTGCCCACTTTTGACCATCCGTTCCCATTCGTTGCGTCATTTCTGTTTCATCACTCATATCTCACACTCCATCTGCTAATTTGTCCACTGTGTAAAAAAGACTTGACCGCATGTCAACGTGCTATTATCAGAAATGTCGAAACAACGGAGAATAATGATGAAAATAGAATTAACAATCAGTGGTTCGGCTGCATCGCTTGCTCGTGTGCTGGCGTTTATCGGTGACGGTCAGGATGGCGGTGTAAATGTAGTATTGCCGGAACCACCTGCAAACGGTGGACCTGTTACGGCAACCCCTGTGATTGTCGGTGAAAACCCACCTGAAACAGTCGCGCCCAGTCAGCCTGATCTGGTTGTACCAACCTTGACACCCGCACCGCCACCGGTCGTAACACCAGCATCACCTGCACCGGCTATACCAGTCACCAACACACTGGAACTCGACAAAGACGGTTTGCCGTGGGACGAACGGATTCACAGCAGCTCGAAGAAAAAGAAAAATGACGGCACGTGGGTCAGACGCAAAGGTGTCGATAAAGACAGTATTCCTGCAATTGAAGCGGAATTGAAAGCATCGGTAGCGGGTACACTACCCACGACACCGGAAGCAGTGGTCATACCTGAAACCCCTTTTCCAATTCCCAACGGTCCTACCACCAACGAACCAACACCAATGCCGGAACTGGCTGCACCAACTCTAACACCAGCACCCGCTGCACCACCTGTGCCGCCAACACCTGAGCCTGTCGCTGCACCGCCAGCAGCAGCACCCGCTGCACCACCTGTGCCGCCAACACCTGAGCCTGTCGCTGCACCGCCAGCAGCAGCAACCAGTGAGATGAATGGGGCGCAATTCATGCAACATCTCACTGGTAATATGGCAGAAAAAAATGCAAATGGTGAACCGTTGATTGATGTCGCATATCTTGATGGATTGGTGCAGGAAATCGCCGGTCAATTTAACACTGAGTTGAAAGTGATCACGGATATTTTCACCAATCAGGACATGATCAACTATGCAATCGGTGCATTGCAACGTGACGGTCGCTGGTAGCACCTGACATGCTTCACACAACTGCAACAAAATTACCGGTGTTGATGCATTGCATTGGTAGTCGGTTGATGGAACCGGCGTTACCTACGGTCAGTGACGATACGTCTGATCGTGATGAAGGTAACGCCGCTCATTGGCTTGCACAGCAGTTATTCGACGGTGTGGATATTCCAGCCGGAACCAAAGCATATAACGGTTTCGTTATAACCAACGATATGATCGACCATGTGCAAACGTATCTGTCCGAACTCGACGTTGGTGAAATGGAAGTCGATACGTCATGGACCGGTGCAGGGTTTGAAATAGCTGGTCGTTGTGATCATCGTAAATGGAATACACGTACAGGTGTTTTGACTGTTACAGATTTGAAATATGGTCATCGAATCGTTGAACCAAAGATGAATTGGACGTTGATTTCTCACGCTATCGGTACGGTGTTGCGTTTACAGATCAAACCGAAGTTTATCAAATTTACTATTTATCAACCGCGTGGTTTTCATCCAGGCGGTGAAAATCGATCATGGAACATTGGTTACGATGATCTGATGTCATACATGTATGCGGTGATTGACCGACTATCCGATCCAACCGATGAACTGACCACCAATGAATTTTGCGGTACATGTGATGCGAATGGTCACTGTCCAGCAGCACGTAAAGCCGGTTACAATGCTATCGATGCGTCAGATATTGCGCTCAGTGATGACATGACGATTGAACAGATTGGTAATGAACTGGATTTGTTGGAATTAGCACATTCGACCATCAAGAATCGGTTGGACGCGGTAACTGAATTAGCAACCCACAAAGTCACTAACGGTGCGGTGATGAATGGTCGCATGATGCAGGACAAATATGCGCATAAAAAATGGAAACCACATGTAACATCTGACATGATCAAAATGATCACTGGTGTCGATGTATCAAAAGATGGTATGGTTACACCAGCCGAAGCGATCCGGCGAAATATACCGAAAGAAATGGTGAACGGGTTGGTTGATCGACCGTTCATCGGAACCAAACTGGTCAAAGTCGATCCAGACGCACAAGCACGAAAATTATTAGGAAAGTAAGGATATAACTATGAAGAAACTACTACTCAGCACCACCAACCTGACCCTTGTATCAGCATTTGCCAATGATGCTACGGAATGCACCACACCGGTCGGTCGGATTGTTTGGGGACATCCCACCAAATCCAAAGGTAAAACTGACCAGCACAATCAACCGATCATGAAAGACGGTGTTCAGGTCCAAGAATGGGCTTTCGGTCTTGCTATTCCCAAAGCTGAATTTAATGCCGAAGTGTGGCCTCTTATGTCACAGGAAATTGCCAAAGGTTATCCGAACGGTGCACCTGGCAAGTTCAGCTACAAATATGTTGACGGTGACGGTGTGGACAACGCCGGTAAACCGTACAGTGACCGTGAAGGTTACGCTGGTTGCATGGTCCTGACGATCACTACCACATTACAAGCGACACCTTTGGTCAAGTTTGAAAACGGTGTATATACTCAACTCGGACCTGATGAAATCAAGTGCGGTGATTATGCCGTTGTTGGTTTGAATTTTGTTGTCAACGTGCCGAAAGACGTGACACATACACCATCGGTATATGTCAATCCGACCATCGTTCAACGTATCGGATTCGGCAAAGAAATCGTTGGTAATTTCAACGCTGATCCAAATGCTATTCTCGGCGGTAAGGAATATGCGCTACCAGCCGGTGCAAGTGCAACACCGATTGCACCTACAGGCGGTCCTGCAATGCCTGGGATGAACGCTGCACCGGCAACACAGCCAGCACAGCAGCCAGCACAGCAGCCAGCACAGCAGCCACCGGCAACACAGCCGACCATGCCGCCCGCTGCAACTGATTTCGTTGCTAATGCTGCTGGTCAACCACCGGCAACGACTGCACCAACCGGTCCAGTTCGTCCGACCGATCCAAGTCATGTACATGACAACGGTAACGGCACTGAGCAATGGTTGGTCAATGGCGCTTGGGACGGTCAGGCTCACCCCGTAGGTGGCGCACCGGCTGCACCGGCAATGCCAGGTCAAATGCCCCCGCGATAGCTGCCAGCAGTGTTTCATACGTCCAAAGACTGACATAAATCATCTTTGTATGGAATGCTGGCTGGACGATCAAATTCCTTATTGACGGTGATGATTCTAGGTTCTCAGGAATGCGCGACGGCGTAGTAAGGGATTGACTGACCCTAAGCGTGGAAATCCTCGGTTCGATTCCGAGCATCACCAACCTAATTGGAGAATTGTTGTGATTATAACTGGCGGTTTCACAGGTGGTAGAACGATTGACAACAATAACCGATTTGAAGTGATGTTGAACGAATTATTCGGTGACGACATCAGATCGAGTGATGATTTTGCGATAAATTTATGGTCGTCACTTGCTAACGTCACATGGATTGATCAAGAATATCACACAATTCAATATAGTTTTAGAGCCGCTGGTGATGCTGTGGCTGCGATTCGTGGTGATGGTGACTACATGGATTGGTATTGTTCTGGTCCTGACGCTGTAGTTGACGCTACAATAGCAAATGCTTTATCACAAAATGGGTGGTCATACGAACTGTGACAATATCACTCGATCATGCACAAGTTTACGATGTAGAATGTTACCCAAATACATTCACATTAACTGCTGAAACATTATTCGGTGAAACAGTCAGTACGTGGGAAATATCTGATTTTAGAAACGATATTAAACAGTTAATTCAGTGGTTTAATTGGTGTGCCCAAAACCAAATATTAATGATAGGGTTTAACAATCTCAGGTATGATTACCTGATAATCCATTACATTTTTCACAACCCGAATTGTACCGCACAACAAATATACCAAGAAAACCAACGTATATTTGCCAGCAACGATCGTTTCGGAAATATGATATGGGATCGTGACAGGTTTGCACCGCAATTAGATTTAATGTCAGTGCATCACTTCGACAACGTAGCAAAGACAACCAGCCTTAAAGCGTTGCAGATCAACATGCGACTGGACGATGTGCAGGAAACACCTGTTCCGTTCGGAACGGCCCTGACCGAACCACAGGTTGATGATGTCATCGGTTATAATGCTTGGGATGTCGGATCGACCAAACAATTTGCACATTACAGCATGAAAGCAATTGAATTTCGCATCGGTATAATTCCGACATTTGGTATTGAAGCATTGAATTACAACGACACCAAAATTGGTGAACGGATGCTTGAAGAAAGACTCGGGAAAGATGTCTGTTTCGATTGGTCATCTGGGCGCAAACAGCGTAGACAGTCACCACGATATAAAATCGAATTGTCCGAGATCATTTTTCCGTACATTTATTTCAGAAACTCAGAATTTCAACGTGTGCTGGATTTCATGAAAGCACAAACACTCACACCGGACGATCTGACCGACCCTGACGCGAAAATACGAACCAAGGGTGTATTCACCGACCTGTCCGCAACAGTCGGTGGTTTAGAGTTCCATTTCGGCACTGGTGGTGTTCACGCATCGGTCGAAGCACAAAAATTTGAAGCAACCGATGAATGGTTAATCAGAGACATTGACGTTGCGAGTCTGTACCCAAGTATCACGATTGCAAACCGGCTCGGCCCTGAACATCTCGGTGAAGCGTTCATCGCAGAATATGCTAAAATTCCGGTCGAAAGAAAGTTACACGCAAAAGGTACACAACAGAACGCTACGCTCAAATTAGCGGCGAACGGTGCATGGGGTAAATCGAATAGTAAGTGGTCATTCTTATTCGACCCGAAATATGCAATGACAGTACCGATCAATGGTCAGTTGCTAATCTGCATGTTAGCAGAATGGTTAGTCGATATACCGACCATCACATTGATCCAATGCAATACTGACGGTATCACATATCGTATTCACAAAGACTATCTCGAACAATGTAAAGAGATTGAGCAACGGTGGGAACAATACACGATGCTTGTATTGGAATCGGTCGATTACAGTAGAATGTGGATCAGGGATGTAAATTCGTATATAGCCGAAGATACGGACGGTGGATTGAAACAAAAGGGTGCATATTGGCATCCTGACCCAATGAATTATGCGGACAGCATCAGCCTTGCTTCACCGCCAAGCTGGCATAAAGACTTGTCCAACATCGTCAGCACCCGAGCGGCTGTGTTCTCAATGGTCAATGAGATCGATCCTGAATTGTTCATACGAACGCATAGCGATCCATTCGACTTCATGTGTCGCGCCAAGGTCAACAAAGCGTCCCGATTGATGCTTGGGGATCGTCAGATTCAAAGCACGTCCAGATATTATGTCGCACTCGATGGTGAGCCACTCAGCAAGGTCAGCCCACCACCAGCCGGTGCAGTGATTGGTACGTTCAAACGAGCCTCAAAGGTGTCTCAGGCCGAATATGATCGGGTTATGGTAGAAACCGGCGGTCAGTGGGATGAACGGGTTTGTACGAAGAATAAATCGACCTATCAGGACCGTGTGATGAACATCCAAGCCGGTCTGAAAATTGCAGTTTGCAACCGAGCATCAGATTTCGATTTTGCGAACGTCGATTACAATTGGTACATCAACGAAGCACGGAAGTTGATTGTCAGTTAAAATATCCCTAGAAATTTCTTGCGTGGTTTCGCTGCATTGTAACGGCGCTCACATTCACCGAGAATATGCAGCGTGTCATCGTTTCGATTGTTAGCCTTTACAAGCTGGCCGGTCTGAGCAACACCGAATGATTGCCAACCCTTAGCTTCAGCATCAGCATCCACACCTTCGACCGGCAACGGTGCACTAGGGACTGGAATCCGCCAGCTATCCGGTATGAATCCTATACAATCAACATCCGAGCGGTTTACTACCGTTGTGCATCCTACAGATAGCATCAATGGCAGTAGCACGAGAAACTTTACTGTCTGTCGCATTTTCTATTTCCTCTTGTGTAGCCTTCACCAGATCGTCCAGTGAGGCATTTTCATCAGCATTGGAGATAACCGTTGCAGCAGCATCTCTTGCTGTCTCAGTGGCCGCTGTGGCCTCTCGTTCAGCCTGTTTACCTTGCTCCCCTGCCTTGCGCCCATCCACACAGGATTTGACGCTGAAAAGCAGTGCTAGAGCCAAGATCAATCCGATAATTGCTTTTGCTACAATACTGGTTAGAAATTTCGGCATTTAACCGTCCCCCTCTTTACTGTTAGCATGTTTTACCATCCTAGCGGTTTTATCTTTTGATCCTTGACTAGAGCCGAAATGGAACATCATAATCATCGTTCCCCAACCCAATACCACACCAAAAGCAACATCAGCAAGTCGTTGGTTTCCTTCCGGTACAGTAATGAAAAACAACGCACCAACGATGAAACATGCCAGCAGCAAAGCGAATAACGCTGCTATGTGACGCGGCCAATCGTTCATGACTGCAACGCTCTGATCAACTCAGCGGTGACATCCACACGACGCGCACTGGACCATTTCGGTGAGTAACCAGGTTTGCGAACCTGATAGATTGTCGTTTTACCGTCCGATGTCCATTTTCCATCAAAGAACAGATCACGTTCTGCTTCACGGCGTTCTTCGATTTCCGGTGGTTTGCGCCAGTTCATGAAACTGATACGCGCTGCTGATTTCTGACCTTTAAGGAATTCCTTCACCCAATCAGCGCGAAGGATTGCACCAGTATTGTAATGGAACGACAACGCAGCAGCAAATTCATATTCAGTCAGTGTCACACCTTCAAAAGCACGAATCACAGCCGGTGCGTATTTTTCCATCAACAACCAGACATACACTTCAATCACTTTCTGAATCGATTGTGGATTGTCTTTATACCGCCGTACCGAATGACCGGACATGTCGGTGACACCGACACCCCATGTCCAAATGCGCCGACTATCTTTATACGCTTCAAGCACCAACGCTTCATGCGATAAAATCTCTTTCATCACTTTGACGGTCATCATCGATTTCAATGATGAACCATATCTCAAAGCATCAGGATCAACAAAAGGTGTTTCCGGTTCTGGTTCACCAACCGGTGTTTTATTGACAATTGATCGACCTTGGTATGAAACAATCGCTTGTTTGAGCGTTTCAAACTCATATGGTGTAATCGTATCGTCGTCATCCAACAAACCGAGTGTTCGGAACAATGAATGATCTTCACCAGTTTGATCCAGATCACCGATAGACTCTTTAATCAACCGGACATCATTATTATCCATCGGTCCGATAAGAAGTCGGAAAGCATCAAAAATCTGTTTATCTGGTTGGTGTGTCATATCATCGAACCTTTATATTTCATTTTACTGTGATCACTTCCAATAACCAGCGAGATATACCGCAAGAAAAGCCTGCCCACGTGGTGACACGACACTCCCTGATCCATCAAGCGAAATGATCGACGGGTAATGAAATACCCAAATACGGCAATCACTCGGAAGTCTTACCGTGATCGCACTGAGAGAAATTTCCTCACCAGGCCAAAATTCATTCGGTCCTGCTGATGCATTGGCATGACTCATTTCGTTAGGTGTCGTCGCTTCTGCACCGCGAATAGCAACCTGAATATCCGACACCGTACTGACAGGAACACCAGGGCGGGTCTTGACTTTGGTTTTTACGCGGAACTTGACCGCATTTGCCTCAACCGGAATATTGTAAGGACCGGCGCATAGGTCAGGGGTTTGCACCCATCGACCGCCTGTCGGCACAGTGTCATAAGTAGGTCGCGACGGGTCCCAACTTTCCCCCCAAGCAAGGTAGGGCTGCATAACATCATGCTCATCAGGCATAGATACCAACGTGACGGTTTCACCTGCGCCGTTGATGTGATATTTACCAACAGGGACATATTGTGCGCTGGCAGGTGAAACTGCCAACAGACCCAACAGTGCTGTGATTATGAAAGTTTTCATTTCAATTCTTTCTTTTTTTTGGTGAATCAAACTACTTCGTATTTTGCTGAAAAAACATTGTCTGGCATGGCTTCAAATTCACCACCGATACACACGATCCAAACACTTGGTTCCAGCGTCCAATCGCGACCGTCAGCGTTGGGATCAACCAGCATGATCAAATCATCCCCA
>CAKZLI010000071.1 GCA_937125395.1 uncultured Glaciecola sp.
TTAAATCCTGCCCGTGATAGGGTTGAAATTGAAGATGTAAAATAGGTTAATCACGACAACTAGTTTGACAAACACCGGCCTTGAAAGAATGTACTACAGTTCGACATTCCTAGGTTAATAATATCGTAATCGGCTTGAGTTATGTCTTCAATCAGTTTAGTAATTCGCTGTGTTTGAATTGAACGCCCAAACCTAGTTACAACATTATTAAATAACTTCTCTTCGACCAACCTTTCCCATGCTTCTCGGAGCAAATTATAAAATCCAAAACATTGTTGTGAATACTCAAGTTCAGTTCCTGTTCGTTCAACTTTTTCTAAAGCTTGATAGGCTGCATTTAACTGTTTAATTCTTGCTTTTATAGGTAAAGCATCCCAAGGCGGAGTATAGTCAACAATGCCTGTATGCTTGCGGTTTCGATCTAAACGCACCTGTTTAACCGCAGCACCCGTTATTTTATCTACACACTCAAGCAAATACTTATAAAACACAATATCATGAGTGAATACTACCACTTGTCTTTCAAGCGACTCTTCCACTAGCCGTTTTCCAATATCTTCTCGCCATCTGTGATCTAGAGAGTTAACAGGGTCATCAAAAATAACCGCTGAGCGTCTACCATCTGAAATTATTTCAGCCATGAAGCAAGCGATAGCGATACACCTTTGTTCGCCTTCACTCGCTATTTCAGCAACAACACCATTGCTACCTTCGGTAATCTCCAATTTAGAAAGTTGCTGACTAGAAGAACCTCTCGTTTTTACTTTGACTTTGAACCGATCAAACCCGAATTTATTTAACTCATCTTCAAAACACTTCACTAGAGGTTCTATTATGGTCGCTTTGCTCAACTCATTTGCGAGATTTGTGACAGATGTAGTTTTAGCGTGTTCTTTAATCTCTTCTAGTTGATTCTCAAGAATATATCGCGATATATTAACAACGATATTTCCTCTGTTATCTGCAACTATCTTGCGAGCCTCAATTTCTGCCAATTTTTGTTCTTTTTCTTTGATTAACGCACCGTGAGATTCATCATCTTTATTAGCCAGCTCTTCGACTTCACCAAGCAATGCATCTAATACACCCTCGCTGTATTTAACAGGTGTTTCATCAATATCTGGAAAACCGTTTTCAGCATTAGGGTTTAAAAACTGAGACTTACGTAATTTAAGTAACTCAACAAACTCTTCTATAGAGGCTTTAAATGCATAATCTTCGGTTGTCAGTTCGTCTATAACAGCATCATACTCACTAAGATCTAACCTCAGATCAGTGATATTTTCAACTTCTGTTTGAAGCTTTTGGCTTGCGTTCTTAGCCTCTTGCACAGCTTGGTCCGCAACAAACTCCTTAAAAGAAGCTAATTTGGCCGCACTATCGGTACCGACTGTTTGTAGACAAAGTGGGCATGTATCGGCCTTCGTTGGCGGAAATTGAATGTCATTTGTTTGTGATTTAACAAAAGACTCAGCTGCTTTCCATAGCGTCAACCACTTTGCGTCACCAATACCTTCGAATGGCAAATTAGCCAATACTCTAGTTTTTAGCTCTTTGGCTAGTTGTGCTTTATCACTAGCATCACTTCTAAGTGCATTTAAGTCAGCATAAGCTTTGTCAGATAAAGCATTGCATAGCGACCTAAGCTTTTGGGAGAAAGGCTTTATACTCGCCACCTTTGTGTTTAATCCCTTTTTCAAGCTGGTAACTGACTGAGATTTTAGTTCAAAAATACGTTGTTGGAGCGGAGTTATTTGACTAATTTCGTCATCAGTTGCACAATGATTTTCAACATCTTCTACCGTTGCACTATGGCTTAATCCATTAACAAATTTCCCACTTAAGGTTGCAGGTGAAAATGCCGGTAGTGTTTGAAGACCGTTACCTGGTATTAACTCTTCCTTGATTTGTCTTTTTACATAATCCAAAGCAAGCGATAAGCTCTCTAACACCTTAAGAACAAAAGGTTTGTAGCCAAGAGCTCCTTCTTTTTTACTTACATAGTGCAATGCAGTTTCTGTGTCGAATACTCGAATGGATTTCAAGTTTTCATTTGCTTCTGCCATTTTTGTCCAATCAACAGGCAAAGATTCATTATCATTGCAAACAGTTAATTTCGCTGATGGTTCTTCACGCGAATCCTCAAAAACATTACCAAGTATCGGCGCAACGTCCCCCCTAGTTAAACAGGCATGCTTTAAAATACGGGCATAAGTTGATTTGCCTGTACCGTTATCTCCATAAACAACATTTAAACCTTTTCGGTTTAAAGTTAAATCTTGATTTGGTGCTAAAGAACCGACATTCACCACATCAGTAATCGAAGATAAGTTTATCTCTGACACTTCTGACACTAGTCCTGTTGCAGTAACAGGTGTTTCATAGAGAGGGTACAACTCACCCTTATCAATAACGCCATATTCCATCTGCGCTATTGCCCAGATTAAACGGTGCTGTGTTTCTGTTAACTCCCCTTTACTTAAGGCAAGCTTTACGGCATGACGCCAAAACACGGGTTTGTCTTTCACCCAATCAACTAGTTTTTCTATCGGCTGCATAAAATATCCTTATAATTCAATTTGTCCTGAAATTAACTTAGGTAACAACATGTCGCGTTGCTGTTGAAGGTTCTTATTTTTTTTCTTTAAAACCTCAGATTGAGATATAGCACCGGAGCAAAGCTCATCAAACTTTTCCATCAATTTTTGAGGAGGCACTAGGATATCTGCTTTCTGAAAAATATCTGCGTTTACAGCAGGATAAGCTGAGCCTGTAGCGTGATTCACCAAATAACCTGTAAATGAATCTGTAGTAGTAAAGCTGTATAGATAACTTGCTGGTAGACTTTTACTACGCAGTACTGCAAATCCCGTCGAGGCGATAGTATTTGGTGCTGGTTTACAAATATAAGAATACTGTTTTCTATTTGGTCGAACTGTTGCCCATATAATGTCTCCGTCAACAACCAATCTTCTGGCTCGACTAGGCGCATCATCAAATGACATTGGTTTTATTTCATTAATTGTTCCAGTACCAACGCTTTTTATATCTATGTACCCAATATCATCAGGCGCATTCTTTTTTGTAATGCTCTGTGGATTAACACTTGCAAGATCATCTAAACGCTTAACTTCCCACCCATCTGGAATTTGACCTAGTGGCGAGTCGATGAGTTTTGGATTGCCGTCAGCGTCAAGGTTATCTTGGTGGTTTGGATAACGGAAGTTAATAAACCATTCGCGATAAAGTGATTGCGCCATGTCTTCTAAAATAGCGATACGGCGGTTGTTGTTTTCGATTAATTTATCGTAATTTTCAAGTTTACTCGCTATAGATTCTTGAACATCGAAGGTTGGGAGTGTAAATTTAAAACGTTTGATGGCGTCTAATGTAATACTTGCTTGGCTTGCAGCACCTTGAGCTGTTCCTATTATATATTCTTTAAAGTCTTCGCTGCGTAACAGGTAGTAAAGAAAACCACTATAAACTTCTTCATTCGGGATTATTTTTACGGCGTTTTGATTAAGTAGAGAGCCACTAACAGTCTTTGGTACTCTAATTGTTTTGCCTACTACTGAGGCTGGATTTGAAGGCCAAGATCCAACAGTCTGTATCACAACATCACCAACGGTTAAACTGTATCGAGAATATTGTTCAGCTAGGTCATCTGGAATTTTTACCAAATTAGTTGGAGATATCGAATCTTCTGTGAAGTCACTTACTTTTACGATTTTCCGACCGCTATTAACGAACCACGTACTTTTAAAAGCAAACCCTTTTTGTGTTGAAATGTAGTCTCCTAGAACGGCATGTGTTTCCATTATGCAGCTCCTAAGACTTTGACTAAATTCTCTGAAATGGAAGCTTCTAATTCATGCGCCTCAGCATTCAACACTTCTAACTCTTCCTGTAATGCAGTTAACTTAACCGTGAAGTCTTCGTCACTTTCTTGCTTACCTTCGGCAACGCCAACATAACGCCCAGGATTCAAGCTATACCCTTGTTCAATAATTTCAGCTTTAGAAGCTACTTTACATAAACCAGCGATGTCTTGATAAGTCAGTTCGCCATTTTCATTTTTAAAAGCGTCTTCAAGTGAGTAGCTTTCATCGTTACCTACGTCAGGATGAGTTTCTAAGTAAGTATTATCAATATCTTGACCACGGTATAAACGCACGATATTGGCGATAAAGTTAAGTTGCTCGCTAGTGTAATCACGCACGGCACGAGTTACTTGGCGGAATATATGGCGTGCATCGATAAACAATACTTTGTCTTTGTTATGCGCTGGTTTGTTTTTATCTAAAAACCATAATGCACAAGGTAAGGTTACCGTGTAAAAGAAATTACTTGATACGGCTACCATGACATCAACACCATCCTCTTCAATAAGCTTTTGACGGATTTCTTGCTCCGAGCCACGGGCGTCACTGGCAGAGTTTGCCATAACAAAACCTGCACGGCCTTTTTGGTTAAGCGCTGAGTAGAACATTTGAATCCAAAGATAATTGCCGTTGTCGTTGCGCGGCATACCATAAGGGAAACGGTGTTTATCACCTTCTAAACGGTCTTTTTGAATTTCGTTAACGTTAAAAGGAGGGTTCGCCATAACAAAGTCAAACAGACCGTATTGTTTACCGTCTGTTACTTCACCTTTAGCTAGATCGAACGGGTCTTCATAGTAAGAGTTACCTTCGCGGATATCACCTTGCAAGCCATGAACGGCAAGGTTTAATTTAGATAAACGGACTGTATCGCCTGTTTTTTCTTGTCCAAATACAGATAACTCATCAGAGGCATCTTTATTATGTTTAGCAACAAAATCGGCAGAACTAATAAACATACCACCACTACCACAAGCAGGATCAAACACTTTTCCGTGGTAAGGTTCAATCACTTCTGTGATTAACTTTACTAATGCTGAGGGTGTGAAGAACTCACCACCGCCTTGTCCTTCTGTTTTAGCAAACTCATTAAGGAAATATTCGTAAATTCGACCGAAAATATCAGAACCAAGGCTGAAGTCGATGTCGTTGAAGTTTTTAAGCAGGCTTTTGAGTATATCGTTTTCAAAGCGAGTATAAGTTTTAGGCAGTGCATCTTTAATTGCCTCGTTGTCAGCTTCAAGCGCTTTCATGGCGTTGTTAACATTAACACCAATGTTTGAACCTTCTGGTAATGCCAATAAATTTGAGTAAAGTGCATCATCCGGTACATACATAGCGCCTTCTGCTTGAACTTTTGATTTAATGCCATCACCAGATAAAGCACCGCCGCGACGACGTGAGCTGGTTTGCTCTTCAATCTTACTTTTTGCGAGTGAGAAACGATATTCAGCATACTTAAGGAAAATTAGGCCTAGGATTGGTCGGGAATACTCTTGCGCTGTTAAGCCTGTGTTAGCTCGTAGTGAGTCTGCAGCTGACCATAATCGTTTTTCTAATTCTTCTATCTTTTTAAAATCTGCCATTTTATTAATCCTTTTTATAATTCCCTTCATCTTAAGGGGAATGTATCTAATATGAGTTTATATATACACACCGAACAGTGCGACTATCTTATTGATGTTTAGCGTGAAATACTTAATAGATCACCACTAATTTCCTAGATAGCACTGTGCAGGTAAAATTTAATAGATCCACCAGTGAGCATTTACTCATCATCTGCGAAGTAATAATACTGTGTTAGGCACGCGTCAAAGTCTGCGTATATAATTCGTTAAAGTCTGAGTCTGTTACTGTGCCTGGTAATAAGGCATTCAAACTAAGGTTACGTTTTTTATTTAATAACCGGTTCAAGTTAGCGTCAAATGAATTTTCGCCATATTTAGGGTGTATTGCCATAGGTATATACACGTAAACCGGCTTGTCTTGACCTATACGAAACGCGCGATCAGTGCTCTGGTCTTCAACTGCCGGATTCCACCATCTTGTAAGGTGAATAACATGGTTGGCTGCCGTTATAGTTAAACCGACACCACCGGCTTTAGGGGAAAGTAACATAACATCAAACTGTCCAGGTTCACTTTTTTGAAATTCATCCACATATTTTTTACGAGTATTGCCGTCCACTTGCCCGTTGATCCGAAACGGTCGCTTATCGAGTTGATAACGTTGCTGTAGGTAACCAGCAAGGTATTCTTGGACATCAATGGTTTCACAAAAAACGAGTGCTTTTTCACTTTTTAATTTAACCTCATCAAGTATATTAATAAGTGAGGTTAATCTTGCTGATCGCTTAACCACGCCATCGTTAATACCTGCCCCATCAAATTCTTCAGCAACTAAAGAGGCTTGTCTGATTTTCTGAATAAATTTAAGTACCGCACCGGCAGTGCCTTTATCTAACTGTACATCTTTTACAATGTTTTCGTATTCTTGTGCTTGAAGTTCCGGCATTACCATGGGCACTTCTATAATTATTTTTTCAGGCAGTCCGTTAATATGGTCAACCTTCATCCTACGCAGCATCAATGGCGGCACACTGCGCTCGACTAACAACTCTTTTAAACGTTGCGCCTCTAAAGGATCAGCCTCAGCGGGTTGTGCATACTCACGGTGAAAATGGCTTAAAGAACCAAAAAGCCCAGGTTGTGCAGTATCAACAATACACCATAAATCCGCCAATTCATTTTCAACCGGTGTGCCAGTAAGCATCAATGTAAAATCTGATGATAAGGATTTAGCCATTTCAGTTACTCGAGAAACAGGATTCTTAATCTTTTGCGCTTCATCGAAAATGGTTATACCCCAGTCTATTGATAAAAAGTATTTGATTTTATCCCTTAAGGTTTCATATGTAGTTAAAACCCAGTCTGCATCAGTCAGTTTTTCATTTCGTTCTACAACATTTAAATCTTTTAATATCCGTATATTTGAGCCGTAAGCTTCAAATAAATTACCAATCCCAGGGCTATGTAAATGCATTGCAGCCTCATCACGCCAATTCTTTAAAAGCCCTGAAGGTGCAACAATTAAAAACGGTTTATTCGGGTAATCATTGGTGTTCATCAATTGTTTTACGCTAGCCATGAATGTTAACGATTGAATGGTTTTCCCTAAGCCCATATCGTCAGCGAGTAGTGCCCCAATAGAACCCGATTGCCAATGATTGGCCAACCAAGCTAATCCAAATTTTTGGTGTTCGTACAAACTTGTTGTCTTCAAGCGCGCAGGAATTTGTGGCAAAACAGGCCTTGGTGTTTTCTTGATGACTTCAAACCCAACATCTTCTATATTATCTTTTAATATTGGTGCTTCGACATTTAACCCGAGTTTTTCTACAACCCCTTCATCTTCAAACGGTTTTAACATTTTTATCAGCAGGTTCTTTACTTCTAAAGTAACTGGAACAGTCTGGTTTTGGAAGGTAATGTCGGCTAATTCATCGTCTAATGCTATTTTGATTAACTCTAAAAGTTGTTTCATTTCTTCTACAGTAAAGTTAACCATCATATTTTCTATGGGAAAGAAAAGACGAGTTTCATCATCAGGCACCCAATCACCATCACGCTTTACTACATAAGCACATAATTTATGCTCCCATACGCCAATATGATCAATTCGTTGACTGACAAACTCGGGAGTTTCAACAAAAATAGCATTTAACGCTTCTGGCGTCTCGTCAAGAGAAAGCTCCTCGTTTATGAATTGATGAGGGTTCGCAACAAAGGCTAATCGTTCTTCTGAAGGTTTTTGTTGAAATGCTTTTACTACGCTTAATACTTTACTGACACGTTCAGGTAACACAACATATATGCCATTACCAATTGCGTAGTTACTTTTAGCACTATTCCAATTTTTAAACTGTTGTTCAAACTCTTGTTGTTTTGCTTTTGGTACTGCGTATTCAACATCTGATTGACCTTGAACGTTCCAAGCTTTTTCTGACGATGGTTTTATTAATAATGGATTAAAAACACCATGTTCTTTGATATCGAGTGTCAATCTATCAGCTCTGCATATTGTGATTGAACTCAGTTGTCCTTCAATAATTGAATCTTCAGGAAGCAATTCTTGGACTTCTCCCCATCGAATGAAGCGCTCATCCATGTCCTTAGCCGGAACGTTATTAAAATTATCAATTTGCTTTATGATGCTATAAACAGGATCAAGAATTAGCTGCTGCTCAGAGCCTATATTTAGTATCGCTCCATCAATATTGACACCCAGGTATGGTCTACCTTCTGGGCGAAGTAACCGATAATTAAGTTTGAAACCAGGCCGACTGATCAACCCCTCTGCACTAATTTTTAATCTTGCAGGGCTTACAGATGGTAAGTTCAATTGCTTCGTTTCAATTTCTGTTAAAGTGGCGATAAATCTATCTGAACAGATAACCTTATCGTTCAAAAATTGTGGCTTGTAATCCGAGTCACATTCTCGAAATAACGGATCAACGATGACGAGACTATCACCGTTAGTTAATTGGAAACGACCCCAGCGACTGGACTCAACGGTTCTTCCATCGAATTCAACATAAAATTCAAATCCTTCTGTGGTTCTAGACCAATATAAGTTTGCTTTATTAGTCATTCATATAATCCTTTGCCAAAACTTTAAGTCCGGTTAAATCACGGATATGTGTCGATAACCGCTCTTGCCAACCACCACTTTCATTACCGTGATGAGCACCAGTATGGTCACAATTGGCTATCACATCATCCCGATTATAATGCTTTTTATAAAAGGCAGGGGCAGACTCAGCTGAATTCCAGACACGATAACTTCCTGAATGACTCCATTCAGTTAATACCAAATCACCAATCTTCATTATCAATACACTGTGCCGAGAATCACCACCAGATAATGAAGAGTAGTTATGTTTACCTTTAATAAATTTTGGTGCTTGGTCATATGCTTTATATCCAAGTGCAAACCATGCTTCTTCGATATAACCTTTTTGAAGGTATGCATTCCAAAAGCGTTTACGGTAACGCCAATGCCTATCAGAACCAAATTGAGTATCTGCTACGTGGCTAAGAAGATTGAAAAAATCTTCCATAGTTTTTTCAACTAACCAGCTTCGAAACACTCTTATCGATTGCTCACTTACGCCGTGCCATCTAGTTAGCTCGACTCTTGGATCACCATAATGTGATAAGAAAAATATTTTCAACGCATCCTTAATAACAGGCTGAATTTGAATATCGTGCAAAGATGTAAGAATTGAATCCGCGATTTCGATTCTAAGCTCTGGATACCGAAGTTTATTATCTTGCTCAGAGAATTCGATTAAATTAGCAATCAAAGTCATCTTTTGATTGTATGAGCTTAATGTGAAATTATCTTTAATGTTACTAAGGTATTCCTTTATTATCGTTAATGTAAATACACTACTGCTTAATCCTTCTAATAACCCTCTATTATTCAGCTCTAGCTCTATCTTACCTGTCCGACTGATATCCTGAGCAAGCTTAATATGAGCGTTATTATCTAATGTATTTCGACCTAGGACTTCACCAGAAAGCCTAATGATTTTTTTATTTTTACTATTATTAAATAATGAGTTTATGAGACTCTGTACATCGCTTATGTATTTTTCTTTATATGGATATGAGACTAAGTATGCATTATAAAAAGCCATAATAAATCTATAGTTATCAACATCACTTGTGAGTTTTTTATAAAAATTCATAAACCGCCACCGTTTTATCAGTGGTTTATCATTGTCAAAATAATCGAATAAAACCCATGGTGAATGGTTGATATCATAGCGGGATAATAATGACACGTCTCGGGTTTCAAATGCTGTCTTTATGTGCTTATAAATTTGCTGAAGCGTATTATGTGGTAGCACCTGAATATGAACGTCGACATTCATTTTTGTCATTTCATTCGTCGCTTTAACCAATAATGATTCCGCTAGTTTGGGAGGAGTTTTCCAACTATCTATCACTAATGATTGAAGCGCTGATTTAGCAAGCATCAATTAACCCCTTCAGCATTAATGCTTTGCTGTACGTCAGTCAATGACGGTGGTGTCATAATGAAACGTAAATCGATACGCCTATTAGTAGGGTCTGATTTGGGGTATGAATAACTATGACCTTCTACAGGTCTTCCTTCTCCGTAGCCACTTACTGAGAAAATAGGCTGCATATTTACATTAACAATTTGGTTTAACACCGTGTTCGGAATTAATAAACGATAAGCAGTAATAGCGCGGCTGGCTGATAAATCCCAGTTGTCTTTAAATCGGTATGATTTCATCGGAACATTATCCGTATGCCCCTCAACAAATATTGAATCAATTTTACCTTGGAACCCCTCAAAACCATCACAGTTTTGATGTGTTGGAGGGTTTGCAGCGTAACATGGGATCACTGCATCTAAAACGTAGCCTATTGTCTTTAAATTCAACTCATTTTGTTCATCCAAAGTAGCACTGGCTGTTTCGAATTGGACAGCCTTCTCAGTTAGTCTTAAAACGCCGTGTTCAGCATCAATTTCGACTATAATACTTTCCGCTTCGAGCTTTTGTTTTAGAAGTAATAGTAAATCACTTCTTGTTTCGTCGAGGTTAGTAAATCTTTTAACAATTTCAGTTTGTGTTTTAGTGATTTCTTTTTGTTTTTGTATCGCGTCTTGAAAATTAATAATGAACGCGACAAGTGTAATGATGAATATAAATAGCAATCCAGACATCATATCACTTACCGAAATGAGATAACCGGCACCGTCATCTTCTAATAAATCATGTTGGCTCATCTGTTAATACCTTATTGAACTACGGCTTTTTTGCCATTCTTAGCAGCTGTTGCAATCTGTTTTATAAAATCACTACTTTGCTGTTCTAGACCATCTCCTAAGGATTCAATTGAATCACTGATTTCTTTGGAAGCAATGGCTAACTCTTTAACAACTTTAGCTGCATGCTTATCTAGTTCGATAAGGTACTCATTAGTTGAACGAGCATACTGCGACATTCCGTCATTTAGGTTATTAAACATATTTCCTAACGACTCATCTACAGATGTAAACCTATCTTGGTAATCTTTCCAATTGAGCCTGATTTGCTCTTCGGTATCAGAAATCAACACATGAGTTTGCTCAATATTTTTCGCTGCATTCGAAAACTGCTCCGCGATGTTGTTAGTTTGCGAAATCAACTCTCCTTGTTTATCTACTGTGGCATTTGCTTTTTCAAGTACGTCATTGCTTTTCTCAATTGTATTACCGGCTGTAAATACTGTTTCTTTAATTCTCTCATGTAATTCGTCGTTACTTTCATTCAGTCCTTTTTGCGCTGCGACTGCATTACTGATCTCAACAGATAAATCATTAATTTTATTTGAAGTATTTTCTGCAACATGCGTCATTTCACTCATAATAAACGTTGCTGATTCATTCATAGCTTTATGCCCATCAGATAACGCAATTAATTGCTCTTCTAGTTTTGCGCTAATCGTTTTTATCGTTTCAGCAAGCGCCTGCATCTCAACACCCGCGGCACCCGATATCGATGCAGCAAACTCCTCCATGACCTTTGCTATCGTTTCATCATTTGCAGATTTTTGGTTTTCAGTTAGTTCGTTGATTGCATTAATCATAGGCTCGGCGACCTGCTCTTGCATAACTTGCCCCATAGTAACGGCCAAGTCATTAGCGAAGGTTTCAAGCGCAAAAGATTGTTTCTTTGATTCCTGAAGTACTTTGTTTGAAAGCCGTTCTGCTGAGAAATACTCTACACGTTCATCTATCTCAGCAACAAAATCCTGACATAACCTATCAAACTCATGTAATTTATTTTTTTCAGCCTTTGAAAATAACATCGATGACGAAAGACCAGCTATAGAAGTTAGAAAAGCGAGCGATGCACCTGATAGAAGTACATTCAGTGCTCCTTTTGCCTCATCAATATTATCAGCACTAAGTCCAGGTGACGCTATATATATACCTGCAACTAAACCAATAAATGTTCCAACGATACCGATACCGGTTAGTATGTTAGGAAATGCATTAAACCAACGCATGTTAACTTTTGACCACAAAATATAACGTTGATTAAAATAAGTAGATGTATGATGCGTATTTAAAATTCGTTCATTTTCACCATCTGGCTCAAAATCAACATATGGGATCAAAAGCGTTTCGTTAAACTCTCTCCAACTATCACTCAAATACTTTGTCTTTGACATTGATTCATTGAACGATGAATCATAAAAACCGCTAAACTCAGCTTTAGAATGCCCTGACTTTTTCAAGGTATTATTGATATTTTTAAACTCATCAATAATCGGATTTACTTTTTTTGAAAAATTGCGATATTGAAATACAGCAAATAGAATAATACCGAATAAAACTGTAATAACCGTTTCAGTTTTGATGAATAACGATGCTAAAAATTCCATTTAATATACCTTTTTTTAAATGTGATAACCTGGTGCAATAGCTAGATTTTCTGCACCGTATAATGTTTGAATGTTTTGCAAATAAAGTTGATATTCAGGACCTGAAAGCGAAGCACTTTCAGAACAGTCCACGTTCCATCGCCTTAATAAATATCCAGCCATTGCTGCACGCACGTTAACTTCTAACATGCCTTTTTCCATCCCGAAATCGAGCTTAATAGCAGTAGGATGTTTAACGTTATTTGGGTGCGGAATAATTTGTAACGGCACCATACGCATCCATTGATGATCTTCTAATTTATCTTCTTCAGGAGATGGAGTCTTTGCCAGAATTGTAACTTTGGTAATGCGAGTTAACACAAAGTCTCTAAATGATTTTGATTTACGGTCATACGCTCTTAAATGCCACCGTAACCCGTTATCTACTATTGAGTGAGGCACAAGTTCTCTTGCACCTGAACCACTACTTAAAGAGGTATATACAACATTAATAGGCTTATGGTTGATAATCGCTTGGAATAGTTTAGCGATAATATCAATATCTGGTACGTTTAGCGGACTGGGTGACTCAATAGGGAATGACGTTTGACCTATAGAGTCGAAGCCATCGCTAATGTTATTCGCTAGTTTAACAAGTGTACGGCGAGCATCATGTTTAAAAATAGGCTTGAATTGCGTGGTGATAAAGTATTTTTTTTCTACATTGTCATACGCCATGTTGTCAGGCGCATTGTCTTTGTAGAACTTTAAATCTCGAGTTGCAGCAGCAAGGCCTAACTCAAAATGACTGACTATTTCACTGCGAGTTACCATCCCAGTAAAGTAGAGCTTAAAGTCTATATAAGCTAAGCGCTGTTTCTGTGCAAAACTGAATTCATCCATTCGATAATTCTTATTTTACTATTATCTTATATTCGATTAATTCAGTATGTCTCATTATGAGTTAGACAGCAAATAGATTTTAACCGCGAACTTATTTTACTTTTATTATATATTGCCTTCCTTCTTTCGCACCTTCAATTTTATTATCAAAATTAGTAATTTTAGCAACTACTTCTGGTAATTTCATTTGTTGTGGAAATATTTCACTACATTTCATTTTTAAGGCTGCGAGAGAGAGCTCACCATTTTCGTATATATAGTTAAATACACCTTGTAAGTTTTTGTGATCGTTATTAATATTCGACTGAAGTTCTTTATGCGACTTTCTTCCCAAAAAATCACTGAATATACCCTTAGTTTTCTTATCGTTCGAATTATTCTTGGTGGAAATTTCCACTTATGACTACTTTGGTTTAGAGGGTAGATTACATCTAGCTCAAGCCATATCGATTCATTTGTTTTTTGTTAACGGATGTGGAATCGGCAGTAATCGAGTAGGACGTTTTTTTGAAGAATAATAGCTCTTTCGGGTCGTGGTTAAAGGAACGGGCAAGAGACCAAGATCGACTCGGCTTCTATTGGTCGAAGTTGAATTAAAAGATAAATACTACAATAAGTCTTTATAACCAAGATCAATACAAAACCAAATACATAAGTATTTTTGATTAAAATATACAACATTAAACAAACGCACTTGTTAATAAATGATATAAAACCCGCCGCATTGGGTTAATGTTATCTTAATTAAGACTTTAACCAAATACAGAGTGACACGCTAGACCACATCTAATATAAAAATCATTAGTACTAAATACTTTTTACCTTTACTCTCCTTTAGTCCCATGGCTAACTTCACGTCTTTAATATGCACAGAAAAACTATTTGTATGACCATCTGTTGCAGCCATCAACCAAAAGAGTACTTGCGAATACATAAACAAATGCATGAGAGCCGCTAGCGGATTTTGTGAAGTCCCCTCATTGAATCACCTTCAATTTACTTGCCACAATACGTAAAATCACTACTATCGGTTAATTATATAAATTAACCACTTCCCACTCCATATATTCACCGATATCGATGATTATAGTTACAGCTTTTACGATCTTGTCTATAATCACTAGAAACGGTTATTATTACTTTGATGAGGTGTGATTTATGGCAAAAAATGTGGCGGTTGCAAAAATGCCTAGCTCTGATTATGTAAAAAATGCAAGAGTGCTTGGCAAACTGATCAAGGCAAAACGAACAGCACTGGGCTTAAAATTAGTTGACTGTGCAGCGTTATGTGGGATCGGCATTAATACTTTATCACGAATTGTGTCATCAAATGAAGATGAGTGGGTCTAGTGATGCCAAAAAGTGACACATACCGTCTAGACGCCATATATGGTAGCCAGGTAATAGGTACCTTATCTTTAGATAACACGACCAACCTCTTAAAACTGAATTATACACCACAGTGGCAATGACCTAGCCGGAGCGGTGACATTTTTACCTTCATTAGCAGTCAAACAAGATAAGCCCTCTTTTAGAATACTTAAAGAAGAAGAGTTAATCGTTAGGCTCGACATTAAAGAGGAGATTGGCATAGTTACGTGGGATGATAAACCACGGCTTAGTGTCGCTGGTGTTCAAGATAAACTAAATGTATTTATTGATGCACAAGGTAATATTGGCTTTGGTGATGGACCTCTTTGCTCTACTCACATTGTAAAGTTCGAAAAGAGAAACTGCCCTAACCTTGTGCTGAACGAATTCTTTTGTATGAAACTCTCCAGCGTAATTGGATTACCGACTGCTGAAGTTGAATTCAGGCGTTTTGGAACACACCCATCGCTAGTCGTAAAACGATTTGATCGTAAATATATTGCCGATGCTAACAAAGTAATGCGTCGTCATGTTATCGATGGCAACCAAGCATTAAACTTGCCTAGGGATTATAAATACGAACGTAACTTAGGCAACTCAAGAGATGTTCAACACATCAGAGATGGTGCGAGCTTAGTAAAGCTTTTTGAATTTACTAATAAGATGTCTTCACCAATTCAAAGCAAACAATGGCTTATACACTGGCAACTCTTCAATTTAATGATCAGTAATTACGACAGTCACGGCAAGAATATCTCACTATTTTTTGATAAAAAAAATACACAATTTACGCCGGCCTACGATTTGGTCAATATCGCTTTGTTTCCTCAATTTAAGCAGGCATTGGCGATGGCTATGGGTGATGAATTTGATCCTAATGATATTCACGCTTATCAACTCGCAGATTTTGCAGAAACGTGTGGTATCGAAAAGAAACTGTTATCTCGTTTGTTAATACAATTAGCCAATGATGTGATCAAACAACTCTCAACGGGAGACTTGATAGACAATTTAGCAACTCAACCACATTTTACCGATAATGACATTAGCTATTTTCAGCAACTAAGTCACAACATACTGACAAAAACTGAGTACTTGAAAACCCAAGCATCACAGATACCTTCGATTGAAGTTTAATCAAATTAAACTACCGAGAATCCCCATCAACTCACTTTCTTTCCTAAATACCTAGAGCTGTATTCCAACACCACAGCATCAACTTCCTAGACTAATGTCTAGCTGCTTTTATTTTGTTGGTTATCGCATTATAGTGGTCATTGATTGCAACGTAATAATCGCATACCAAGCACAAGGACGCATCATGCAACGGGCTAACAAAATCGCATACCAAATCATGAGTGGATTTGATAAAAACTTTCGCTGGTTTTCTCGAATAACTGGTGGGGCTCAAGAGCGTTTCGAAAAACGCCTTTGGCTTGAATCTCGACAAGCCACCCGTGATCGCATTAATCACTATGAACAAAGTATCGCTGACATCGTTGCAGAACTATATGAAATCATCAACCCTAATCAGGAGCCTGATGCATTGTGGGTCGAAATAAAAGCGGCCTACACTCAGTTATTGACTGCTCATCCGCAATTTGAACTTGCTGAAACCTTTTACAACTCTGTCATAGGTCGGATCTTCAATCATTCGCACATTGATAACAACAAAATGTATGTTCACTCAACCCGCTGTTATTTACCTGGTCCAGACCGACTCCATGTGATTAATACCTTTGATACCACCGGCACAGTGCGTAATATGTTCGAGGAGATCTTTACTGTATATCGGTTTAATTCGCCATTGGCCGATTTACCCCGCGACCTAGCGCACCTTGATACCGGTTTGCGTGCATTATTATCCACTGCTCAACTAGCCAGTGTGCACACAGTTGAGATGCTTAAACCCGTATTTTATCGAGGTAAAGCCGCTTATATGGTGGGGCGTATTTGTATGCCTGATGAAACTATCCCTTTTGTGATCGCGTTAAGAATTAATCGTTTCCATGAGATTTTTGTAGATGCACTGCTCACTGACCGCGCCGATCTCAGTGTGATTTTTGGTTTTGCGCGGTCTTATTTTATGGCTGATACTCAATTTCCTGCTGAAGTTGTCGCCTTTTTACAAGAGCTTCTACCCAACAAAAAACAATTTGAGCTATACATGTCGTTGGGTTTTTACAAACACGGTAAAACCGAATTTTATCGTAACTATATCGCCCATGTCGCCGCATCAAAGGATAACTTTGAATTGGCACCGGGTATCAAAGGGCTAGTCATGGCGGTATTCCATTTACCCAGCTATGGTGTGGTATTCAAAGTCATTAAAGATGAATTTCCTGAAAGTAAAAAAATCACCCGTGACTTTGTCAAAAATCGCTATCGCCTAGTCAAAACCTCTGATCGAGTTGGGCGCATGGCTGACACCCATGAGTATGTGAATTTTACCTTCCCATTGGATCGTTTTGACCCAACTTTACTAGCCTACTTGCAGGACACTTGTGCTGGCAGTGTTGTGATCCAAGGAAACAATCTCATTATCAAGCATTTATATATTGAACGGCGCATGACACCATTGAACCTTTACCTCAATAATGAAACTGACGATGACAAAATTCGACATGCCATCGATGAGTTAGGTCTATGTATTAAACAAATTGCGCTGACGAATATTTTCCCTGGTGATATGTTACATAAAAACTTTGGGATCACTAAGCATGGTCGGGTGATATTTTATGATTATGATGAAATATGTTACATGAACGAGCGCACGTTTCGCTCCATTCCTCGTTCAGATGATCCGTTTGCGATTGATACCTTATCCGTTGGGCCGAATGATGTTTTTCCTGAGCAATTCGAGCATTTTATCGTTGGTAAAAAACACCTTAAAGATTGTCTCAAAGAGCTCCACGGTGATTTGATGACGCCAGAATACTGGAAACAATTACAAGCGGTTTGTCAGGAAGGCAAAACATTGAATTTTACCCCCTACAACCCCAGCAAAAGTTTTTTTTATGAACCGGGCAAAAAGAAAATTGCTTATTTATGATGGTTGGCGTTGCATAAATATCGTCACCTCAGCCATTACAATCCCAAATTTTTTGATGTATGAGCGATTCATCAATGTGCTCTCATCTAACGCAAAAAACCAATCATCAAACTGCACACGATAGGTCGATCCGTCAACGGCCAAGTCCATCTCATAGACAAAATTAAAGGCATTACCATGTGCGGTACCTGTCGCTAAACCCGCGATATCACCTGCTGATCCGGTGAATGTGCCATCAGCATTAGCTTGTAAGCGCCACACACGTTCAGTAACACCTTCTCCAATGATGTATTGAAAGGTTTCATCCAATACTAATTCATCACCTTGTACACTGCCATCAATGTTGACAATAAAGCGCTGGACGACTTCTCCAGAACGATTTTGTACGATCCCCCATGCCGTCACCTTCCCATCAAAAAACTCGACTAAGTCAAACGTCGGCGCTTGTTCTTGATAGTCTTCACCATCTATAGTTAGTGAGCACCCGCTCACCATAAAAGCCATCATAAATATAAAGAATATCTTAGCAGTCAGTTTTTGCATCATCGTTGTACTCATTTGGATTGTCCTAATAATTGTTTGCGCATCTTAGGTTGTGAAGTATTGTCAGATAACCAAATTGCAAAGAACGCTTCAGTGAATTGAGGGTCAGCGACATAATGGGTCGGTTCACCATTTAAATAAAATTGGGTGTGCTGCTGCGGGTCTACTAACCCAGTAAGTACATCACCACTTTTTATATCAGGAAAAGCGCTTTCCATTGCCACTAACCATTGCGCTAAATATGCGACATCACGATAGCCAAGATCACGCATTTCATCAATTGAGCGATCTGCAATATCTCGGCCTTTAAAATCACGTAAATATGCCAGCGATAATGCAAAAGGTTGTTGCGGCGAATATTCTCCGTTTGGTGCGTATAACGTCGCATCATATATATCAAAAAAGTAATAGGTAAAACGACTTTGCCCTAACGTTTTGGCTGAATCGAGTTGTTGCGAGATGAAGGATGGAATACTCGTAGTCGCCATCGCTTGATGACTGATGCTGACAGCGTACAAACCAATGAACAGCATCAGCCAGCTCAATCTTGATGAATGTGAAATGCGAAGCGTCGTCATACTCTCTTCCTTATTTGTTATATGTTAATATTTACCCAATAACTCATTGCTTTGATCACTTTATGCCAACAAATATCCCACAGACTTTGCAGATCCAACTCCCATCGCCCCTTCAGCCCTGTGCCGCTTTAAGCACCGAGAACAGCCAGGTGTGGATCAAAAGAGATGATCAAATCCATCCTATCATATCAGGTAATAAATGGCGTAAGTTGCAAGCCTTCTTCACAACGGATAGAAACGATCACACGAGTTTACCTTCATCGATTGTTAGTTTCGGTGGTGGCCACTCAAACCATTTGCATGCATTAGGTTATATATGTGGACAATTACATATCCCTTTTTATGCCATTATCCGTGGCAACTATGCAGCGAACATGACCCCTTGCTTACACGATTTAACCCAATGGGGGACTAATTTAGTCTGGCACAGCAAATTACAATATCAACGCCGACACGACCCACAATACCTTGCGCAATTGCAACTTGACTATCCAAACGCATTAATCATTCCTGAAGGTGGATCCGATGAGCAAGCGCTGAGTGGGGTCGGACAAAGCATTGCCGAAATCGCTCAACAATTATCTGCGCAGCATCTATCGCATCAACCCACTCGGAATTTGATTATCCTGCCGGTCGCCACTGGCACCACCTTAGCAGGCATTATCCAAGCACTTCCGACGTATTTGCCCCTACGTAACCCCAAGCACAAATATGACGTCATGGGGGTCGCAGTGCTCAAAAGTCACAGCAGCGCACCTAGTGACTATCTTGAAAGTATGACACGTAAGCTATTGGCCACGAATCACTCGGCGGTTTCTGACTCACATACACCGGTAAAATGGTGGATTAACCATGCCTATCATATGGGCGGTTATGCCAAAACAAACAGTGATCTCAATGCATTTTGTGCAGCGTTTAGCGCGCCAGCTAGCGGATCTATTATCACACCCAGCATACCGATTGAGCCAATTTATTCCGGCAAGGCATTTTTTGCATTACACGATATGCTAAATAAGTGTGCACTTGATGATTATGATAATATAATCATTTTTCATACTGGCGGTTTGCAAGGTGCACGATGATGTTATTGAGTAAAAGAGATTAACCATGGCAATTGCTTATTCCGAATTACCAACGGGCGTACATACAATGCTGAATACCAGCTTAGCGATGTGCCGTTCATTGTTGCGCAACACATCGAATTTTTATCCGTTTGCCGTGATCGAAGTGGATGGTATTGTTGAGCCGTTTTTTGTAGATGAATCGTATGATGAAACAGCCGAAGTGCCACTGATTGAATCATTAGATCAACAAATCCATTACTACACATTAGATTTGCCAGAAGCGAATTCATTAATCATGTATATAGCCACTGTCGAAAGCGAATCTGAAGAGTTGAGTGATGTGTTGGTGGCTGATATTTCACTTAATGATGGCACCTTACACGCTTTTTATTTTCCAGTTACATATGCTGCTGATAATGTCAGTATAGGAGCGCCTTTTACGCTCCACGCTTCTTAAACACATTTGGCTATTGGCAAAAGACCAACTTTGCTGATAGGATGCGCGAAAATTAACACAGGGTTTATGTATTATGTCTAAAGTATTGATCATTGGTGCAGGTGGCGTTGCTGCTGTTACCGTTAAAAAATGCGCACGATTAACGGCGCTTTTCTCTGAAATTTACCTGGCTTCACGTACGGTATCAAAATGCGAAGCGTTACAAGCTGAAGTCGGTATTGACCGCGTCAAAAAAGTCTACGCAGTTGATGCTGATCATGCCCACGAAGTCGAAGCGGTGATCAATGATTGCCAGCCAGACTTAGTGGTTAACCTTGCGTTACCTTATCAAGATCTTGCAATCATGGACGCATGTCTAGCCTGTAATGTTGATTACCTTGATACAGCGAATTATGAACCTAAAGATGTTGCCAAGTTTGAATACTTTTGGCAGTGGGCATATCAAGAGCGCTTCGCCGAAAAAGGCCTGATGGCTTTACTTGGCAGTGGCTTTGATCCCGGTGTCACTAACGTATATACCGCCTATGCAGCCAAACATTATTTTGACGAAATCCACACCCTAGATATCGTCGATTGCAATGGCGGTGATCACGGTCAAGCCTTTGCGACAAACTTTAACCCCGAAATTAATATTCGCGAAATTACGCAACGTGGACGCTATTGGCAAGATGGACAGTGGCGAGAGACCGATCCATTGAGTGTGCGTGAAGACCTGCATTACCAAAATATTGGTACCCGTGCCTCATACTTAATGTATCACGAAGAACTAGAATCGTTGGTTAAGCATTTCCCTACCCTTACCCGTGCGCGTTTTTGGATGACCTTTGGTGATGAATACCTGACGCATTTGCGTGTATTAGAAGGGATCGGCATGACCAGTATTGCGCCAATTGATTTTAATGGTCAACAAATTGCGCCGTTAGAGTTCTTAAAAGCCGTGCTACCTAACCCAGGTTCACTGGCTGAAGGCTATACCGGCATGACCTGCATCGGCACATACATTACAGGTATTAAAGACGGTCAGGAAAAAACTATCTTTATTTATAACAACTGTGAACATGCTGTATGTAATGATGAAGTCGGTGCACAAGCTGTTTCTTACACAACAGGCGTACCTGCAATGATTGGTGCAGCGTTAATGCTTGATGGTTCTTGGCGCAAAGCGGGTGTGGTTAACATGGAACAAATGGATCCAGACCCGTTTATGAAAATGCTAAATGAACATGGTTTACCGTGGCATGTCATGGAATGTGACACTAGCCCATTTAGTCAATAATTCGCGTTAAAGGAAATACACACCATGCCACATTGGACCAATAACCCGGCGATCCCGAGTCCTTGTTATGTACTTGAAGAGGCCAAGTTAATTGCTAATCTTGAGTTGATGCAAGACGTGCAACAGGCGACGGGTGTCGATATTATTTTGGCCTTAAAAGGCTTTTCGATGTGGTCATGTTTTGCTTTGGTCAGTAAGTACTTACAAGGCGGTACAGCTAGTGCATTATGGGAAGCGAAGCTAGCAAAACGCATAGGCAAACAAGTTCATGCATTTTCGCCAGCATTCAAAACCACAGAGATGCCAGAAATAGTTCAAGAAGTGGATCATATTTCATTTAACAGCATCGCGCAGTTTTTACTACACAAAGACGTTTGTGCTCAAGCCAATGTCAGTATGGGATTACGGGTTAATCCTGAACACCAAGAAGCGGATACACCGCTATATGATCCTTGCGCCCCTGGCTCTCGCTTGGGGATCACTGCCGCACAACTTGAAGGTCAAGATTTGAGTGACGTTGAGGGCTTTCATATTCACGCCTTATGCGAGTGTGATTCATATGCCACTGAACGCATGCTAAATGCTATTGACACTCAGTTTTCGCGATATTTTGCGAAGCTAAAATGGCTGAATCTTGGTGGTGGTCATTTAATGACACAAGACGGTTATGACGTAGCGCATCTGATCAAGGTACTAAATGATTTTAAAGCTAAATACCCACATTTGCATATTGTATTAGAGCCAGGTTCTGCGGTTGCATGGCAGACTGGTCCGTTGATTGCTGAGATTGTCGATATTGTCGAAAACAACGGCCCAATTGCCATACTGGATATCTCCGTTACTGCACACATGCCAGATGTACTTGAGATGCCTTACCGGCCGACTATCAAAGACGCGCAGCACGCAGGTGAATTGGCATACACATATCGCCTTGGCGGTAATTCGTGTTTGGCTGGTGATGTGTTGCCTGAATATAGCTTTGCCGAGCCATTGGCAGTTGGTCAGCGCATTGTGTTCGAGGACATGATGCATTACACCATGGTTAAAACTTCATTTTTTAATGGCGTTCAGCACCCTGCAATCGGGATTTTACGCCAAGAGGGTGAATTTGAGCTAGTCCGAGAATTTACGTATGAGGATTTTTTGGCTCGCTTATCTTAGACCTATTATTCTAGACTCCACTGATACACTGCGTTTTTCTTTAATCCATAATGCTCAGCCACAATACCAGCTGCTTTTTTGGGTGGCAATTGAGTCTGCAAACTGCGCATTAATGCCTGCGCTGCCAATGAAATATCACTTGTGTCTTTTTCTGCAGGTCCCACCATCAAGACAAATTCACCTTTTTGATGGGCTGGGGATGCCTCGAGCCAAGCAATAATCGTTGATGCATTGCCACTAATAAACGTTTCAAAAGTCTTGCTGATTTCTTTAGCCATCACGATGGTGATCGTATCGGGTAAGCATTGTTCCATCATTTTCATCGTGTCCAGCACTCGACGTGGCGCTTCATAAAATACACTCGTACAATATGAGTGCAACAGTGCTTCAATCGCCTGTTGTTTGGCTTGTTGTTTGACCGGTAAAAACCCACGAAAAGTAAATTGGTCAGTGGGCAAACCCGCACCAGACAGAGCGGTAATGGCTGCACATGGACCTGGTAAGGCAACCACGTTTGCCCCAGCTAAACGACACGCATGCACTAACACATAACCGGGATCGCTGATTAAAGGGGTGCCCGCATCCGAAATTAACGCAACAGAATGACCTTTTTCTAGCCTTTGGATCACTTTATCTACCATCATCGATTCGTTATGATCATGCACAGCAAACGTCGGTTTATCGATACTAAAATGCTGTAACAGAATACGACTATGACGGGTATCTTCGCACGCAATCGCATCAACTGATTGTAAGATAGATAATGCACGTAATGTAATATCTTGCAGATTACCAATGGGCGTTGGGACGATATACAGACAACCAGGTTGAGACATAATGCGAAACTTTTAAAAATACAGTATGATGGCATTATACACTGATGTATGACTTTGACTCACTCGTTTTTCATGGATTTAAATGTGACCACTACAATTTCACAATCGACACATTACCGCACACGACCAGTGAGGTCTGGTCAATCCTTGCATGCCATTCGATTTTTTACCTATGTAAGCGCCACATTACTTGCATTGTTTACCTTGCTTGGTTGCGGCTCTACCGGTTCATCACCCGCGGTTCAGCGTCCTGTGCCAAGCACAACTATACCAACAAAGCCGATTAACGATTTTGCGGATTACCTAGAACAAGCACGTGTAGCTGAGATTAACAATGACTTAACAGCTCGTAATCAATTCTTATTACAAGCGGTAGCAGATGATATTGCCAAGCAACAATGCCACCGTGTCCATCCTGTTCTCACGCCTATTTATGCACAATTACAAGGTGAACAGTTAGCACAGGCAGCCATATATCGAGCTACTTGTCCACATCCCGAAGATACCTTTGCAGAACGTCTGGCACTGTTACAATTACCGACTTATTCTAGCGCATTACAACGACAACAATGGCAACAACAAGCCTTTATACATGAGCAACTCTTTGCTTACCCTGAAGCATTAGAAGCCCATATCAATAGCCAAGATTATGCCTTAGAGCGTGCTTGGTCGATTGCACAACAGATCCCTGATAAAGCCTTAATACTCAAAGGCAGACAGGACTATGATGGCTTTATTCGACTGACTCAGATCCTCAGAAAACATGGTTTAGATCGATATGCGCTGGCTGGCGCCTTAACTCGCTTTCAATATAATTATGTTAATCATCCTTTAGTAATTGATTTACCAGCACAAATCATCGCCTTACTGAATGAAACACTTACCGACTCTAAACGCATTGCAGTATTACTCCCTCTAAGTGGACGTCTACGCAATCAAGCACAACAAATAAAACAAGGGATCCTGGCTGCATACTTAGCTTCCTTAGCGGCACCTAATACCGATAATAACCCATCTCAATCATTGTATTTTATTGACACAAACAAAACCCAAGACGATGAGTTAACATCGCAAATTGCAACAGCAGATATTATTATTGGTCCGTTATTAAAACCAACATTAGACAAGGTCATGCAAGCATTATTGCCGCATCAACAATTGCTTGGTCTAAATCGCTTGGACACGCCAACCCTTGACCCGTCAATCGAGACCGTCATTCAAGCAACCCCGTCCGAACGCTATTTTTTTGCACTCTCTCCTGAAGACGAAGCACAACAAATCGCACAATATATGTTTACCCAGCAATATCAGCAGCCTATTCTAATCCATGCCTCGGATCGTGTTGCAACCCGAATGGCTAAGGCTTTTGCTGACACATGGCAACAACTGCAAACCGATGCACAGCTGACAGAGTTAACCTTCACGGACAACAAATCAATGCGCAGAGCAATCAGCTCTGCACTTGGGGTTGACCAGAGTAGATCTCGGATCACCACCCTAGAGCGATATTTAGGCCAGGAAATGTTTAGTGTCACCAGAAACCGTCGAGACATAGATGCATTTGTCGTCTTTGCCAATGCCAAACAGACCGAACTCATTAATCCGATGATAGAGGCGAGTATTAGTTCTTTTTCGACCAATATCACACCCGTATTTGCAAGCTCACGCAGCTATAACCACAAGCTCAATCAAAACTCGTTACGAGACCTACAGAATGTGATATTTACTGATATGCCTTGGCTCATTGATGAGCAAACTAATGGCCCGTTATTAGCGCAATACGACGCCGTGTTCAGTGAAGCATCGACCCCACAAAAACGGTTATTTGCGTTTGGCTATGATGCCTTTGCTTTAGTCGGTAAAATCACTAAATTACGCTTAGTCAATGGCCTAAACCTAGCCGGGTTAACGGGTATTCTTACGATTAATGATAAGAATCAAGTGACACGCGCATTACCACGTGCCAAAATAACATCCAGCAAAATTACCCTGCTCAGTGGCCAATAGAACTCAATCTTACGAAGTTGGCTTAGCCGTTGAGCAAAAAGTAAAACGTTATTTAATTCAGCAAGGATTGCTGTTTGTCACCGCAAATTACAGAGCAAAATGCGGTGAAATAGATCTCATAATGCGTGATGGTGCATGTTGGGTGTTTATCGAAGTCAAATATCGAGCTAAAGCCAGTCATGGTCAAGCTGCAGAGATGCTTACAGAGATTAAACGCAAAAAAATCACCCGCGCAATGTACTTGTTTATGGCGCAGAATTCGTTGAACCCACATCATGTGGCCCACCGAATTGACTTAGTCGCGATAGATGGAACATCAGCCAAATGGCACAAAAGTGTCTAAACCAGTGAATTGACTATGATAGATAATATAAAAGCAAACTTTACCGAAAGCATTCAAACTAAAATAGCTGCAAGTGAAGTATTGCCAGAGCCTATTGCTAATGCTGCCAACATGATGGTTGAAGCTTTGATCCGTGGCAATAAAATATTAAGTTGTGGTAACGGTGGTTCCGCCGGTGATGCACAGCATTTTTCGTCCGAACTACTTAATCGCTATGAACGTGATCGTCCTAGCTTACCGGCGATGGCGTTGACCACTGACAGCTCGACAATTACTTCTATAGCAAACGATTATAGCTACGATGAAGTGTTTTCAAAACAAGTCCGTGCATTAGGTCAACCAGGTGATATTTTGTTGGCCATATCCACCAGTGGTAATTCACGTAACGTGATTAATGCCATGGAAGCGGCGTTAGCGCGCGATATGACGATTGTGACATTAACCGGTAAAGACGGTGGTGAGATGGCTGGTTTCTTAGGGCCAAGCGACGTTGAAATACGCGTACCGTCAAATCGTACTGCTCGGATCCAAGAAGTACATTTGTTAGCTATCCATAATCTGTGCGAATGCATTGATGATGCGTTGTTTCCAGAATCACATTAATCAATATGACCGATAATAAGGGATCTGTGTCTATGAAAGCACGCCGCTCTAACTTACTTTCATTCGTATTAATTGCAGTGATGACCAGCTCATTGAGTGGCTGTACCGCTGTTGCCATTGGTACGATTGCGACTATCGGTGCTGCCGCTAGCCAAGATCCTCGTTCTCTTGGCACCCAGCTTGATGACACCAATGCCGTTGCACGGGTCTCTAACACATTGTCTAACATTGATGGGTTAGATGCCGTATCGAATATAGATATTGAGGTATTTAACCGTCAACTGCTACTGACAGGGCGTGTCGATGCGGCTAAATGGCAAACCAAAATCAATGACGCCATTAAACAAGATCCCTATTTACGCAAACATCATAATCAAATTCGCGTTGGCTTAACGCCCAGTGCAGCAATACAAGCTAAAGACATTTTGATAGCCAATACCTTACGCGCAAAATACATCGCCAATGATGTGATTGAATCGAGTCGGATCAATGTTGTCGTTAACGCTGGTGAAGTGTTTTTGATGGGTTTAGTGAACAATCAGCAAGCAACTCAAGCCGTCGAAATCGCCCGTAACATTAACAATGTTAAAGGCGTCATCAGAGTATTTGAAATAATTCAGTAAGATTTATTTTACTATCGTAAATGTGGGTTTCTTTGATGGGGCTTTTTTGTTGTCTCTCGACGATACTGTCGCCTTATCATCGGTCGCTGGGCTATCTGGCCCTTGACCACTAGAGCCTTGGATTAAACCAAACTTTGGCGCTTTGGATTGATGTGCTGCACCATTATCTTTGCCAGCATCTCGTATTACATCATCTAAGACACTTTCAGCAATATCCGACATATCTTCATCTGAATCAAACAATACGTCCTGAGCATCCTCAACAGAGGGGTCTGCAGGGGTAAATACAGTACCTGCACCATTTTCTCTAGCATAAATAGCTAATACAGCACGAGTAGGCATCGAGAGTTGATGAGGTTTACCACCAAATCGCGCTTGAAAACTAACGCCTTCTGGCGTAATTAACAAATGCATGCAAGCACCTGGGGATACATTCAGAACAATTTGACCATCGTTCACATATTGTAAGGGTACTTGCACGTGTTCTGCTGTGGCATCTACGACAAGATGCGGAGTGAGTTCATTATCCACAATCCAATCATAGAATGCCTTTAGCAAATAAGGTTGATTGGATGTCATTGATAACTCACTCATACCGGATGTATCTCTTTGTCGTGCTGCTGGTCTATTGATTAAAGTATAACCCTACAGTGGGTTATGCACTTCGCGTTCTTGGTCGGTCAATGAAGCAACAAACGATGAACGTTCAAATATACGTTTCATGTAGCCTAACACTTCTTTGCTGCCAGCGCCGGTTAGTGTGATATCAAGTGCTGGTAAACGCCATAATAAGGGCGCAAGGTAGCAATCAACCAAGCTAAACTCTTCTGACATAAAATACGGTGTTTCCGCGAATATTGGTGCAAGAGATAGCAACGTTTCACGTAAGTTGTTACGTAAAGCATCCGTATCGCCTTCGCCACGGAAAATCTGTGCGGCAAGTGAATACCAGTCTTGTTCGATGCGATGCATCATTAGACGGCTATTCCCACGAGCTACAGGGTAAACTGGCATTAATGGTGGATGCGGAAAACGCTCATCCAAATATTCCATAATGATATGTGATTTATATAGGTTTAAATCACGATCAACTAACGTAGGCAAAGTTCCATAAGGATTAAGCTCTAACATTTCTTCAGGTAAGTTGGCAGGATCAACATAATTAATATCAACTGTTACGCCTTTTTCTGCTAAGACGATGCGTACCTGATGACTATAAATATCAATCGTATCTGAAAATAAAGTCATGATAGAACGTTTGTTCGTGGCTACTGCCATGGATGTTTCTCCTATGAAAAAATGCTAACGCAGATTTTATTACTTGCATTAAAAAAAGGGGCGCATTGCCCCTTTTTTTGATTATACATGAATTTCTTATTTCTTCACATCTCGCCAGTAATCTTTTTTCAATAAATACGCAAACACAAAGAATATAAAGATAAATACCAATACGCCTTTACCTATTTTTTCAGACTCTAGACGTGATGGCTCACCGGTATACTGCAAATAGTTAACTAAGTCCAAAATAGCTTTATCATACTCATCAGGACTCAACTCACCGTTGCCATCCGATTGAATGCCCACATATTGCTGGACCATCTCACCGTCAATCAGTGCTTCTTCATAAGAGATGCGCGGCGTACCTTGCAGCTCTTGCAGGACATGCGGCATGCCTACATTTGGAAACACTAAGTTGTTAACACCGAATGTCTTTGCATCATCAACGTAAAAAGTACGGAGATAAGTATAAATCCAATCGGCACCACGCACGCGTGCTACCAATGTAAGATCCGGTGGTGGCGCACCAAACCAAACCGCTGCATCTTGGGCTGGCATTGGCGAGGTAATGTAATCAGTGACTTTTTCACCAGTAAATTGCAAATACTCTTGACCTAAATCATCAGGAATACCTAAATCAGCAAACGTACGTGAATAACGCTGATACTGCTGTTGGTGACAACCTAGGCAGTAGTTCATGAATATACGTGCCCCATTTTGCAATGACGCTTTGTCAGTAAGGTCGTAATCTGCACTGTCTAATGGATGCTTTGATCCTGCCGCAAATGCTAGACTAGGTAGCAATAACGCGATCGCTAATAGTAACTTCTTCATTTAGTGATCCTCTCAGGTACCGGCGTTGTTTTCTCATTCTTACTGTATATCCACAACAAGCCAAAGAAACCAAAATACATTACCGTTAAAATTTGTGATGCGACAATTTTCCAATCAGCTTGAGGTGTACCACCTAAATAACCTAAGAAAACAAAGACAATCGCAAAGATAATCAAATTCCAAGTGTGTAAACCACTGCGATATCTCCAAGAGCGAACATTACCACGGTCAATCCACGGTAACGCAAACAGAGCTGCAATAGCACCAAACATCGCTAATACACCAAACAACTTATCAGGTACTGCTTTTAAGATTGCATAGAACGGTGTGAAATACCAAACAGGGAAAATATGTTCAGGTGTTTTCAACGGGTTAGCAATTTCAAAGTTTGGACGTTCTAAGAAATAACCGCCCATCTCAGGTAAGAAGAACATAATAAATGCAAAACCTGCCAAGAAGATACTAAACGCCACCAAATCTTTTAATACGATATGCGGGAAGAACGGCACAACATCATCTGCGATGTCATACTTATCTGTGTAGTATTCATGGATCTTGTATGGGGTTTTGTCTTCTTCAGCTAATGCGCCTTTTTTGTGTTTAATTGCAATACCATCTGGGTTATTCGAACCCACTTCGTGCAACGCAATGATATGTAAGAATACCAAGATAACAATCACCAATGGCAATGCAATTACATGTAAGGCGAAGAAACGATTCAGTGTGGCACCCGAGATAACGTAGTCACCTTGGATCCAAATCACTAAATCAGGACCGATTACTGGTATAGCACTAAACAACGATACAATAACTTGCGCACCCCAATAGGACATTTGGCCCCAAGGTAGCACATAGCCCATGAAGGCTTCAGCCATTAACGCTAAATAAATCAACATACCAAATACCCACAACAATTCACGTGGCTTCTGGTAAGAGCCGTAAATCATGCCGCGGAACATGTGCATATAAACTACAATAAAGAACGCAGAGGCGCCCGTAGAGTGCATATATCGGATTAACCAACCGTAGTCGACTTCTCGCATAATATACTCTACTGAAGCAAATGCTCTTTCAGCCGAAGGCTCAAAACTCATTGTTAACCAAATACCGGTCACGATTTGGTTAACGAGTACAATCGTGGCTAAAAAACCAAAGACGTACCAAAAATTCATATTGACCGGTGCTGGATATTGAATTGCGTGCATATTTGCAACACGCATCATTGGGATACGTTGCTCAATCCACTTTAATAAACCATTCATAATATTGTGCCCTTATGCATCTGAACCGATTAACAAAGTCGTGTCCGTCAAAAACTGATACGGCGGTACAACTAAGTTTAATGGTGCTGGAACGCCTTGAAATACGCGACCAGCCATATCGAATTTGGAACCGTGACAAGGACAGAAAAATCCTTCCGGTACGCCTTCAGCATATTCAGCAAATGCACCTTCAGTTAAATGCTGAGGTGAACAACCCAAATGGGTACATATACCCACTAAGACTAAATATTCTTCTTTAATCGAGCGATAACGATTTTGAGCGTAAGCAGGTTGCTGCTCTTGTTCAGAGTTTGGATCTCGTAGCTGCCCTTCAATTGACTCTAGGCTCTGTAACAGCTCTGGAGTTCGACGCACGATCCATACCGGCTTAGAACGCCACATTACACGAATCAATTGACCTGGGGAAACACCACTGATATCGACTTCGATATCTGCACCAGCCGCTTTAGCTTTGGCACTTGGGTTCCATGAAGCAACAAACGGAACGGCTGCGCCAACGGCACCAACGCCACCAATCACAGAAGTCGCTACCGTTAAAAATTTGCGGCGATTACTGCTTTGGGGTTGTTCATTTGTAGCTGATTGCTTTGCATCTACAGACACATTACTCATCCACTTTTCTCCAAAATTTGGAATATACGTACTCAGGTGTAAAGAGTCACACGGGGTAGTAATACCAACCTAATATAATTTACTGCGCGAAATGGTAAAGAAAAGCCTTAATAAAAACAAGTCTATCAACGCATTTATCTACTAAAAACTGTTAAGACGTTCGTCTTTTATGGGTATTAAGCTTTACAAGAGCATAATAACTACCTGAACTATATAGATATCGGCTTAATATTGCATTGATTTATCGTAATATTTTGTCTTAAGCAAAAAAAATGCCACTCGTAAGTGGCATTTTTGCAGAACTGTAAACGTAATATTAACGTTTTGAGAACTGTGGACGCTTACGCGCTTTGTGTAGACCCACTTTCTTACGCTCAACTTTACGCGCATCACGCGTAACGAAGCCTGCTTGACGAAGAGCTGGACGTAAAGTCTCATCAAATTCCATCAATGCACGCGTAATACCGTGGCGTATAGCACCGGCTTGACCAGAAATACCACCACCGGCTACGGTGACGTATAGGTCAAATTTTTCTGTCATTTCAACTAGCTCTAACGGTTGACGAACAACCATACGTGCTGTTTCACGACCAAAGAATACATCAATTGGACGTTTGTTGATTACGATATTGCCTGTACCTGGACGTAAGAAAACACGAGCGGTAGAGCTTTTGCGGCGACCTGTGCCGTAATATTGAGTATCTGCCATTGTCTCGCTCCTTAAATGTCTAGTACTTGAGGCTGTTGAGCCGCATGGTTATGTTCTGTTCCAGCATAAACTTTAAGTTTACGGAACATTGCACGACCTAGTGGGCCTTTTGGCAACATGCCTTTAATCGCTTTTTCCAAAACCATTTCTGGTTTATGTGCAATTAATTTTTCAAATGTAGTGTCTTTTAAGCCACCTGGATAACCAGAATGAGAATAATAGATTTTACCTTTGGCTTTGTTACCAGTAACAGTAATTTTTTCTGCATTTACGACAACAATATAGTCACCAGTATCCACGTGAGGTGTATACTCTGGCTTATGTTTTCCACGTAAACGTAGCGCGATTTCAGCCGCTAAGCGACCTAGAGTTTTGTCTGCAGCGTCAACTACATACCAGTCACGTTGAACTGTTTCTGGTTTTGCAACAAAAGTTTTCATTGTTAAATTCACCCGAATTTTATAAACGTTACGAATGTACTTACACCATGTAAGAACACGCTAAATCAACATGTTGGCCCCTTCGAGCCAGATGATCCTTCCATCTTCCCACAGATGGGTGTAACTGGGCAGGCGCAAAATTATACGCAAAAGCCAAGAAAAATAAAGTGTTATTTTAATTAGATGCTATGTGTTACGACTTTTCAGCCTGTTTAACGTGTTGCCACAGACTCTCTAATGCTTCTTGAGATGCCCCTGGTAACGCTACACCCGATTGTTTGGCGAGTGCTTCAACAGCAGTAAAACGTTGGGTAAATTTTATATTCGCCTTCTGCAGTGCAGTCTCACTATTGATACCGGCGTGCCGAGCTACATTGACCACAGCAAAGAGTAAATCACCTAATTCTTCCTCAAGTCGCACTTGTGATTCGGCTAGTGCGTCCCTGACTTCATCGACTTCTTCTTGAACTTTATCGAGTACCTGATGAATTTGTGACCAATCAAAGCCGACTTTCGCACAGGCTTTTTGAATTTTATGAGCTTGTAACAGCGGTGTCATCCCTGTGGGAATATTGGCTAAGATTGACGCAGGGATCGGTGAACCGGTTTTTTCAGCTAGTTTAATCGCGTCCCATTGTGCTTCAACTTGTTGTGCCGTTAATCCTGATTGATCAGTAAATACATGAGGGTGACGCCGGATCAACTTATCACACATGCCTTGGGCAACATCATCAAATGAAAACCAACCTTGTTCTTGACCAAGCTGAGCATAAAACACCACTTGAAATAATAAATCGCCTAGCTCTTCTTTAATGTGTTGTGGATCGCCAGCATAGATCGCATCTGCAACTTCGTAGGTTTCCTCAATCGTGTGAGGAATAATGCTCTGCATGGTTTGTTTAATATCCCATGGACATCCCGTTAACGGATCGCGCAACTGTTGCATAATCTTGACTAATGCGTTGACCGGCGCAGTCTGTGATAAATCGATAAATTGTTGGCGTTGCTCATCTTGCACGTTCAAGTCATCCCTTATAGTTTAATGTTGCCGCTTGTAGGCATCTGTCACACTGCGGATTTTGCGTAACTTGGTCAGCAATAACATCAGTCTATTGAGGTCCTTTACCTCCACCGTTAATACGATCTCGCAGGTGTGTTGCGTCGTATCGCTATTGCTCTGGATCCCCAGCACTGGGATTTTGTCATTACTGAGCAAAGTCGATATATCTTTGAGGATGCCTGTCCGATCTTGGCATTTAACCATGATCTCCGCAGCAAATCCCATATCTAATTCACCCGCCCAATTGACCTCTATTTCTCGTTCAGGATGCATCGTCAGCAAGTGCGCCAACTGATTGCATTGCACTTTATGAACGCTCACTCCCCGACCCTGAGTGATATAGCCTAAGATTGGCTCGCCAGGCAACGGTTGGCAGCAGGTTGCTAATTGACTCAGCAAATGCCCAACGCCTTCTACCTCGATGGTATTACTACTGGTTTTTTTGGTGCGTTTGGGTCTGGAAGGCACTATGGGAGTGTCAGGTTCAGGATGCAGTAATTGCTGTAAAAAACGCACCAACGTCATCACCCGCACATCACCGGCACCGACCGCTGCAATTAAATCATCGGCGGTTTTCATATTAAATTTTTCGACCGCTTTGACGACATCTTTGATATGTAGTTGTAACTTACTTAATTCTCGTTCAAGTAATTCTTTACCAGCAGCAAAATGCTGATCTTTGTCTAGTTTTTTAAAATACGTGTGGATCTTGGCACGTGCTCGAGAAGAATGCACATAGCCCAGGCCTGGATGCATCCAATCCCGTGAGGGATTCATCTGCTTACCCGTTAAAATTTCTATCTGATCGCCACTATTTAATTGGTATGTAAATGGCACGATCCGATTATCAACTTTGGCACCGATACAACGATGCCCTACATTAGAGTGAATATAATAAGCAAAATCCAGAGGGGTTGCCCCGACAGGTAAATCGATCACATCGCCAGTTGGTGTAAACACATAGACTCGATCATCAAACACCTGCGAACGAAATTCTTCAACGATATCGCCGGACTCCGCGACTTCTTCTTGCCATGCCAAGATTTTGCGTAACCAGTTAATCCGTTCCTCAGCCGCGGACAACTTAGCCGTATGCTCTTCTTTATACTTCCAATGTGCAGCCACGCCTAACTCGGCGTCATCATGCATTGTTTGTGTACGGATCTGGATCTCAATCGTTCGCCCTTCAGGGCCTTTAATCACGGTATGAATAGATTGATAACCATTGGGTTTTGGTGTCGCAATATAATCATCGAATTCTTTCGGGATATGCTGCCATGTTGCATGCACTTCGCCAAGGACGGCATAACAATCTTGCAATGTGGCTGCGATGATCCGCACCGCCCGAATATCATAGAGCTGTTCAAAGGTGAGTTGTTTTTTTTGCATTTTTTTAAAAATACTAAAAATATGCTTGGGTCGGCCAAAAACATGAGCCTGAACGTTTTGATCCGCTAATCGCTGAGTAAGGCCTGCAACAAACTCATTTATATACCCTTGTCTGTCTGCGCGTTTTTCGTCTAACCAATGCGCGATTTCCATATAACGCTTTGGATGCAAATACCGAAATGCTAGATCTTCAAGCTCCCATTTGAGTTGCCCAATTCCCAACCGATTAGCCAGCGGTGCGTAAATAGCAGTACACTCTCGAGCCACGAGAACACGGGTTTCTTCATCGGCATCTTTGACTTGTTGTAAGGTGCAAATACGTTCAGCCATCTTAATCACAACCGCACGCACGTCAGCCACCATAGAGATGAGCATCTTCCGAATATTATCGACTTGTTGTTCATCGTGTTGATGCCGAGCATGCAATGCTTTAATCGCATCCATCCGTCGAACACCTTCAACCAACTCGGCAATCGATGTACCAAATTCTGCAGCAACGTCCTCTTGATTGAGCATATGCATTTCACAATATGGGAATACCAACGCAGCTTGTAACGTCTCATCATCCATATTCAGCTCGTGTAAAATCTCGACCATTTCTTGGCCGGTTAGAAGCTGTTCAGGTTGTTCTGAAATACTAGCAAGCTTACCGCGAGTCTCATCAGACACCGATAAACCAGCGAGCCAATCAACAAATGATGGGCGTTGGGGAAGATGTACACTGCGAATCGTAACCAAAACTAATCCTTATGTTCTGCGCATAAATGCTCTTAATATTAATGACAATAATAATGCTTGTTTGTTACGGCAGCATCCCCAAATAATTACATTGAAGATGGACGCACAAACACACTAAGTAGTTCTGTATGAGTTGTTCCTTTAAACATATCAAAGCTTTGTAAGTGTTGCAAAACAAACCCTTGCGCTACAATCAACGCCATATCATGTAACCATGTTTGAGGGTTACAAGACACATAGACAATTGTCTCAATATCAGCATAATCTAACTGCAACAAGCTCTCATGGGCACCATCGCGGGAAGGATCTAATAAAATTTTATTGACCTTCGCGGCTTTGATAGCGGCTTGGGCATCACGGGTTGTCAGATCCGCATGGATAAATTCAATGTTATCTAACTGGTTATCTAAAGCAGCTTGCTGTGCCTGTTGCACCATCGTGCTTACCCCTTCAACACCTAGTACATAGTCAGCTTGTTGCGCGATAGGCAGTGAAAAATTCCCAGCGCCACAAAATAAATCGAGAACGCGGTCTTGCTTGCTCAACGCCAATGCATCCAATGCACCTTGCACCATGTGCATATTCAGTTCACGGTTAACTTGGACAAAATCATCCAAGCTGACGGGATAACGACAACCATTGACCGAACTTAAATGTAAATCTAATGAGGCAAACGAATAGCGTGATGCATCATTTGCAGCATGACTGACTAATAAATACCACTGCTGCTCATCTGCAGAGATAGTGACAGCCTCTGTTGAGACCCCTTTGTGATGGATTGCAACTCCCACCGGCAAAGCTGAAGTTGCACTCAGTGTTTCAGCTAACTCAGACAGATCTTGTAATGCCTGATGGCTCAAATTTTGCTGAGCATTTACCGCTAAGACTGTCATTTCATCGGCCGCGAGCAAGGTCAAATGACCGACATTTTTTAGCCATGGCCATTGTTGGCAATGCGCTTGAATATGCGCATATACAGCCTGCAATGTTGGTACTAACACTTGACATTGAGTGATGGGCAGTACTTGATTGCTATGCGCTTGGCGAAAGCCGACTTTGATGTGTTCTGGATTACGTGCATCAATCGCTAGTCGCGCTTTGCGACGATAGGCATCGGCACCCGTTGCTGCTTGTACCCATGGTAACGACTCAAGCCCTATTTGCGCTTTAGCATACTCATCAATCGCCGTTTGCTTGATGCTCAACAATGCAGCAGGTTCAACAAACTGTAACTGGCAACCGCCACAATGACTTTGTTGTTTCGTTGGCTGTGGCGAATGCCCAATGGCGAAGGGGCACGCAGAGCTAATCCGCTGTGCATGGGGTGTATGGATATGCGTTAATTGTGCAAACCAGACTTTTTTTCTTTTTTCGGTAATACGAACTCGTACTGCTTCACCAGGCAAAGCGCCATCAACAAAAATAATAGGTTGGTGGGATTTGCATAGCCCCTGCCCTTGCAGCGTAAAACTATCAATCGTAATATCCATCATGTCTTTGCCAAGCGATTGGGTCGCAGAGGAAGCTGCAGCAACCGATATCGCTGAAGAGGTGACGGATGGCGTGGATAACTGTTGGACTCGCGCAGCTGCACGTTGCCGAGCTGACGCACTGATTGGTTTTTTGTTGAGAACAAATTTGGCCATTATTGGGCTTCTAATATAACTGTGGCGACAGCATAATCTTGCTCATCGCTGATTGAAGTATGGCTGTGTGTGACACCTAGCTGTAGTGCTATTGCCAAAAAACCATCAGTGTAACGCAATTGAGGCTGACCTTTATCAGTGTGTTCTAACCAGATATGTTGCCAACTCACGCCGTGTCCAATCCCAGTACCTAATGCTTTGACTGCCGCTTCTTTTACCGCAAATCGCTTGGCCAAGAACCGATGTGGATGCGCTTGTTGCATATATTGTTCAAGCTCACTTGGAGTGAGTATTTTTTTGGCTAAGCCGGTTGGCTGGTGCGCTTGACCTGCAAATCGTGAAATTTGCACAATATCTGTACCCAACCCAATAATGGCCATCTTAACGTCCTAACTCAAGTAATCCTTGCATCCGGGCTTCTTGCATCAATTCACGCATATCACTGACGGCTTTGCCTAATCCATCAAACATCGCTCGAGCCATAATCGCATGACCAATATTTAATTCAACAATCTCAGGTAACGCTGCGATCGGTTTGACATTGTGATAATGCAATCCATGACCGGCATTGACCTGTAGTCCTTTGCGATGGGCATATTGGATCCCAGCGGTTAATTTTGCTAATTCTTGCGCTTGCTGATCAAGACTTTTTGCGTCTGCGTATTGGCCGGTATGAATTTCGATATACGGCGCTTGGCAAGCAACCGCCGCTTCAATTTGTGCAGGTTCAGCATCAATAAATAATGACACAATAATATTTTGTTCAGCCAATAAAGCACACGCATCTTGCATTCTACTTAAATTACCAGCCACATCCAAACCACCTTCAGTGGTTAACTCCGCTCGTTTTTCAGGGACCAAACAACAAAATGTAGGTTGTGTCTTTGTCGCAATTTTGAGCATTTCATCCGTCACCGCCATCTCAAGATTCATGCGGGTGTTGATCGTGCGAGCCAAAATTTCAACATCACGATCATTAATATGGCGACGGTCTTCACGTAAATGTACTGTAATACCATCAGCACCAGCACGTTCAGCGATATCCGCAGCATGCACGGGATCAGGGTATGAAGTGCCTCGGGCATTACGTAATGTTGCGACGTGATCAATATTCACGCCTAATAAAACTTCTCGGATATGCATGGAAAACTGCCTTGTGATAATAACTTAATACGATTATCGCTTAATCGTTATTTTGATACAAACAATTCGCGACTTTTTAACGGTTTACTGCCAAGTAATGGTTGCAACGCTTGACGCGTGATCCATTTACTGATTTTTAAACTGTCTGGATGCCAATGTTGATTGAGAATATCATGCAAGATTTGTCCAGAAAAAGCCGGCAAGTGAGGATTAAATTGCTTGAGCATGACTCCTTTATCTGCCACAAACACATACTCCATGTCCATTTCAATTTCTCGCTGCGTCTTCGCATCCGCGCTAAAATCAGGCATGTACCCCAACTCATCTAACAAGGCTAATTCAAACATCCGCAAGGCTGCTTCATGGTGCCTGGCTAAGCTATTTGAGGGGATAGCGTCAACGTTCGCATGTTCAGCATGGGTGATGCTCAACTGCGTAATTGCTTGGTGATATTGCGCCAATAAATCAGGACATGGAATATTGGCTGGTAAGCAGCGATTAAGTAACTCATTGACATACATGCCGCAAAACAACGCACTGTGCTTTAAGGGGACAGTTTTGCCCTGCATATCCGCGTTACGCAGTGATTTTAATTCACCGCTTCCGGCTAACTCACAAGTAACCAGCTGAAACGGTTGCAATACACTTTTACGGTCTGATTTAGCACTGCGCATTCCTCGTGCTACAAATCGTATTTTACCCAATTCTACGGATAACATATCAACCAAAAAGCTACTTTCTTGATACGCTCGACGGTGCAAGACAAAGCCTGTAACGGGCTGCACATTTCCACTGGACATGGCTCGTTTCATCGTTAAGCCCGCTTGATCCGTACGACTCGCATTTGTTCCATAGTAAAGCCGGCTACTGCAACGGAACTGGGATAATAGGTTAAGTTCACCCGCGCACCTTGTAAGCTTTGGTAGCGTTTTTTGCGTTTAAATACAAACGGGACATCGACGTCTTTAAGCATGATCGTATGTATAATCCAATCATCGCTTGCTCGTTGCACATGCGATTCAACCTGCATATCTTCAGAATGGGTAAGTTGCGGGTGATTGCTTAATAATTTATCGAGCTGGGCCAAATTTCACCACCATACATTGCACGGTCTGCTGACCACGAAACTCATTAATGTTAAGCTTGTAAGCAACATGCACCTGTTCAACATGCTGATTGGGCCACTCAGCAGTATCGACATTAAAAGCAATCGCATCAATGCTTAAATGCGCGAGTTGCAATACCATTTTGAGGTGTTTTTCACCGACGATCCGTTGACTAACCAAGGTAAACACATTATCAAAAATCGGCTCATCAAAGCCCTGCCCCCAAGGTCCAGATTGGTTCAGTGTATGCGCAAAATCCAACGATAAATGATGACTCGATAACTGCCCATCGCTTAGTACTTGTGCTTCTTTGGGAATTTGTGCCATATGACGCGCGAGTACATCATTAAACGCTTGCGTAAACGCGCTTAATTGTTCAGGAGCAATCGATAATCCAGCCGCCATCGCATGGCCACCAAATTTATTAATAATGTGCGGAAAACGGGTGTTTATTTCATCCAGCACATCCCGAATATGCACGCCAGGTAGTGAACGTGCTGAGCCTTTTAATTCTTCTTCATCTTGTAACGCAAACACAATTGTCGGACGATAATATTGTTCTTTAATTCGACCAGCCACAATGCCAATCACACCTTGATGAAAATCAGGGTCAAATAACACTAACCCATCGGGTAATGCATCTTGGTCAAGCTGTAACGATGCGAGGGTTTGTTCGGCGCTTTCGCGCATCTCGGTCTCTATTTCTCGGCGTTGACGATTGAGTGAATCCAGTGTGTGTGCCATCCCGCGAGCAGTCTCATAATCATCAGCCAACAAGCACTCAATTCCTTGCGCCATGTCTTCTAGACGACCAGCAGCATTGAGCCTAGGGCCCAGAATAAAGCCAAGATCAGTCGCGTTGATTTTATCCACAGGTTTGCCAGCCACATCCAGTAATGCTCGGATCCCAGGACGGCATTGACCTGAACGAATACGCTGCAACCCTTGATAGACAAATATCCGGTTATTTTTATCTAATTTAACCACATCCGCCACAGTCCCCAATGCAACAATATCCAAATATTGTGCTAAATTAGGCGCAGGGCGCGTATCGCTAAACCACTGTTGCTGCACTAAATGAGTTTTAAGGGCGCTCAAGACATAAAACGCCACTCCCACTCCCGCTAAATGCTTAGATCCAAATTCACAATGAGCTTGGTTTGGATTCACAATCGCATCGGCGTCAGGCAAGGTCTCAGCCGGTAAATGATGATCGGTAATGATCACTTGTAATCCCTGTGCTTTGGCGTGGTTGACGCCAGCATGACAGGCTATGCCATTATCGACGGTTAACAACACATCAGGATTAAACTGTGCAATCGCGACATCGACTATTTCAGGTGATAATCCATAACCAAAATCAAATCGATTCGGCACTAAATAATTGACATTATTAAGCCCTAAATCACGCAAACTGAGCATACACAATGCAGTACTAGTTGCACCGTCAGCATCAAAATCACCGATAATAACCACTCGGCGTTGTTGGATAATACACTGAGCCAGTAAATCCACCGCAGCAGCAATACCATCGAGTTGATTAAAATGCAGTAGATCCTTTGCCCCTGTCGCTAAATCTGATAAACAATGAATGCCACGTGATTGATAGATATTCGCTAAGATATCACCATATTGACCGACAAAATCAGCACTGCTTAGTGACGAATTCGCCATATCGGACATGCTATTTGGGGTAAACTCAGCACGATTGACGATCGCCAAATCTGATGGTCTTGCAGCTAATGTTGTCAAATTATTGGCCTAAGCGTTTTTTGATTTCATTCAAAAGCGCACCTGCAGGTTGATATCCGCCAATTATGCTACCATTGGATAACACAATATTCGGCGTACCACTGACACCCACAGCACCACCTGTTGTGTAGTGCTCAGCAACGGCATTACTGCACGATTGTGTTGCTACGGTCGAGCCACCCTTCGCCTCATCCATCGCCATTTGTGGATTATCAGCACACCAGATAGACTGCATTTGTTGATACACATCACCATTGAGTCCTTCTCGAGGGTAGGCTAAATAGCGAATCGAGATGCCAGCATCCAAATAATCTTGCATTTCACGATGCAATTTACGGCAATACCCGCACGTAATATCAGTAAATACATTGACCATGTATTGCTCATTGGGTGACTTGTAGACAATGCCTGTAGATTCAATCGCAGCGACTTTGGCTTTACGCAAGCCATTCATTGCTACGTCGGTTTCATTTAACATGCCTTTATCCATATTAAAAATCACGGCATTCATAAAATACTGACCATCTTTAGAAAAATAAAATATTCCTCGGTCTGTGGTGACTTGATACAAACTATCAATCGGCGATTGTGCTACTCCTAAAATCGTCAGACGCGTGTTTCGTTGAAACTTATCGATTAACTCATCACTCAACACTATATTTGCCGAATTAGCCGTACTCGATTCTTCTTGTGCGCACGCACTGATACTAAAGCCCAGTAAGAAGGTACAAAGTAGTTTACTTATGTTCATCAGTTTCATCATTTTTTCCATGTTAGATTCAGTCGTTATCGTTAATAGCATACCACAAGGGGTTATCCTCGTGGATGATGGCTTTGAATAATATGGGTTAAACGCTCTGTCGCCACATGCGTGTAGATTTGCGTAGTGGATAAATCACTGTGGCCTAGTAACAGTTGTACAACCCGTAAATCTGCACCATGATTTAACAGGTGCGTCGCAAAAGCATGTCTCAACGTATGTGGAGAAAGATGCACATTTATCCCTGCTATCGTCGCATATAATTTAATCCGATGCCAAAATGTCTGGCGCGTCATCAATGTGCCTCTAGCACTTGGAAATAGCACATCACTACTGTGCCTTAGTAATTCAGGACGGCCTGTTTTTACAAAGGTTTCAATGGCTTGTACGGCAGGTTCACCTAAAGGGACTAATCTTTCTTTATTGCCCTTACCAATGACTCGCACCACTCCTTGCAACAAGGAAACTTGATCCATGCGTAAACTAATTAATTCTGTGACGCGCAACCCTGTCGCATACAACACTTCCAACATCGCTTGATCACGTAACCCCACAGCTTGAGAGACATCAGGCGCAGCTAGCAACGCATCAATTTGTTGCTCAGTAAGACTATCTGGTAAGGCAACTTGGAGCTTAGGTGGTTTGATATGCGCTAACGGATCATCTTCGCGAATTTTTTCGGCCAAACAATATTTAATAAATGTTTTTAACGATGATAAACACCGAGCGGTGCTGCGGGCTGCTAACGATTTGCTATGACGGTGACCTAGATATTGACGAATTTGGTATTCATTAATATCGATTAACCGAAACTCAGGATCCAAACAGGCCAGATATTCACATAATTTAGCCAAGTCCGTTTGATACGCACTTAAGGTATTATCGCTCAGGCCTTTTTCTAAATACAGCACTTGCAAAAAAGCCGTCAGGGTTTGTTCGTTATCTACCGACAGATGAAGTGACACGCGATTAACTACCTTTAATAAATGCTATTTACGAGACTGTTTGACTATTTCATACGCAGCTTGAATATGCTGCGTCTTGGTTTTGGCCATTTGCAACGCTTGCTCAGGCAACCCTTTAGCCATTAATTTATCGGGATGATGTTCATTCATTGCTTTTTTGTAAGCACGCTTTAAGGTTTTGTCTTCCACATTCGCTGCGACCCCCAATATTCGATAAGCATCGGCTAATGTTTGTTGCTCAGTATAAGCACTGCCTTGAGAATATTGTCCTGACCCAGAGTGGCGCGACTGCTGTTGGCGTTGTTGATTTTGTTGATACCATGCATTTGCTTGCTCTTGGGCATGTGAACGCGCCTGCTCACGTGCTTGACTGAACGCATCTTGACGTTGACGAAAACGCATTTCAGCTTCAAAGCGTCGGATCAATTTGTCGAGTTCTTTGTGTGTAAACCCCAATTCACTGGCAACACTATCTAATACTTCGACCTCGCTGACTGATAATTGACCATCTGCAAAAGAAGTTTGGATCAGGATCTCTAAAAACACGGTCAGTACATCCTTTCGGCCATGCAAATCGTGTTTTAAGTCCTTGAGAATATTGCGCAATGGAAAATTGGCATCTTTACCTTCACGAAATGCTTGCTGCGCTTCTTGGCGGTCATTCTCGTTAAGGTTCATGTCATCCATCAAGCCCAGTGCCACGTCAATTTCGGCTTGAGTAACGGCACCATCAGCTTTGGCAATGTGCCCTAAACTAGCAAACAATGCATGAAAAAAAATAGCACTGGATTGTAATCGTTCATCATTAGCAAAAAATCGACCAAATCCCCCTGAGCGAGAAAAATCATTACTGATACCCTTATCAAACAGATGCCCAACCAACAAACCTAATAGTGCACCAGGAAACCTGAGCAATAAAAACCCAAATACAAATCCCAGTACTTTTCCCATATATGGCATAATATTCATCAATCCGTATAACTATTAATGCACACTATAACCGTCACTGATTACCGGATAAACCATTTTTACTTAAAAAACATGGATATTTAGCCACAAACCGTTAAAATCTCGAATACTTGCAAACAGGATACCCGTTACCCCTTCATGAAATACGCTGTCATTATCATTTTTTCCTTTTTTGCATACAGTTTTCCTGTAGATATTCGCGCACAAGAGACCCCTCTCTTACAACAATGTATCAACCCTGCACTGTTTGCGGCACAACACAATTCTTTAACGCCGCTCCCCACACCCAAAAGTGTGGTGGTAACTGCCGATTCAGCCATTATTGCTTTAGCTCAAAAAGCCAAATTTGCTGGCAATGTTGCGATCAGTAGTGCCAGCGGTCAGATATTTGCTGATGAAGCTACCGTCACTGATGATGGCAATGGGGTAGTCGCAGTTGGCAAAGTGGGTTTTATTAATGAACAAATGCAGGTCAAAAGCGCACAAATATCATTGGATGCACAAACTAATTCTTTTGCTATCAGCCAAGCGCGTTATCAGTTAAACCATGTCAATGGCAATGGCGTTGCCGACCAAATCATCATTAATGGTCAAGATGGCTTAGTGCTGGAAGATGTTAGCTTTTCTACATGCCCACTCAATCAACTCGACTGGCAAATCAAAGCCTCTGAAATGAATATCGGCCAAGCTGGCAATTTAGGTCAGGCGTTTAATACCCGATTTTATGTTGCTGGCGTGCCGATTTTATATTTACCGTATTTTGCATTTCCGGTGACCTCGCAACGTCAATCTGGCTTATTGTTCCCTAATATTTCATCATCAAGCAGGAATGGGGTCGATATCTCACAACCTTATTACTGGAACATTGCACCGAATTACGATGCCACGTTCGCTCCGCGTTTGTTAACCAATCGAGGACTGCAATTTAATACTGAATTGCGCTACTTAAGTGACCAACAACAAGGGCAAATGACAGTGGAATATCTGGCTTCGGATGACGAGTATGAAAATAATGATCCTCGGTATTTTGTGCGCTGGGAGCATACCGGACAGCTCAACAAACAATGGCAATGGTTTGTTGATTTTAACCAAATCAGTGATGATAACTACATTGTTGATTTGGGCTCTGATTTTTATAACCGAGCAGATACCTATGTAAATCGTGCCCTAGGTTTGTCCTACCACAATGAACAACTGAGTGTTGCAGCGACGTTTCAAGATTTTGATGTGATTGGTGAACAAGCCAATAATTATCGCGCGCTGCCCCACATCGATTTGTCATACAGCACCGATTTAAGTACGCATTGGCAATTCGATATTGAGTCTGAATTTAGTTACTTTGATAACCAAAATCCCAACGTTCCCACTGCAACTCGCGCACATTTCGCGCCCACAATTGGCTATCAAATGACCACGCCGGGCACCGCAATCGCAGCTGATTTTACCTGGTATGCCACTTACTACCAGCAACGGAATATTGACAATACCGATTTGGCCCGCAACATCAATCGTAATATTGGCCAAGCGCGATTATTTGCCGCTGCGTATTTTGAGCGTGAGCAAAGTATCACTGAGTCCTCAGGGACAATTACCCTAGAGCCCAAGGTACAGTATTTGTATACCTCTTATGCTGATCAAAATAACATCGGTCTATACGATTCGGCGCAATTGCTCAATAACGTCAACGGCTTATTCAGAGGGCAAACCTTCACCGGTTTGGATCGCATCAGTGATAACAATCAACTCACTGTCGGCCTGACCTCTCGCATCCTAGATGGGAATAGCTTGGAACGAGGCTCAGTCGGGATTGGCCAAATTTTTTATTTTGACGATTCACAAGTCATCAATCAAAATCGATCTATTCAACGGTCATCGATTGCCGCAGAATTTGATTTTAGACTGTCTAGTCGATGGTTTACACACTCACAACTTCAACTCAGTACCAAAGTAGACAAAGTAGAACGCAGCAGTGTTGCATTAGAATACCGCAGAGATGCGCAAAGTCTGGTACAATTATCCCATCGGTATGTGCGTAACTTATCGCAAGAAACCATTAATCAGCTCGGGCTCAGTGCTGCTTGGCCGATTAACGAGCAGTGGCGTTGGGTTGGTCGTTGGTATAAAGATCGTACTTTGTCGCGAACTATTGAAGCATATGCAGGTCTTCAGTATGAGTCATGTTGTTGGGCCGTCAAAATTATTGCCCAGCGTCACTTGGCTAACCGCTATAGCATGAACGGTACGCAAGACATCAATGAGTTTGATTCAGGCGTTGCGGTACAGTTTAGTTTTAAAGGTATTTCGTCAAACCGACGCAGTACTAGTATGTTACAAGATGGTATGTTTGGTTACCGCCAACCCTACCTCTTTAATTAAAGTGTTTTAACCACACAAACAATAAAAAGAGTGTTTATGAAGTTCTTACGTATAGTAATTGGATGTATTTGTTTAACCACGAGCATCAATCTTGCAGCACAGACTGTGTTGGATAAAGTCTCTGTGATTGTTGACCAAGGCGTTATTTTGGAAAGTGAAATCAATGAACTCATCCAGACAGTCAAAGACAGTGCGAGCAAAAACGGTCAATCTCTACCTTCTGACCGCGCGTTACGCACTCAAGCTATTGAACGCCTAATTCTGGATAATCTGCAAATGCAAACCGCAGATAGAATGGGGATCCGTGTCTCTGATCCGCAGTTAGAGCAGACTATTGCGAATATTGCCAAAAACCAAAACAGCAGCATTGATACCCTGCGTCAGTCTATTCAGCAAGCGGGTTTAGATTACGACAATTACCGTGAATCAGTGCGCAAAGAATTAATTACAGGTGAAGTGCGTCGCGCCAATGTGCGTCGTCGCATCTATATCACTCCTCAAGAAATTGCTAATTTGGTCACACTGATTGATGAGCAAGGAAACGAACAAGCTGAGTATCGGTTAGGACACATCTTGATTGGATTTCCGCCAGAACCAACTGACGAAGATATTACTGCTGCCCGTGACCGTGCTGAAAAGGTCTTAAACTTACTCAACACTGGTTCTGAATTTGCCAAGATCGCTATCGCTTCTTCATCTGGTGGTAAAGCCCTAGACGGTGGTGATATGGGTTGGTTAAATATTAACTCCATGCCAACGTTATTTGCAGAAGTGGTACAAGGTAAAGAAAAAGACCAGCTAGTTGGTCCCATTCGCAGTGGTGCCGGTTTCCACATATTAAAAGTTATCGATACCCGTGGTGTTGAAGTCGCAAAATTAGAAGAGATTAATTCTCGCCACATTCTAATCAAGCCTTCCATTATTTTGTCAGAACAAAAAGCCCAAGCGATGCTACTTGAGTTCAAAGCACAGATACTCGAGGGAACAGCGACATTTGCAGATTTGGCCAAACAGCATTCTGAAGATCCTGGATCTGCCGCTAGAGGTGGAGACTTGGGTTGGGCAGATCCCAATATGTATGTCCCAGCCTTTAAAGATGGGCTGGTTAAGCTAGCCAAAGACGAGATATCTGAGCCCATCCGCTCTACCCATGGTTGGCATTTAATGCAATTAATCGACCGTCGTATTGATGATGTCACTGACCGTAAAAAAGAAGATAAAGCCTACCAGTTAATTTTTAATCGTAAATTTTCTGAAGAAACCGATGCATGGCTACGTGAAATGCGCGAAGAAGCTTACATTGAAGTGCTCGATGAAGGTAATACGGATTAATGACTAGCTTGAGCAAAATCGCAGTTACCCCTGGCGAACCGGCCGGGATAGGTCCTGACCTTATTGTACAGTTGGCTCATCAGCATTGGGATGCAGTATTAGTGATATATGCCGACAAGCAGATGCTTGCCGAACGCGCTCATTTACTCGATATTGCCTTAACGTTGATTGATTATACGGATCAAACAGAAAAAGCCCCTTTGGGTAGCTTGTATGTCAAACACATTGACTGTGCTGTACCTGTGGTGCCCGGCGTATTATCACCTGACAATGGTAAATACGTTGTAGAAACACTCAAACAAGCGTGTGATGCTAATATGCGTCAGGATTTTGATGCTGTTGTGACAGGTCCTGTGCACAAAGGCATTATCAATGATGCAGGTATATCATTTAGCGGTCACACAGAGTATTTTGCGTCTCAATCTAATACCAATGATGTCGTAATGATGCTGTCAACTGAGGGTTTGCGTGTGACACTTGCCACTACGCATATTCCACTAGCGTATGTCGCTAAGGCCATTACTCAAGAACGAATCGATAAAGTAATTCATATCATTCATACCGATCTGACCTTAAAGTTTGGCATTGAGCAGCCACATATTTATGTCTGTGGCTTGAATCCACATGCAGGTGAAGATGGTCACTTAGGCCGTGAAGAAATTGATATCATTATCCCTGCATTAAATAAATTACGTGAGGCCGGGATTAAGATCACAGGTCCATTACCTGCTGATACTATTTTTAATCCTAAGTATCTAGCCGATGCTGACACTGTATTGGCAATGTACCATGACCAAGGCTTACCTGTTTTAAAATACAAAGGGTTTGGTCAAGCGGTCAATATTACACTAGGCTTGCCTTTTATCCGTACCTCGGTAGACCATGGCACAGCCATCGATTTAGCTGGCAAAGGTGAAGCCGATCCAGGCAGCTTGCATCGTGCCATTTTAAAAGCAATCAAATTAGCAAATAGGCAACTATGAGTAACGTACACTTAGGACATAAAGCACGAAAACGCTTTGGCCAAAACTTTTTAAATGACAATTACGTTATCGATCAAATCGTCAGTGCGATTGCGCCGACTAACGACGATGTTATGGTTGAAATTGGACCCGGTTTAGGTGCATTAACTGAGCCGGTCTGTGAGATCATTGATCAACTGACTGTCGTAGAATTGGATAGAGATCTGGCTAAGCGCCTGCGCCAACATCCTTTTATGTCAAGTAAATTGACCGTCATTGAAGCCGATGCATTGCAATATGATTTTAGCGAACTGGCTAAGCAAGGTTCATTAAAAGTGTTCGGGAATTTACCCTACAATATCTCGACCCCGTTAATGTTCCACCTGTTCACGTTTACTAACCAAATTAAAGAAATGCACTTTATGTTGCAAAAAGAAGTCGTGAATCGCTTAGCAGCTCGACCTGGACATAAAAACTACGGCCGCTTATCGGTCATGGCGCAATATTATTGTACCGTCGTACCGGTGCTTGAAGTGCCGCCGCATGCATTCACCCCTGCACCCAAAGTAGATAGTGCAGTTGTCCGTTTGATCCCGCACCAAACACCACCCGTGCAGGTTAATGATTTAAAAGCCCTTGAAAAAGTCACTGCAATGGCCTTCGGACAGCGGCGTAAAACGATCCGCAACAGTTTAAAAGCCGCGATATCGGTAGAAGATTTAGAAAGTATTGATATCAACCCAACGTGGCGAGCTGAAGGTTTGTCGCTGGCTCAATTTGCAGCCATTGCTAACAAAGCCACATTTACAGAAGCCTAACAATGCAAGAGACTCGTTCAATCACGTGTGATGTGATCACGCAATTTTTACCCGAACAATCGCTAGCCAGTGAAGACCGGTTTACGTTTGCGTATCAGATCACTATTACCAATACCGGCAGTGAAACGATGCAGCTACGCAATCGCTATTGGTTAATTACAGACGGTAATGGTGCTGAACAAGAGGTGTCTGGTCCCGGTGTTATTGGTGAAGAACCAATACTTGCAAGTGGTGTGGCATTTACTTATACCAGCGGCGCGGTGTTAACCACCCCAGTAGGCACTATGCAAGGCCATTACGAATTTGAAAACAGGCATGGCGAATTACTCAAAGCTCCTATACCGTTATTTAGTCTCGCTGTTGCAAACGTAGTCAACTAAGCACAACCATGACCGATTATGTAGTAGGTGATATCCAAGGTTGTTACGCCGGTCTTAAACAGCTGTTACACACAATTGACTTCAACCCCAGCAAAGATCATCTCTATGCCGTTGGCGACTTAGTCGCAAGAGGAGAGGATTCTCTTGGCGTTATCCAACTTTGTTATGGACTTGGTGACAGTTTTACTAGTGTTTTAGGTAACCACGACCTGCATCTACTCGCGATCCATCATGGATTAAAAAAAGCCAAACCCAGCGATAACTTAGATGCTTTGCTCAATCACAAGCACATTAATAAATACATCGATTGGTTGCGTGCTTGGCCACTAGCGCATTGTTATAACAACAACACTTTGATAACCCATGCTGGCCTCTATCCAAGTTGGTCCATAGCACAAGCTAACATGATGTCTGATGAAATCCATGCGCAACTTATCCATAAAAAATACCCAAAATTATTGGCCAAAATGTATGGCAACCAACCGTATTCATGGCATAGCAACTTAGCTGGAATGGAACGCAACCGATTTATCATCAATGCGTTTACGCGAATGCGTTATGTGTCGACCCACGGCGCATTAGATTTTGCATCCAAAATGCATCCAAATGACGCACCTAATACGGTTACGCCGTGGTTTGAACACTTTAACCCGCAGTTACGCCCACACCAGCAAGTGATTTTTGGGCATTGGGCGAGTTTGTTAGGGGTAACGCATCAAGCACAATTTATTGCACTTGATACCGGTTACGTATGGGGTAATAAAATGTCTTGTTTGAACTTAACTGACCACACTATCATCGCGGTCAACGCTTAACTCGACTATTCAAATAATACTCGGTGCAATTGTTTAACAACCTCTGTGCTGTCCTTCTCATTCACCAAAAACGACATGTTATGTGGATTAGCCCCAAAGCAAATCATCCGTAATTGATAATCAGTGACTGCGCTAAGTATTGTGCTACTTACACCAACGGATGTTTGCATATTATTGCCCACAACAGTAATTAGATCAAAACCACGCTCTACCGTTACATCGCAGATATCTTGTAGCTCTACAATGGTTTCGCGATTGAGTCGCTCAGCAACCGAATTAGGTGGGTTGTCTAAGGTAAATGATACCGAGATCTCCGATGTCGTTACCAAATCAACACTCAGCTCATGTTTCGCTATAATTTCAAACACTTTAGCCAAAAAGCCTTGTGCATAGAGCATTTTGGGGGTTTTGACCGTCACCATGACTTGCTCTTTGCGACGGGTAATGGCACGGTAAGGTGGCTCAACCTCGCAATCACGTACAATGATAGTGCCGCCTTTTTCAGGCTCTTTGGATGATCCCACAAACACTTTAATGTCTTGGCGTAAGGCCGGCTCCATGGTTGCTGGATGCAATACTTTGGCACCGAAGGTCGCCATTTCGGCCGCTTCTTCAAAACTCAGTTCAGGTAAGGGTTTGGCTTTATCGGTGATACGCGGATCAGTAGTATAAACACCTATCACATCCGTCCATATTTGGCATAACTGTGCACCGAGCGCTTCAGCTAACAATGCCGCAGTAAAATCTGAACCACCGCGGCCCAGTGTCGTCGTGCGACCTTGATCATCTGCACCTACGAATCCTTGAGTAACTTGAACATGAGAGGCTAGTTTGGGTGCTAAATGGGTTTTGGCTAAGGTTTTGATTTGTGCTAATTCAGGACTGGCTGCACCAAAATTAGAATCGGTACGCATGACCTCTTTAACATCAAATACTTCGGCTGATACCTGGTGGGCTTTTAACACATCAGTAAATAACAATGAAGACAAACGCTCGCCCATAGATAACACTTGCTCTTTGAGCATATCATTGGTGCGTAACGAGGGTTGTTTCGCTAATAAGGATAATTCTGCCAGTAATGCGCTCAGCGCACTGCTGCGTTGCTCACATTGTGGTAAGTGTTTTTCAATTGCATATTGAATAGCTGCAATCGCATCGATGATATTATCAATTTGCGTTGCATCAAGCTCATCATGGCAGAGTGTCACCAGATGATTGGTCACCCCAGCAGACGCACTGACGACCACCACGCGGGTGTCACTTTGCTGAGCGATAATTGAGGCGCACGCACTCATTGCTTGATAGTTGGCAACGCTGGTACCACCAAATTTGGCAATCGTTAAAGCTGAATTCATGTTGTGTGTTTTCCGTAAAAATTGAGTCGAATCTGTCGCGGTGCTTGTTACTCAATTCACCCCATTATTTATTTTTATTACTTTGACAATGGGCTAGAGAGACTAGTATAAAACGATTTAGTTTTTAGGCATAGCAGAAATAAACCTTACGCTGTCTCCAGCCTTAATTTTGTGCTGTGCAAACCAGCCAATATTCATCTCTATAGCATAGCGCACCGCAGCATTTGAATGATGGGCTTGAAGTGTATGTGGCTGCATTTGTTCGATATTAATGATGATGCCTTGAGGATCAATATAAGCAACATCTAATGGGATATTGGTGTTTTTCATCCACATGCCCACATATCGAGATTGTACAAAATCAAATAACATACCGCAGTTAGCACATAGCTCAGTGCGATACATTAACCCACGGGCGCGTTGTTGATCATTGGCAGCAAACTCTAAGGTGTACACTTGATTGGCTAGTTTAACTTTGGCTTGCCCAAACGTCACACTGTCGACGCCAGCCGGGACATCCCCATTAGCTGCTGAGGTTGCAGCAGCATCAGGTAATGCACAGCTCAAGAGTAGACACATACTTAATAATACAATAGCACGAACGGGCAAAGTCACAGGGCGCCTCAAAGGGTTATTAGTTCACATATGTTAGATAATAACAAAAAAGCCAACTAAGTATTACCTTAGTTGGCTTCATATTTTACTGCTACTAATTACGGCTAATAGATATTAAGCAATATTTAGTGCCGGAATGATCGACGCTTTAGCTTTTTCTTCAGCAGCTTTGAACGACTCAATACGGTCGAAGTTTAAGTATTTATACACTTCACCTGCCATTGAATCGATCTTAGAGGCATATTCCATGTATTCTGCTGCTGTTGGGATCTTACCAACAATCGCACCTACTGCTGCCATTTCAGCAGAGCATAAGTATACATTTGCACCATCACCTAAACGGTTAGGGAAGTTACGAGTAGACGTCGATAACACTGTTGCACCAGCAAGTACTCGTGCTTGGTTACCCATGCATAATGAACAACCTGGCATTTCAGTTCGCACACCAGCGCGTCCATAAATGTTATAGAAACCTTCTTCCATTAAGACTGCTTTGTCCATCTTAGTCGGAGGAGACATCCATAAACGAGTGGGTAACGTACCACCAAATTCTTCGAGTAATTTACCTGCTGCCCGGAAATGACCAATGTTAGTCATACATGAACCGATGAATACTTCATCAATCTTGTCACCCGCAACGTCTGATAATGTTTTGGCATCATCTGGATCATTTGGACAACATAAGATTGGCTCTTTAATGTCAGCTAGATCAATTTCAATTACTTCTGCGTACTCAGCATCGGCATCAGCTTGCATTAAGTCTGGCTGTGCTAACCATTCTTCCATCTTGCGTGCACGACGCTCTAATGTACGAGGATCACCGTAACCTTCAGCAATCATCCAACGTAACATGGTGATGTTCGAGGTTAAGTATTCTGCAATAGATTCATCAGATAGCTTAATCGTACAACCTGCTGCTGAACGCTCAGCAGATGCATCTGATAATTCAAACGCTTGCTCAACGGTTAAGTCAGTCAATCCTTCAATCTCTAAGATACGACCAGAGAATGCGTTGATTTTGCCTTTCTTAGCAACGGTTAATAGTCCTTGCTTGATACCATATAAAGGAATGGCATGAACAAGGTCACGTAATGTGATACCTGGTTGCATTTCACCTTTAAAACGTACCAAAATCGACTCAGGCATATCCAATGGCATGACACCAGTTGCCGCTGCGAATGCAACTAAACCAGATCCAGCTGGGAATGAAATACCCATAGGGAAACGCGTATGTGAATCACCACCTGTACCGACAGTATCGGGTAACAACATGCGGTTTAACCATGAGTGAATGATACCGTCACCTGGACGTAGTGATACACCACCACGATTCATCATAAAATCAGGTAATGTGTGCTGTGTATCGATATCAACAGGCTTAGGATAAGCGGCTGTGTGACAGAACGATTGCATGGTCAAATCCGCAGAGAAACCTAAACAAGCGAGATCTTTAAGTTCATCACGCGTCATTGGACCGGTCGTATCTTGCGAACCAACGGTTGTCATCTTAGGTTCACAATATGTACCAGGGCGAATACCCTCAACACCACATGCTCTACCCACCATTTTTTGGGCTAAGGTATAACCTTTATTAGATGTAATGGGTTGTTCTGGCTTACGGAATAAATCCGCTGCGCCTAAACCTAATGACTCACGTGCTTTGTCTGTCAAACCACGACCGATGATGAGGTTGATACGGCCACCGGCACGCACTTCATCTAATAATACGTCAGATTTGTATTCATATTCAGCGATAGTTTCGCCGTTTTTGGTGATTTTGCCTGTGAATGGATAAATCTCTATCACGTCACCCATGTTCATTTGTTCAACATCGGATTCAAATACTAATGCACCGGCATCTTCCATCGTGTTGTAAAAAATCGGAGCCACTTTAGAACCGATACAAATACCACCACCGCGTTTATTTGGTACACCTGGCAAGTCATCACCAAAGAACCACAATACAGAGTTTGTCGCTGATTTACGTGAAGAACCAGTACCGACAACATCACCGACAAATGCGACTTCATGACCTTTGGCTTTTATCGCTTCGATTTGTGCTAAAGGACCGACTTCACCGTGCTTTTCAGGCTCTAAGCCATCACGTGTCATCTTGAATGCAGCTTTAGCATGTAATGGGATATCAGGACGTGACCATGCATCTGGTGCTGGTGATAAATCATCGGTGTTAGTTTCACCCGTGACTTTAAATACAGTCGCGGTGATTTTTTCTTGAAGGTCATCACGTGAAGTAAACCATTCTGCTTCAGCCCATGAATGCATGACGTCTGTTGCGAATTTATTACCCGCTTTGTGCTTTTCTTCCACATCGTGGAATGCATCAAACATCAACAAAGTGTGCTTTAATTCTTCAGCAGCCAATTCAGCTAACTCAGCATCATCTAACAAATCAACTAGCGTGACGATGTTATATCCACCGTGCATGTTACCCAGTAACTGGACAGCAGCATCTTTGGAAATGAGTGGCGAAGTAACTTCACCCTTAACGATTGCACTTAAAAAACCTGCTTTTACATATGCCGCTTCATCAACACCCGGAGGAACGCGGTCAGAAATCAGTTCGATTAAAAACGTTTCTTCACCTGCTGGTGGATTTTTTAATAATTCAACTAAACCAGTAACTTGTTCTGGGTTAAGTGGCTTGGGTGGGATCCCCTCGGCAGCACGGGCTGCGACGTGTTCACGATATTCTACTAACACGATGATGTCCTCTCTTCGTTGTGGTTTAACGTTTAATGATTTAGAACGCTAAAATTAAGTAATGTATAACCCTATTATTATAGCGTTTACAGCGGAAAAAATGAATATAGGACTGGTTTTGTTAAACAATACCGGCCATTCATCATAATGATATAAATTGATGCTGTTATATTTTTATCAATATAATACTTAACACTAATAGTAAACTATCTCTATAAATAACGGTAGTTTAATCATGCAGCACCGTTGCAGTAAATGCTGCAACCCATCTCAGCCCACTAGCCTTACTGTAACGGCTGAGTAATGACTTGTTTTAATTGTAATAATTGCCCCGAGTCTCCATCGGATAAAATCAGAATCTGCCCCGTTGACGTATGTGTAATATCCCGCAATCTTGGCGTCGCCGCTAATTCATTGAATTCTCTGGCATCGTTATTCAGTGATATCGGCGGCTTAATTCGGGTTTGATTAATTACCTGATCATCAGCGATCTGTACGATGTAAATCGCACGGTCTTTTAGACTGGTCACCATAAAATGCCCCTCTAATTCAGGAAACAACAAACCTTGATAATAACTCATCCCGGATGGTGCGATGGATGGCGTCCAATTCACGATTGGATTGTGCATATCGGGATAGTCAGCAAACGGAGAAATTATTGCCCCTGAGTAATCAATTCCTTGCGTGACCACCGGCCAACCAAAATTTGCACCGGAGCGAATAAGATTAATTTCATCGCCACCAGCAGGGCCATGCTCATTTGACCATACCTGACCTGTATGATCGACTAATAAACCTTGTGCGTTACGATGCCCCATTGAATAGACCCATGCAACAGCTGAGTTCTTAGCCGTATTCTGATCGGATGCCATGCCATAATATGGATTATCAGGCAGTGCTTGACCCTGCACATCAAAACGGAGCACTTTGCCTAATGGCGAATGAATATTCTGTGCTTGTTCTCGCCAATCAAAGCCGTCTCCCACTGTGAGCAAGATGCTGGCATCGGGTAACTGAGCCAATCGAGCCCCATAATGCACCGGCGTCGATTTTGTCTGAGGGACTGTAAATATTGATTGCTGCTGGGCAACAACCCACAAATTCTGCGCGTCATTCCACTCCATATCAACCTGCACTACGGAGACAGCATTAGCTTCTTCAGTGCCTTTGGCATAAGTGAATAATAACTGTTTGTGAAATTCTGTCGAACTATCAAGAATCAATACATCCATCAATCCTCCCTGACCAGCAAGATATAATTGCGGTAACTCAAGACGGATAATTTGCTGCTGCACACTGTTTTTGTCATAAAAAGGGGTAATAGGTGTCGTCACGATCAACTGCCCTGACAGCAAAGTGATCCATGCACGAGATTGGGCATCAGTTTTAATTGCCCAAGGCGCATTTAACTCCAATAAAACTGGGGTCAGAGTATATTGCATCGAGTCAATTGGTGGATTAGGTAAGAGCAGATCGTCAGATTGGGCTATGACATTGTTCACTTGCAAACACGCCACGATCATCAACAAGACTAGCGCTTGTCTGCTATTTAAACGCATTTGATAGGGCGATGAGAGATGACTCATTGTGATGTTGGTGATTGACACAATCTTGTCCTTAACTATTATGTAATGCTGTCAGTAATTATAAGGATACACGCCAAATGCAAAATATAACACAATGGCCATGGCGTAAATTTACATTAGCATGGTTTACGACCTTTACATTAGCCAGTATCTGCCACTCACAATTTAATATCTGGCAATTACAACAAGTCAATATTGTCATGCCATGGAGCGAACGCCTATCAATGACGGGGCAAGATTGGTTAGGTTTATTACCTACTTATGGCCTCATTCTACTAGTGGGTTTATTGTTAGCATGGTGGTTTAATTTCTGCATCATACATTGGCTCAATACGCCTACCACGACCCAGCGTTGGTTTTATATCTTCAGCGGGGGGGCTGCGATTTTGACAATCCACACCGCGATGTATCCGATTTTAAATGTTACCCTCATTGCAGGGGCGAGAGAATGGGGTCTTTACCTGCAAGTCATCTGCGGGATGATCGGGGGTGCTATTTATTACAGTGATAACGCAATAGCAAAAAAAGAAATGTAAAATCAATGTTAAATCGCACCACTCTCTGGCATTATTATTACCAACAATTATGTACTTATCTTAAAACAATAACAGCAACAAGGGTGTCATATGCCTAACGATACAGATTTTATTCCAGCCAATACTTCGTCAATCGGTGATTTTATTGAACGCATGCTTGTTGAGCATGCCGATGTCCCCGCATATACTTCTATCGGACAGACTTATAGTTATGCGCAAATTGACCGTGCATCAGCCCATTTTGCTAGCTTTTGTATTCACCAGTTAGGCTTAAAGTCCGGCGATAGAATTGCGATACAACTACCCAATTTGTTACAAAATCCCATTGCTGTTTATGGTGCATTTCGGGCCGGCTTAGTCGTCGTCAACACCAACCCTTTGTATACCCCTAGAGAGATGCAACATCAATTCAATGACTCAGGTGCAAAAGCGCTGGTTATACTATCGGATTTTTTACCTAAATATGATGAAATCGCAACTGATACTAAGATTGAATCGGTGATTATCACCTCTGCGACAGAATTATTAATGCCTAATACGGCACCAGAACATGCTACCCACAGTAATTTTACGCAAGTGCTTGAGCAAGGTAGCCTGCAGGTATTGCCGGTGCGAACGTCTGTTCAATTAGATGATGTTGCAGCATTGCAATACACCGGTGGTACAACGGGTGTATCAAAAGGAGCTGCGTTATCACACCGAAATATCATTGCTAATTGCAACCAAACATTACATCGCTTAGGCAGTAATTTTGTAGTACAAGCTGAATCAGTCGTATGCCCATTACCGCTGTATCACATTTATGCTTTTACCGTGTGTATGATGGCATTTGCTTCACGAGGTGCTCACATATTATTGATCCCTAATCCGCGCGATCCAGATGCCTTTATCGCTGCGATTAAACCACATCAATTTACGACTTTCGCAGGGATCAATACATTGTTTGTTGGGATGGCTGCTCATCCAGACTTTAGGGCCTGTGACTTTACTAAATTAAAGTTAACCATTTCAGGCGGAACAGCATTGACCACCGGCGCTGTTGACGCTTGGCGTGCTGTTACGGGCTGTGAAATTACTGAAGGCTATGGCTTATCAGAGACAGCACCAGTTGCGGCATTTAATGAAGTCGGGAATGAACAATATGGAACCGTCGGATTACCTGTTGATGGCACTGATATCGCTATCTTAGGGGAAGATGGGACACATTTGCCACAAGGTGAAGCCGGCGAGATTGCAGTGCGAGGACCACAAGTTATGATGGGGTATTGGCAACGCCCTGATGCAACAGCTGAAGTCATGACACATGATGGTTATTTTAAAACTGGGGATGTAGGGATCGTATTAGAAAATGGCTGCATTCAGATTGTCGATCGGTTAAAAGACATGATCATCGTATCTGGCTTTAATGTCTATCCTAACGAAATAGAAGATATATTAACGCAACATCCGGCGGTACTTGAAGCGGCAGTCATTGGTAAACCCGATGATAAATCCGGTGAACGTGTGTGCGCATATATATCATTAAGCAGCTCAGCTGATATTGCTGATATTGAAGCGCATTGCCGCAAGCAGCTAACCCCGTACAAAGTCCCTAAGGAATTTCATGTACTTGATGAACTGCCAAAATCGAGTGTTGGCAAATTACTGCGACGGATGCTCCGCGATTAAACTTGGTTGATGCAGAGTAGTCTCATAGATCATAGTATACTAGGGAATATACCATCTACGGTAAATTGAGCTTGGGTAAATATTACTGGAAAATCTTTATCGGTTTTTACCGTAATACGATCCCTTGCTTGATTAATTTGCATTATCACTGTGCGTTTAAGTATGGGTTCATCACTTATAATTACGTTAGGGTTATCTATGGCGACATTAATTCCAAACAGGTCTCGTGCGCTGGGATAACGAATAACATCAATGTCGTTATTGCGACATTCACGACCAATTTTATGTGTTTGAGTATAATCATCTACTGAGGTAATCACCGATAATAAGTTGCTGTCTGTCACTTGCGTAAAATCCGCGCAGGCATCACTCGTAACCGACACACTAAATAAGCAATGTTCCGTTAGCACCGGTATACTGAAATTCGATGCTTTACCTGCAAAAAACACAAATCGATAATACACCGATTCAGTAATACAAGTTGCACTAGACTCGCTGGCATAAAAAAAACTGTGTTCGAAGCGTTGACCAAACCTCGATCCCCAAGGTAACGGCGGATATCGAAAGGGACTAGCAATCAAGTAATGTCTATGTTGTAGTTGTGGGTCTGCGTAGGGAGGTTTGTATTCATCTAATAACGACTCTAGTGCAGATTGTTTTTCAATATTCTGCATTAACGCCATGGTTGCTGTATCTGCTTGGGTTTCTACAATACGATACACATCTTTAGTCAAGCCAACAGGACGCGCTATTACGTCTGAGAATAACGATCCCACTAAGCTTTGCCGCGCATGGCATCTAAATAATCATTAAGGTGAACGATGCCTTTAATGCGCATGCACAATTCTCGGGGAATAGCACCTAAATGGAGATTATGATCATCAAACCACTCTCGCATTGCCAGCTGATTACCGCCAAGCAGTGAGTATAAAGACCGATACACCAGCACAAACATCACTTGAATTTCAAACTCTTTGGTGTTTTCGGCAAAGCCACTTTTATTACGATGCAGTGTGTTACGACCGACTCCTAGTATTTTTGCTTGCTCTTCCTTACCTAAACCAAACCAATCACAAGCAGCACTGTATGCTTCAAACATCAGTTCACTATTTTGTGTTTTTTGCACCGCAGACATATCGTTACCCACATGATCTATAAAGAATATATATTAACTATAGCAATCAGCACCCCATTTGTCACATTTAACAAGCAAAATACCCATATGGTGCAAGCGTATCGAATTAACACTCTGTTTGAGCCTCACTACTTGAAATGAATTCAGGACCTAGCGTAAACGAAAACTCACTGCCCTCGCCCACAACACTGTGTATGTGTAACGCAGCATTATGATGATTTAAAGCGTGTTTAACAATCGACAAACCCAAACCAGACCCGCCAGTTTTACGTGAACGGGCTTTATCGACTCGATAAAAACGCTCCGTTAAGCGGTCAATATCGTCAGGTTCAATACCCTGCCCATTATCCGTTACCACAAACCGAGCCCGTCCATCTTGTTGAGTCCAATACACATCAATAACCCCTTGTTCAGGTGTATAATGCAGCGCATTAAAAATCAAATTAGAACAAACCGAACGCAGCTCTGTTTCTACCCCATACACGAATAAATCAGGTTCTATATGAAACTGTATTTGATGCTGTTTATCGCAATTAAGATGCAATGCTTCCATACGGATAACGTCCAACATCCTAGGCATATCTACAATATGATCATAAATACTTTCAGAACTGGACTGTATGCGGGATAAAACTAACAAATCCTCAATAAGATTTTGCATGCGTTGCGTCTGGGTATTCATTTCGTAAAGCGCTTTTTGTGCAAGTGCATCTGCAGCAAAAGCGGTATCGGGTAATAGCTCTAAATATCCATTTATTACCGTTAATGGGGTGCGCATCTCGTGCGATACATTTGCAACAAAATCTCGTCGCATACCTTCCAATTGGGCAACATGCGTCACATCCCTAGAAATCAATAATAGGTTATCATCACCATACGGTATGACTCTGTATTCATTGGTTTTGTTTGGATTAACTGGCGCTGGCAGTTCTATTGGATAGGTAAAATCACCCTTGTTAATATACTGAACAAATTGTGTAAATGGTAATAAATCGACTAATGGCATGCCTAAATTATCGGGCCACACAACCCCCAACTCGAGACGCGCGAGACGATTACACCACATAATCGATAAGTCTTTATCAATCACGATCACCGCATCAGGAAATGCCTCAGCCCTGTTACGATAACGCTCAACCAATTTACTGAGTTTTTTTCGTTTTTTTCGTTGTCTTCGATGTGCTTGATAGATATTGTCATACAGATATCCCCACGCACCATGTACCTGAGGGGGAGAACGTTTTTTGCTATCTCGTAGCCATATATTCAAGCTGTACAATTGATAATAGTTGACCAGTAACATGACCAGTGCCACTACTAAACAAGCGATGACATAATCATCTGACCACGCCGCGAGCAAGCATAATAAGCTAATGTAGAAAGTGTATTTTAGTAGTGTTTTTAACCAGGATTGCAACGCATTCATCTCATCAGTAACTCGTTAGGGTTTCGCTGAAAAACGATAGCCAGCACCACGTACAGTTTGCACATAGCTATCATGCCCATGCAGCGATATGGCTTTGCGTAATCGACGAATATGCACATCCACCGTGCGATCTTCAACGTATACATTTGTTCCCCAAATATTATCGAGCAATTGCTCACGGGAATACACACGCTCAGGATGAGCCATAAAAAAATGTAATAACTTAAACTCAGTCGGTCCCATGTCAACATTATCAGCACGGACCGTCACGCGATGAGTCACCGGGTCAAGTCTCAACCCGTCAAACTCAATGGCTGCCTCTTTAGTCATTGGGCTGACACGGCGTAAGACAGCATTAATCCGTGCAACTAATTCTTTGGGAGAAAAAGGTTTCGTCACATAATCATCTGCACCAGATTCTAATCCGCGAATTTTATCTTCTTCTTCACCTCGCGCAGTCAGCATAATAATAGGAATGTCACGCGTAAAATCATGCTCTTTTAGTTTTCGAGCAAGCTGAACACCGCTGCCACCTGGTAGCATCCAATCGAGCAAAACTAAATCAGGATAGGGTTCAACCATGCGTGCTAGCGCGCTATCAAAGTCTCCAGCTTCAATCACATCAAACTCAGCTTGGTGTAATATAATAGTGAGCATCTCTCTAATCGGGGCTTCATCTTCAATGACTAAAATGGTTCGAGACATGGTTAATCCTGTGTGGCGACGCTTGATAGGTAAATAAATACCAATTATTCACTGCTTATGTGACAGTTTTATGAAAACCATCATACTAATTACATCTGGAACTTATTTGTCAACACTAGCAAATATTGGTAATCTTCGCGCCCCTTTTTTCATTTTAGAGTTGTATGCATCATGTGGTTCAAAAACGCCAAACTTTACCAACTTACCCAGCCATTAACTTTTTCCGATGACAACTTACAAGACTGTCTCACGAATGTCATTTTTCGCCCATGCGGTTCACAAGAACTGGCAACTATGGGATTTACTCCACCTCTAGCTGACTCACAACAGTTGTTTCATGTAGCCAATGGGCGCTATTTATTTACGCTTAAAAAACAAGAACGAATCTTACCCGCTGCGGTTATCAATGCCGAGCTAGCTGAAAAAGTCGCTCAACTTGAACAAGAAACAGGCAGCCCTGTAGGTAAAAAAGCGCAACAAGATCTGAAACAAGACATCATTGCCCGCTTATTACCACAAGCTTTTACCAAAAACTCGTATTCTCATGGGTTTATCTGCCTCACAAATAAACTCGTGGTGATTGATGCGTCTGCCGATGGCAAAGCTGAAACACTCTTGGCAATGCTTCGTAAAGCTCTTGGTTCATTGCCGGTTGTACCGTTATGCCGCTCAGGGATCCAAACCTACCTGACTAATTGGGTAACGGATAATCCTCCAGAAAAAATTCAATTATTAACTGATATCGAACTCAAAGCACAAGATGATGAAGCGGCAGTGGCACGCTGTAAGAATCAAGATGTACAAGCAGAAGAAGTGTTGCGCCACATTGATGCCGGTAAATGGGTTGAAAAGCTAGGCATTGATTATAGCGAGCAGTTAACGTGTATGATTGAAAGCGATGGCTCAATCAAACGCATCAAATATGCGGATGCGTTAAAAGACGAAAATCAAGACATCCCTAAAGACCAAATGGCTGCCCGTTTAGATGCTGATTTTGTGTTAATGTCTAGTGAGTTGATTGATTTTGCTAATTACCTGATCGACGTATTAGAGTTAGATCAAGACTAAGCAACTAGCCTTGCTTGATGGTCGCTTGATAGGGCGGCCATCCTAATGGTTTACCCGCCAACACATGCAAATGAATATGATACACCGTCTGACCACCATATTCATTACAGTTCATCACTGTACGAAATCCTTGTTCTGCCATCCCTTGCTGGGCAACAATCTCCGCAGCCACACCCGATAATTTTCCGACAACCTGATAGTCTGCAGGGGTAATATCATTGATGGTCGCAATAGGCTTTTTGGGTATCACCAAAAAATGTAACGGTGCTTGAGGATTAATGTCCCTAAATGCCAGTACCTCATCATCTTCATATAAAATATCGGCTGGAATGGATTTATTTATGATATGCGTAAAAATTGTCTCGTTCATTATTGCTCTCCGTTACATATAAATGAAATAAATTAACACCGCGCCTAGCAGTAATCGATAAATGACAAATGGCAGCATGCCAATGCGATTAATCCAAGTTAAGAATAACGTAATGCACAGATACGCTGACACAAATGAAAATAACACACCGTATGCCATGGCTGACCAGTCTACAGCAGCCGGGGCGTTAATCAGATCCAGGGTCGCAAGTAAACCGGCTCCAAGAATAACCGGAATAGATAATAAAAAAGAAAAACGTGCACTACTTTCTCGATCATAACCAAGCAACAAGCCCGTCGTCATGGTTATCCCCGAACGCGATGTACCTGGAATTAACGCAATTGCTTGTGATAAACCTATCAACAAACTATGCCGCCATGTCATCTGGACCACAACTCGGTTAAGCTTAGCCGTGCGATCGGCATACCACAGTAACAAACCAAACACGATTGTCGTTGCTGCGATCACCGTGCCTGAACGGGCATACACTTCAATAAACGATTTGAACGCAAAGCCAATTAGTATTGCTGGTAACGTTGCCAACACCACAAACCAAGCGAGCTTACTATTGTTTGTTTGTGTTCGGGTAAAACCAAATTTAAACCAATCTAGGGTCATAGCAATAATATCAGCACGAAAATATATGATCACCGCAAAGAGGCTACCAACATGCACAGCAACATCAAATGCTAATCCTTGACTATCCCAACCAAGCAATGCTTCCGGCAAAATCAAATGCGCCGAAGAAGAAATCGGTAAAAACTCAGTGATCCCTTGAATGATCGCCAACATCACTATTTCAAAAAACGTCATATCAAACTAGACTCCATGTTATATCTACTGTCCATAATTTTTGTTCAGGGCGATCAAATTCTGTCCATAGCTTGGCATAGGATTGACCGTTACTCGGATGAATCATCTCAGGTACTAATTCTGCCAATGGTTGTAACACAAACGCATGATAATCAATTTCAGGGCGGGGTAATACGACCGGCTCAACGCAAATGGTATCGTCAAACGTTAACAAGTCTATGTCTAAGGTGCGTGGTGCAAATTTGATATCTGTGCGCAAGCGACCATTGGCATGTTCAATGTCTTTAAAAAAGCGACATACTTGTGCTATATCCATATCGGTATAAGCACTCATCACGAGATTGTAAAATGGTGCGCCAGCAAAACCCACCGCCTCACTTTCGTAAGTCGAAGACAGCGTAATTCCAGTTAACCGTTGTGCTAGGGCAATGATGCCTTTTTGGGTATGCTGCTGACGATCAACATTCGATCCTAAGCTAATTAAAATATGATGACGCTTGGGCTTGGCAGCGTTAGATAAGGGATTAGTTGACATCATATCGCTCAGCTTCGCACTCGAGAAATAGCAATGGCGACGTTCACACTATTAGGCATGATATCAGGCTTGTGCAACGTAATATCTATCTGCGCTACGCTTGGGTAATCATGCAATATTCGCTGGGCTACGTTTTCACCTAGCGCTTCGAGTAATTGGTAGGCGCTTTTATCACAGATATCAGTGATTAGCTGTGTAACCTTGCCATAATCCACGGCATCAGATACATCATCACTGCGTCCGGCAATGTGACAATCCGTATGCAAATCGACCTCAAAAATTACCCGCTGGGGTGCATCACGTTCAAAATCATAGACACCGATAAGCACATTTAATTGTAAGTTGCGGATTAAAACACGGTCACTGCGCAATGGATTGGTTATCATAAAGTTAGTCATCGTTGTGGTAGTAATACACGAATTAATTTAGTAAATTGGCAATAGTGTAGCGTGAATTTAGGGAGTAAGTACATGGAAATCATGATATTGCTGATGATTTGTGGCGCCTATCTGATAGGTGCATGTGCTAGTGCGATTATCATTGCACAAATATTTGGCATACCCGACCCTAGAACTCATGGTTCAAATAACCCAGGGGCGACAAATATTTACCGATTAGGTGGCCGCCTGCCTGCTATTTTGGTGTTGTTATTTGATTTACTCAAGGGCACTGTGATGGTATACGGTGGGTATTTATTGCAAATCGAACCAGTATGGCTCGGTGTCATTGCCATCGCTGCATGCCTAGGTCACATGTACCCTATTTATTATCAATTTGCAGGTGGTAAAGGAGTGGCAACCGCCTTTGGTTGTTTATTACCTTTAGGGATCCCTGTGAGCGCGTCATTGCTCGTTGTATGGCTAGTGACTTATTGGGTATTTCGCTATTCGTCACTGGCCGCATTAGTCACGGTTTGCACTGCACCGCTAGTTTGTTATTGGTTTAAACCTGACTACACAATCGCGGTGACTATGCTGTCTGGTTTAATTATCTGGCGACATCACGCCAATATTCGCCGTCTAATACAAGGGATAGAGCCTAAAACTTAGCGCCGACACGGTTATTTTAATGCTGGCAACGTATCTAGCGGCCAACGTGGTTGTACCTTGGTATCTAAACTATCAAATTGCCCAGCTTTAAGACGCTGCATGCCTGCATAGGCGATCATCGCACCGTTATCAGTACAAAACGCCAACGAAGGATAAAACACATGCTCGCCACTGGCACCAATGTGCGTCTCAAACTTCTCACGCAAGAACCGATTAGCCGATACCCCACCGGCAATCACCACGCGCTGATAACCGGTTTGCTGTAACGCTCGTTTACACTTGATGAGTAAGGTATCCACCACGGCTTCTTGAAATGCAAAAGCAATGTTAGCACGAGTCTCTGGCGAATCATCGGCAGCCCGGATAGTATTCGCAGCAAAGGTTTTTAAGCCACTAAATGACATGTTTAAACCAGGTTTGTTAGTCATCGGACGAGGAAATTGGTAATGCCCTGCACTGCCTTGTTCGGCCAATTTGGCTAACAAAGGCCCACCAGGATAATCAAGTCCCATTAATTTAGCTGTTTTATCAAATGCCTCGCCTGCAGCATCATCGACTGATTCACCCAGTACGGTGTATTCACCGATACCTTTGACATCCACGATCATGCTATGCCCACCGGAGACCAATAAAGCAATAAAGGGATAATCTGGGTTGTTGTCTTTTTCTAGCATGGGGGCTAATAAATGCCCCTCCATATGATGGACACCAACAATAGGCTTATCCCACGCAAAGGCCAAACTACGTGCCACCGATGAGCCTACGAGTAAGGCACCTATCAAACCTGGGCCACGTGTATAAGCAATCGCATCCAAATCGGCAGCGCTAGTCTGTGCTTCAGCTAAGGTTGCTTTGATTAAGGGAATAATTTTGCGAACGTGATCGCGTGAAGCAAGTTCAGGAACAACACCACCATAATCAGCATGAAGCTTTACTTGTGAATACAATTGATGGCCAAGTAAGCCTTGTTCGTCATCATAAACTGCAATACCTGTCTCGTCACAGGATGTTTCAAAACCTAAAATTCGCATTTGGGGGTATCTATCTATATAATCAAATTGGCTATCAGGGTGAGGATTTTACGCATTTGTGAAAGACATGACCAGTGAAACCAAAAAATTAAGCTGATTTCGCAATTTACCCTTTACAACCCTTCCTAGAATGTTTACTATTGCGCACCATTTTTAGCCAGAGTGACTTTTCTGGTGATGCAATAACGACCTATTACTATTGAGTGATTTGTCACCATCACCACTATAAAACTCGCTCTGAAGATTTATTATTATTGAGGTTTACATTTAATGCCTATCGTTAAAGTTAGAGAGAACGAACCGTTTGACGTAGCACTTCGTCGTTTTAAACGTTCATGTGAAAAAGCAGGTGTCTTATCAGAAGTACGCAAGCGCGAATTTTTTGAAAAGCCAACTTGGGAACGTAAGCGTAAGAAAGCTGCAGCGAAAAAGCGTCATTTGAAGAAGCTATCTCGTGAAAACGCTCGTCGCGTTAAACTTTACTAAGACCTCTTTTAGTAAAATATCATTCCTGCGGGAATGAATTATATCAAGGCAGCCATCGGGTTGCCTTTTTAGTTTGTTTAGGGAAAAAATCATGACATTAATCGACACGTTAAAAGAAGAACAAAAAGTATCAATGCGCGCCAAAGACAAATTGCGTCTGGGGACCATTCGCATGACGCTAGCCGCGGTTAAGCAGCGTGAAATCGATGAACGAATTGAATTAACCGACGCAGATGTATTGGGTATTATTACCAAAATGGTAAAGCAACGCAAAGATGCAGCACAACAGTTTACTGATGCACAACGTCAAGACCTTGCAGATAAAGAACTAGCCGAAATTGTCATTTTAGAAAGCTTTTTACCACAGCCATTAACCGCTGATGAAGTCGATGCCTTGATCACTCAAGCCATTGCTGCAACAGGTGCTGCTGGCATGCAAGATATGGGTAAAGTCATGGGCGTACTCAAACCGCAACTACAAGGCCGTGCGGATATGGGTAAAGTCAGTGGATTAATCAAAGCGCAATTAAGCTAAGTCACTATTATGGCTGGGCGTATCCCACGGGATTTCATTGATGATTTGATTGCACGTACCGATATCGTTGATATCGTTGATAGTCGTGTCAAATTAAAAAAAGCAGGTAAAAATTACCAAGCCTGCTGTCCTTTTCATAATGAAAAGTCTCCTTCATTCACCGTCTCAGCCGAAAAACAGTTTTACCATTGCTTTGGCTGTGGCGAACATGGCAATGCGTTATCATTTATTATGGAATTTGATCGCTTAGAGTTTGTCGAAGCTATTGAAGAACTTGCAAGTTTTCATGCCATCGACGTGCCGCGTGAACAATCGATACAACCATTTAATAAAGCCGCTTCTCAAGAAAAAAAACAACAACGTGAAAACGACTATGAGTTGATGGAAAAAGCCGCGAAGTTTTTTCAACATCAGCTCAAGCATCATGCCAATTCCAGTAAAGTCATTAGTTATCTCAAAGATCGCGGGTTGAGCGGTGAGATCGTTAAATCCTGGGAAATGGGTTATGCCCCTGCCGAATGGCAAGGTTTAGCGGATGCGTTAGGTAAAACGCCAGAGCAAGCTCAGCAATGTGTCGATTTAAAAATCATGACGCAGAACGACAATGGTAAACGGTTTGATTTTTTTCGTGACCGGTTAATGTTTCCCATCCGTGACAAACGTGGTCGAGTTATCGGTTTTGGTGGCCGAGTGATTGACCCAGAACAAAGTCCAAAATATTTAAACTCTCCAGAGACGCGGATATTTTTTAAAGGCAGTGAGCTATATGGTCTGTACCGTGCACGGAACATGCAACGTCATATTGACCGAATCATTGTTGTAGAAGGCTACATGGACGTGGTGGCATTAAGCCAATTTGATATTAATTACGCAGTCGCGTCACTTGGTACAGCAACGACCCCAGAACATGTGCAGTTAATGTTACGCAATACCGATGAAATCGTGTGCTGTTATGATGGTGACAAAGCAGGACGCGGCGCAGCATGGCGCACGATGGAAAACGCCCTACCAATGCTCAAGGACGGAAAGTCCATGAAGTTTATGTTTTTGCCCGATGGTGAAGACCCCGATACTATGGTTCGGCAAATCGGTAAAACAGCGCTAGAAGAACAGTTTGTGCAGGCAATGCCATTATCTCAGTTTTTGTTTGATAACCTGTTGCAACGCCATAATGTTGCGTCTGTTGAGGGCAAAGCCGCCTTGCGTGCAGAAGCGCAACCGATCATCGCATCCGTTGCCGGCGATATTCAAAAAGAAATACTGCAAGGTGAATTAAGTAAACTGCTAGGAGACTATGACCGCTACCAACTGGACCGTGACATCAACCGGGCGAATCAACACAGCACCAAAATGCCTAAGCCATCGAGTAATGCCCCACAAAAGCTTTCGCAAACCCCAGTACGGATGTTAATTCAACTATTGATTGATAACCCTCAACTAGCGCATCAAGTGCCACAAGTTAACCCGCAAGCATTAGCCGAAGCACAATTACCTGGATTGGTTTTTTTAATTGAGCTGCATCAGTTTTGTCACCATCAACCAGGACTTAATACAGCAGCAGTCTTTGAGCATTTTCGTCATCACGAATTTGCAGGGCACCTACAAACCTTGCTTGCGCAAGAATGGCTAGTGGATGATGCTGACAAAAAAATGGTATACGTCAGTACGTTTAAGCGCTTAGTTGATCAGTTCTTAGCCGGACAGAGTGATGCATTAATTGCAAAATCAAGGCATGTTGGGCTCACTGCAGAAGAAAAAATCACCCTGCAAAAATTATTAATGAAAAAATAACGACCTGCCTCGTTGACGTTCAGCTGCGTTAATATGGTGCGTAAATTTGACATTTTCAAAATACCAGTAATATTTAAAGTATATAAAATTAGAAATATCCGCATAGTGGCAATTTGTATCTAGTATATTTACTACAAATTCTGCTATAATTACCTATTCGTTAACGTCTCAGTGAAGAGTATCGTTTCCAAAATCAACGAGCCAATGATCCATAGCATCGGATGCTAGGATAAGTCGTTTTACATCGGTTCGCATGAGAAGTGTAAATATTTATGCAAAGTAAGCAGTCTCAGATCAAACTTCTGATTGTCAAAGGTAAAGAGCAAGGGTATCTAACTTTTGCCGAAGTCAACGACCACCTACCACAAGACATCGTTGATTCAGACCAAATCGAAGATATCATCCGTATGATCAATGACATGGGTATTCAAGTATTTGAATCTGCCCCTGATGCTGATGAATTACTTATGGCCGAAACGACCGCTGATGAAGAAGTCGCAGAAGCAGCAGCACAAGCACTCGCCACCGTCGAAAGCGAGATTGGTCGCACTACAGATCCAGTTCGTATGTACATGCGTGAAATGGGTACCGTTGAGCTATTGACTCGCCAAGGTGAGATCGAGATTGCCAAGCGTATCGAAGATGGTATTAATCAGGTACAGTGCTCTGTTGCTGAATACCCTGAAGCCATTACTCATTTGCTTGACCAATGGGACTTGTACGAAGCTGAAGAGATTCGTTTGAGTGATATCATTGTCGGATTTGTTGATCCGAATGAAGAAGCTGACCTAGCTCCCACAGCTACGCACATTGGTTCGGACTTGTCTGAAGAAGAATTAAAAGATGAAGATGATGATTCTGAAGGTGACGAAGAGGAAGAAGAGGAAGATACAGGTGTTGATCCTGAACTAGCACGTGAAAAATTTGACGCCTTGCGTAAGCAATACTTCAAAGCACGTGAAGTGATCGAGGCAAAAGGTCGTTCAAGTGCAGCAGCTAAGAAGCAACTTGCTAACCTATCAGAAGTATTTAAAGAATTTCGCTTAATACCTAAGCAGTTTGACCGTATGGTCAAAAATATGCGCAACATGATGGACCGCATTCGCATTCAAGAACGTTTGATTATGAAGCACTGTGTTGCTCAGGCCAAAATGCCCAAAAAGGACTTCATCAAAGCCTTTGCTGGTAATGAAACCTCTACTGATTGGTATTTCAAGCTCATCAAAACCAATAAGCCATATGTGCTTGTTTTGGAAACATTCCAAGAAGATATTGAACGCAGTGTCGGTAAGATGAACGCTGTTGAAGCTGAGACGGGTTTATGTATTGCTGATATCAAAGATATTAACCGTCGCATGTCGATCGGTGAAGCAAAAGCGCGTCGTGCCAAAAAAGAAATGGTCGAAGCTAACCTTCGTCTAGTTATCTCAATCGCCAAAAAATACACTAACCGTGGTTTACAGTTCTTGGATCTGATCCAAGAAGGTAACATCGGTTTGATGAAAGCAGTCGATAAGTTTGAGTACCGCCGTGGTTATAAGTTTTCAACTTATGCTACTTGGTGGATACGTCAAGCGATTACGCGTTCAATTGCCGATCAGGCTCGCACCATCCGTATTCCAGTACATATGATCGAAACGATTAACAAACTCAATCGTATTTCTCGTCAAATGCTACAAGAGATGGGTCGTGAACCAACGCCTGAAGAATTATCCGAACGCATGATTATGCCAGAAGATAAGATCCGTAAGGTACTCAAGATTGCTAAAGAGCCAATCTCAATGGAAACGCCGATTGGTGATGATGAAGATTCACACTTAGGTGACTTTATTGAAGATAGCACTATTATTCAGCCGCTTGATTCAGCGACTGGCGGTAGTCTTAAAGATGCAACCCAAGATGTACTTGCTGGGTTAACACAACGTGAAGCAAAAGTTCTGCGGATGCGTTTTGGTATCGACATGAATACTGACCATACCTTGGAAGAAGTCGGTAAGCAGTTTGATGTAACCCGCGAACGTATTCGTCAAATCGAAGCTAAAGCGTTACGTAAATTACGCCATCCAAGCCGTTCTGAGCAACTTAGAAGTTTCTTAGACGAATAATTATTGATACAACAATAACTACACAACAGCCCTGAACTTTGCTGCTCAGGGCTTTTTTATATGTGACATAAAAATATGATTGAATTAGTAGGTTATACCGCTGCGGTTTGTACGTCGTTATCGTTTTTACCCCAAGCACTCAAAGTCCTTAAAACTAAAGACACACAGTCCTTGTCACTGGTAATGTACAGTGTATTTACGTTTGGTGTGATGATGTGGTTAAGCTATGGGATATTGTTAAACGATTTGCCAATGATTTTAGCGAATGTGCTCACATTTATATTGGCATTCTTTATATTGTTGATGAAAATCAAAAATAACAAAAAAGATAAACTGGCAGACCAGGCGGGCCACCAGTAATTATCTTGCATTTAGCGCGATGAGTTTATACTTCATCGCCTTTACGATATGGCATCGCTTGCTCATATGCTTCTACTTGTTGTTTTAATGCTTCTGGTGAAGCGGTATTCTTTGCCAAAATATAATACATGGTAGGGACAACAAACAACGTCAAGAATGTTGAGAACAACACGCCAGCAAAGATAACCATACCGATCACTGCCCTACTCTCCGACCCTGGCCCTGACGCTAAGACTAAGGGTAATGCACTAAATACAGTGGTAAAGCCGGTCATAACTATCGGGCGTAATCGTTGCGTAGCCGCAGTACATAGCGCGGTTTTAAATTCCATACCTGCATCACGAAGCTGATTGGTAAATTCAACAATCAGGATGCCATTTTTGGCCGCCAGGCCAATCAACATTACCAGACCAATCTGGCTGTAGATATTCAATGACATACCACTCAAGTACAGCCCAATATAAGCCCCTACAAGTGCTAGCGGGACAGTTAACATAATGACTAAAGGATGTATCCAACTTTCAAATTGTGCGGCTAACACTAAGTATGTGACCGCTAACGCCATTGCGAATATAAATATGAATGAGTTACCTGATTCTTGGTATAACAACGACTCACCTTTATAATCAATGGCGACGTCCTCAGGCAAATCAGTGGCAACGATATTCTCTAGATAGGCTAACGCTTCACCAATCGTGTACCCTTCTGCTAAATTGGCTGAGATTGTGATTGAACGCATGCGATTATAGCGGTTTAAGGTAGATGAAGTTGCTTCTTCATCGACACTGACCAAATTATCCATCGGAATAAGTTGATTGCTAGTATTAGAGCGAACAAAAATATTATCAATACTATTAGGGCTAGTAAAATCACTGTCTTTCCCCTCCAGAATGACCTCATACTCTTGCCCTCGGTCAAGATAGCGCGATACTCTGCGCTGTCCAAGCATCGTTTCTAACGTTCGACCTATTTCAGAGATGGATACCCCTAAATCGGCAGCTCGCTCACGATCAATATTGACATTAATCTGCGGTGTTGTTTCTTTATAATCTGAATCTAAACGCAGTAAATTGCGGTTTTCTGAGGCTTTTTCTAACAACGTATCACGCCATTGTACTAATTCCTCATAGGTATTTCCTTGTAGCACAAACTGCACCGGCCGGCCTACACCCCTGCCGCCCAATGCTGAACGCATCAAGGCAAAAGCGCGCACATCCGGGATCCCCTGTAACTTGCCAGTGACTTCATTCATCAAATCAAACGTGCTACGTTTACGATCATCCCAGTTTGCAGCGCCAACAATTGCAATACCTGCAGAGCCACCAAATCCAGGAGTACGAACCAACACCCGACGCACTTCACCTGTATCTAAATACGGGAGTAGCACATCTTCGATTTTTTTAAGATTGTCACTATTTGATTCATAACTAGCCCCTTGTTGGGCTTGCATAAGCACAAAGAAATTACCGCGATCTTCTTTTGGAACAAATTCTTTAGGCAATAAACCATTTAATTGATATAACGCGACAAGACTGGTCGCTATCAAAATAAACACCAATATGGGTTGATGAACGGTAACTTGTAAGCGCTGATTATACGCTTGTTCTATTTTTTTGAATACTGCGTCGACCCATGCACCAAAACCACTGCTACGGCTGCGTTTTTTTAGTAACAATGAACTCAACATTGGCGATAACGTCAGTGCTGTGAAGCTTGAAAATGCAACCGCAGCGGCAATTGCCAATGCAAACTCCGTAAATAACCGTCCAATATTACCTTCCAAAAACACCAATGGCACAAATACCGAAATCAATACTAACGTTGTGGCAATAACCGCAAAGCCCACTTCTCTAGCACCACGATACGAGGCCAATAGTGGTGGCTCTCCCATTTCAATCCGTCGATAAATATTCTCAAGCACCACGATCGCATCATCAACCACTAATCCTATCGCTAACACTAGGGCTAATAAGGTCAACAAGTTAATAGAGAAGCCTAATGCATACATGACAATAAATGCAGCAACCAGTGACACCGGAACCGTAATAGCCGGGATAATGGTGGCTCTGATATTACCTAAGAAAATATATATCACTACCACTACCATCAACATTGCGATAGCCAGCGTGTTGTATACTTCGTTAATGGATTCTTCAATGAACACCGATGAATCATAGCTCGGTACAATAAAAATATTATCTGGTAATGTTTGTGTGATTTGTGCAATCTCCGCCTTGGCATTGCGCGCGACTTCCAAGGTATTTGCTTTAGATTGTTTGACAATACCCAAACCAATCATATTAACGCCATCACCACGAAAATCGGTTTCATCGTCCTCAGCGGCAAGTTCTACTGTCGCAACTTCAGATAATCGCACCAAATAACCGTCCACATTGGATTTGATCGTTAAGCGGGCAAAGTCATCTGGTGTTAAAAATGAACGTGCCACGCGCACTTCAAAATCACGCGATGCGGACTCAACGCGTCCAGCGGGTAATTCGACATTTTCGCTACGAATTACGCGTTCAACGTCTGCTACCGTGACGCCTCGTGCAGCCATTGCTTGTTTATCTAACCATACTTTCATGGCATAGCTTCGACCACCGCCTATTCGAACACGCGCCACACCATCAACAGTCGATAGTTGATCGGCAATAAAGCGATCCGCGTAATCTGTCAATTCCATAACAGACAAATTACTAGAGCGAAGGTTGTACCATACAATCACATCTTCATTTGAGCCCGCTTTAGATACTTCTGGTGGAAAAGCTTGATCTGGTAAGTTATTCAGCGCACGACTAATGCGCTCTCGAACATCATTGGAGGCGGCATCGATGTCACGTGATAAATTAAATTCAATCGAAATACTCGAGCGTCCATTGCGGGATGATGATGAGATGTTTTTTATTCCTTCAATACCACTAATACGATCTTCCAGTAACTGCGTGATACGGGTTTCAATAATGGTTGCTGAAGCCCCAGGATAGCTGGTACTAACAGACACAATGGGTGGGTCAATATCAGGATATTCACGCAGCGATAATAAGCTAATCGCAACAATCCCAAACACAATTAATAATAAATTAACGACACTTGCAAATACCGGTCGTTTAACGGATAAATCAGACAATAACATACGGTTTATCCTTGTGAACGTTCAAGCGCGGGTGCTGGGTTGGCCGTTGCATTTAATACACGCAATGTCGACCCATTTCTGATCCTAAGCGTCCCCTGCACGACGACCTCATCACCACTGTCTAGACCGGATAGTATCTGTACGGTTCCTGGGCGGCGCTCACCTATTAGTACTTGTGTTTTTAATGCTTTGCCATCTGTGACTTTAAATACAAACTGATCCTTGTGATCAGGTACAAGGGCTTTTTCATCGATGACTAATGCACTCAGTACACGTTTTTGTAAGGTCACCGTTAACAACATACCGGGTCTTAATTGACCTGATTCGTTATTGATCACCGTGCGAATATTGATCGAACGTGTTGCTGGGTCGATGCGTGAATCAACATTGGTAATAATTCCACTAAATTGCACACCTGGGTATGCCACTGATTCTGCAAAAACCGTCTGCCCATCGGCTACACTGGGTAAATGACGCTCAGAGATAGCAAAATCAACTTTTATGGTTGCCAAATCATCCAATGTTGTCAGTACATCGCCGGGACGAACAAACGCACCTAAGGACACCTGACGTAGGCCTAACTTGCCAGAAAACGGAGCCGTGATCAGGGTTTTATTTAAATTTTCTTGCGCGACTTCTCGTTGCGCTGTTAATGCTTTGACTCGCGCTTGGCGTTCATCTAGTAACTGTTTCGAGGTTGAATTACTCAAGGATAAATTTTCAAAGCGTGCTAATTGACGTTGAGCTTCAGCTAGGTTGATGTCAATTTCATTGAGCTTTGCTTGTTGTTCTTTATTGTTTAAGCGTGCCAGTAAACTGCCTTTTTCGACTTGTTGTCCATCACTAAAATGTAACTCAGTAATCACATCGGCTTGCTGCGGGGTAATCATCACAGATTCATTTGCTTTAGCGGTGCCTAACGCTTGCAGAGTAATCGCAAATGGCTCGATGCCGGCAATCTGTGTCATTACAGGTGTTGCTCTGCTGCCGCGCTGCTGATCAACTGACGCTTTGGGTAAATTGATATAAATTAAAAAACCAACAATGGCGATAACACCAATTAATAGCGGAGAAAAACCAAGACGTTTAAACATAAAATTCCTAATCAATGTAAAAAATAATATCGCCTAATAATGTACATATTGGTGCAATATTTTGAAATAACAGCGTATTATATAATGAATTACATAATATGTACTGTTTTTGATGTTATTTAGATTGATTTGGATCGTGTTTATTCTAGTTATTGTCGTAGGTTGTTACCCTGCGCATCCTAACTTGCCCCATTGTCGAACCCAAACGCCTGAAAATGCAAATACTCAAGTGGTATCAAAAAATACATTTAACATACCTGTTGATGCTAAATATGCAGGCTGTTTAATCCGTCTAGACCAGCGCGTACTATTGATATCACATCGTATTAGTGATCGTTTAGATATTCCAGGTGGGATGGCTCAACCAACAGAAGCATTAGCTTGTGCAGCTCACCGCGAAACGTTTGCAGAAACGGGTATTAATGTTGAAGTGCGCGACGCATTGCAGCAAACAGCCAATGGCATGGTCATCTTTGCTTGTGTGGCAGATAATGTTGTGAATCCAACGTTTTTTCCACGTACAGCCCCAAGCTTTGCCCAATATGAAGCTAGCGAATTACATTTACATGACCCTTATTTATTGGATAAAGATATGTTGCGCTTTGCTGATGATTTGATCCCCCTACGCGATGCCTTTGTCATAACGCCAAGCTCAATCCCAGTAACGCAGATCAACTCCGTTTCTGAATAAATCAGCTACGCACGTAAATTCAGTACTATCATTATAATTGATTCAAAATTCCCTTTTATTTGCCCAATTAATCATCTAGTATCTTGGTATAATCTGGTCTAACCACCAGCGTTTTACTCTGCACAATGTAAGGATTTATGATGACCCAATATCGCGCTCCGCTAGATGATTTTTCGTTTTTGTTACATGATTGGCTGGGCCTTGACGGTCATTATCAACGCATCGGTGCAACCGGAATGGATGCGGATTTAGCACAAGAAATTTTAGCTCAGGGCGCTAAATTTGCAGAGCAAGAAATTGCGCCTTTAAACCAATCAGGTGATGAGCAAGGCTGTCGCTTGGTGGATGGACAAGTTGCCACTCCAGATGGTTTTGCTCAGGCATACCAAACTTATATTGCCAACGGTTGGAATGCAATGCTCGGTAACCCCGATTTTGAGGGGCAAGATCTACCTTATTCTATGGCTGTGCCAGTTCATGAAATGCTCAATTCTGCGAATTTAAGTTGGCGTTTAACCACCATGCTGACCGAAAGTGCGGTGTTAGCCGTAAACCGTCACGCCACTGATGAGCTAAAACAAACATACCTCAGCAAAATTACAACCGGTGAATGGACTGGTACCATGAACCTGACCGAACCGCATGCCGGCAGTGATCTGAGTTTGTTGACTAGTAAAGCAACGCCACAAGAGGACGGGTCTTATCGAGTAAGTGGAAATAAAATATTTATTACCGGTGGCGACCACGATTGGACGGAGAATATTATTCATATGGTACTGGCTAGACTACCTGGTGCGCCTGAGGGCGTAAAAGGCATTAGTTTATTTTTGGTACCCAAAATCATGGTAAATGCAGATGGTTCACTGGGTGCGCCGAATCGCGTCAGCGTTGGCAGCATCGAAAAGAAAATGGGGATCAAAGGCTCCCCAACTTGTGTGATGAATTATGATGACGCAGTCGGTTATCTTGTCGGTGAAGAAAATGCAGGCCTAGCGTGTATGTTTACGATGATGAATGATGCGCGTTTTCAAGTGGGCTTACAGGGCTTGGGTGTTGCTGAAGCTGCTTATCAAGGTGCGTTGGAATATGCTGTTGAGCGCTTACAGTCTCGCGCTCCGCAAGGTGTACAAGCTGCCGATAAAAAAGCCGATCCGATTATATGCCAACCCGATGTCAAACGTATGTTATTAACCCAACGCGCATTGACTGAGGGTTCACGCGCATTGTCTATCTTGTATGCTCAGTACATGGATATCGAAAAATACACCGACGGTGCCGAACAAGCAGAAGCAGCGACCGTATTAGCGTATTTGACCCCAGTCTGTAAGGCATTTTTTACCGACATGGCTACCGAAGTCTCTAACTACGGCATTCAAGTGTATGGCGGTCATGGTTATATTCGTGAATGGGGTATGGAGCAGTTAGTGCGAGATACTCGCATCGCGCAGTTATATGAAGGGACCAATGGGATACAAGCCGCAGATTTGATTGGACGTAAGTTAACACGCAGCAACGCCAGCATGATGCAAGCTACGTATGACGTGTTCAATCGCGTAGTCGCCAAGATATCAAACACGGACAAACAACGCCAAGCCCAAGCACTGCTCAATGAGTGGCAGACGTTATCAAACGATTTGTTGGGCGCAACACCTGAACACTGTGCTGCCATTGCGTGTGATTATCTGCAGTATGTGTCATACACGCTTATCGGGGTGTTATGGTTGAGTATGCTTGACAAGCTACCAACGCTAGATAACCAATCATTTGCTGCAGGAAAAATCAAAACAGGTGAGTTTTATCTAGCTTATATATTGCCTCGTGCTCAACAGCATAAACACATTATTATGCATGCTGCTGAGACGGTGTATAACACGGATATAAGTGATTTTATCACTGACTAGAATACGACAGGCCTAAGTTGTAATTTACACCGTAAAGTTCTTTTTGAACCATTTACGGAGCATGTTTTTTTCGTATTTAAGCGAATCCGAACTAAACAGCGGATTATGACCTGAAATAAATGACATATCTTTGAGCTCTACGGTGTCGCTACTAAGGACGTTGCCAGCGGCATCGACATAAGTGTAACTAAACGCTATGCGCGGAATATCGATTTGCTTAATCAGACGTATATCCTCAGTAGAATGTAAGCCTAATCCAACAAAACTACCAGGTAATACCCGTCCAGCCAAATCTAAGTTCGTCACATCGATATTTAATACATGACCTTGCGGTAAATCTTGCGCGAGTTTAACAAGATATTTATCGATTGAACGGAAGGTGCGTTCAGCGAATTTTTTACGTGATTCATTCGCTGATTTAACATCAGTAAAGGTTTTATAATCGCCCCATTTAACGGTGATGTTGGGCGGAATAGCTTGGCTATCAGATTCAGATGATGCGAAAACAGTACCGCTGTGTGTCAAAAATCCGAGCATAAAACAAATGCATAGTGCATTTAACTGCTGACGTAAATGAGTGGTTTTCATGAAGTATCCTTAACAGTGAAGCACTGAAGTCGATAAGTGTTATTAATAAATATAACACAACCATTTCGCTTAATACTAATCGCTGAGCATCGCATTTATGTAATAAACCATTAAACATTGATATACTTCAATAAAAGGACAACAGGATCATTTTATACTAACCAGATACGATGATCCGACAAAGGCAATGACCATGAGCGAACAGATCCCCATTAAAGTTATCCCAGCAGAACCTAAAGCTGGCAAAGCGATCCCCAAAAAAATTACGATCCAACCTGCTGATGATTCAGGTGTTGATATTTATCCTGCTCGTTCACGAATCTATGTCCGTGCTGTTAAAGGCACCATCGAAAACGCGCGTCGTTTTTTTGGGTTTATATTCTTAGCGTTATTTGCGGTGATCCCATGGCTACAATATAACGGTCAACAAGCTATTTTGTTTGATATCCCTGAACAACGTTTTAACTTGTTTGCTATCACGTTATGGCCTCAAGATCTGACAGTACTCGCCTATATATTTATTGTTGCCGCATTCGCGTTATTCTTTGTCACGACTTTTGCAGGGCGTGTTTGGTGCGGATTTATGTGCCCGCAAACCACTTGGACTTATATGTATATTTGGCTTGAAGAAAAAATCGAAGGCAGTGCCAACAAACGTATCAAATTAGACCAACGACAGTTAGATTTTGACAAATTTTGGCGCAAACTTGGAATACCCAGAGGCAAGAGGCCTTACTAAAACAGAATCTACCACTGTGTTGAATTCATGAATCGGACGATTCAAACCCATCAAAGGATCAGTATTTTCCTTGGCATAGTTCTTCTCTGAGCCAAATAATGCAATCGACAAACAAGCGATCAGGGCAAGCGTCCTACAGGTGTTTCTGTTGGGGGAAACACTTAGCAAAGCGCTAAATCTGGAATTCAAATAGTGACTCTTCTCGGGCCTCACGACCATTCTCCTTTCTTGTTGGTAATGGTGCCAACAACCTGATTTAGGTTTACCACATGAACACTTTCCATGGCATCATCGGTTTGTGCGTTGATAACGATGGCCTTGAACTCACGATTTTCACCATTTTCGCTGTTTTCTTGGGAAAATCCGGAGAAACTAAAAACTATAAAAAGGAGGAGTAGGTTTTTTTTCATTAACATAAAATCCAATCTTAAAGATACTAAACAAAACAAAAAAATACGCCAAGCTATTAAAAAACAAAAACCCTGCCAGACCATTTTGCGCAATTACCGAAAAGATGGCTCCCTTTTCTATAACGAACTGACCATTACGCCCGTTTTCAACGACTTGGGCAAAACGACTCATTTTATAGGTGTTCAAAACGATGTGACCGATCGAAAGAAAGACGAGGTCTTTAAAGGCCATATCAGAAAAGTTTTGGAAATGGTCGCTCAACATAAGTCGCTTAAAATCGTCGGTATGGAAATTGTAAAAACGATGGAATCAAGTATCAAAGAAGGTATAGCCTCCATTCTTACATTGGATTCTAAAAAAAATACCCTGCATAAACTGGTAGCCCCGAATTTACCCGAATCGTTCAGCAATGCAATTGAGGGGATTGGCATCGGTCCAAAGGTAGGTTCATGTGGTACGGCGGCCCATCTTAAAAAAGCTATTATCGTAACCGATGTTGCAAAGGATCCCCGCTGGAAAGATTTTAAGGACCTTGCCCTAGAAAACGGACTTCGTGCCTGTTGGTCGTTTCCCGTTCTTTCTTCGGACAAAAAGGTTTTGGGCACTTTTGCCATCTATCATAAAACGATAAAAACGCCCACCAAAGGTCAAAAAGAAATTATTGCCAACTTAGTGCAGCTTACCAGTATCGCCCTTGAGCAACACCACGGCCGAAAAGAATTGGAAAGAAGCCGCTGGCTATTACAAGACTACGCAAGCGAATTAGAACTTAAAGTCGCTGAACGTACCGACGAACTCAAGGTTACCGTAAAAAAACTGGTCGAGGCCAATCTAAACCTCGAAGATCAGGTTCTGGAAACCAAGGCTGCCGAGAACAAGGCTTTAGAGAGCCAAGCAATGTTTACTGCTATTTCAAGAAATTTTCCAAAGGGTGTTATCATAGTCTTCAATTCTGATTTTGGTAATTGATGGCGTTGCATATGTTGATAATGTAAATAAAGGAGTAATATCAGCGATATTGTTAAATGGATCCAAAGATATATCAACAGTATTAGCTCCAATTGTTCCATCTACACCAGCAGCACTGAAAGTTAAAATATCTTTTTCCGTTGAAGCTACTAGATTATTTGTAACATCTACTGTCCATGCTTGCGAAGTACCATCTTGAGAAATCACATCGTAAGTAAATGTAGAAGTAAAGTCGTTAATAGACACTCCACTTTCCTGCTGAACACCACCTACGTGAGGCGCTGAACCTGCTGAAGTAGTAAATGTTGGCGCTAGAGTTGTTAAGTCAGTAGCAAATCCAACCTCAATAGTAATCGTATGTGCT